>NZ_JAVDWP010000013.1:0-70144 GCF_031457365.1 Pseudotabrizicola sp. 4114 | reverse complement strand
GCCGGGCAGATATGCTACGTGTTAGACGCCGATGCGCCCAAACCGCCCACATATCCCTTCATCACATTCAATTTTCAAAGAGCATGAAGACAAAACAAAATCGAGGCGCTAATCTCTTAGCGTTTCCCGAACCGCCGCATCTTCTGATTTTCCGACCTTCCGCTCCGCCTTCCGATCCGCGTTTCCGCATCCCGTCGTCTTCGCTTCCGTCCGTCACCGTCGCTGTTTCGCTTCGGTGAGGCGGTATTTACGGAGAGCACGCGGCGCCCGCAAGAGCAAAAATCGCAGACAGTCGCATTTTTTTCACAAAGCCCAAAAAACACTCAAAATCTAGGGGTTGGAGTAATTTTGGACACAAGTCATCCTGCGCTGCGGCAACATTCTTGCGCCCGCAGCATCGCCCGTTTGCCTGCAGGATCAGTTATCCACAGACTCAGGCCCGCAGCGGCCGGGGCAGTCGCAGCCGCAAGAGCAAGACCGCAGCGACGGCCCCCGCATAGAGCAAGGGCTCGGCCGGCCAGCCCTTCACCAGAATCACGAAATGCGCCGCACCCGCCCCAGCCGCCACATAGGCCAGCCGGTGCAGCCGCCGCCATCTGGCCGCCCCAAGCCGCCGGATCGCCGCATTGGTCGAGGTCACGGCCAGCGGCAGCATCGCCAGCAGCCCCACCATCCCCAGGATGATATAGGGCCGCTTGTACAGATCGCGCAGGATCTCGTCCCAGCGCAGGCCCATGTCCAGCACGACCCAGGCCAGAAAGTGCAGCGCAATATAGAAGAACGCCATCACCCCCAGCGCCCGGCGGAACCGCAGCAGGTTCAGCCCCAGCCGCCGCAGGGGCGAAATGCACAGCGAGGCCAGCAGAAACTGCAGCCCCCACAGCCCCAGCTTCAGCTCGATCGCCTTCACCGGGTCCGCGCCCAGCTGGTTGGTCGCCGCGGCCCAGACCAGCCAGACCAAGGGGATCGTGGCCCCGGCCCAGACCACCCCGGTCGGGACACGGCGGGCAAGGGCATTGATACGGTCGGTCACAGCAGCAGCCATCAGGTCAGCGCCATCAGAAGTCTTTGCTCAGGTCCATCCCGGCATAAAGCCCGGCCACCTCATCGCCATAGCCGTTGAACATCAGCGTATCCTCGCGCCCGGCAAAGAGACCGGCCCCGACCCGCCGCTCACTGGCCTGAGACCAGCGCGGATGGCTCATCTCGGGGTTCACATTGCTATAGAACCCGTATTCACGGGCGTTCTGCATGTTCCATGTGGTTTCGGGCTGCGTATCGGTCAGGCGGATGCTGACAATCGACTTGATCGACTTGAAGCCATACTTCCACGGCACCACCAGCCGGATCGGCGCGCCGTTCTGGTTCGGCATCGCCTCACCATAAAGGCCGGTCGCCAGAATCGTCAGCGGATGCATCGCCTCATCCAGCCGCAAGCCTTCGCGGTACGGCCAGTCCAGGCTGCGGGTCGTTTGCCCCGGCATCTCTTCGGGGCGCACCAGTGTCTCGAACGCCACATATTTCGCACCGGGCTGCACCCCGGCCTTGGTCAGCAGATGCGCCAGTTCAAACCCGATCCACGGGATCACCATCGACCAGGCCTCGACGCAGCGGAAGCGATAGATCCGCTCCTCCAGCGGCGCATCCTTCAGAATGTCGTCCAGCCCATAACTGCCGGGACGGTCGACCATGCCGCCGATCTCCACCGCCCAGGGGTCGGTCGTCAGCAGGCGGGCATTGCGGGCCGGGTCGCCCTTGTCCCACCCAAACTCATAGAAGTTGTTATAGGTGGTGATCTCCGACAGCGTGTTCGGCGCGGCATCGGTGGAGAACCGGCTTTTCGCCGCCTCGATCTTTGCCAGCGCCGGGGTCGCCAGCAGCGCCGCCCCCCCCGCCATCAGCTGCCGCCGGTTGAGCCATTGCGGCTTTGGCGTCACATCCGACCAGCTCAACCCACGCACCATGACCATAATCCCCCTTGGCTTTTGCGCCAGAATGACCAGCCGCGCGCAGAAATCAAAGCAAACCTGCTCACAGCTGCGGCATGGCCCTGTAACATCGCGCTCACGCCCGATCACCCCGCGTCACAGGTTTTTGACTGGAAACCGCCGCGCGCCCCGGCTTAGCGCCCGCCCCCCGGCAGGCAAGCCACGCTCACCGGAATGTTGCCCTGATCCGCACGCTTTGCCGCGCCATATACGGCAGGCCAATCCAGGCGATGATCAAACGGGAGTGACCTATGATCCGCAGAACCTTTCTTGCCATGACAACTGCCCTTGCCTTTGCAGCCCCAGCCTTTGCTGACAACCACAGCAAGGATATCGTTGACACCGCAGTCGAGGCCGGCACCTTCACCACCCTCGCCGCCGCCCTCACCGCAGCCGGTCTGGTCGAGACGCTGAAAGGCGAAGGCCCCTTCACCGTCTTCGCCCCCACGGATGAGGCGTTTGCCGCCCTGCCCGCAGGCACCGTCGACACCCTGCTGCTGCCCGAAAACAAGGATCAGCTGACCGCGATCCTGACCTATCACGTCGTGCCGGGCAAAGTGATGTCCACCGACCTGACCGAAGGCCAGACCGCCGCCACCGTCAACGGCGCCGATGTCACCATCACGCTCGACGGCGGCGCCAAGGTCAACGGCGCCACCATCACCACCGCTGACATCGAGGCCTCCAACGGTGTGATCCACGTGATCGACACCGTCATCATGCCACCGATGTAATCGGCCCTCTGTAATCAGTACTCCGGGGGGCGCGCACCGCGCGCCCCCCGAACCCTGCGGTAACCACCCCGCGTCATGCTCGCAGCCCTCAGTGACAGGAGCCGCCGCATGACCACCCCCCGCGCCAACACCGACATCCGCCTGATCCCGATTGCCGAAATCGACGCCAATGCCCTCCCCCGCGACCGCCGCGTGATGGCCGAAGCCGACATCACCACCCTGCAAGACTCGATCCGCGACAGCGGCCTGCGCCAGCCGGTCGAGGTCTTTGCCCAATCCACCCCGAAGCCCCCGTTCGTCTATGGCCTGATCTCGGGCTTCCGCCGCCTCACCGCGGTCACGCGCCTTGGGCACACCACTGTGCCGGCCTTTGTGCGAGAGCCGGAGACCTATGATCAGGCCTTTGCCGAAATGGTCGGCGAGAATGAGATCCGGGTCCAGATCAGCCCGTGGGAAAAGGCCCGCCTCGTCAGGACAGCGGTCGAGGGCTTCTACTATCCCACCCCCGACGCCGCCATCGCCGCCCTCTTCCCCATGCTCTCGCGCCAGTCGCACTACCGCATGCGCAGCCATGTCGACGTGATCGAGGCGCTTGGCGGCACCCTCAAGACGCCCGAACAGCTCTCCAGCCGCCAGCTCGACCGCATCGCCATCGCCGTGCGCAACGGCTGGGAAAACCTGCTGCTCGCCGCGCTGGACCCGCTGCGCGCCCCCAGCCTCGACACCCAGTGGCAGGCCATCCTGCCGATCCTGACCGAAAGCACCACCGCCAAAACCACCGCAGACAGCACCCGCCCCCGCCGCCTGCTGCACCTGAAAAAAGGCCTCACCATCCGCCGCGAACTCACCCCCCACGGCTACGCCCTGCGGTTCTCAGGGCCAGAAGCGCGCAAGGGAGGGATGATGGATGACGTGATGGATTATGTGGAACGGTGGTTTCAGAGTGAGTGAAGGGGGGGAAGGAAATAGAGATGGAAGTTTCTCAGGGAGCCAAATGAAAAGATGAGGCATCAAAGTGTAAGCCTCAGTCTATTTCATCGCTTCTCCAGAAACTGTCGGTATCGGTATCTCAATTCCGGTTGCATCTTTGTAGTGATCGAACGATTGCATAATGGCTGCAACTAACAATGCAGCCGTTTTGTGAGTCATATGAATACCCACAAGTTCAAGCGTTGTAGAATCCAGCTCTTCAACACCGAGTATTATTTTTATCCCATTGTCGCTGAGGGCCAAGTTTATTGAGTCGCATGGCAAATATTTAAAATCGTGAGTCCGCTCTGATTTGCGAGCGTTAGATTGCGTATTCGGCTGTGTCATATTTGACCTCATCAGACGTTATCTTAGACACTGTCTTTGATTGACTCCTAACAGACAGCACCCATTGAGAGCTTTGCTCACTAGCTTGAATGGTCTTGCGATAGCCCTTAAATTCTGCACTTTTAACCCATTCTGGCCGCTTCTGATTTGACTTAGCTTTCGCCAGTTCGTCAACCAATTCCACACCCACAAACTTTCCGCGCATCGCAAATACAAGCTCGCTAAGAGTATCCAGAGTTAGATTTCCGGGGCCACCAAGCCATCTAGTAATTTGCTCGGGTCTCTTATTTAACATTTTTGCGAGATCAGATTTAGTCAGCTCGCACTTTTCAAATTCCTCCAAAAGCATACTATGCGCCTTATTTCGGTTTCGCGCTCTTACAAAAGCTAAATCGACTAATGCGATCTTCTCACCTTTAGCCGGCTTAGACAGTAAGCGCCTTTTCAGAAAAGTAGACATTTAACTCGTCTCCAAATAGTCTCTTTCTGGACGGGAAAAGACAATCCCACTTGGCGATAGCCGCCTCACGCGCATTGGCCCACTCTCTACTGCCCGGCCCGCCCAAATCCTTACGGCATCTAGTCAAAAGAGCTACAAACACATCCCTTTGGTAAAACGCGCCAAAAACTCTAAGCGCTGGCTTCGGCGCAACACTTCGAATGGCCCACATGCCGTACTCAATCGGATCAATTCTGGCCATGAATGCGTTGTCGCCTTTGCTGTAGGGTTCGAGCCCAACAGGCACAGTCCAACCCGAAACATATCGGTCAAAATCGGCTTCAAGATTTGCATATCGAAGCGCTACGTTTGGGTCAGTCCAGACATCTGGGTCAAACTCATCATTGATCTCCTTCGTAAGAAAAAGAACTCTGCCACAGGAGTCCCCTGGAAGTTGCGGCTCCCAGAGCAAGAGCTCGCCGTCATCCAACCTTTCCTGCAACATGGTCATCATTGATTTATAAGTCAATCCCATTTACAAAAAGTGAAGATCCGCCCCATATTCTCATCGAGACGATGACCCGACAAAGTCGATCGTATGTCACATACTTAGT
Organism: Pseudotabrizicola sp. 4114; assembly: GCF_031457365.1. Lineage (NCBI taxonomy): Bacteria > Pseudomonadati > Pseudomonadota > Alphaproteobacteria > Rhodobacterales > Paracoccaceae > Pseudotabrizicola > Pseudotabrizicola sp. 4114. The sequence continues at coordinate 65,052 of NZ_JAVDWP010000013.1, read as the reverse complement.
CAAGAGATTGTACTTGTCAGCTCAAACCCGCTCCACACCCCCACCCCAAGCCCGCCGCGCCACCGCCAACTCCCAGCCCTTCTGCAAGTTCATCCAGAACTCAGCACTGGTGCCCAGCGCGGCGGCCAGCCGCAGCGCGGTGTCGCCGGTCACGCTCCGCCGACCGGCGACGATTTCGCTGATCCGGTTGGCGGGCACGCCGACGCGCCGCGCCAGTTCGGCAGCGCTCAACCCCAGCGCGGCCAGAAATTCCGCACCCAGCACCTCACCCGGATGCACGGGGTCGATTCTCAACATAGGTTTCACCGCCATGGCCATCTGCCCATTTCTATCTGAAACTTCTCTCACGGCACCTGCAAGGATGTTGTAGGGCGGGGTTCACCCCGCCACCCGCCGTAGGGTGGGTGATTCACCCACCATCCCACACCCCAAACCTTAACAACCCCTTAATTTCACACCCATAACCCATTGAAAACAAAAACACCTCCCCCCTGTAACACAGGGGGAAGGTGCGGGCAGAGGGGCGTCCCCAACCAGAGGTCAGTGCACCACAGCCTCCACCGGACGCGCCCGGCGGCTGGCCGAGACGCGGTCGCCGATGATCAGCCCTTCCGGCCCGGCCCCGACCACCACCGTCGCCCCATCGAGCACGTCGCCCGACAGGATCATTTCAGCGAGGGGGTCCTGCAGGTGCCGCTGGATCACCCGCTTCAAGGGCCGCGCCCCGAACACCGGGTCGTAGCCCTCATCCGCCAGCCAGGCCCGCGCGGCATCGTCCAGCTCCAGCGTGATCTTCCGCGCCGCCAGCCGTTTCTCCAGCCGTTTCATCTGGATCAGCACGATCCCCGCCATATCGGCGCGGTTCAGGCGGTCAAAGATCACCTGCTCGTCCAGCCGGTTCAGAAACTCCGGCCGGAAGTGCTGCCGCACCGCCTCCATCACCTCGGCCCGTGCCAGCCCCTGATCCGCCCCTTCCGGCAGCTCTGACAAGGCCCGCGCCCCAAGGTTGGAGGTCAGGATGATCAGCGTCTGCTTGAAATCCACCGTCCGCCCCTGCCCGTCGGTCAGCACCCCATCGTCGAGCACCTGCAACAGCACGTTGAACACATCCGGATGCGCCTTTTCGACCTCATCAAACAGCACCACTTGATACGGCCGGCGCCGCACCGCCTCGGTCAGCACCCCGCCCTCGTCATAGCCGACATAGCCGGGCGGCGCGCCGATCAGCCGGGAAACCGCGTGTTTCTCCATGAACTCCGACATATCAATGCGGACCATGGCCGAGTCATCGTCAAACAGATACTCCGCCACCGCCTTGGTCAGCTCGGTTTTCCCCACGCCCGTTGGGCCGAGGAACAGGAAAGACCCCAGCGGCCGGTTCTCGTCGTTCAGCCCCGCCCGCGCCCGGCGCACGGCATTGGCCACGGCGACAAGCGCCGGCTGCTGGCCGACCACCCGCTTGCCCAGCTCTTCTTCCATCCGCAGCAGTTTTTCGCGCTCGCCTTCCAGCATCTTGGTCGTCGGAATGCCGGTCCAGCGTTCCACCACCTCGGCAATCTGCTCGGGCCGCACCGCCTCTGATACCAAGGCGTCACCCTCGCGCGCCTCTGCCTCAGCCAGCGACTTCTCCAGCCCCGGAATGGTGCCGTATTGCAGCTCGCCAGCCTTGGCGAAATCGCCCTCGCGCTTGGCCTGCTCCAGCTCGGCGCGGGCGCGGTCAAGGTGCTCTTTCAGATCACGTGCCGCCTCCAGCGAGTCGCGCTCGGCCTGCCATTTGGCGGTCATCGAGTCGGACTGCTCTTTCAGATCGGCCAGTTCCTTTTCCAGCTTTTCCAGACGATCGCGGCTGGCGGCATCATCCTCTTTCTTCAACGCCTCGGATTCGATCTGCAATTGCAGGATCTGCCGGTCCAGCTGGTCCAGCTCTTCGGGCTTGCTGTCCACCTCCATCCGCAACCGGCTGGCGGCTTCGTCCACCAGGTCGATCGCCTTGTCGGGCAAAAAGCGGTCGGTGATGTAGCGGTGCGACAGCGTCGCCGCCGCCACCAGCGCCGAGTCGGAAATCCGCACGCCATGGTGCAGCTCATACTTCTCCTTGATCCCGCGCAGGATAGAAATCGTGTCTTCAACCGTCGGCTCATTCACCATCACCGGCTGGAACCGGCGGGCCAGGGCCGCGTCTTTTTCCACATACTTGCGATATTCATCCAGCGTGGTGGCCCCCACGCAGTGCAATTCCCCCCGCGCCAAGGCGGGTTTGATCAGGTTGGCCGCGTCCATCGCGCCATCGGATTTGCCCGCGCCGACCAGCGTGTGCATCTCGTCGATGAACAGGATGATCTCGCCATCCGCCGAAGTCACCTCGTTCAGCACGGCTTTCAGCCGCTCTTCAAACTCGCCGCGATACTTCGCGCCGGCGATCAGCGCGCCCATGTCCAAAGCCATCAGCTTCTTGTTGCGCAACGATTCCGGCACGTCGCCGTCGATGATGCGCAGGGCCAGCCCCTCGGCAATCGCGGTTTTCCCCACGCCCGGTTCGCCGATCAGCACCGGGTTGTTCTTGGTGCGCCGCGACAGAACCTGCATGGTGCGGCGGATTTCCTCATCCCGCCCGATGATCGGGTCAATCTTGCCCTCGGCTGCGGCTTCGGTCAGATCGCGCGCATATTTCTTCAGCGCGTCATAGCCCTGCTCGGCACTCGCGGTATCGGCGGTGCGGCCCTTGCGAATGTCATTGATCGCGGCATTGAGCTTTTGCGGCGTGACCGCCCCGGCATCCAGGCAGGTCTTGGCCGCACCCGGCACCATGGCAAAGGCCATCAGGATGCGTTCGACCGGCACAAAACTGTCACCCGCCTTTTTCGCCAGCTTTTCCGCCTCGTCCAGCACCTTGACCAGCGACGAATCGGTGAAGGGCTGCGCATCGCCCGACACGCGCGGCAGCTTTTTCAGCGCGGCATCCACCGCGTCGATCACCCGCGCGGGTTCACCCCCGGCGCGGCGGATCAGGTTCGCGGCCATGCCCTGATCGTCATCCATGATGGCTTTCAGCAGATGCTCGGCCGTCAGGCGCTGATGATTTTCCCGCATTGCAATGGTTTGCGCGGCCTGAAGGAACCCGCGCGACCGTTCCGTGAACTTTTCCAGGTTCATCGGTCATTCTCCTTTTGCTGGCACCGCTCGCCCATGCCCAACACTGGCACATGGAACTCCGGCCTCGGATCAGACATGGGATGCCACAGCGCTTGATGCAAGATTGCAACAGGCCGGTTGCGCAGATTCTCCTGCGCCCGCCCGCGCCCGATTGTCTCAGGCATCGCGCGTCAATGACATTGGCGGGGCGTAACGGCCCAACCCGGCGCAGGTGGAACAAATCCGCCGATGGTGCCGGTCCGGATCGGCGGGAATGGGTCAACCCAGACCCCTAAACCGTACCATGGGTTGCACCAGCGCACCGGGGTGCAGACACTTGCGGGCAAAAGAACAGGCGAACGGACGAGCAGCCGGATCGCTTCTGCCGCGAAAGGGCACTCTATGTATGATCTGTTGCAACCCCTGATTCACAAGGCTGCCGTGCATGACATCTCGGTGCATGTCGCCCGCACCGGCCTGTCGATCGGCAGCGAGGCCGAGCTGCACCCGCTGCCCGATGGCCGTGTCGGCGTCTTTGCCCGGCTCAGCCGCCGCTTTCTTGGGTTCATCCCGCGTCAGGTGACACTGCTGATCGGCGTGCTGGGGCCGCAGGCCAGTGCCCTGATCGCGCCCGCGGTGGAACGGGGTGAGCTGTTGCGGGTCCGCATTGTCGGCCTGACGCCCGAACATCTGACCGCGCCGGGCTTTGGCCCCGAGGTTCATGTCTCGGTCTGGGGCGACCCAAAGCATATTGCGGTCTGGGCGCATGACGGCACCGTATCGACCCCGCCACCGCTGAAGTCCGAAGGGCCGGTCACCTGACCCCTACCCCGGCAGCGCATAGCGCACATAGGCAAAGGCGCTGCCATCCGGGGCCCAGTTTGGCACATTCATCGTGCCCTGCCCGCCGTTGATCTCGATCAGCCGCTGCCGGTTGCTGCCATCCGGGTCCATCCGGCAGATCGCCACCGGCAGATCGGCAGGGTGGCCAAGCGTGCCGGGCGGATAGGCCAGCCAGATCACATGCCGCCCGCAGGGCGACGGATGCGGGAACCAGTTGACCTGATCATCCGCAAACAGCTTGCGCTGACCGCTGCCATCCGCCGCCATGACCCAGATCTGGGCATGGCCATCGCGGTCGCAGTTGTAATAGATCGAGGCCCCGTCCGGGCTGTAATCCGGCCCGTCGCAATGGCCCTCGCCCATCGTCAGCCGGGTTTCCGTGCCGCCCGCGACCGGCAGGGTATAGACATCAATCACCCGGTTGGCCCCTCGCGCCGCCACATACACCAGCGTTGCGCCATCGGGCGACCAGCCGTGCCACCAGCTTGGTGCCTCGGGCGACACGCGACGCGGCACGCCGCCGCCTGCCGCCACCAGATAAATCTCTGACCCGATGCTGCGATGGTGGCTGGAGATCGCCCAGAGCTTGCCATCGGGCGAGATGCCGTGGTCGTTGTTCAGCCGCCCGACCCCATCCAGATCAATCGCCTGCAAGGCGGGCGCCTCCAGCGGCACGCGAAACAGCCCGCCCTCGCCATTGATCAGCAGATAGCCGCCACAGGGCGACCAGTTCGGTGCTTCGATATGGCGGTCGGTCTGCAACACCACCCGAGGCTCCCCCCGCGCCAGATCCCAGATTTCCAGCGATGACCTCATTCGCGGGCCTTTGGCGTCAGCAATCGGGCCGGGCGCATCGCCTCGGCCGCCTTGAACAGGCCAAAGGTCTGGTTGACGTAATTCACCACCCCGCCGATCTTTTCCATATAGGCCGCAAGCTCCGGCGTGCGCTCGGCCTCGACCACCTGCACCGCGCGGCTGGGATCATCGCCCTCAAACTGGCAATAAAACAGCGGCTCGCCGCGTTTCAGGATGATATCCTTTTCCGGCTCATGCCATTCAAACGCCCACATCAAGGGGCGCGGCCAGACATTCAGCGGAAACCGCCCGCCAAAGATCGTGCCGGGCAGCGGGTCTTTGCGGTAATGCGCAAAGGTGCCAAGCTGGGTGATGTAGCACATCTCGTCGGCGATAAAGCAGTAGGGCAGCATCAGCTGCACCGTGGGCCGGTCGGGATAGCGCCACTCCGCCTCGTTCACCAGCGTCAGCAAATCCCCCAGCTTGTTGCCCCGCACCGGGCTGGCGGTGCCAAGCCGGTTGACCAGCTGCGCCTTGCCCTTGTCATCGCGTTTGAACCCGATGTGCAGGTCAAACGGGCATTTCACCATGAAATACCGGCTTTCCAGCTGGATCACCGCCGGGCAGCGGCTGGCGCTTTTGGCATGGGCCTTGTTGGTCTGGCGAAACATGATCCTCTCGGGCGGGTCATACATCACCGCGCCCTTGTCTGATGTCAGAAACCAGCCCACGGTCAGCGGGCCCGATTTCGGACCCTCTGCCGGACGGTCAAATGTAACTGTGAAATCCATACCTGCCTCGCGAAACCCTTGTCTTTGACCAAAGACTCTGCGTTTCGCACGGTTGCGTCAAGCCATCCGCTATCGCGCCGCAGGCTCGGACAGCGCCACGCGCAGATCACGCAGCCGCCCGCCATCGGTGCGCCGCCCCACCCGCGCGGCAAAGCCGAAATCCACCACCGGCCCCGAATCGATCACCGGCGCCGAGCAAGAGGCGTGAATCTCGCGCAGCGGCAGGCTGCGCAACGGCGCAAGGGTCTCGGCAGAAATGCCAGAGCCGGGCATCACGATGATCCGCCCCCGCGCCTGCGCCATCAGGCTGGCCAGACGGTCCGCGCCTTCGGCCGCCGTGCGCGCGCCGCCGCTGGTCAGAATGCGATGAAAGCCCAGCTCGACCGCCTCTTCCAACGCGGCGGAAAAGTCGGGCACCAGATCAAAGCAGCGATGCAGCGTCAGCCCCACCCCCTTTGCCCGCGCAATCAGCAGCCCCAGCACATCGGTATCCAGCCGACCGTCCGGCCTGCTGGCCCCCAGCACCACGCCCTGCATCCCGGCCCGGCAGGCCGCCTCGATATCGGCTTCCATCACCGCGATTTCATCCGGCGACCAGACAAAATGGCCAGACCGTGGCCGGATCATCGCGTAAATCGGCACCCCTGCCCCCGCTGCGCGCCGCATCATCCCGACCGAGGGCGTCAGCCCGCCGATATCCAGCGCCGAACACAGCTCGACCCGCCCGGCCCCGGCCCGGATCGCCTCGGCCAGCCCTTCGGTGGTATCGACGCAAACTTCAATCATCACCGTCATGTCGCAAAGGCCTCCCGCCCGGCTTCGGCCGCCCCGATCAACCCCGGCTCGGGGCGGCACAGCGCGGGCACGACCAGCGGCGCATCGGTCTGCCGCAGGATCGCGGCGCGCAGCCGCTGATCCAGCGCGGTCAGCAGGGCCGGCACATTCGACAAACCGCCGCCCACCGGCACCACCGACGCGCCGACCACGTTCAGCACCAGGGCAAGCGGCGGCGTGATCAGATCCAGCCACAGCGCCACGGTCTGCCCGGCCCGCGTGTCCCCCGCCTGCCACCCGGTCAGAATAGCGGTCGAGGCCGCAGTCTCACCATGCAAACCATGGTGCAGCTTTTCCAATCCTCGCGCCCCGCAGACCGCATCGACACAGCCACGCTGACCGCAGCCGCAGGGCAGGTTCCACGGCGCGGCCACCACCGCGCCATGCCCCCACTCTCCGGCAAATCCGCCCGCGCCCTGCACCAGCCGCCCGTCGATCACCAGACCGCCGCCCACGCCGGTCCCCAGAATCACGCCAAACACCGTGCGGTGCCCGCGCCCCGCGCCTTGCCGCTGTTCGGCCAGTGCAAAGCAATCGGCATCATTCAGCACCAGAACCGGCAGGCGCAGCGCGGCGGTAATCTCTTCCGACAGCACCCGGCCATCGGCGCAGGGAATGTTCGCCACCTTGATCCGCCCGGTTTCCGGCGCAACCACCCCGGCGATGGAAATCGCCACGCCCTGCAACGCATGCGCCGAGGCAAAGCCGGAAAGCGCCGCAAGGAACGCGTCGAAATCCGCTCCCGGCGTCGGACAATCGCCCAAAGCCGTGATCCGCCCCGCTGTCGCCAGTGCCGCCTTGATCCGCGACCCACCGATGTCAAAGCACAGGATCATCGCACGCCCCTTGTTCTGTCCGGCTATGGCTTGACACCTGTTGCCCGCCGCCGCAAGACGCTTGGAACCCAACACAAGGAGCCCTGCCATGTCCGATGATCGCCTGATCGTGGCACTTGATGTGCCCAATGTGGTGCAGGGGCTGGAACTGGCCGCCCGCATCGGCAAGGCCGCCAGCTTTTACAAGATCGGCCTTGGCATGCTGACCGGGGGCGGCTTTGCGCTTGCCAACGAGCTGAAGCAGGAACACGGCAAGCGCATCTTTCTGGACATGAAGCTGTTCGACATCGGCGCCACGGTCGAGGCGGCAGTGCGCGGCATTGCGCAATATGACCTCGATTTCCTGACCGTTCATGGCGACCCGCAGGTGGTGCGCGCCGCGCAAGAGGGCAAGGGCGGCACCGGGCTGAAGATTCTGGCGGTCACCATCCTCACCTCGCTCGACCGCCGCGATCTGGATGACAACTGCATCAAGCCGGGCGACATTCACGCCATCACGCTGGAACGCGCCGCCCGCGCGCTGGCCGCCGGGGCCGATGGTGTGATCGCCAGCCCGCAAGAGGCCGCGCTGATCCGCGCCCTGCCCGAAGCGGCGGGCAAGCTGATCGTCACCCCCGGCATCCGCCCGGCGGGCAGCGACAACGGCGACCAGAAGCGCATCGCTACCCCGGCGCAGGCGATTGCGGACGGGGCCGATCACATCGTCGTCGGCCGCCCGGTGTGGCAGGCCAAAGACCCGGCCGAGGCCGCGCGGCGGGTGGTGGCGGAACTGCCGGCGCGCTGACGCGCAGGCTCACCTGCGGGCGAAACCCCGCCCCTGCAAGCCCCGTACCAGCGTCATGACGTTTGCCATACGTCTGCCATACCCGGATCAGACGTGCGCCATACCGGCAAACGTGCGGTTTCACCCGGTTTCCGGCCCTTCATCAAGGCTTCACTTGCGCGACTCCCCTCGTTTCGGCTTATATGCCGGATCATTTGACGAGAGATGTTATGCAAGACGGAACCGCCCCACAGACGCCAGACCTGCCCGCAGCGCAGGAGTTTACCGACCCCGCCGCCGCCGTTGACCGGCTGCAAGAGCTTTACACTGCAGCCACCGCCTATCTGGCTGACCATTTCAGCGCCACGGTTACCCAAGGCAAGCCGCAGACCCGCATCCGCGCCTTTTATCCCGAAATCCGCCTGCGGGTGACCAGCCATACCAAGGCCGACTCGCGCCTGTCCTTTGGCCATGTTGCCAGCCCCGGCACCTATGCCACCACCGTCACCCGCCCCGATCTGTTCCGCAACTACCTGATTCAACAGCTGACCCTGCTGATGGAAAACCACGGCGTCCCGGTTCAGATCGGCCCGTCGGAAACCCCGATCCCGGTGCATTTTGCCGTTGCCGGAAACCCTGCCGTATCAGTCCCGCAAGAGGGTGTGCTGGAATTCAGCCTGCGCGATGTGTTTGATGTACCGGATCTGGCCACCACCAATGACGACATCGTCAACGGCATGCGCAGCGAAAACCCCGACGGCTCGATGCCGCTGGCGCCGTTCACCGCGCAGCGGGTGGATTATTCGCTGGCCCGGCTGGCGCATTACACCGCGACCGATCCGCAGCATTTCCAGAACCATGTTCTGTTCACCAACTATCAGTTTTATGTCGATGAATTCGAGGCTTATGCAAGGCAGGTGCTGGCCGATCCGTCGCAGGGCTACACCGCCTTTGTCGCCACCGGCAACCAGATCATCACCACCGCAGATGGTGTGCTGAACCCGGTCGCCAAGCTGCCACAGATGCCGACCTATCACCTGAAGCGTGCCGATGGGCAGGGCATCACGCTGGTCAATATCGGCGTCGGCCCCTCCAACGCCAAGACCGCCACCGACCACATCGCCGTGCTGCGCCCGCATGCCTGGCTGATGGTCGGGCACTGTGCGGGCCTGCGCAACAGCCAGTCGATGGGCGATTTCGTGCTGGCCCATGCCTATCTGCGCGAAGACCATGTGCTGGACGACGATCTGCCGGTCTGGGTGCCGATCCCGGCGCTGGCCGAGATCCAGATCGCGCTGCAGGAAGCGGTGGCCGAGGTGACCCAGCTGGAAGGGTATGAGCTCAAACGCATCATGCGCACCGGCACCGTCGCCACCATCGACAACCGCAACTGGGAGCTGCGCGATCAGTCCGGCCCGGTCAAGCGCCTGTCCCAATCGCGCGCGATTGCGCTGGATATGGAAAGCGCCACGATCGCGGCAAACGGCTTCCGGTTCCGGGTGCCCTATGGCACGCTTTTGTGCGTGTCAGACAAGCCGTTGCACGGCGAGCTCAAGCTGCCGGGCATGGCCAGCGATTTTTACAAAACTCAGGTCAGCCGCCACCTGCAGATCGGCATCCGCGCAATGGAACGCCTGCGGTTGATGCCGATTGAACGTATCCACAGCCGGAAGTTGCGCAGCTTTGAGGAAACCGCCTTCCTATAAACCGCTCATTTTCAACCCTGGCGCACGGTTTGGGCTTGATCTGCGCGGAAAAAACCTGTGTAGCGGAACCCGTCGCCGGTAACGGCCAACCAACATCTCCGGCCCGTCCAGTGGCGGCGGCCTGCAATAAGGAAGAAGAACATGACGACGAAACCGATGACCAAAACCCAACTCGTGGCTGCAATTGCTGAAACCATGGGCGCCGACAAGAAAACCGCTGGTTCGGCACTGGATGCCATCATCGACGTAGTGACCCGTGAAGTCGCTGCCGGCGGCGCAGTCACCCTGCCGGGTCTGGGCAAAGTTGCCTGCAAGGCCCGCCCCGAGCGTCAGGTCCGCAACCCAGCCACCGGCGAAACCATGACCAAGCCAGCTGACAAGCAAGTGAAATTCGCCATCGCCAAGGCCCTCAAAGACAGCGTCAACGCCTGATATTTTCAGTCGTTTCTGCACGCCGGTTACACAGGGGCGCCCATCGGGCGCCCCTTTTTGCTTCCCCACGGGGAACCGGCCTGCCGCGCCGCATCCGCGGGCGGTGATCCGTCAACCTCATCGTTGAAACAAACTTCACGCAAGCTTTGCTGGCCTGTGATCCGACACCACGGCATTCTGCCGGCATCCTTTGAAGGAGCGAAGCAATGCAACTGTCAGATCTGAAGCGCCTGATTGCGCCGGTTACTCTGCCAAAACCGCTGAGCCTGCCGCCGGTCGGGGCACGGCCTTAGCCGATCACGCCACGCTGCCCGCCGGTCTGACCGCGATCCAGCAGCAGATGGTCCAGCAACACGCAGGCCATCATCGCCTCTCCCACCGGCACCGCGCGGATGCCGACGCAGGGGTCGTGTCGACCCTTGGTGATCAGGTCGATTTCCTCGCCGCGCTGGTTGATGGTCTGGCGCGGGGTCAGGATGCTGGAGGTCGGCTTGACTGCAAAGCGGCAGATGACCGGCTGTCCGGTCGAGATGCCGCCCAGAATACCCCCCGCATGGTTTGACAGAAACTCCGGCCCGTCTGGCCCCATGCGGATCTCGTCGGCGTTGTCCACGCCGGTCAGGGTTGCGGCGGCCATGCCGTCGCCGATCTCTACCGCCTTGACCGCATTGATGCTCATCATCGCGCCAGCCAGATCGCTGTCGAGCTTGGCATAGAGCGGCGCACCAAGGCCCGCAGGAACACCTGTCGCGATCACCTCGATCACCGCCCCGACCGAATTGTGCGACAGGCGCAGCTCATCCAGATAGGCAGCCCAGTCGGTTGCGGCCACGGGATCGGGGCACCAGAACGGGTTGCTTGCCACCTCGGCCAGATCGACGCGGCTGCGGTCGATGGCGCGGGGGCCCATCTGGACCATGTAGCCGGTGATGGTCAGCCCGGGCATCTGCGCAGCCAGAGCCGCGCGGGCGATGCCGCCTGCGGCCACGCGCGAGGCAGTCTCGCGCGCCGAAGACCGCCCGCCGCCGCGATAGTCGCGGTGGCCGTATTTCTGATGATAGGTGATGTCGGCATGACCGGGGCGGAAGGCCTGCGCGATGTCGCCATAATCCTTGGACCGCTGGTCGGTGTTTTCGATCATCAGCTGGATAGCGGTGCCGGTGGTGCGGCCCTCGAACACGCCCGACAGGATGCGGACCTCATCGGGTTCTTTGCGTTGGGTGGTGAACTTGTTCTGCCCCGGCTTGCGCTTGTCCAGCCAGGGCTGGATGTCACCTTCCGTCAGGAGGATGCCGGGGGGGCAGCCGTCGACGGTGCAGCCGATGGCCGGGCCATGGCTTTCGCCCCATGTGGTCACGCGGAACAGGTGGCCGAAGGTGTTCAGGCTCATGGCAGTCTCCCCTATTGGTTCCGGTTTAGGGGAAAACGAAAGGGGAATGAAGCGGAGATTTTGCACGCGTCCCTTGTAGGGTGAAAGCTTTCTCGTTTTAGCGCAAACACTTAACCTAAGAATTGATGGCATGGCGATTCATGGTTTGCGTGAAGCCGTGGGCTTGAAGACTTCGGTTTCTGTCTGGAAGGTCTGTGCGCTGCTTTCCAGTCCGGGTTTTTTTGGGACCCGTCAATCAGACGCCTGGCAATGTGGTTCAGGTCGCGCTGACAGGACTGGCTGACGAAATCCAAAGCTTGGCAGGAGGGATGAGGGCCCCCTCACCACCACATTTCACCACCGCCCAGACCAGCAAACGCCCTGCCTTGATGGCACGCGCCGGTCTGCAAAGCCGGTCGACAGCGATACCGCGCCGCGCTAAGGAATTGCTCAGCGGCCAGATCACCGCACCCGGGCGCGACTGTCCGGTCTGCTGACCGCACCTTCGCTGCCACAGTCCCGTTCTGTCCAACCTGCAGGCAAGACCCACATGCGACCACCTTTGTCTCTGATCGTCTTTATCCTTGCGATTGCCCTCGCCTCCTGCGGGTTCAGTCCGGTATATCAGAGCGGAAACGCCGTCGGGGATGGGGTCCGGGGCATCCGGCTGGACGACCCGAAGAACGCGATTGAATTTGCATTCCTGCACAAGCTGCAACGGAAGATCCCGCAAGGCGGCGACTCCAGGGCGCTTCTGACCTATACGCTGACCCTGACCGAAGCCTCGCTGGTTGACCGCCGCGTCGAGATCAGGGGGGCTGCGGCCTATTCCATCGTCGATACCGCCAGCCAGCAGGTCACCCTGACCGGGAGGGTTACCTCTACCACCGGATACTCCACCTCGACCACCTTTTCGGGCATCATGGCCAATGAACCCAGCCGCGATGACGCCATCGACCGTCTGACAGAATCGCTGGCCCAGGCCGTCTATCTGCAGATCCTGGCAAAGCTGGCCGCAACGCAACCCTGACCCGGCCAGCAGGTACCACGCTGCGGCGCGATCACCCGGCCATCTTGCCCTTGGCAGGGTCAGCGCATAGTTAGGTGCCAAGGCGCGTATGGGGTATGTAGCGGCGCACCATGTGAGGGCTCGTCACTCTGTCATTCCTGCGGGCGCGCGCGCATCGGTTCGGGTGACTGGAGTCTTCAGTTCCAAACCCATCAAGGCTGGACGACATGACGACAAAGACCATACGACTGCCCGTTCTGGACCGTGTTGCGGGCGAAAGCCTGCTCTGGCGGCTGCTGCGCGAAAGCCTGCCCGAGCATAAGGGCAAATATGCCGCCGCCATCGTGGCGATGGTTCTGGTCGCAGGCACCACCGCCTTGTCCGCCTGGGTGATGGGTGAAATTGTCGATGCCATGACCGATCCCGCCAATACCCGGCGGATCTATTGGGTGGCGGGCAGCGTCTTTCTGATCTTTTTTGCCAAGGGCGTCGCCAGTTTTGCCCAGACCGTGCTGATGGCGCGGGCCGGAAACCGGATCGTCGCGCAAAAGCAGACATCCTTGTTCAAGCGGCTGCTCGGCCACGGCATCGCGTTTTTCAACACCACCGAGTCGTCTGACCTGCTGATGCGGGTCACCCAAAGCGCGCAGATGGCGCGAAGTGTGATAGATGTGGTAGTGACCGGCTTTGTCCGCGATCTGCTGACCCTGATCGGGCTGGTCGCGGTGATGTTCTACCAGCAACCCTATCTGTCGCTGATCAGCCTGATCGTCGGCCCGGCTGCGGTGCTGGGCGTGCGCATGATCCTGAACAAGGTGCGTGCCGTGATGGCGCAGGAAATGGCTGGTCTGGCCGAGATCATCAAGGTGGTGCAGGAAACCTCGACCGGCGCGCGCGTGATCAAGGCGTTTGCGCTGGAAACCGTGATGCAGGACCGGATGCAATCTGCCGTGCGACAGGTCGAAAAACGCTCGAACAAGATGGTGCGGCTGGAATCCGCCACCGCGCCGCTGATGGACACGCTGACGGGTCTGGCCATTGCCGCCATTGTCATCCTCAGCAGCACCAGCATCGGCGGGCAGGCTGCGGGCACGCCGGGGCAGCTGATGTCTTTTGTGACCGCATTTCTGATGGCTTACGAACCCGCCAAGCGGTTGTCGCGCATGCGGGTCACGATCGAGGCGGGCATGGTCGGTGTCCGCATGATGTACGAATTGCTGGACCTGCCTTCAAACCTGAACGAAGCCCCCGACGCCAAGGAACTGACCGTCGGACCGGGTCAGGTGGTGCTGGACAATGTGTCGTTTGGCTATAATTCCACGACGCCGGTGATCAGAAACCTGTCCGTCACCTTCGAGGCCGGAAAGACCACCGCGCTGGTCGGCCCCTCGGGTGGGGGGAAATCGTCGATCCTTAACCTGATCCTGCGGCTTTATGATCCGCAGGATGGCGTGGTGTGGATTGATGACAACGATATCAGCAAGGTCACCTTTGCCTCATTGCGCAAGAAAATCGCCTTTGTCGGGCAGGATACCTTTCTGTTTTCGAACACGGTGATGGGCAACCTGCGCATTGCCCGCCCCGAAGCCACTGATGAAGAGGTGTATGAGGCCGCGCGCGTTGCCTATGCGCATGACTTTATCGAAAGCCTGCCACAGGGCTACCAGACCCAGATCGGCGAAAACGGATCGTTCCTGTCGGGCGGCCAGCGTCAGCGCCTGTCGATCACCCGGGCGGTGCTGCGCGGCGCGCCGATCCTGTTGCTGGACGAGGCGACCAGCGCGCTGGACAGCCAGTCAGAAACCTATGTCCGCGATGCGCTGCAAAGCATCAATACCGGCGTGACCACGATCGTCATCGCACACCGGCTGGCAACGGTCATGAACGCCGACCGGATCTTGTATATCGAGGCCGGGCAGGTGGTTGAACAGGGCAGCTTGCCGGAACTTCTGGCCAGGAACGGCGCGTTCAAACGGTTGTATGAGGCGCAGTTCAACAACAGCTGAGGCTCAGGGTGCGTCCTGCCCTTTGGCAAGCGCATGCCGCAGGCGGGCCACATCCAGCGGCAGCCCGGTAAAGATGTGCCAGGCGTCCACCCCTTGCCCGATGAACAGCTCATAGCCGGAAATCACCTGCAGCCCGGCGGATGCCGCGTCTTGCAGAAACTGCGTCTCCACCGGGGTATAGACCGCGTCAAACACCCAGTCCGCCGCCGCCAGATCCGCACGGGGCAATGGGGTGCCGTCATAGCCCACCATGCCGACCGGCGTGCAGTTGATCACCCCGGCCACCCCGGCGGCCAGTTCCGTCGCCGCCCCGCCGGTCCGGGTGATCAGACCGGGCCGCGCCGCCTGCAATGCGGCGGCCAGCGCCTGCGCCTTTGGCAGGTCGTGGTCAGCAATGCGCAGCTCCCGCACCCCAAGGGCGATCAGGCCAAAGGCCACCGCCTTGCCCACCCCGCCCGCGCCGATCAGCAGCACCGGTCCGGGGTCCGCCGCGCCGCGCGCCTGACGGTAGGCCGCGATAAAGCCAGTATGGTCGGTGTTGAATCCCTGCGGCCCGTCCGGGCCGAACACCACCGTATTCACCGCCCCCATCGCCCGAACCAGCGGGTCCGCAATCGCCACCCGTCCCGCCGCCAGTTCCTTGTACGGATAGGTCACATTGACCCCGCGATAGCCGCCTGCCGCAACCTGCGTGAACAGATCGTCAAAGCTCAGCCCAAGCGCGGGCGGCACCAGCCGGTCATAAACCACCCGCCGCCCGTTCTGCGCGCCGGCCAGCCGGTGCAGCCGTGGCGCTTGCGAGGCGGCGATATTGTCGCCGATCAGGCCAAGGCGGATAGGTCCGGTCATCGCATCGCTCCTGCGGCAGTCACCCGTTCAACGCAGCGGCAGATAGCGGATCGGCTGTCGCGCCACCAGAGCCTTTGGCTCGGCCCAAAGGCCGGGATACGCGCCCTATCCGTCGGTCATTACCCGCAGTGCAATCAGGCCAACATAGGCCAGATTGGCCAGGATCATCAGCGCCACCGCCAGCGAACCCAGATCCTTGGCCTGTTTCGCCGCCTCTGACCAGCCGGGTGAGATGTGGTTGACCACCACCTCTATCGCCGTGTTCAGCGCCTCGACCGCCAGCAGCGCGGCAAACAGCACCACAAATCCCAGCCAGTGCCACACCCCCGCCTGCGCCCAGATCAACACCAAAGCCCCCAGAGCCCCGCCCGCAAGTTCCTGCCGGGCCGAGGTTTCCGCCAGCAGCCGCCGCAACCCGGCCAGCGAATAGCCGGTGGCGTCCACCATATGCCACAGGCCCTTGCGCGGCGGTTTGACGATCATTCAGTCCCCTCCCCGGCCAGTGCCGTCCGGCGCAGCCTTGCCCGCCCGCACGGCGATGTCCAGCAGATGCCGCGCAGGCCAACCCGCGCAGCTTGGGGGCAAACTGCGACCACAACAGGCAATCGTGCAGCTTTCCCCCGCCCCGCGTGGTCAATTTCCAGTCAGCACGCTTCCCCTTTGACACGGGGGGCCTATTATCTACGGACAAAATCATATGTCATGGCCGCGCCGCCAAACGAAGGGACCGGACCCCGTATGAAACTCGTGCCGCAACTTGTGGCAATCGTCGTGATTGTCGCAATAGCCACACCGCTCGCCGCACGCTTCGTGCCCGGAACCCGACCCTGGCTGGACAGCGCAGGGTTGCTTGCCCCGCTGACCGCGCTGGGTGTCGTGCCCGCCGACGCGGCAGAGGCCAGCGCCACCGCCCGTCCGGGCGGCGGGCAGGGGGCAGGTGGCGGGGGCGGCGTGCAGGTCATCGCCGCCGAGCCTGAGCGCCGGGTGCTCAGCAATGTGATCGACGCCATCGGGTCAGCGCGCGGCGCGCAATCGGTGGATCTGTCGTTCGGCGTCACCGGCCGGATCACCGCGCTGCGGGTTGCCCCCGGCAACCGGGTCGAGGCCGGGGCGGTGCTGGCCGAACTCGATGCCCGCACCGCGCAATTGCTGGTCGAACGCGCGCGTCTGGTGCTGGCTGATGCGCAGCGCACCATTGACCGGCTGGCGCAACTGGCGCAGTCGGGCACCACCACCAGTCTACAACAGCAGGATGCCGAACTGGCGCTGCGCACCGCCGAACTGGGCCTACAGTCGGCGGAACAGGATCTCGAAGACCACATCCTGACCGCCCCGGTCTCCGGCTATGTCGGGCTGATTGAACCGCAGATCGGCGATCTGGTCACCTCCACCACCACAATCACCCGGATCGAGGACCGCTCGAACCTGATCGTCGATTTCCGCGTGCCGGAACGGGTCGCGGCGCAGGTCTCCCCCGGTGCCGTCATCTCGGCCACCCCGATCTCGACCCCCGGTCACGCCATCGAAGGCCGGGTGATCGCGGTCGACAACCGGGTGGATGAGGCCAGCCGCACCCTGCGGGTTCAGGCCAGCATCGCCAACACCGATGACCGGCTGCGCGCCGGGATGGCGTTTCGCATCTCGATGGAATTCACCGGGGCTGAGGTTCCCGCCGTCAGCCCGCTGGCGATTCAATGGGGCGATGGCGGTGCCTTTGTCTGGGTGGTGCGCGCGGCAAAGGCGACACGTCTGCCGATCCGCATCCTGCAACGCAACGCCGATGCCGTGCTGATCGAAGCCGAACTGCTGCCCGGTGATCTGGTGGTGACCGAAGGCGTGCAGGCCCTGCGTCCGGGGGCCGAAGTCTCTATCGCAGCCCCAAGGAGCTGACCGATGGAAAGCCGCCCCACCCCGACCGCCGCCATGGGACAAAGCACCGCGCTGTTTGTCCGCCGCCCGATCCTCGCCTTTGTGCTCAACGCGCTGATCGTGATCGCCGGGTTTGCCGGGCTGATGGGCGCGGATGTGCGCGAATTGCCGGCGGTGGACCGGCCCGTGGTCTCGGTCAGTACCAGCTATTCCGGGGCCGCCCCCGAGACCATCGACCGCGAGGTGACAGCGGTGATCGAAGGGGCTGCGGGCCGGGTCGCGGGTGTCAAATCCATCTCGTCCTCGTCGCGCTTCGGCTCTAGCCGGGTCACGGTGGAATTCAACGACAGCGTTGATCTGGATGTCGCCGCCACCGATCTGCGCGATGCCGTCGCGCGGCAGGTCAACAACCTGCCCGACGGGGCCGATGCGCCGCGTGTGGTCAAATCCGATGCCGACGCCGATGCCATCCTGCGCGTGGCTGTCACCTCGTCCCGGCGCAGCGCCGATGAGCTGACCACGCTGGTCTCTGACCTCGCCGAGTCGCGGCTGCTCTCTGCCCCCGGCGTGGCCGATCTGCAGATCTTTGGCGCGCGCGAATTGTCGTTCCGTGTCGATGTTGACCTCATGCAGCTGGCCGCCCGGGGCCTGACCCTCGCGGATCTGCGCGCCGTGCTGGGCAATGCCGCGTTCGATTCGCCCGCCGGGGCGCTCAGTTCCGAAAACCAGAGCCTTCTGGTCCGCACCACCGCCGCCATCCGCACCGCCGAGCAGATCGAGGCCCTGACGATTGCGGGCAACGTCCGTCTGGGCGATGTCGCGCAGGTCACGCTGGGCCCTGATCCCGGCGCGTCGATCCTGCGCGCCAATGGCGAAACCGGCATCGGCATCGGCATCATAAGGCAGGCCAACGGCAACTCGCTGGCCATATCCGAGGCGGTGTGGCAGGTGGTCGCTGACCTGCAACCGCTGCTGCCCGATGATGTACGGATGTTCATCACCTCGGACAGCGCCGATTTCATCGACGGCGCGATCAGCGAGGTCAAGCTGGCGCTGATCCTGTCGGTGCTGATCGTGACGGCGGTGATCTTTGTCTTTCTGCGCGACCCGCGCGCCACGCTGATCCCCATCATCGCGATGCCGGTCGCGCTGATCGGCACCTTGGCCGCGATCTGGATCGTCGGGTTCTCGATCAACATCATCACCCTGCTGGCACTGGTGCTGGCCACCGGGCTGGTGGTCGATGATGCCATCGTGGTGCTGGAAAACATCGTGCGCCGCCGCTCTGAGGGCATGGGCGCGCGGGCGGCGGCAGTGCTGGGCACGCAACAGGTGTTCTTTGCCGTGCTGGCCACCACCACCACGCTGGCCGCCGTTTTCATCCCGCTGTCGTTCTTGCCGGGCCAGACCGGCGGGCTGTTCCGCGAGTTCGGCTTTACCCTTGCCATCGCGGTGCTGCTGTCTTCGGTCACCGCGCTCAGCCTCTGCCCTGTGCTGGCCGCCAAACTGCTGCGCCCGCATCAGGAGCAGACCGGCTTCATGACCCGGCTGGGCGACCGGCTGTCGCGGATCTATGCCCGCACCCTGCACCTGTGCCTTTCTGCACCGCTGATCGCCGTCACCTTTGCGGTGCTGTTTGCCGCCCTCGCCGTGGCGATCTTTCCCAACCTGCGGCAGGAACTGACCCCGCCCGAAGACCGCGCCGTGATCCTCTTGTCGGTTCAGGCTCCGCAAGGCGTCTCGCTCGACTACACCGACGCCCGCATGCGCGAGATCGAGGCGCTGGTCGATCCGCTGCGCGACAGCGGCGAGGTCACCAGTGTCTTTGCCATCGCCGGCATGGGCGGGCAGGACAGTCGCGGCTTTATCGTGATCACGCTGGCCGGCTGGGCCGACCGCGCGCGCAGCCAGCAAGAGATTGCCGCCGAACTCAGTGGCAAGCTGCGTGACATCATCGGGGTGCGCGCCTTTGCGCTGCAGCCCAATTCGCTGGGCATCCGTGGCGCGGGGCAGGGCCTGTCGTTTGCGCTGGTGGGCGACAATTACGACGACCTTGCAGAATCCGCCCGCGCGCTGGTGGAAAAAATGGAGGCCGACCCGCGCTTCGGGCAAGTCCGCCTTGGCTATGACACCACCCAGCCCCAGCTGTTCGTCGAGATCGACCGCGCCCGCGCCGAAGATCTGGGCATCCAGATCGCCGGCATGGGCGAGGCGTTGCAGGCCGTGCTGGATGGCCGCACCGTGGGCACGCTGTTTCTGGATGACAACAGCTTTGACATCCGCCTTGTCTCCAACGCCGATCCGGTCAACGACCCCGGCGATCTGGAGCGGATCTTTGTGCCGACCCGCGACGGCCAGATGGTGCCGATCTCGACCTTTGTCACCCTGACCGAACGCGCCGTCGCCCCGCAGCTGGAGCGTGAGTCGCAGATGCGCGCCGTGCCGATCACGGCGGGCCTGACGCCCGAGCTCGCGCTTGGCGATGCTCTCACGCAGGTGCAGGCGATGGCCGGTGATCTGCTCACCGACAACACCCGCATCCTGCCGCTGGCCGAAGCGGCGACGCTAGGCGAAACCTCCTCCGGCCTTGCCATCACCTTCGGGATCGCGCTGATCGTGGTGTTTCTGGTGCTGTCGGCCCAGTTCGAAAGCTTTGTCTCGGCCATCATCGTCATGGCCACCGTGCCGCTGGGCCTCGCCTGTGCAATCTTTGCGCTGCTGCTGACCGGCGGCAGCCTGAACGTCTATTCCCAGATCGGGCTGGTGTTGCTGGTCGGGATCATGGCCAAGAACGGGATTCTGATCGTCGAATTTGCCGATCAGTTGCGGGAAAAGGGCGCATCGGTGCGTGAGGCGATCGAACAAGCCTCTGTCGCGCGCCTGCGCCCGGTGATGATGACCATGGTCGCCACCGTTCTGGGCGGCCTGCCGCTGCTGCTGGCGCAAGGTGCTGGGGCCGAGGCGCGCTCTGTGCTGGGCTCGATCATCGTCGGCGGGCTGGGGCTGGCCACGCTGGCCACGCTCTACATCACCCCTGTCGCCTATCTGCTGCTGGCAGGTCTGTCCCGGTCGCGCGCGGCCGAGGGGGCATTACTGGCGGCAGAATTGCAGACGGCGGCGCAGTCAAAACCTGCCCCGCACCCCGCTGAATAGCCCCCCTCCCCCTCTTTGAGCATGCGTAGGGCGGGGTTCACCCCGCCTTTGCCCACAGAGGTCGCAACAATGGCGGGGTGAACCCCGCCCAACCGCACAAGGCAGAGGTCAGGGTGTGGCACCCAAGGTACGGGCAATCACATTCGTGGGGCGAGTTCAGCAGAGCGGCCCCGCCGCGCAAACGTGTGAGGCCTACTCCGCCACCACCACCCGCGTGCCCCAACCCTCACAGGCTGCCATCAGATTGTCAGGCAGCGCCTGATCGGTGAACACCGCATCCAGTTCTGACAGGCTGGCAATCCGCGCCGGGGCCGACCGGCCCAGCTTGGTGTGATCGGTCACCAGAAACGACTGCCGCGCCTGCCGGATGATCGCGCGGCTGACGCGCACCTCGGCCAGATCGAAATCCAGAAGGTCGCCGTCGCGGTCCAGCGCCGAGGTGCCGATGATGGCGAAATCCACCTTGAACTGTTCGATGAACTGCGTGGTCAGCTCGCCCACCAGCCCGCCATCACTGCGCCGCAGGGCGCCGCCCGCCACCATGATCTCACAGCCCGGATTGGCCACCAGCGAGTTGGCGACATTCATATTGTTGGTGACTACGGTGATGTTGCGGTGGTTCACCAGCTCGCGCGCCACCGCCTCGGTCGTGGTGCCAAGGTTCAGGATCATTGAGGAATTGTCGGGGATCATCGCCGCACAGGCCCGCGCGATTGCTGCCTTGGCCGCTTCGTTCATTTTGCGCCGCGCCTCGTAGCCGATGTTGGCCACGCCAGTGCGCGGCACCGCGCCGCCATGCACCCGGTCCAGATGCCCGGCCTCGGACAGTTCGGTCAGGTCACGGCGGATGGTCTGCAGCGTCACCTCGAACCGATGCGCCAGATCCTCGACCACCACCCGGCCTTCCTGCCGCGCGATCTCCAATATGCCAGTCTGCCGGAAATTCAACGCCACTCGGTTCGCCCCTCTGATCCCGCCTTTTGCCACAGGCCAGCCTGCTTTGCCACCTGTCGCCTCAATGCTGCATCTGCATTCGTTTTTGCGCGTTTGCAGCATGCTTCCCGGGGTTCAGTGCCATTTCCAGACCCTAGCGCGTCAAAATGTTCGTTTCAAATAAAAGCGCGCATAAACGAATAAAATCGTTGACCGATGCCAGAGTCGTGATGCAGGGTCTGCCCCGGGGAGGCTGACCTTTCCAAAGGGGGATTCAACCGTGACAGATGCCCAGCGGCCCGGCGTGGCCGACCTGTTCATCATCGGCGGCGGCATCAACGGATGCGGCATTGCGCGCGACGCGTCCGGGCGTGGCCTGTCGGTCATTCTGGCCGAACAGGGCGATCTGGCGCAGGCCACGTCTTCATCGTCGACCAAGCTGTTTCACGGTGGCTTGCGCTATCTGGAGTATTTCGAGTTCCGTCTGGTGCGCGAAGCACTGGAGGAACGCGAAACCCTGCTCACCGCCATGCCCCACATCTCCTGGCCGATGCGCTTCGTGCTGCCCTATCACCGCGACATGCGGTTTGAGGGCGCGACACCGACCAGCCGTCTACTGGGGCTGGTGATGCCCTGGATGAAGGGCCGGCGTCCGGCCTGGCTGATCCGGCTGGGCCTGTTCCTGTATGACACCCTTGGCGGCCGCAAGATCCTGCCCGCCACCCGCACGCTGGATCTGGCGCGCGATCCGGCGGGGGCTGCGCTGAACCCGAAATTCGCCCATGCGTACGAATACTCCGATTGCTGGGTCGAAGATTCCCGCCTCGTCGTGCTCAACGCCCGCGACGCCGAAGCACGCGGCGCGCAGATCCTGGTCGAAACCCCGGTGATCAGTGCCACCCGCACCGGCGACCACTGGGAAGTCGTCACCAACGGCCCCGAGGGCCGCACCACCCACCGCGCCCGCGCACTGGTCAACGCCGGTGGCCCCTGGGTCGAGGATATCATCCGCAACGTCGCCCGCATCAATTCGACCGAAGGCGTGCGTCTGGTACGCGGCAGCCATATCGTCACCCGCAAGCTCTATGACCACGACCGCTGCTATTTCTTTCAGGGGGAGGATGGCCGCATCATCTTTGCCATTCCCTATGAGCAGGATTTCACCCTGATCGGCACCACCGACAAGGATCACCACGGCGCGCCCAAGGATGCGGTCTGCACGGATGAGGAACGCGATTATCTGCTGGCCTTCGCGTCGAAATACTTCGCCAAACCTGTCACCCGCGACGATGTGGTCTGGACCTATTCCGGTGTTCGCCCGCTCTATAACGACGGCGCGAAATCGGCCACGGCGGCGACGCGCGATTATGTCCTCAGTCTGGATCAGACCGGCGCGCCGCTCCTGAACGTGTTCGGCGGCAAGATCACCACCTATCGCCGTCTGGCCGAATCCGCGCTGGAAAAGCTTGGCCCGTTCTTTCCGGGCGCAAAGGGCAAATGGACCGCGCGCCAGCCGCTGCCCGGCGGGGATTTCCCGGTTGATGGCGTGCCAGCCCTGACCGCCCGTCTGAAAGCCGCCCACCCCTATCTTGGCGACTATCACGCCGCCCGCCTGATCCGCGCCTATGGCACCGAGGCCGCCACGATCCTTGGTACGGCAAAATCCCTCACCGATCTGGGCCGCGACTTCGGCGCGACCCTGACCGAGGCGGAACTGCGCTGGCTGATGACCCATGAATACGCCCGCCACGCCGCCGATGTGGTCTGGCGGCGCAGCAAGCTCGGCCTGCGCCTGACCCGTGATCAGATCGCAGCGATTGACGATTTCATGACCACGCAACGGGCAACCCGCCCGGCTGCGGAATACCCGGCTGCGGAATAAAGGAACGCGCATGGCTCTGGACCTGCAAGACGTGTCACGGTCGGTCGAGGGGAGAATGCACATCCACCCCACCAGCCTGACGCTGCAAAAGGGCACGATGAACGTGCTGCTCGGCCCGACGCTGTCGGGCAAGACCAGTCTGATGCGGTTGATGGCGGGGCTGGATGTGCCCACCACCGGGCGCATCCTGTGGGACGGGCAGGATGTGACGGGCATGCGGGTGCAGGACCGCAAAGTGGCGATGGTCTATCAGCAGTTCATCAACTACCCCGGCATGTCGGTCTATGACAACATCGCCTCGCCGCTGCAGATCATGGGGCAGGAGGCGAAAGCCATCGACAAGGCGGTGCGTGAGACGGCGGAAATGATGCGCCTGACGCCGATGCTGGACCGCCGCCCGCTGGAGCTGTCGGGCGGCCAGCAGCAGCGCTGCGCACTGGCCCGCGCGCTGGTCAAAGGTGCCGGGCTGGTGCTGCTCGACGAGCCGCTGGCCAACCTCGATTACAAACTGCGCGAGGAGCTGCGAATCGAGATTCCGCGCATCTTTGAGGCTTCCGGCGCGATCTTTGTGTATGCCACCACCGAACCCGAAGAGGCGCTGCTTCTGGGCGGCCAGACCGCCGCACTGCACGAAGGCCGCGTCACGCAGTTCGGCCCGACGCC
Organism: Pseudotabrizicola sp. 4114; assembly: GCF_031457365.1. Taxonomy (NCBI): domain Bacteria; kingdom Pseudomonadati; phylum Pseudomonadota; class Alphaproteobacteria; order Rhodobacterales; family Paracoccaceae; genus Pseudotabrizicola; species Pseudotabrizicola sp. 4114. Next base: position 41,187 of record NZ_JAVDWP010000013.1, on the reverse strand, counting down.
GCAGGTATACCGCCAGCCCGCCGACATGACCACGGCGCGGGTGTTTTCCGATCCGCCGATGAACTTTGTCCCTTGCGTCAAGACGTTTGCGCAACTGGCGCTGGGTGAGGTGACGACCCCCGCCACCGGCCCTATCGCCGATCTGCCGGATGGCAGCTATACCGCCGGGTTCCGCGCCAACCATCTGGCGTTGCACCAACCATCGCCGCAGGCCATCCCGTTCCGCTGCACCCTGAGCGTGACCGAGATCACCGGATCAGAGACCTTTCTTCACCTGCATCACGGCGCCGACAGATGGGTGGGTCTGGTGCATGGCGTGCAGGATCTGGCCGACGGGGCCGAGGTGACGGTCTGGCTGGACCCCGCGCATGTCTATCTGTTCGACACCACCGGCCGCCTTGCCGCCCCCGCCCCCTATGCGCTGTCAGATATGAAAGGGGCCGCCTGACATGGCACAGATCACGCTGCAGAACCTTGCGCACAGCTATCTGCCGAACCCCGGCAAAGATGCCGATTTCGCGCTCAAGCAGATGGATCACATCTGGCAGGATGGTGGCGCCTATGCGCTTCTGGGCTCATCCGGCTGTGGCAAGACCACGCTTTTGAACATCATCTCCGGCCTGTTGCGCCCAAGCCAGGGCCGGGTGCTGTTTGGCGACCGGGACGTGACCGATGCCCCGACCGCCGAGCGCAACATTGCGCAGGTGTTCCAGTTTCCGGTGGTCTACGACACCATGACCGTGCGCGACAACCTTGCCTTTCCGCTGCGCAACCGCGGGATGGACCCGAAATACATCGCCGCCCGCGTGCAAGCCATCGCGCAGATGATCGGGATGGAGGCTACGCTGTCGCGCAAGGCGCAAGGGCTGACCGCCGACGCCAAACAAAAGATCAGCCTTGGCCGGGGGATGGTGCGCGAGGATGTGAATGCCATCCTGTTTGACGAGCCGCTGACCGTGATCGACCCGCATATGAAATGGGAGCTGCGGACCCAGCTGAAAAAGCTGCACCGCGATTTCGGCCATACGATGATTTACGTGACCCATGACCAGACCGAAGCGCTGACCTTCGCCGACAAGGTGGTGGTGATGTATGATGGCCGCGTGGTTCAGATGGGCACGCCGGAAGAGCTGTTCGAGACCCCGGCGCACACCTTTGTCGGCTATTTCATCGGCTCGCCCGGCATGAACCTGCTGGAGGCAAAGATCGACGGCACCCATGCGCATCTGCAAGGGCAATCCGTGGCGCTTGGCGCGTCCTATGCCCCGCTGGCCGGGCGCACCCAGATCGGCATCCGCCCGGAATATGCGACCCTGACCCGGGGCGACGGCCTGCCGGTCCGCATCCGCCGCGTTGAAGATGTGGGTCGCCACCGCCTGATCCGGGCCGAGGTGATGGGCCAGCCGCTCAGCATCGTCGCGCCCGAAGGGCAGGAGATCGGGGCGGATCTGACCCATGTGGCCTTTGCGCCGGACAAGATCAACGTCTACGCCGACGACTGGCGCGTGCAGGGGGGGACCGCCTGATGATCAAGACGCAGAACAACAAGGCATGGTTTCTGGTGCTGCCGGTGCTGGTGCTGGTGGCGTTTTCCGCCGTGCTGCCGCTGATGACGGTGGTGAATTACGCGGTGAATGACACGTTCGGCAACAACCAGTTCTTCTGGGTCGGGCTGGAATGGTTCGAGGAAATGGTCACCTCGTCGCGGCTGCACGACGCGCTTGGCCGCCAGATCCTGTTCTCGGCCATCATCCTGGCAATCGAGGTGCCCTTGGGCATCTACATCGCGCTCAACATGCCGAAATCCGGGTTCTGGGCCTCGTTCTGTCTGGTGCTGATGTCGTTGCCTTTGCTGATCCCGTTCAACGTGGTCGGCACGATCTGGCAGATCTTTGGCCGGGTTGACATCGGCCTTCTGGGCCACACGCTGGCGGCGCTTGGCATCGACTACAACTACACCAACGATCCGCTTGACGCCTGGATGACGGTGATCGTGATGGATGTCTGGCACTGGACCTCGCTGGTCGCCCTGCTGGCCTATGCCGGGCTGCAAAGCATCCCGCAGGCCTATTATCAGGCCGCCCGGATTGATCAGGCCAGCCGCTGGAAGGTGTTCCGCTATATCGAGCTGCCCAAGATGAAGGGCGTTCTGCTGATCGCGATCCTGTTGCGATTCATGGACAGCTTCATGATCTACACCGAACCCTTTGTCGTCACCGGCGGCGGGCCGGGCAACTCGACCACTTTCCTGTCGATTGATCTGGTCAAGATGGCCATCGGCCAGTTCGACCTTGGCCCGGCGGCGGCGTTCAGCCTGATGTATTTCCTCGTCATCCTTCTGGTCTCCTGGGTGTTTTTCACCGTGATGACCAATCTTGACCGGCAGGAGTCCAAATGATGCGCGTCAAACCCTCTGCTCTGGTGATGGGCCTGTACCTTTTGTTCCTGCTCTTGCCGATCTACTGGCTGGTGAACATGAGCCTGAAGACCAATACCGAGATCCTGTCCAGCTTTTCCCTGTTTCCGCAGAACCTGACCTTCCGCAATTACATGGTGATCCTGACCGATCCCAGCTGGTACATGGGCTATGTCAATTCGATCATCTATGTCACGCTGAACGTGGTGATCTCGCTCGCCGTCGCCTTGCCTGCTGCCTATGCGTTCAGCCGCTATAGCTTCATGGGCGACAAGCACCTGTTCTTCTGGCTGCTGACCAACCGCATGGCGCCGCCTGCCGTCTTCGCGCTGCCGTTCTTCCAGCTCTATTCCTCGGTCGGGCTGTTCGACACCCATATCGCCGTGGCGCTGGCGCATTGCCTGTTCAACGTGCCGCTGGCAGTCTGGATTTTGGAAGGCTTCATGCGCGGCGTCCCCAAGGAGATTGACGAGACCGCCTATATCGACGGCTATTCCTTCCCCAAATTCTTCGTCAAGATCTTCATGCCGCTGATCGCATCCGGCATCGGCGTCGCCGCTTTCTTCTGCTTCATGTTCTCCTGGGTGGAACTGCTGCTGTCGCGCACCCTGACATCGGTGAACGCCAAACCCATCGCCGCCACCATGACCCGCACCGTCTCTGCCTCCGGCATGGACTGGGGCGTGCTCGCCGCCGCCGGGGTGCTGACCATCGTGCCGGGTGCCTTGGTGATCTGGTTCGTGCGCAACTACATTGCCAAGGGCTTTGCCCTGGGGAGGGTGTGATGACCACCACCCCAAACCGCGCCAACTGGAGACTGATCACCCTCGCCGCAGCCGCCGTGATGGTGGCCAGCCTCGCCGCCCTGCTGCTGACCGCCCCGCAAAAGGACGGCGCCATCGACTGGTTCGCCCCGATGACCCCCGGCGGCTGGATGGCCTGGACGCTGCCGGTCGCACTGTTCTTCTGGACCATCGCCTGCCTGCTGGTCAGCTTCACCCTGCTGGCGATCCGCTTTCCCGAGACCCCGCGCACCGGCATCCTGCGGATCGAAACCACGCGCGGCGACCGGCTGTTCATCTCGCTGCTCGGCTCGGCATTCATCTGCCTTGGCTGGCTGTTCTTTTTCGGGGCCCCGCTGTGGGGTGCCCTCATCCTCTGCCTTGTCTATGCCGCGGCGGTGTTCCGCTGGGTCTAGACAGGTCGGCCACGACCCGGCGCGAGGGGAATACTCCCGCCCGGCCCACATCTGATGTCTGACACTTCTGGGAGGAATTGGAATGAGACTTCGCCACACCACAACCGCCATGGCGCTCGCGCTGATGGCCACAGGATCGGCCCCCGCCTGGGCCGATATCGAGGCTGCAAAAGCCTTTCTCGACGCCGAAATCGGCGAGATGTCTTCGCTGACCCGCGCCGAGCAGGAAGCGGAAATGCAATGGTTCATCGACGCCGCCAAGCCATATGCGGGCATGGATATCAAGGTGGTGTCAGAGACCATCACCACCCATGAATACGAGGCCAAGGTGCTGGCCCCGGCCTTTACCGCGATGACCGGCATCAAGATCACCCATGACCTGATCGGCGAAGGCGATGTGGTCGAAAAGCTGCAAACGCAGATGCAGTCGGGCGAGAACATCTATGACGCCTATATCAACGATTCCGATCTGATCGGCACCCATTGGCGCTATCAGCAGGTCCGCATCCTGGATGACTGGATGGCGGGCGAAGGGGCTGCGGTGACCAACCCGGGCCTTGATATTGCCGACTTCATCGGCACCTCGTTCACCACCGCGCCGGATGGCAAGCTGTATCAGCTGCCAACCCAGCAGTTCGCCAACCTGTATTGGTTCCGCTACGACTGGTTCAACGACGAGAAAACCAAAGCCGATTTTCAGGAAAAATATGGCTACGAACTCGGCGTACCGCTGAACTGGTCCGCCTATGAAGACATCGCCGAATTCTTCACCGGCCGCGACATGACCTATGCCGGTGGCCCGGCCTCGGCCTGGGGCAACATGGATTACGGCAAGAAAGACCCCTCGCTCGGCTGGCGCTATACCGATGCGTGGATGTCGATGGCCGGTATGGGCGATGTGGGCGAACCCAACGGCCTGCCGGTGGATGAATGGGGCATCCGGGTGGACGAGAATTCGCGTCCCGTCGGCTCCTGCGTTGCGCGTGGCGGGGCTACCAACGATGCGGCGGCGGTCTATGCCGTGACCAAGGCCATCGACTGGCTGCAGAAATACACCCCGCCAGAGGCCCAGGGCATGACCTTTGGCGAGGCAGGCCCGGTCCCCGCACAGGGCAACATCGCCCAGCAGATGTTCTGGTACACCGCCTTCACCGCCGACATGGTCAAAGAGGGCCTGCCGGTGATGAACGAAGACGGCACGCCCAAATGGCGCATGGCCCCCAGCCCGCACGGGGCCTATTGGCAGGAAGGCACCAAGGTCGGCTATCAGGATGCCGGATCGTGGACGCTGATGAAATCCACCCCGGTCGACCGGGCGCAGGCCGCCTGGCTTTATGCCCAGTTCGTGGTGTCCAAAACCGTGGACGTGAAGAAATCCCATGTCGGGCTGACCTTCATCCGCGAATCCACCATCGACCACGAAAGCTTCACCGAACGCGCGCCCAGACTCGGCGGCCTGGTGGAATTCTACCGCTCCCCCGCCCGCGTTCAATGGTCGCCCACCGGCACCAACGTGCCGGATTACCCGAAACTGGCGCAACTGTGGTGGCAGAACATCGGCGACGCCATGTCCGGTGCCAAGACCCCACAAGAAGCGCTCGACGCCTTGTGTGAAGAGCAGGAGCGGGTGATGGAACGCCTCGAACGCGCTGGCGTGCAAGGCGACATCGGCCCGAAACTGAACGAGCCGCAAGACGCCCAGATCTGGCTTGATGCCCCCGGCGCGCCGGTGGCCAAGCTGGAAAACGAAAAGCCACAGGGCGAAACCATCAGCTATGACGAGCTGATCAAATCCTGGAACTGATCTGAACAAACGGAAGGGGCAGGGCAATTGCCTTGCCCCAGTTTCTGTCCTTGAATATCCCCGCGCGGGACGCTCCTGCCGGATGCCTGCGGCAGGGATATTCAAGGACAGAAAACACCAAAAGCCTTTGGAAAAGATACCATGACCCATATCCTCGCCATTGATCAGGGCACCACCTCCAGCCGCGCGATCCTGTTTGACGAAGGTCTGCGCGTGGTGGCCTCGGCGCAGGAGGAGTTTGCGCAGCACTACCCCCGCCCCGGCTGGGTGGAGCATGATCCGTCCGACCTGTGGTCCACCGTCGCCGCCACCGCACGGGCGGTGATGGAAAAGGCCGGGATCAGGGCTGACAGCATCGCCGCCATCGGCATCACCAACCAACGCGAGACCACGCTGATCTGGGACCGCGCCACCGGGCAGCCGATCCACCCGGCCATCGTCTGGCAGGACCGCCGGACGGCAGGCATCTGTGACGCGCTGAAGGCGGCGGGACACGAGCCGATGATCACCGCCCGCACCGGATTGCTGCTGGACCCGTATTTTTCGGCGACCAAGGTGAAATGGCTGCTCGACCATGTCGAAGGCGCGCCCGCCCGGGCCGAGGCGGGCGAGTTGGCCTTTGGCACGGTTGACAGCTGGCTGATCTGGAACCTGACCGGCGGCCGGGCGCATGTGACCGATGCCACCAACGCCGCGCGCACCATGCTTTACAACATCGCGACCGGCGCATGGGATGCCGAGATCTGCGCGCTGATGGGCGTGCCGATGGCGCTCTTGCCCGAGGTGCGCGACTGCGCCGCTGATTTCGGCATGACCCGCGCCGATCTGTTCGGGCGTGAGATTCCGATCTCGGGTGTCGCGGGCGACCAGCAGGCGGCCACCGTGGGGCAGGCCTGTTTTGCCCCCGGCATGATGAAATCCACCTATGGCACCGGCTGCTTTGCGCTCTTGAACACCGGGGCCGACCGGGTGCCCTCCACCCACCGCCTGCTGACCACCATCGCCTATCAGCTGAACGGCAAGCCGACCTATGCGCTGGAAGGCTCGATCTTCATCGCGGGCGCGGTGGTGCAGTGGCTGCGTGACGGGCTGAAGATCATCCGCCACGCGTCAGAGACCCAAGCCCTTGCCGAAGCCGCCGAAGAGGCGCAGGGCGTCATCCTCGTCCCTGCCTTCACCGGTCTGGGCGCGCCCTATTGGCGGCCCGACTGCCGGGGCGCGGTCTATGGTCTGACGCGGAACTCCGGCCCGGCCGAGCTGGCGCGCGCGGCATTGGAGTCGGTCGGCTACCAGACCCGCGACCTGCTGGATGCGATGCGCGCCGATTGGGGGGCCGCCGCCGATGGCGTGCTGCGGGTCGATGGCGGGATGACCGCCTCTGACTGGGCCATGCAGTTTCTTTCCGACATCCTCGGCGCACCCGTTGACCGCCCCATGGTCACCGAGACCACCGCGCTGGGTGCCGCCTACCTCGCCGGGCTGCAGGCCGGGATCTGCGGCAGCCCTGAAGAGTTCGCCAAAAGCTGGGCGCTCGACCGGCGTTTCCAGCCGTTGATGGACGCCGCCACCCGCGACGCCAAATACGCGCGCTGGGGCCGGGCCGTCAAAGCCACGATGTCGGTATGAACTTCACCATCCTCCAGCCGCCGCGCATCCTGTTTGGCCGGGGGCAAGCGGCGCAAGCCGCGGGCATCGCCCGCAGCTTTGGCGCGCGCGGCATTGTCGTGCACGGGGCCAACCCGGCCCGCGCTGCTGCCCTGATCGAAGCGCTCGGCCCCGGCATCCTGTCGCTCGCCTGCGCGGCTGAGCCGACCCTGCCGATGCTGGAACAGGCCACTGTCACCGCCCGTGCGCACCACCCCCACTGGGTGCTCGCCATCGGCGGCGGTGCTGCGCTTGACCTTGGCAAGGCCCTCGCTGCTCTGATCCCCGCGCCCGGCGGCCCGCTCGACCATCTGGAGGTCGTGGGCAAAGCCCTGTCGCTGCAGGCCGAACCCTTGCCGTTCATCGCCATCCCCACCACCGCAGGCACCGGGGCCGAGGTTACGAAAAACGCCGTCATCGGCCTGCCCGATCATGGCCGCAAGGTCAGCCTGCGCGACGACCGCATGATCGCGCGCGTGGCCATCATCGACCCTGCCCTGACCGATGGCTGCCCCTGGCCCGTTACCCTCGCCTCCGGCCTCGACGCGGTGACACAGGTGATCGAGCCCTATGTCTCCCACAAAGCCACCCCCTACACCGATGCCATAGCCCTGCCCGCCATCGCCCCCGGCCTGCGCGCGCTGATGCAACTCCACCGGGGCGAAGACCCCAAAGCCCGCGATGCCCTGGCATGGACCTCGCTCTGTGGCGGTCTGGCCCTCGCCAACGCCGGCCTGGGCGCAGTCCACGGCCTCGCCGGCGTGATTGGCGGCACCACCGGGGCCGCCCATGGCGCGATCTGCGGTGCGCTCCTTGGCCCTGTGCTGGCCATGAACCGCGCCCGCAGCACCGGCGAGGCCCGCAGCCGGATAGACCATGTCTGCACGCTGCTGGCCGAAGTGCTGGGCTGCACAGCCAGCAACGCGCCCAAAGCCCTCGCCACATGGGCGCATGCGGCGGGCCTGCCAAGGCTGTCCGCGCTTGGCGTCAGGGAGGAAAACCACGCCGCCATCGCGGCGGCGGCAGAGACTGCCTCATCGACCAGGGGCAATCCGGTGGTGCTGGAGCGTGAGGCGTTGTGTGAGGTTCTGGTGAGGGCAGGCTGAGGATAAGCCGGTATCAGCGCATGGAAACAGTTCTGATCACGGTGTTTGTTCCCACGGCGTGATGGTGGCTAGCCGACCAAAACCCAGCCCCTGACCGCGCAGCCTGTGCGCAACGGCACCCTGACACAGGGCGGCCGTCGTGATCAGTCCGGGGCAGCGGCCATCGGGAATAGAAAAACAATGCGGTGCGAAAGACTCAGGCATGCCGACAGTTTACAGGGGTCGCGTGCCACAACGCATCGCACCCGGATACATTTCAACCAAGGTAGTGATTCAGGGAGAAGTGGTGGCGAGGGGGGGACTCGAACCCCCGACCCCGTGATTATGAGTCACGTGCTCTAACCAGCTGAGCTACCTAGCCATTGGCGGGCGTGGTATTGTGCCCGCCTGCGCGCGTCAAGGCCTATTCGTCATTCTGCTGCATCACTGACGCGCGCCACGCGCGGGCGGCCCGAGGCGGTGACGCTGAGGATGGCCTCGATGAACATGCTGCGGCCCTCGACTTCGGCCTCGCGGATCTCCCGCGTGGTGGTCAGGTGCAGATCGACGGCCCCGGCGCGCAGGGCGCGGGCGGTGGCATCGGCGGTCAGCGCCGCCAGCATCGCGGCAAGCGCAGAGTCGCGGTCGCTGAAGGTTTCGATCCCACCCGGCAGGTGGGCAGCAAAGCGGCCCTCGGACGGGCTGGTCACGGTGCCGGTGGCGCGCTGGCTGACCTGCCCCACCACCGCGCCGATGGCATTGGCGACCCCGGCATGCTCGGGCAGGATCATCTGACAGCCCAGACGCTCGCCCACCGCGCCGTAATAGGCGGGGGCCGATGCGCCAAGGCCGATCACCGGCACCGCCAGCCGGGCGGTGATCTGCATCACGCCCTGATGACCGCGCAAGCCCGCACGGGTCAGGCTGTGACGGGCAAGGGTTTCGGGCGATTCGTTGGCAAAGGCGGGGTCTTCGGCAAAGGCGGCCTCCAGCAAGCAGTCGGCGGTCTGGGTGGTCAGCTGGTCGATGATCGCCTGCGCCAGTTTCAGCGGATCGGAGGCAAACCGCTCACCCGTGCCGGTGCGGCGGCGGCCCAGCAGGCGCAGCGCCTTTTCCGATGCCAGTGCGTCCCATGCGTCCAGACGCCCCAGCGCGTGGCTGGCATCCGACGGCGTGACGCCCGCAATCATCACCAGCCCGCGCGCCACCAGCCGGTCGAGTGCTGCCACCTCCAGCCGTGTGGTCAGGGCCTGCGCCAGCGGCATAGGTTGGGCGATGCGGGCCATGAGCGTTGATTCGCGTGGGGTGAGGCCATCGCATGGGCCTGTCATGGGGATGGCAAAGCGCCCATCATGCTCGCCCGACACATCGCTGGACAGCACGCGGTCGAGGGCTGCATGCACCATCGGCCCATGATCCTGCGCCAGCAGTGAGACCGGGATCAACCGGCGCGGGCCGAGGCGCAGGCCGCCGGTCAGCCCTTCGGTGATCAGATGCACCTCAGAGTCGCCGCCAAGGCCGGTGGTGCGCATCGCCACCGCCTCGACCATGGTGCGGAACCCGCCGACCCGCGCGCCCTGCGGGTCGATCTCGGGCAGGCCGTCGCGCAAGAGCGCCACATCGGTGGTGGTGCCGCCGATGTCGCTGACCAATGCGTCAGAGGCCCCGGTCAGCCAGCGCGCGCCGACAATGCTGGCGGCGGGGCCGGAGAGGATGGTTTCAATCGGGCGCTCGCGCACCATGGCGGCAGAGATGAGCGCGCCATCGCCCCGCACCACCATCAGGTGCGCGTTAATGCCAATGGTCGCAAGATGGCGTTCGCAGGCAGCCACCAGACGGTCGATCATGCCGATCAGCCGGGCATTGAGCACAGCGGTCAGCGCACGTTTGGGGCCGTTGAGATTGGCCGACAGCTCGTGCGAGCAGGTGACGGGCCGCCCGGTGATACGCCGGATCAGATCGCGCGCGGCGATTTCGTGCGCGGGATTGCGGGTGGCAAAGCGGGCGGCGACGGCATAGCCCATCACCTGATCCCCGCTGTCGCGCAGGCTCTGTTCCAGCGTGGCCGCGTCCAGCGGGGCGAGCTCCTGCCCGGCATGGCCATGGCCGCCGGTCAGACGCAGGATAGGGTCGCCGCGCAGCGCCTCGTCCAGCCCGGCGCGGGCCTCATCCCCGGCATCAAAGCCGATGAAGACCAGAGCCACGCGCCCGCCCTGCCCTTCGACCAGCGCATTGGTGGCGAGGGTGGTGGAGAGCGAGACCAGCGCGATCTCGCTGGCGGCAACGCCTGCCAGTGCCAGAGCGGCATCAACAGCACCGCCGATGCCGATCGCCAGATCGTTGCGGGTGGTCAGCGCCTTGGCCTTGCCGATGACCCGGGTCGCGGCCTGATCCACGATCACCGCATCGGTGTAGGTGCCGCCCGTATCCACGCCCAGAAAATACCCCATCGCCTACTGTCCTTGCTTCTTTGCCTGTCAGCTAGGCCATGCGCGCGCCAAGATCAGCCCCTGATGCGACATTTGCCGTCGCAGATCGGCCAGCAAGGGCGCTTATCGGTCGGTCTCCACCCCTTTGCACGGCAGCGCCGCGCCTTGGGTTTGCCCTTTGCCGCGCCGGGCACTAGGCTGGCGGAAAACGGGGCACAGAATATGCGGGCAGGTCTGATCTTTGTGATGCTGGGGATGGCGCAGCCGGCGGCGGCGCAATCGCTGAACACGTCGGAGACGGACAGCCCGGTGGAGAGCATCGAGATGACGGCAATGGGGACCGAACAGGGCTTTGCGGACTGGCTGACCGGGTTTCGCCCGCGCGCGCTGGAAGCGGGGATCGCGCCCGAGGTGCTGGACCGCGCGCTGGAGACGGCCCGCTACAACCCGAAGATCATCGAGCGCGACCGCAACCAGAATGAATTTACCAAGACGATCTGGGACTATCTGGATACCGCCGTGTCTGACGACCGGGTAGCGCATGGCAAACGGGCACTGGCGCAGCACGGGGCGATACTCGCGCGGATCGAGGCAGACTACGGCGTTGACCGTCATGTGGTCGCGGCGATCTGGGGGCTGGAATCGGCCTATGGCAGCTTTCGCGGCGACACGCCCATCATCGAGGCGCTGGCGACGCTGGCCTATGATGCGCGGCGGGCGGCATTTTTCGAAGCCGAGCTGATCGCGGCACTGAAGATCATCGGCAATGGCGATGTGTCGGCGCAGGCGATGCGCGGCAGCTGGGCCGGAGCGATGGGGCACACCCAGTTCATGCCGACCAGCTGGTGGGCGCATGCGGTGGATCATGACGGCGACGGGCGCCGCGATGTCTGGTCGGATGAACCCACCGACGCGCTGGCCTCTGCCGCTGCCTATCTGCGGCACTGGGGCTGGACCGATGGTGCGCCCTGGGGGCTGGAAGTGCGCCTGCCCGAGGGGTTCGACTACGACCAGACCACCGAGCGGGTGAAAAAGCCTGTGGCGGAGTGGGCGGCGATGGGGGTTGTGCCGGTTGCGGGTGGCGCGCTGCCCGATCATGGGCTGGCCTCGGTGCTGCTGCCCGGTGGCGCGCGGGGGGCTGCGTTTCTGATCTTTTCAAATTTTCAGGTGATCGAGCGCTATAACACCGCCGATGCCTATGTCATCGCCGTGGGTCATCTCGCCGACCGTTTGCGTGGCGGGCCTGCGATACAGGCGACATGGCCGCGCGAGTTGCGGGCGCTGTCACTGGCCGAGCGGAAGGAGCTGCAGGAGCGGCTGGGCGCAGCGGGGTTTGATCCGCAAGGCGTGGATGGCCGGATCGGGCCGAACACCATTGCGGCGGTCAAGGCGTTTCAGCGCGCCAACGGGCGGGTGCCGGATGGCTATGCCAGTCTGGAGATTCTGCAAGCGCTGCGCTGAGGGTTTGTGTTGGACGCCTCCGGCGGGAGTATTTGGCAAGCAGCAATTCAGGGGTGCGATGACCAGACGGGCTGGCGGTCGCCCGGTTGTGGCGAAGCAAGAAAGACCGCACGCGCAATGGCGCGGGCAAGGCAGGTGGCGGCGGCGTGGCCGAGCTGGAAGCTGTCGGTGAGCGGGTCGGTCAGGGGGCGCGCGCCGGTGGCTGCGGCAAACACCAGATCACCGTCCAGCGGGGTGTGGGAGGGCACAATCGCGCGGGACATCCCGTCATGCGCTGCGATGGCCATGCGCTGGGCCTGTGCCTGAGTGAGCGACGCATCTGTGGCGACGATGGCGATGGTGGTGGATTCCCCCATGCGCTTGTGCGGCAGGGGCGCGTCTTGGGGCGGCTGGCGCGGGGCGGGGCCAAGGCCGCCGAACTCGTCGCCCTCTTCCCACGGCGCGGCCCAGAAATGGCGACTGTCGCCGACAGTGGTGGCACCAAGCGCGTTGACCGCGACCAGTGCGCCGACAGTCAGGCCCGAGGGTAGAACGGCAGAGGCGGAGCCAATGCCGCCTTTCCAGTTTTGCGTGGCGGCGCCATAACCCGCGCCTGCGGTGCCCAAGGTGAAGTCGGCGGCGGCGGCGTGCAGGGCTGTCGCGCCGAGCGCGGCGTAGGGGTTGCGCGTCCAGGATTTGTCGCCGCCGTTCAGCAGGTCAAACAGGATCGCCCCCGGCACGATCGGCACCCGCTGATCGCCCACCGCAAAGCCACGCCCCTGCGCGCGCAGCGCATCGGCCACGCCAGAGCAGGCATCGAGGCCAAAGGCCGAGCCGCCCGACAGCACCAGCGCATCCACCTCTTGCACCAGCCGGTCGGGAGAGAGCAGATCAGTTTCGCGGGTGCCTGGCGCGCCGCCCATCACATGAACGGCGGCGGTAAAGGGGCGGTCGGCGGTCAGCACAGTGACGCCGGAGCGCAGAGCGGCATCCTGCGCCTGACCGACCAGCAGGCCGGGCACATCGGTGATCAGGTTCTTTGGTCCGGGTCGCATGGGGCAAGGGGGCGGCAAAGGGCGGCGAATGGCAAGAAAAATCTGCCATGCCGCGCTGCGCGGGGCTTCATTGCCGCGCAGGACCGTGCCACGGTGCCGCAAAGTGGGGAGGGCGAGCAGATGCAAAAAGTGGCAGTGGTGACGGCGGGCGGGTCGGGGATGGGGGCGGCGGCAGCGCGAAAGCTGGCGGCCGAGGGCTATGCCGTGTGCATCCTGTCGTCCTCGGGCAAGGGCGAGGCTTTGGCGGCAGAGCTGGGCGGTGTGGGGGTGACCGGGTCGAACCAGTCGCAAGCCGATGTCGACCGGCTGATTGCCGCCACGATGGACCGCTTTGGCCGGATCGACGTGCTGGTGAACAGCGCAGGCCACGGGCCGCGCGCGCCCTTGGTCGAAATCACCGATGAGGGCTGGCATCAGGGGTTCGAGATCTATTTCCTGTCCGCCGTACGACCCATTCGCGCGGTAACCCCGATCATGGAGGCGCAGGGCAAGGGCGCGATCATCAACATCACGACCTTTGCCACCTTCGAGCCGGACCCCACCTTTCCCACCAGCGGCGTGGCGCGGGCCGGGCTGGCGGCGTTTACCAAGCTCTACGCCGATCAATACGCCGCCAAGGGCATCCGCATCAACAATGTGCTGCCGGGGTTCATCGACAGCCTGCCAGAGAAAGAGGTGTTCCGCGCCCGCATTCCGATGGGCCGCTATGGCCGGGTTGAGGAGATTGCGGCGACGGTGGCATTTCTGGCGTCCGACGGGGCGGGCTATATCACCGGGCAGAATCTTCGGGTGGATGGCGGGATCACGCGGTCTGTCTAGCAGATGGATGATGTGATGCGCGACGGACTTGATCTGGCGGGGCGGGTGCTGCTGGCGGTCCTGTTCGCGGGGGGCGCGGTGCAAAAGCTGGCGGACCCGGCGCCGGTACAGGCGATGCTGGCCGGGGTGGGCTTGCCGGGGGGGCTGGTCTGGCCGGTGGCCGCGTTCAACCTGATCGCCGCTGCGGGGCTGCTGGCCGGGCCACGGGTGGCGGTCTGGGCTTTGGCCTTGGCGGGCTATTGCGTGATGACCAGCTTTTTCCATTGGCAGCTGCGGGCGGATCCCTGGCAGGTGACGATCATGGTCAAGAACTGGTCGGTTGCCGGGGGGCTGCTGATCCTGGCCGCTGCGGGGCCGGGGCGGTTTGTGCTCTGGCGCTGAGCGCGCTGGCGCACAGGCTGCCCGCACTTGCCGGGTCTTGCCGATGCCCGGCGGAGGTCATACCTTTTTGTCCAACGCATGGCCAATCAGATGGGAACCGAGATGACCGACACCCCTTACGTACCGCCGAAGGTCTGGACCTGGGACAAGGAAAACGGCGGGCAGTTTGCCAGCACCAACCGCCCCATTGCCGGGCCGACGCATGACAAGGATCTGCCGCGCGGCGAGCATCCGTTTCAGCTGTATTCGCTGGCCACACCGAACGGGGTGAAGGTCACGGTGATGTTCGAGGAACTGCTGGAGGCCGGGCATGCCGCCGAATACGACGCCTGGATCATCAAGATCGGCAATGGCGATCAGTTCGGGTCGGGGTTTACGGCGGTGAACCCGAATTCAAAGATTCCGGCGCTGATGGATTATTCCGGCGACACGCCGCTGCGGGTGTTCGAATCCGGCTCGATCCTGCTGCATCTGGCAGAAAAATTCGGGGCGTTTCTGCCCGCATCCGGGCCGGTGCGGACCGAGGTGATGAACTGGCTGATGTGGCAGATGGGGTCGGCCCCGTTTGTCGGCGGTGGCTTTGGCCATTTCTACGCCTATGCGCCCGAGAAGTATGAATATCCGATCAACCGCTATGCGATGGAAACCAAGCGCCAGCTGGATGTGCTGGACCGGCAGCTGGCAGAGCATGCCTTTGTCGCGGGGGATGACTACAGCATCGCCGATATGGCGATCTGGCCGTGGTATGGCGGGATTGCCTTGGGCCGGGCCTATGATGCCGCCGAATTTCTGGATGTGACATCCTACAAGCATGTCATGGCCTGGGCGGAAAAGATCGACGCCCGCCCGGCGGTGGTGCGGGGCCGCAAGGTCAACCGCGACTGGGGCGCGCCGGGTGAGCAGCTGCCCGAGCGCCATTCGGCGGCGGATTTCGATAAATTGTGACGGCAGAAGGCGGGGTGAACCCCGCCCTACCCCTTGTCGGCAGACCCCGGTAGCGTCATGGTAGATATGAGCCGTGGCGATGGCGTCGCCACAGGGGTCTTCCCCGCTGCTTGCGGTTTGCGCCGCTTTCGTCCTGTACGCCGGGACCTTTCGGGGTTCCGGGCGCCATGTCCGGCCCCATGATCGAGGTCTGATATGGAACTGATCCGCCCTGAACAGTACCGCTTGCACAACGGCGACGCCAAAGATGCGTTGCCCTTTGCGGCAGAGGAATACGAAGATCGCCTTGCCGGTCTGCGCGACATCATGGAGCTGCACAGCCTTGACGCTGTGGTGCTGACCAGCATGCACAACGTCGCCTATTACTCGGGCTTTCTGTATTGCAGCTTTGGCCGGCCCTATGCCTGTGTGGTGACCAAAACCGATTGCATCACGGTCAGCGCCGGGATTGATGCAGGCCAGCCGTGGCGGCGGTCGGTGGGCGACAACATCACCTATACCGACTGGACGCGCGATAACTTCTGGCGCGTAGTGGCCAGCATCACCGGCACCGGCCGCGCCATCGGTTGTGAGGCCGATCACCTGACGATGGAGCGGGCGGAAAAGCTCAACACCTTCCTGAAACCCAGGCGCGGGATGGATATTGCGCCCGCCACCATGCAGCAACGGATGATGAAATCCCCGGCCGAGATTGCGCTGATCAAGCACGGATCGAATGTCGCCGATGTCGGCGGCTATGCCATCCGTGAGGCGATTGCGGTGGGGGCGAGCGAGCTGGAAATCAGCATCGCGGGGCGCGATGCGATGGAGCGCGAGATTGCAAAACGCTTTCCCGATGCCGAATACCGCGACACCTGGGTCTGGTTCCAGTCGGGGCTGAACACCGATGGCGCGCACAACCCGGTGACCAGCCGCAAGCTGAAGCGCGGTGATATCCTGTCGCTGAACTGCTTTCCAATGATTTCAGGCTATTACACCGCGCTGGAGCGCACGCTGTTTGTCGGCGAGGTGGATGATGCCTCGATGGCGGTCTGGCAGCATAACATTGCCGCGCATGAATATGGCATGACCCTGCTGCGCGCGGGCAGCACCTGTGCCGATATCACGGCCAAGATCAACGCGTTTCTGGCCGAGCGCGACATGCTGCAATACCGCACCTTTGGCTATGGCCACAGTTTTGGCCTGCTGTCACAATA
Source organism: Pseudotabrizicola sp. 4114 (assembly GCF_031457365.1). Classification (NCBI taxonomy): domain Bacteria; kingdom Pseudomonadati; phylum Pseudomonadota; class Alphaproteobacteria; order Rhodobacterales; family Paracoccaceae; genus Pseudotabrizicola; species Pseudotabrizicola sp. 4114. The sequence continues at coordinate 24,775 of NZ_JAVDWP010000013.1, read as the reverse complement.
CTACGGCCGCGAGGCGGCGCTGGAACTGCGCGAGGATATCGACACCGTACTGGAACCCGGCATGGTGATCTCGATGGAGCCGATGCTAACCATTCCGCACGGCCAGCCGGGGGCGGGTGGCTACCGCGAGCATGATATTTTTGTCGTCACCGACGATGCGCCCGAGAATATCACGCACTATCCGTATGGGCCGGATTTCAACGTGGTGGGATAAAGGAAAAGGCCGGGGAAAACCCCGGCCTTTTGGTCTGTCTGAGGCAGCGCTCAGGCGCGCTTGATCAGGCGGATCAGGAACAGCAGGATCACAGCACCCAACGTGGCCGCAATGATCGAGCCGAGGATGCCGCCGCCAAGGCCAAGGCCGATGCGGGGAAACAGGAAACCGGCAAACAGCGCGCCGACGATGCCGACAACGATATTGCCCAGAAGGCCGAAGCCGTAGCCTTTGACAATCTGACCGGCCAACCAGCCTGCGATTGCCCCGACCAGAAGAATGATAAGAAGTGCTTCAATAGCCATCATAGTCCCTTTCTGATGCCCCGCTTGCGGGGGCTATGCTCACAAACTCTTGTTCATGCCAAAAGGTTCCCGGCAAAATTCCGCCTGCGCAAAATATCGCAAAGCTGACATTTCCCTGTCATCCGGCTGTGACCAAACCGGCCCAAGCCTCGCTCGGAATTCCCATCCGAACGAGGACCGATCCGATGCCGATCAAAACTCTTGGCCTGACCTCTGCTCTGGCCATCTTTGCCGCCTTTCCGGCGCTGGCCGAGACGAACTTCAACCGCATTGCCAGCTTTGCCACGCCGCTGAACATGGCGGAAGGGGAGGATCTTGCCCGCACCACCAGCGCCGAGATCATCTCTGCCTCTGAAGATGGGATGACCCTGGTTTACACCGACAGCCCGTTGGGCGTGATCGGTCTGATCGACATCACCGACCCGAAGGCGCCAAAAGCCATGGGCAACATCGACGTGGGCGGCGAGCCGACCACCGCCGTGTTCATCGGCGACAAGATTTTCAGCGGTGTGAACACCTCTGAGAGCTATACCGCGCCTTCGGGCAAGCTGGTGACGATTGATCCGGCCACCCGCGCGATCACCGCCGAATGCGACATCGGCGGCCAGCCGGATTCGGTTGCCAAGGCCCCGGACGGGTCGTTCCTGGCGATTGCCATCGAGAATGAGCGTGATGAGGAAGCGGGCGATGGCGGGTTGCCACAGATGCCTGCGGGCTATGTGGTCAAACTGCCGGTGGTGGACGGCGTGGCCGATTGCGCCGCACAGCTGCACATCGAGATGACCGGCATGGCCGAAATCGGTGCCGAAGACCCGGAGCCGGAATATGTTGATGTGAACGCGGCGGGCGAGATTGTCGTCACGCTGCAGGAAAACAACCATCTGGTGGTGATCGGGGCCGATGGCACCGTGACCAGACATTTCAGCGCCGGGGAGGCCGAGGTTTCGGGCATCGACACCAAGCGCGATGGCCGGCTGGAGTTCACCGCCCCCAAGGGTGCGGTGCCGCGTGAACCTGATGCGATTGCCTGGATCGACGGCGACCACTTCGCCACCGCCAATGAGGGCGACTGGAACGGCGGCACGCGCACCTGGTCAATTTTTCACAAGGACGGCACGCTGGTCTGGGATTCGGGCGCATCGCTGGAGCGCGCGATTGCCGAAATCGGCCACTACCCGGAGCACCGCAGCCACACCAAGGGCGTGGAGCTGGAATCGGTCAAGTTTGACACGTTCGGCGGCGTGCCGATGGCCTTTGTCGCCTCGGAGCGTGGCTCGGTCATCGCGGTCTATGATCTGACCGATCCGGCCAGCCCGGCGCTGAAACAGCTGCTGCCCTCGGGCGTGTCGCCCGAAGGCATCGCGACCCTTCCGGCGCGCAACCTGCTGGTCACCGCCAACGAGGTGGACCTGCGCGAAGACGGTCTCGCCCCCGCCCATGTCATGCTTTACGAGTTGACCGAGGCCCCTGCCGCCTATCCGATGCTGACCAGCGCAGGCTCTGATCCGCTGATCGGCTGGGGCGCGCTGTCGGGTCTGACCGCAGGCACCGAACCCGGCCAGCTTTTTGCCGTGTCGGACAGCGTCTATGGTGCAATGCCGCGCATCTACACCATCGACGCCACGCAGACCCCGGCAAAGATCACTGCCGCCCTCGACATCACCCGTGGCGGTGACGCGGCGCAAAAGCTGGACATCGAAGGCATCGCGCCGGATGGCAAGGGCGGGTTCTGGCTGGCCTCGGAAGGGCGCAGCGACCGGCTGATCCCGCACGCGATCTACAATGTGAACGACAAGGGCGAGATCAAGCAGGAAATCGCCCTGCCCGCCGAACTGCTGGCGCATGAGATCCGCTTTGGCTTTGAAGGCATCACCGTGGCCGGAGACTGGCTGTGGATGGCGGTGCAGCGCGAGTGGAAAGATGATCCGAAGGGTATGGTCAAACTGCTGGCCTATAACACTGCGGAAGAAACCTGGGGCGCGGTGCACTACCCGCTGGATACCCCGGCCGAAGGCGCCTGGATGGGTCTGTCGGAAATCACCCTGCACGGCGACTGGGTCTATATTGTCGAGCGTGACAACCAGATCGCGGGCAAGGCGCAGACCAAGAAGCTCTACCGCGTTCGGGCTGCCGAGCTGCAGCCCGCCGAACTGGGCGGCCCCCTGCCGGTGGTGACCAAGGAACTGGTCCGTGATTTCCTGCCCGATCTGGCGGTGCTGAACGGCTATATCGTGGACAAGGTCGAAGGTTTTGCCATCGACGCGGCCGGGACTGGCTGGGTGGTGACCGACAATGACGGCGTGGACGACTCGTCGGGCGAGACGCTGTTCTGGTCTATCGGCGCTGTAAACTGAGCGAAAAGGCGGCGCGCGACGGCTGTCGCCGCGCCTTCCGGATCACAATCGAGCAACGAATCACCGATCCGGGCAGGAAAATCTGTCCGGGTCTTTCCGTTTTGCAAAACGGCATGCTAGGTAACAGACGACTCGCATTATCAAGGTCTCCAATGTCTTTTGACCCCCTCAGCCGCCGCAGCTTTCTTGCAATGTCCGGTTTTGCCGCCCTTTCCGCCTGTGCGCCCGCCGCACCCGGATCGGTTCAACCCGTATTCTCGGCCGGATTTCTGCCCGGCTATGGCCCGGTCTTTGACAGTGGCTATTCCTTGCCCGGCATTCCGGGCCAGTACACCCAAAGCCCGAACCGCCGGATCACCGGGCAGTATCTGGGTGAGCAGGCAGTGGGCACGATTGATGTCGATCCCTATTCAAAGTTCCTGTACTTTGTGCGCGAAGGCAACAATTCGGTGCGCTACCCGGTGGGCGTTGGCCGGGCCGGGCTGGCCTTTGCCGGCAATGGCACCATCCAGCTGAAACGGAAATGGCCGGGCTGGACGCCGACACAGAACATGATCCGCCGTGAACCGGATGTGTATGGCCCGTTTGCCAAGGGCATTCCGGGCGGCTTGCGCAGCCCGTTGGGCGCGCGGGCGCTGTATCTGTACAAGGGCGGGCGCGACACCTATTTCCGCATCCATGGCACCAATGACATGGAATCCATCGGCAATTCCGGGTCTGCGGGCTGTATCCGCATGTTCAATCAGGACATTATCGACCTGTTCGAACTGGTGCCGATCGGCGCCCCGGTCCATGTCCGCACCGAAGCCGAAGCGTTGCGGGTAGACCCCGAGAATTTTGGCCGTGGCACGGACCTGCCATCGCGCACCGTAGACCCCGAGCTGATCTATGGCCCCGACGCCAACACCCAAGAGCCGGTGTTTGACGACCCGCGCGACGGAATGGCGGCCACCGGCGGCGACAACGTTCCACTCTAAGATCTTGCGCCGCCTTTGACATCTGATCAAAGGCGGCCTCTTTCCTTTCCCTGCGGCCCCGGCAATAGTCCGCCGTATGACATCCTCCCGCCCCCTCTGGCTGATCGTCGCCCCTGCCGTCTTTCTGATCCTGTGGTCGGCGGGCTTTGCCATTGCCAAGCTGGGGCTGGGTCATGCCGAACCGATGACCATTCTGGCGCTGCGCTACTGCCTTGTGCTGCTGGTGCTGCTGCCCTTTGTCATCGCGCTGCGCCCGCCGATGCCCGCCACCCTGCGCGGCTGGCTGGATGTGGCGGTGGTCGGCTTTCTGATCCAGGTCAGCTATTTCGGCCTGTGTTATCTGGCCTTCAAGTCCGGGGTGTCGGCGGCGGGTGTGGCGATTGTGGTCTGCCTGCAACCCATTCTGGTTGCGCTGATCGCACCGCGCTTTGTCGGCGAAGTGGTCAGCCGCCGCGCCTGGGCCGGGCTTGGGCTGGGGCTGGCCGGGGCGTTGGTCGTGATCCTTGCCCGCGCGCAGGTGCAGGCCGAAAACCCGTGGGGCCTGCTGCTGGCGGTTGGCGGGTTGTTCGGCATCACCGCCGGCACGCTGTATGAAAAGCGGTTCGGGGTCAGCCAGCACCCGGTCACGTCAAACATGATCCAATATGCGGTCGGCGCGGTGTTTACCCTGCCGATTGCGCTGCTGACCGAAAGCCAGAGCATTTCCTGGGATGCCGAGTTCATTGCGGTGATGGCCTATCTGGTGATCGGCAACTCGTTGCTGGCGATGTCGCTGCTGCTGGCGATGATCCGGGTGGGCGAGGTCAGCCGGGTGTCGGCGCTGTTCTATCTGGTGCCCGCCATGTCGGCGCTGTTCGCCTGGCCGCTCTTGGGCGAGGCGATGCCGCTGATGGCATGGCTGGGGATGGGCCTTGCGGGGACCGGGGTGGCATTGGTCAGCCGCAAGGCCAAGGCCGCCTGAACCCCGCGCCTAGGACCGGATAACGTAATCTTTCAGCGTGGTCTCAATCACTTCCCAGACCCCGGCAAATCCGGGGCGGATGATGTAGCTGTCGCCCGCCCGCAGATGCGTTTCGCTGCCGTCCTCGCCGCGCAGGACCGAATGGCCCGACAGAATATGCACGTATTCCCACTCGGCATAAGACACCCGCCAGGCGCCGGGGGTGGACTGCCACATGCCGCAATAGAGGCCATCCATATCCTCGATGTTCCAGGTGGTATGCACAGGATCGCCGGATACAACCTTGGCGGGGTCCGGCCGTTCCTCTTCGGCTGGGGTGGCATCGCGGGTGACGGGTTGGATCAGCGACATATCGGCCTCCGGGCTTTTTGCTGAGGATATGGGGCACAGCCGCCCCCGCCCCGTCAAGCCTGAGCCCCGTCAAGCCTGCGGGATGTGCCGCAGTGCGGCGCAATATTCTTGCGCATCCCGGTGGGGTCATGCACTTATGTCAGGCAGTTTAAGGACGCCCGGTGACAGGGGCGTCACAGGCAGGAGACGATCATGAGCGCCACCACCCCCGTCCGCCCGGTTCTGCCGCCCGATATCAAGGCCCGCAAGGGCGGCCAGCCGCTGGTGATGCTGACGGCCTATACCACGCCGATGGCGCGGCTGGTGGATCCGCATTGCGACATGGTGCTGGTGGGCGACTCGCTGGGCATGGTGCTGCACGGCTTGCCCTCGACCGTGGGCGTGACGATGGAGATGATGATACTGCACGGCCGATCAGTCATGCGCGGGTTGTCCAAGGCGATGGCGGTCATTGACCTGCCGTTTGGCAGCTATGAGGAAAGCCCGCAGCAGGCGTTCCGCAATGCCGCCCGGCTGATGGCCGAAACCGGCGCGCCAAGCGTAAAGCTGGAGGGTGGCGCGCATATGGCCGAGACCATCGCCTTTCTGACCGCGCGCGGGGTGCCGGTGATGGCCCATATCGGTCTGACGCCGCAATCGGTGAACACCCTTGGCGGCTACAAGGTGGTGGGCCGCGACGATGAGGCCGCCAAGGTGATGGCCGACGCCCGGGCGTGTGAGGCGGCGGGGGCCTTTGCCATCGTGCTGGAAAAGGTGCCGCAGGGCCTAACCCGGAAGATCACGGCGGCGCTGAGCATCCCCACCATCGGCATCGGGGCTGGGGCGGACTGTGACGGGCAGGTGCTGGTGATCGACGACATGCTGGGCCTGTTCACCGATTTCCGCCCCAAGTTTGTCAAGCGCTATGCCGAACTGGGCAAGCTGGCCGATGCCGCCATCGCCACCTATGCCGGCGAGGTGCGCGCGCGGGCGTTTCCGGGGCCGGAACATGTCTTTGCCGATGTGTTGCCCGTGAAAGCCAAATCGTGACCCTGCCCGTCATTGTCCGCACCGTTGCCGATCTGCGCGCTCATACCCGTGCCTGGCGGGCGGCAGGCGAGGTCATCGGCGTTGTGCCCACCATGGGCGCTTTGCATGATGGCCACCTGAGCCTTGCGCGCGCCGCAAGGCGTGACTGTGATCGGGTGATCACCACGATTTTCGTCAACCCGATGCAGTTCAACAACCCCGACGACCTGCTGAAATACCCCCGCACCGAAGAGGCCGACGCCGCTTTGCTGGCCACGGTCCCGGTTGATCTGATCTTTGCCCCTGCCCCCGAAGAGGTCTATCCCGACGGATTCAAGACCGTGGTGTCGGTCGCCGGGGTGTCGGAACCGCTGGAGGGGCGGATGCGCCCCGGCCATTTCGATGGCGTGGCGACGGTGGTGACCAAGCTGTTTGGCATGACCCTGGCCGACCGGGGCTATTTTGGCCAGAAGGACTGGCAGCAGCTGCAAGTGGTGCTGCGGCTGGTGCGCGACCTGAACATGGCGGTACAGATCGTCGGCTGCGAAACCATCCGCGAGGCGGACGGGCTGGCCATGTCGTCGCGCAATGTGCGGCTGACCGCTGCGGGGCGGGCGAAAGCCGGGGTGCTTTACGCGGCCATCACAGCGGCGGCCGAGGATATCCGCGCCGGGCAATCCGACCGGATGGCGATCCGTGAGGCCGCCGAGGCGATCCGCGCCGCCGGATTCGAGCGGGTGGAATACATCGAGCTGCGCGACGCCGCGACGCTGATGCCGTCAGACGATCCCGCCAGCCCGCGCCGGATGCTGGCGGCAGTCTGGCTGGATAGTGTGCGGCTGATCGACAATATCCCGGTTTAGGACGGTCACGACCGGGCGGGACAATACGTCTTGCGGATCGCGGCATTGCAATCCCGCGCCCCGACCTCTCAGAACCGCGCTTTTATCTTGGCAAAAATATCCCGGGTTGCGCATTGGTTTCGCCATGGGTCCGAGGAACCAATGCGCTGGGGGCAGAGCCCCAGTCTGTCCTCACCGCGAGCACACCCTCAGAGACCGTTCGCGAACCGCCCGTAGGCCCCTTGCGAAAACACCAGCGGCGCGCCCTCGCGATAGGCGGCGCGCAGCACGCGCCCCACCACGATCAGGTGATCGCCGCCGTCATGGGTGGCGTGTTGCGCGCAGTCGAAGCGGGCCAGCGCGCCGTGGATCACCGGCACACCTTCGGCATTCGCCTCATGGCTCAGCCCGTGAAAGCCCGCGCCACCGCGCCCGAACCGGGTCAGCCAGCCGGTATGCTCTGCATCCAGCACGTGGATCGCATAGTGCTGCGCCTGGGCGAAAGGCGCGAACCGGCTGGAGGCTTTTGCCGGAGACCACAACACCAGCGCCGGATCCAGCGACACGGCGGCAAAGCTGTTGGCGGTGAACCCCATCGGCCCATCCGGGGTGGCGCAGGTCACCACCGTAACCCCGGTGGCAAACCGCCCCAGCGCATCGCGAAACGCGCGCGGGTTGTCCTCTGGCGTGAACTGCATTTCCCTCATCAAAGCTCCATCCGTCCTTACGGCACCTCATGTCCCATGGCATGGGTGTAGAGCTCGAACCACGTCTGGCGATCCATTTCGACACGACAGGCATCAGAAAGTTTTTCAATCCGGTCAAGACTGTTGGTCCCCATCACCGGAATGATCCGCGCCGGGTGCCGCAACAGCCAGGCCACCGCCACCGCCGACCAGTCGGTGCCCTGTTCCGCCCCCACCCGGTGCAGCGCGTCGCGCAGCCGCAGATCGGCGCCCGACAGCAGGCTGCCCCCGGCCAGCGGGCTCCACGCCATCAGCGGCTGGCCGTGACGCTGGTGAAAGGCGATGTCACCATTGGTAAAGGCATCGTATGCCCGCAGGCTGACCTCGATCTGGTTCGTCACCAGCGGGGATTTCATCGCCGATTGCAGCAGCTCAAAATCCCAGGGGCGGAAGTTCGACACGCCCACCGCCAGCACCTTGCCGCTGGCCACCAACGCGTCAAGGGCGGCCCCGGTTTCCTCATGATCCATCAGCGGATCGGGGCGATGGATCAGCAACAGGTCGATCCGGTCGGTCGCCATATCGCGCAAGGATGCCTCGACGCTGGCGGCGATATGGGCGGCGGAAGTGTCGTAATGCTTCACCCGTGCCGCGGCATGGCGGCCTGCGGGGGCCACGATATCGCATTTGGTCACAATCTCGATCTGGTCCCGCAGGGCGGGTGCGGCCTTCAGGGCCGCGCCAAAGATCGCCTCGGCGGTATAGCCGCCGTAAATGTCGGCCTGATCCATCGTGGTGATGCCCTGGGCAAGGCACGCCTCGACCTTGGCCTGCACATGGGCGGGCGAGGTGTCGGCATCATCGCCCAGACGCCACATGCCATAGACCAGACGCGACAGGGAGACTTCGGGCGAAAGGGTGATCTTTTCCATCAGCGGCGGGGTCCGTTTCCTAAAGGGGTGGCGGGAGTGCTGGCGGGCACACGGCCGTATTCATGCGGCAGAGAGCAGGTTTTCAGCTGTGGCAGCACCCTGGTGCCGAAATGGTCACATTCCTCAAGATGAGGATAGCCCGAAAAGATAAAGGCACGGATGCCCATCTTGCGGTAGTCCTCGATCTGGCTCAGCACCTGATCGGTGGACCCGACCAGCGCCGCGCCACAGCCCGACCGCGCCCGGCCGATGCCGGTCCACAGATGGCGCTCGGTATAGCCGAACTGATCGGCCAGTTCGCGCGCCCGCGCCTGATGTGCCACGCCAAGGCTGATGGAATCATGCGCCCGGTCGCGGATCAGCTTGCCGTATTCGTCATCCAGCTTGCTGGCGATATGCTCGGCATACTCCCGCGCTTCAGCTTCCGTGTCGCGCACGATCATATGCACGCGCAAGCCGTAATCCAGCGTCCGGCCATGGGCGGCAGCGCGGGCATGCACATCGCGCATCCGCTGTGCCAGCATGTCTTTGGTTTCAGGCCACATCAGGTAAACATCGCATTGCGCGCCACAAAGTTCCAGCGCGTCGGGGGAATAGCCGCCGAAATACAGCAAGGGCCCGCCGTTCTGCTGATACGGCCGCGCCGGGTCGGCGCTGATCTTGCTGATCTGATAGATCTCGCCCGCGTAGTCGATATGGTCCTGCGTCCAGGCCTGCCGCAGAATTTCCACAACCTCGTGACTGCGCTTGTAGCGAAAGGCGCTGGGGGCGACTTCGCCGGGGAAGTCCGACGAGATGACATTCAGCGTCAGCCGCCCTTGCAGCATATGGTCCAGCGTGGCCACGGTGCGGGCCAGCATCACCGGCTGCATCTCGCCGCAGCGGATCGCGGCAAGGAAGTTGATGCTATCGGTGATCGGCGCGCAGCCCGCGACAAAGGACAAGGTATCCTGCCCGACCTGATACGACGACGGGCACAGGATGTTGCGAAAGCCATGCGCCTCGGCGCGCTTGACGATGCCCGAGCAATGCGCCCAGCTGGAGCGCAGGGCCGGGTCGGGCACGCCGAGATATTCATAGTCATCCGAGCACAGGGCGGCGAACCAGCTGACCTCGCTGGCATCAAGATCGGCCGAGGTGACGGGCACCACTGTCATGACGTTTCCTCCCAGAAATCCATGGATGAGACTCAACTTTTTTCTTGCGTAGCATCGGAAATCCTATAGATCAATCCTGTATCAATTTACGGCACAGTCTATGTCCTCCCCCGGCGCCCTGCCCTTGTATCTTCAGATCAGCGAGCTGTTGATCCGCGACATCGCGGCGGGGCGGCTGATCGACGGCGAACGCCTGCCGCCCGAGCGCGAGATGGCGGCGGGGCTGGGGATTGCGGTCGGCACCTTGCGGCAGGCGCTGCAGGCGCTGGCCGCCAAGGGGCTGGTGGAGCGCAAACAAGGGTCTGGCAATTACATCCGCGCCAAGGCCGACCCGTCCTCGGTCTATGCGCTGCTGCGGATCGAGCTGTTGTCGGGGGGCGGCCTGCCGACCGCCCGGGTGCTGTCAGTCGACCGGTTGCCGAAAGACCCCAGGCTGCCCGCCTTTGGCACCAGCGCCGAAGGCCACCGCATCCGCCGCCTGCGGTTTCTCTCGGGCGTGGTGGCGGCGGTCGAGGAGATCTGGCTGGATGGCGCGCTGGCCGAGCGGATCGCCCCCGAAGACCTGTCGGAATCGCTGTATTTCTACTACCGCCAGCGCCTGAACCTGTGGATCACCCGGGCCGAAGACCGCGTCGGCCTTGGGGCCCTGCCCGACTGGGTGCTGGCGGAGTTTCCGCACCCCCCCGGCACGCCGCTGCCGATGATCACCCGCATCGCACGGGGGCAGGACGGCCAGTCGGCCGAAGCGTCCTTCACCTGGTATGACCCTGACCGCGTGGCCTATGTGGCCCGCCTGAAATGAGGCCCGTTTGAAATGAGATCACTATGGATCTGAGATACGGTATCATCGGCTGTGGCATGATGGGGCAAGAGCATCTGCGCAACATCGCGCTGATCCCTCGTGCAAGCGTGGCGGCCATCTTTGAGCCCGACCCCGCGATGCGCGCGCGGGCGGCAGAGCTGGCACCGGGGGCGGTGATGGTGGACAGCGTGGCCGAGGTGGTGGCGCACAGCGACGTGAACTGCCTGCTGATCGTGTCGCCCAACCACATGCATCTGGCGCAGCTGGAACAGATCGCCGCGATCCGCCCGCTGCCGATCCTGTGCGAAAAGCCGCTGTTCACCGACCCTGCCGATGCCCCGCGTCTGGCGGCGTTGCGCGCGGCCTACCCCGCGCCGATCTGGGTGGCGATGGAGTACCGCTATATGCCGCCCGTCGCGCATCTGATCGCGCAAGCCGAGGCGGCGACTGGCGGCATCAAAATGCTGACCATCCGCGAGCATCGCTTTCCGTTTCTGGAGAAAGTCGGCGACTGGAACCGCTTTAACCACAACACGGGCGGCACACTGGTGGAAAAATGCTGCCATTTCTTTGACCTGATGCGGCTGATTGCCGGCTGCGACCCGGTGCGGGTGATGGCGAGTGCGGGACAGGCGGTGAACCATCTGGACGAGCGTTATGGTGGTCAGACCCCGGACATCTGGGACAATGCCTATGTAATCGTCGAGTTCGAGAACGGGCTGCGCGCGATGCTGGAGCTGTGCATGTTTGCCGAAGGCGCGCGCTATCAGGAGGAAATCTCGGCCGTGGGGCCGCTGGGCAAGATCGAATGCCTTGTGCCCGGACCGGGCCGGTTCTGGCCCGCCCATCTGGGTGCGGCCCCGGTGCCGCAGGTGATCGTCAGCCCACGCGACCCGAAGGGTCCGCAGGTGCAGGAGGTGCCGGTGGACCCGGCGCTGCTGGCGGCGGGCGATCACAACGGCAGCACCTTTTATCAGCATCAGGGCTTTGCCCGCGTGGTGCGCGGTGAACAGGCGGCAGAGGTCAGCCTGCTGGATGGCTGGTGGGCCGTGGCCATCGGCATGGCCGCGCAGGAAAGCGCCGCCACCGGGCAGGCGGTGGACCTGACCCGCGCCCCCTATGCACCCCCCGCCGGGAACGGCCAAAGGTGATCTGATTGCGCCCCCGCAAAGGGCGGGGGCAAGCTGTTTGGTGCGGGGGGCTCCGCCCCCGTCGCGCGGCGACAGCGCCTGTGGCAGACCGCCCGCACTGACGCGCGACTCCCCCGGAGTATTTGGGAAAGCAGCAAAGCACGACGGTCGGCAAGTTCTTGCTTGCATCCCCCCCCTGAAATCTGTTCCCTGCGGCCCTGACCTGCGGGAGACGACGATGGCGGTGGTGAAGTTGAATGACGGCAACCGGATTCCGGCGCTGGGTTTGGGAATCTGGCAGATTCCGGCAGATCAGACCAGCCATATCGTGTCGTCGGCCTTGCGCATGGGCTATGCACTGGTGGACGGTGCGGCGATCTATGGCAACGAGACGGGCCTGGGTGAAGGTCTGCGCCAGTCCGGCGTGGCGCGGGATCAGGTGTTTGTCACCACCAAGATCTGGAACGACCGTCAGGGCCATGATGAGACCTTGCGCGCCTTTGACGTGTCGGTGGCGCGGCTGGGGCTGGAGCCGGACTTGCTGTTGATCCATTGGCCCTGCCCGCAAAAGGGCCTGTATCTGGACACCTGGCGCGCGATGATCCGGCTGCGCGAAGCGGGCCGGGTGAAATCCATCGGCGTGTCGAATTTCATGGGCGACCATCTGGAGCGGCTGATCGGTGAGACCGGCGTGACGCCGGTTCTGAACCAGATCGAGCTGCATCCGGGATTGCAGCAGGCCGAGTTGCGCGCTTTGCACGACCGGCTGGGGATTGTCACCCAGAGCTGGACCCCGCTGGGCAAGGGGCAGGCGTTTGACGCCGCCCCGGTGCAGGCGGTGGCGGCGCGCACCGGCAAGACTCCGGCGCAGGTGATTTTGCGCTGGCATATCCAGCTGGGCTGTTCGGTGATCCCGCGCAGCACCGATGCGGGGCGGCTGGCGCAAAATCTGGATGTCTGCGATTTCAGCCTGACCGAAGACGAGATGACAGCAATGGCGACACTGGACGCGGGCCTGCGCGGCGGACCGGACCCGAGACTGTTCAGCTAGGGATGCTGTGGATCGCCGCCAGATCCCTGCTAGGACGCTGACACTGCGGCGGCGGAGGCGGACTGGGCGGCAAAACTGATCCCGCCCGGTTGCGGTTCTGGCGGTTTCGCCAGCTCAATCAGGATGACCGCCGGATTGCGGACCTTTGCCGCCTCACAATCCTGCCAAAGTTGCGCGACTGTTGTGGTCAGGCTGCGTTCATTCGCGCGCGAAACATTGGTAGCGACAGTCACCGGCTGATCCGGCGCGACCCCGGCGGCGATCAGCTGATCAGACAGCGCCCGAAGCTGCGTCATCGCCATGTAAAACACCAGCGAGGTGCCGGGCCGGGCGATTTCGCCGATCTGCGACGGCATCTCGCCGGTGCAGCAGGTGGCCGTGGCCAGCACCACGCGATCTGTCACCCCACGTTGGGTCAGCGGCTGGCACAGGCTCGCGGCAGCGGCAGAGGCGGCGGTCACCCCGGGAATGATCTCGATGTCGATCCCGTGCGCGCGGGCGGCGGCGATTTCTTCGGCAGCCCGGCCAAAGACGGACGGATCGCCGGATTTCAGCCGCACCACCCGTTTGCCCTGCAAGGCGGCTGCCACGATGGTCGCATCGATCCGGGCTTGCGGCCAGCTGTGCGCGCCCACCTCTTTGCCGACAAAGATGCAGGCGGCACCGGGCCGGGCAAAGGCCAGCACCTCCGGCTCTACCAGCCGGTCATAGTAGATGACATCGGCCTGCCCAAGACAGCGCACCGCCCGCAGCGTCAGATGGTCTGCCGCCCCCGGACCGGCCCCGACCAGCGCGATACGACCACGCGGCGGGGTGACTGTAGAGGGGACAATGGTTGCTGGGTTCTGAAGATAGCTCATTCGGCGGCCTCGCAGTGGCTGTGACGGGCGACAAGGGCGGCAAGTTCGGGGCGGCAGGAGCCGCAATTGGTGCCAGCGCCAATTGCGGCGCCGATGGCGTCAACGGTCATCAGCCCGTCGGTGCTCATGGCGCGAAGAATGGTGTTCAGACCGACATTGAGGCAGGCACAGACCGTTGGCCCCGGATCGGGACGGTCTGCCGCCGGACGGCCAGCCAGAACCGAAACGTCAGTGCCGCCAAGGGCCGACGCCAGATGCGCGCGGGATAGCAGCACAGGCGCGCGCGCGATAAACAGCGCCGCGATGAGGCGGCCCTGCTCGACAAAGGCCATGCGGTGGACCCCCTGCGCCGGGTCAGAGACCATGGCCGAAGGTGCGGCCAGCCCGAACAGCGCGGAGGCCCAGTCCGCCCAGTCCTGCGGCTCCTCCTGTCCTGCCAGTTCCATCTGCATCCCGCCCGCGACCGGGCCTTTGGCCCAATAGTCACAGGTGGGGCGCAGGCCATTGCGCGACAGAGCAAAGCCATACCACCGGGCGGCAAAGGGCCGGATGGCGACCGCGGCGGATTTGCTGGCGGGCTGGCCGGAGACCGGGTCTGTCAGACCCGGCACCAGCACATCAATGCGGCCGGTCGGTGCCGTCTCGCCCGTCCAGTGCATCGGCGCAAACGGGTGGCCGGGCTGAACCCGGTCGCTGATCATCACCCGCAGCACCGAGCGGCCCTGATCATTGCTGAGCTCGGCCAGCGAGGCCGGGGCCAGACCCAGACGCGCGGCATCCGTCGGATGCACCTCCAGATACGGCTCGCCCAGATGCTGTGACAGGCGCGGGGCCATGCCGGTTCGGGTCATTGTGTGCCACTGGTCGCGCACCCGCCCGGTGTTGAGCCGGAACGGCTGCGCGGCGGGCGCGGTTTCGGGCAGCCGGGCGGTGACCGGCACCATGCGGGCGCGGCCATCGGGGGTGTGGAAGCGTCCATCGCCAAAGAACCGGCCGCCCCGCTTGCCCGCTTGTGGCCAGACTGTCGGAGCAAGGGTGGCGTAATCCGCCCCGACCAGACCCGAGATGTCAAAGTCGCTGCCCAGACCCCCGGCCACTCCGGACAGGGCGGCGTATTCGTCAAAGATCGCGCCGGGGCCATCCCAGTCAAAGCCGGCAAACCCCATGCGTTGCGCCACCTGTGCCAGCTGCCACCAATCCGCCCGCGCCTGCCCCGGCGGCGCGGCAAAGGCGCGCTGGCGGCTGATCATCCGCTCGGAATTGGTAACGGTGCCCTCCTTTTCGCCCCAGCCGGCTGCGGGCAACAGCACCTGTGCCAGCCGGGCGGTATCTGTCGTGGGCCAGATGTCGCTGACCGCCACGAAATCACAGCCCGCGATGGCGCGGGCCACACGGTCGGCGTCGGGCATCGTGACGGCGGGGTTGGTGTGCAGAATCCACAGGGCCTTGATCCGCCCGTCTTCGACCGCGCGGAACATGTCCACCGCTTTCAGCCCGGGTTTGTCGGCCATGGTGGGCGACGCCCAGAAGCCCTGAACGGCATCGCGATGGAGCGCATTCTCAAGATCCAGATGACAGGCCAGCATATTGGCCAGACCGCCAACCTCACGGCCGCCCATGGCATTGGGCTGGCCGGTCACCGAAAACGGCCCCATGCCGGGGCGACCAATGCGCCCCGTCGCAAGGTGGCAGTTTAGGATCGCGTTCACCTTGTCGGTGCCGCTGTCAGACTGGTTGATGCCTTGGGAGTAGACGGTGACCACCCGTTCGGTGCTGGCCCATAGCGTGAGAAACGCCACCAGATCGGCCTGAGGCAGTCCGGTTTCGGCGGCGGTGCTGCTGCGGGCGGCGGCGAGGGTGGCCTCCAGCCCGGAGACATGCGCGAGAAAATCCGCCGAGATCTGGCCGCTGTCGGCAAGGTGGCACAGAAGCAGATTGAACAGATGCGCATCGGCGCCCGGTGCCAGGGCCAGGTGCAGGTCTGCCCCTTCGCAGGTCGCGGTGCGGCGGGGGTCGATCACGACAATCTTCAGGTCGGGCCGCGCCGCCCTGGCCGCCATCAGGCGCTGGTGCAGCACCGGGTGGCACCAGGCCAGATTGCTGCCGACCAGCACCACCAGATTGGCCAGCTCCAGATCTTCATACTGCCCCGGCACAGTGTCGGACCCGAAGGCGCGGCGGTGGCCAGCCACGGAAGACGCCATACAGAGCCGCGAGTTGGTGTCGATATTGGCGCTGCCGATGAAGCCCTTCATCAGCTTGTTGGCGACGTAGTAATCTTCGATCAGCAGCTGGCCAGAGACATAGAGCGCCACCGAATCCGGCCCGTGTGCCGCGATGGTTTGCGAAAACCGCGCCGCCACCTCATCCAGCGCGCTATCCCATGACACCTGCCGCCCCCGGATCATCGGTGCCAGCAGCCGCCCCTCGGTCGACAGCGTTTCGCCCAAGGCCGCCCCCTTGACGCACAACCGGCCCCGGTTGGCGGGGTGGTCGGGGTCGCCCTTGATCTGAACGCCACCCTTGCCGTCGGGCGAGGCGATCACGCCGCAGCCGACGCCGCAATAAGGGCAGGTGCTGCGCACGGGGGCGGTCATGCGGCGCTGCGCCGGGCAAGCCGGGTCGTATCCAGCAGCACGCGACCGTTCTCCAGCCGCACCGGAAAGGTGTGAACCGCCCCCTCATCCGCGCCCTGCGCCTGCCCTGTGTTCATGTCGAACACCCAGGCATGCAGCGGGCAGGTGACCGATGTGCCATGCACGATCCCTTCGGACAGCGGCCCGCCCTTGTGGGGGCAGCGATCCTCCAGCGCGAACAGCTGATCATCGGCGGTGCGGAACACCGCAATGCAGCCGATCATGGTTTTCACCACCCGCGCGCCCTGACGCGGGATGTCATCCAATGCGGCGATGTCGATGAACTGGGTCATTCTGCGGCCCTCAGGGTCAGATCGGCAACCGGCGCCCAGTCTGCCGGCGTTGCGGCCAGTTCGGCCCATGGATCGGTCTGGTAGACCGATTGCGACAGCATGAAGCGGTCATAAAGCGCGCGGCGGTTGGCCGGGTCTTCGACCTGCGCGCGACACCAGTCAAGGCCGACCTTTGCCACCCATTTGTAGATGCGGTGCAGATAGCGGGCGTTTTCGCGGTAAAGCTGGGTAAAGGCGGCAATCACCTCCATCACCTCGGCTTCCGTGGTGACCTTGCACAGGAATTCGGTCTCACGCACGTCCATGCCAGCGGCACCCGCCACGCTGATTTCATACCCGGAATCAACGCAGACCACGCCGATATCCTTGCACGTCGCCTCGGCACAGTTGCGCGGGCAGCCCGAGACGCCCAGCTTGACCTTGGCCGGGGTCCATGAGCCCCAGAGCAGTTTCTCCAGCTTGATCCCCAGCCCGGTGCTGTCCTGCGTGCCAAAGCGGCAGAAGTCTGTCCCGACACAGGTTTTCACCGTGCGCAGACCTTTGGCATAGGCGTGGCCACTGACCATCCCGGCGGCGTTCAGGTCAGACCAGATGGCGGGCAGGTCTTCTTTCTTGACGCCCAGCAGGTCGATCCGCTGGCCGCCGGTCACTTTGACCATCGGCACCGCATAGCGGTCGGCGGCATCGGCGATGGCGCGCAACTCGGCAGGCGTGGTGACGCCGCCCCACATGCGCGGCACGACGGAATAGGTGCCATCCTTCTGGATGTTGCCATGATTGCGCTCGTTCACAAAGCGCGACTGGCGGTCATCAGTGTACTCAAGCGGCCAGTCGGCGATCAGGTAATAGTTCAGCGCCGGGCGGCACGACGCGCAGCCGCCAACGGTTTTCCAGCCCAGTTCCTGCATCACGGCGGGAATGGACTTCAGCCCCATCGACTTGATCAGCCGCCGCACATCCTCATGCGTGTGATCGGTGCATTTGCACATGGGTGGGTTGGCATTGGCGCTAAAGCTGTTACCCAGCGTCAGCGCCATCACCTGTTCGACCAGCCCGGTGCAGGTGCCGCAGCTGGCACTGGCCTTGGTGGCCATGCGCACCATGTCCAGCGTGTTGGCCCCGCCTTGAATCGCGGTCACGATCCTGCCTTTGCAGACGCCGTTGCAGCCACAAATCTCCGCCTCAGGCGGCAAGGCTGCAACGGCTGCCAGAGGGTCCGTTTGGGCACCTCCCTGAAATGCCGGGCCAAAGATCAGCGTGTCGCGCAGGTCGGTGACATCGCGGCCCTGCTTGATCAGGTCAAAGAACCATGCGCCATCGGCAGTATCACCATACATCACCGCGCCGATCAGCTGCTCGCCTTCAAGGATCAGGCGCTTGTAGACCCCGCGCCCCGGATCGCGGAACACGATATCCTCGCGCCCCGGCGCATCGGCGAAATCGCCTGCGCTGAACAGATCGACACCGGTGACCTTCAGCTTGGTCGCGGTCTGCACGGGCTTGAACGCTGCGTCCTGCCCCAGCAGCGTCGCCGCCAGCACCTTGGCCTGATCATAAAGCGGCGCGACAAGGCCAAAGAGCTGGCGATCATGCTCCACGCATTCCCCCAACGCAAAGATCGCCGGGTCAGAGGTGCGCATCTGATCGTCCACGGTGATGCCGCGCCCGACCTCGAGATGCGCGTCATTGGCCAGCCGCACCTCGGGCCGGATGCCAACGGCCATGCAGACCAGATCGGCGGGGTAGACGGTGCCATCTTCCAGCAGCACCGCCTCGACCCGATCCTCGCCCAGAATGGCCTTGGTGGCCCCTTTGCAATGCACCCGGATGCCCCGGCTTTCGAGATCCTTTTGCAGAAGGTATCCGGCAGCGGGGTCCAGCTGACGTTCCATCAGATGGCCCATCAGGTGAATGACCACCACCTCGGCCCCGCGTGCGGCCATGCCGGCTGCCGCCTCCAGCCCCAGCAGGCCGCCGCCGATCACAACGGCGCGTGCCCCCGGTTTGCTGGCGGCGATCATCGCATTGGTGTCTTCCAGATCGCGGTAGGTGCAGACGCCCGGCAGATCCTTGCCCGGCACCGGAATGATGAACGGGGCCGATCCGGTCGCAATCACCAGCGCGTCATAGGGAACGCCGCCCGCGTTGGAATAAACGATCCGGTTGGCGCGGTCGATCTTGACCACCGCCTCGCCAAAGCGGCAATCAACGCCATGCGCCTCATACCACTCCGCATCATGGGTCACGATCTGGGCGTAGGTCTTTTCGCCAGACAGCACCGGCGACAGCATCAGCCGGTTGTAGTTGCCGCGCGCCTCAGCGTTGAACAGGGTGACATCGAAATCACCGCCCGCCTCAAAGATCGTCTCCAGCATCCGGCCCGAGGCCATGCCTGCGCCGATCACCACAAGTTTCTGTTTCATGATCTTTACTCCGCCGCTTCGACAAAGCGGTGACGTTCATACAGGAACCGCAGCACCGCTTCGCGGGCGCGGACGTAATCGGGGTTGCTGGCCAGCGCGATGCGGTCGCGGGGGCGGGGAATGCCCACCTCCAGCACCTCACCGATCGTTGCCTCAGGGCCGTTGGTCATCATCACGATGCGGTCGGCCAGCAGCACGGCCTCATCCACGTCATGGGTGATCATGATCATGGTGTTGCCAAGCCGCGCGTGAATATCCATCACCGCATCCTGCAGATGCGCCCGGGTCAGCGCATCGAGCGCGCCGAAGGGTTCATCCAGGAGCAGCACCTTGGGTTCCATCGACAGCGCGCGGGCAATGCCGACGCGCTGCCGCATGCCGCCCGAAATCTCGCCCGGGCGCTTGTCGGCGGCATGGGTCATCTGCACCAGATCAAGGTTCTGCATGATCCAGTCATGCCGTTCCGCCCGCGATTTGGTGGAGGAAAACACCTTGTTCACCGCCAGCTTCACGTTGTCATACACGGTCAGCCAAGGCAGCAGGCTGTGGTTCTGGAACACCACCGCGCGTTCCGGCCCCGGCGCGTTGACCTCGCGCCCTTCCAGCTTCAGCGCACCTGTGGTCACGTCGGTCAGCCCGGCGATCAGGTTCAAGAGCGTGGACTTGCCGCAACCGGAATGGCCGATGATCGACACGAACTCGCCCTTGTCGATGGTCAGGCGGATATCGGACAGAACCTCGGTGACCTTGGACCCGTTGGTAAAGGATTTGCAGACCCGGTCGATGTGCAGGTATTTTGCGGATACCATGGTCATGTCGCTGTCCCCCGTGAAATGACGGCGCCAAGCCAGCCCACCAGACGGTCCAGCACAAAGCCGGTCACCCCGATGTAGATCAGCGCCACGATGATGTCGGTCAGGCGTGACGAGTTCCACGCATCCCAGATGAAGAACCCGATGCCGACACCGCCGGTCAGCATCTCGGCGGCAACGATGGCCAGCCAGGACAGGCCAACCCCGATGCGCAGGCCGGAAAAGATGTAAGGCGCGGCAGAGGGGACCATGATCTTCCAGAAGAACTCCACCTGATTGAGCCGCAGAACGGCGGCCACATTGCGGTAATCCTGCGGAATGGCGCGGACCCCGGCGGCGGTGTTGATGATGATCGGCCAGATCGCGGTGATGAAGATCACAAAGATCGCACTCGGGCGGCTGTCCATGAAGGCGGCAAGGCTGATCGGCAACCACGCCAGGGGCGGCACGGTGCGCAGCACCTGAAAGATCGGATCAAAGCCGCGCATCATCAGCGCCGACTGACCAATGACCGCGCCCATCAGCACCCCGGCAATCGCTGCAAGGCCAAAGCCATAAGCCACACGCTCCAGCGAGGTCAGCACCCGCCAGCCAAGGCCGATGTCCTGCGAGCCGTAGACAAAGAACGGATCCAGGATCAGCTCGCTGCTTTCGGCCCAGACCTTGGTGGGCGTCGGCAACCCGGCATTGGGGCCGGAAAAGGCGATCTGCCAGATCGCCAGCAGCACGAACAGCACCACCAGCGGCGGCAGCACCGATGAGACGACCCAAGCCAGCGACTTTTGCAGCCACTGTCCTGACCTTGCCGCAACCGGAAGCGGCAGAACCTTTGCCTCTGCGGGTTTGGCCGGGGCCCCGGAGGCCGCAGGCGAAGTCTTTTTCAACGCAACGACAGACATGCCCACCCCCTTACACCATGGCCTTGATCGACTGACTGTCGAGGTAGGCCTCGGCGTTGGCCGGATCGAAAGTCTTGCCGTCAAAGAACGTCTCTACCCCGCGGCTATCGCCAAAACCCGAGGTGTCGATCCCCAGACCCGCCGCCGCCTGCAGCCACAGGTCGCTGCGGTTGGTGGCATCCACGGTCGCCTTGGTGTCCAGATCGCCGGGGAAATAGCCCCACCGCTTGTTTTCGGTGATGAACCACGCATCCAGCGACTTCCACGGGAACGAGGTGGCGCCCCCCCTCCAGAACTTCATCGCCAGTGCCGGGTCCGATGCAGTGCGGCCATTGCCATAGTTCACCTCGCCCTTGATGCGGCCGATGATGTCGCCGACGGGCACGTTGTACCACTGACGCCGCCCGATGATTTCGGCCATCTCATCCTTGTTGGCGGCGTCTTCGCACCAGATCTGCGCCTCCATCACCGCCATCATCAGGGCGAGCGTGGCGTTGGGGTTGGCATCAACCCATTCGGCGCGCATGCCCAGCACCTTTTCAGGGTGATTGGCCCAGACTTCGCCGGTCGTGGCGGCGGTAAAACCGATGCCCTGATTGACCAGCTGTTCATTCCACGGCTCGCCCACACAGAATGCTTCCATGTTGCCGACCTTCATGTTCGCCACCATCTGCGGTGGCGGCACGACGATCAGATCAACATCCTTGGTCGGGTCGATGCCGCCAGCCGCCAGCCAGTAGCGCATCCACAGATCATGGGTGCCGCCGGGAAAGGTCATTGCGACCGGAATTTCCTGCCCGGCGGCGCGTTTGGCGGCAAATGCCTCGCGCAGGGGTGCGCTGTCCAGCCCGACGCCGGTTTCGGCATAGGCCTGCGCCACCGACAGCCCCTGACAATCTTCGTTCAGGTTCAAAAGCGTATACATCGGCAGCGGCTGGTTGTTCTGCATCACCTTGCCGGTCGCATACAGGTGCACCTTGGGGCGCAGGATATGGCCGCCATCAATGCCGCCCCCCGCTGACCCAAGCGCCATGTTATCCCGCGTGGCGCCCCAGCTGGCCTGCTTTTCCACCTTCACATCCGGCATGCCATGTTTGGCATAGAAGCCCTTTTCATACGCAATGATCAGCGGCGCGGAATCGGTCAGGGCGATATAGCCCAGCGTGCACCCCGTCACTTCGGGCGTGGGCGTCGCGGCCCAGGCACCGCCCGGCAAAGCAAGCCGGGCAGCGGCTGCGGTGGCGGCAACGCTGACGGCGGATTTCAGAAAGCTGCGGCGAGTGGGCTGGATCAGGGTCATATGGCGTGTCCTCTGGCAAAGGCCGGGCCGGCGGTTGCGCGGCGGGCTTGGGCTGAACGGCAAAAAGCCACCTCGATCACTGCCTCGGACGCGAGGACAGGATGGGTGGCGGCGTTGCCATTTGGGGGGACCGCATCTTTGCGGAAAACGTGCAGGTCAAAAGCGCCATTGCTTTCGACTTGTCTTCAGGATGGGCTGCTTGCTGGCTTCCGGTCAAGTGCTGCAATGCAGTATCGCGGCCGCAGCATTCCTTTTACGCAACGCCCGAAAGCCGTGCTCAAAACTTCAGCGCAACGCAAAGGCCGGATCAAAGGTTTCGCCGTCAAAAAAGGCGTCCGGCGCCAGAATCATCTGGCCCTTTTCCGAAGCAACCGCCGTCGGATGCGCCATTGCCCCCTCGATCCGGGCCGAAGCGCCGGGCAGATCTGCCCCGGCGCTGCGCAGGTGCTGGCGGTACAGATCGGTGCGGAAACACTCCGTCGCCTGCTCCATCGCGTGCGTGACATTCAGCCCGTGCAGCCCGGCAATCCGGCGCGCCAGAAGGGCGGCCAGACTGCGCCAGGGAAAATTCACCGCCCCGTCGTGAAACCGGATGAAGCCGGGAAACTGCCGGATTTCGCCCGCCGCGCTGACATGCAGACGGCCCAGCAGGCCCCGTTCCGTCAGTTCCGGCGGCAGGTTCAGGTATTCGGGCCGCGACAGGATCTCGGCCGCCGTTCCGCGATTGTCTGGCCGGTCGAGCCAGCGGCAAGCCCGCCAGACGGCCCGCATCAGCCGCCCGGTTTCTTCGGGGCGGGCCTCGGTAAAGTCGCGGGTCAGCACCAGCCCCTTTTCCGGCGGCGAGGCCCAGATCGCCCGCCCCGCCAGCAACAGCGCCCCGACCCCGGTTTCCACCGCATAAGAGGCCCAGGGCTCGCCGACACAGAACGCATCCACTTCACCTGCCGCCAGCGCGTCGGCCATCAGGGGCGGCGGTACGGTGTGGATGGTGACCCCGGCAGCTAAATCAGTGCCGTCCAGCCAGCGCCGCACCAGTTCGGCCTGCGTCGAGAACGGAAACGGCACGCCCACCCGCAATTGGCCTTTGGTGACCGCCATCAGCGCATCCCGCGCGGCGACAGGATCATCAAAGCCAAACCCGTGCCCCTGCCCGCGCATCGCATCGGCGAGGGCGGCACTGACCGCAATCGCCTGCCCGCCCACCGACAGCATCATCACCAGATCAAACCGGGGATAATCAGGGCCAAGCCCAAGCGTCTGTGCAATCGGCAGCGGCACCAGCATATGCGCGGCATCAATCGTGCCCATGCCCAGCAGATCCCGGCTCTGTGCCCAGCTTTGCACCCGGATCAGATCGAAGCTCAACCCTTCCTCGGCAGCAAAGCCAAGCTCCTGCGCCACGATCAGGGGTGCGGCATCGGTCAACGGCACATAGCCCAGGCGCAGCGTCGTCAGGCTCATGTCAAAAGCCCCGCCGCCATCACCAGTTGCTGCGCGATATCGGCCACGCGGCGTTTCTGGTCCATCGCCGTCTTGCGCAGCAGCGCATAGGCGGCCTCTTCGTCAATCCCGCGCGCCTTCATCAGAATGGCCTTGGCGCGGTCGATGATCTTGCGATCCTCCAGCGCGGCCTTGGTGGCGGCGAGTTCGGCGCGCATCTTCTGGAACATGTGAAACCGCGCAATGGCGGCATCCAGTACCGGCTTGATCCGTTCCGGCTGCAACCCGTCGACCACATAGGCCGAGACACCCGCCTCGATCGCGGCACGCGTCAGTTGCTCGTCGGACCGGTCGACAAACATCGCGACGGGCCGTTCCATCGGGCCAGAGACCAGCGCCAGCTCCTCCAGCACATCGCGCGACGGGTCGGCCACGTCGATCAGCACGATATCCGGCTTTTGTTCGGCAATCCGTCGCGCCAGGCCGGTTTCTTCGGAAATGACCGTGATGGCATGATCGCCCGACGCCATGAGGCCGTCGACAATGCGCAATGCGCGCTCCCGGTCGCGCTCGACAACGATGATGGAAAGCCGTGCCATGTCTCAACTCCGTCACAGCGAACAGCCGCCGGAGCCAGCATCTGTGCAATGAAAGATGTGGGCAAAGGCCAGCAGATCGCAGATTTCGCCTGCATTCTACGCAAAACTCAGCGAAGCGCCTGTCATTTAAGCAATTCCGGCACAGCGCAGCCCTGCAACCGCCACGGCCCTTGCCAAAAATGGGCCGCAGGATTCCTCCCACGGTCAGTTGCCTGTACGGCAAACACGTCCGTGCCTGAGCGGAGTGGGCCGCCAGTCGTCGTAAAGTATCGGCTGGAGAGGAGATTCTGATGGGCGGCCTGCACCCCCGGGGTCAGCACCGCCCAATAGTGGAACGAGGCCAGCCCCGGCCCGCCAGCATGGCTTCCGGGCATGGCCTGAGAAATCCCTCCCCAACACAAAACGCGCGGCCCGTGGTCTGGGCCGCGCGCTGTGGGGCTCGCGCAAGGGGAGCCCTGTGGTGACGGCGTGGCTCAGGCCGTGGTGTCGTCCAGCCCGCCCAGCAGGCCGTCCGATCCCAGCAATCCGCCGTCGCCCCCCAGCAGGCCGCCCCCCAGAAGACCGCCGCCGAGAAGACCGCCGGCACCGTCGGTTGCACCGCCCAGAAGGCCCCCCAGCAGGCCTCCGGATGTCGCATCCCCGTCGCCCAGCAGGCCCGCGCCCGTCAGCTCGCCGATCAGCCCGTCAGACCCGGTGAGATCGCCCAGCAGCCCGTCGTCGCCGATCGCATCGCCCAGCACGCC
>NZ_JAVDWP010000012.1:0-76041 GCF_031457365.1 Pseudotabrizicola sp. 4114 | reverse complement strand
CCGCATTATGAAGGCCTCACAGAAGTTCGCACTCGATTACACGCCAATACGGTCGAAAACTCCTTGCACTACGGGCGGCAACCACAGAAGCGACTACACCGGAGCCGCAGCCCTGCTGGACAGTCTGCCCGCTGCTGAATGGATGCTCGCAGATCGGGGCTATGATGCCGACTGGTTCAGGGACGCGTTGAAAGACAAGGGGATACGCCCCTGCATCCCAGGCCGGAAATCCCGCGCAAAGACCGTGCGCTACGACAAACGGCGTTACCGGCGCCGCAACCGGATCGAGATCATGTTCGGTCGGCTGAAAGACTGGCGCAGGGTCGCAACCCGCTATGACAGGTGCGCCAAGACCTTCCTCTCCGCCGTCGCCCTCGCCGCAACTGTCATGTTCTGGCTTTGACGATCAATGAGTCTGGACCCTAATCCAAACTGGAGAAACCTCTCAGCGGCAGGTCAGTCGACACTGTCGTCTTATGCCGTCTCAACACTCTTTAATCCTAGTCTTTCCTGAACAATTTGTCGCATGACAAATTTCTGCACTTTTCCTGTGACGGTCATTGGGAAACTATCAACGAACTGTATGTAGCGAGGGATCTTTTGATGGGCGATCTGACCTTTGCAGAACGCCCTCACATCATCCGCCGTAATGACAGCTTCGGCCTGCACTCGGATCCAGGCGCAAAGTTCTTCGCCATATTTCTCGTCAGCGACTCCAAAGACTTCAACGGCTAAGATCGCAGGGTGTCTAAACAGGAACTCCTCAATCTCACGCGGGTAAAGGTTCTCACCGCCCCGAATGACCAAATCCTTAATGCGCCCGACAATGTTGCAGTAGCCTTTTTCATCAAGCGTAGCGATATCCCCCGTGTGCATCCAGCCGGCGGGGTCAATAACTTCGGCGGTTCGCTGCTCATCCCCCCAATACCCCAGCATTACCGAGTAGCCGCGGGTACAAAGCTCGCCAGGTTGGCCGCGCGGAACAATACGCCCTTCGGAATCGACGATCTTCACCTCAAGATGATCTTGTACGCGGCCGACGGTAGACACCCTCCGTTCCAGGGGATCATCGACAGAGCTTTGGAAACTTACTGGGCTGGTCTCCGTCATACCATACGCAATGGTCACTTCGCCCATGTGCATACGCTCAACCACACTTCGCATCACTTCCGTAGGGCATGGTGCGCCAGCCATGATACCTGTGCGCAAGGAAGTTAGGTCGAATTGAGCGAAATCCGGATGGTTCAGTTCAGCAATAAACATGGTCGGCACACCATAGAGCGCGGTACATCTTTCAGCCTCGATCGTTCTAAGCGTCGTGAGAGGATCGAACCCCTCGCCAGGATAGACCATAGTACAGCCATGCGTAAGCGCCGCGAGATTACCCATGACCAAGCCGAAACAATGATATAACGGCACCGGGATGCAAATGCGGTCCTTTTCAGTGAGGCGCATGGCGCGGCCAACGAAATAGCCGTTATTCAGGATATTATGGTGGGTGAGCGTTACACCCTTGGGGCGCCCGGTCGTGCCGCTGGTGAATTGTATGTTTATCGGATCGTCGAATTGCAGAAGGGTTGCCAGGTGGCCTAGGTCGCGTAGCTCTGCCTCGCCACCAAGTTTCGAAACATCCTCGAAAGGAATAACACCTGAAATTGCAGGCCCCCCGATCTGGATGACTATTTTGAGATGTGGCAAACGTGCGGATACGAGTTGCCCTGGCAAGCTGACAGCAAGCTCTGGCGCGAGATTGCTGATCATGCCGGTATAGTCGCTGTCCTTGAACGCGGTCGCGGTTACAAGTGCCTTGCAACTCACAGCATTCAGCGCGTATTCCAGTTCGGATAGCCGATAAGCCGGATTGATCGTCACAAGGACCAGGCCAGCTCTGGCGGCCGCAAACTGAGTGAGCGTCCATTCCGAGCGGTTGAGTGACCAGATGCCAATCCGGTCGCCCCGCTGCAGGCCAAGCGCGAGCAAACCAGCAGCGAAAGCATCCACTCGCTCGCCCAGTTCACGCCAAGTCCATCGCACCTCCTGAGCGACTACGATCAAGGCGTCTTGGTCCGCCCATAAGTCAACCGCACGCTCAAGTGCCTGACCAATAGTAGAGCCTAAAAGCAACTCACTGCTTTGCCCGCTAACATAACTTGCTTCAGAACTTTTCATGCTGTCCTCCCAACTTCTATTCTTTGACTTCCGCGACGCAAAGAAAAGTTTTCGCCATTGCAGGGCCGCATGGCGCTGATGTCCCAACCCGGCTCAGGTCGCCACGCAGCCCGTCTGGGTTCAATTTCCACCGTCGCCCCTCCCACCGTCGCCCCCGGTCAGGCTAAATGGCGAACGCGATTTTGGCAGCTTGCATCTTTTAACCTCAGAGCCGTATGCAATTCCACGGCCGCTGCGAAGGGTGCAAGGACGGGCCGCCAGACGCATCAGCCGCTTTGGGCGAATAGTTCGCGACCGATCAACATGCGCCTGATTTCACTGGTCCCGGCGCCGATCTCGTACAGCTTTGCGTCCCGAAGCAGCCGTCCGGTGGGGTATTCGTTGATATAGCCGTTCGCACCCAGCGCCTGAATTGATTCCAACGCCATCCACGTCGCTTTCTCTGCGGCGAAAAGTATTGCTCCGGCGGCATCCTTGCGGGTCGTCTGTCCCCGATCACAGGCGAGGGCCACGGAATATACATACGCCCGGGCGGCATTCGCTATCGTGTACATGTCCGCGATCTTGCCTTGCATCAGCTGGAACTCACCGATCGCTCTTCCGAACTGCCGCCGCTCACGGACATAGGGCAGCACCACGTCTAAACAAGCACACATGATGCCGAGCGGACCGCCGGCCAGAACAACGCGTTCGTAGTCGAGACCCGACATGAGTATCTTTACGCCATGTCCAATCTCGCCAAGCACATTTTCCTGCGGCACTTCGCAGTCTTGAAAGACAAGCTCGCAAGTGTTGGAGCCTCGCATGCCAAATTTGTCCAACTTCTGCCCGGTAGTGAAGCCTTTCATCCCCTTTTCAATAAGGAAGGCGGTGATGCCTGATGAACCCGCCAGGGGGTCTGTCTTGGCGTAGACCACAAGCACATTGGCATCCGGACCGTTGGTGATCCACATCTTGGTTCCGTTGAGGACGTAGTGCGAACCCTTTTTGTCCGCGCGAAGGCGCATGGACATCACGTCGCTGCCTGCACCGGGCTCGGACATGGCGAGCGCTCCAACATGCTCGCCTGAAACGAGTTTGGGGAGGTATCGACGCTTCTGGTCCCCGTTGCCGTTTCGGTGGATCTGATTGATGCAAAGGTTGGAATGCGCGCCATAGGACAGAGCGACCGAAGCAGATGCGCGGCTGATCTCTTCCATCGCGATGACATGGTCCAGATACCCCATTCCGGCACCGCCATATTCCTCGGACACAGTAATACCCAAAACACCGAGGTCACCCAGCTTGCGCCAGAGTTCCGAGGGAAACTCACTACCTACATCGATTGCAGATGCGATGGGGGCAATTTCACGAGACGCGAACCGACGCACTTCTGTGCGCAAACTATCCGCAGTCCCGCCGAGTCCGAAATCGAACTCTTGCAAGTTGGCCGTCATAAGTGATCTCTCCTTAGTCCTATCGTGACTCGTTCTACGTCACTAGCGTGACTGCACTCCTGTGTTCCGAATGAAGCCAAGCGGAACGACCTTAAGACATCAGGGGGAAATGATGCCGGAGCTTCATTATACTGCGGAAGCCGAATCTTCATGGCAAACATCAACCAGCGACACGACAACAAGTCTCACTTCCGTTCAGGCCGGCGTAAAGACACGAAGCACGGAACCGAGACGCAGCCGCGAGAAAGCGAAGGACGGAAACGACAACGCAAATCCCCCTTCAGTTGTTGCTAACACTCTCGCCGGAAGCCGCAGCGGGGCTTCACCTGGCCTGGGCATGAAATTTGCTTCAACCGCAAGGTCTGATCGGACCATGGCCATACAAAGGCAGACTACACCCTCCTCAAGCATTGGCGATGGCAGTGCCGCATAGAAAATCGTACCGGAAAGAAGACGTGCGATGCAGGCACCGCACGGTCCGTTTCGGGATCGTGCCGCGAGCGGGATCGATTGACGGGACGCTGCTGCGAGGATGGTTTCCATCATCCGCAGCCGTGAACCAGCTTTCCCTGCCAGGTGGCGTGATGCTATGCACCAAAGTCATACCCTTTGGTTACTTCGCCTTACATCTCCAGCCAGTTGGTGTTCGCCTCGAATGCAGCGGCGGCAGCATAGATCGTTGACTCTTCGAAGTGCTTGCCAATCAGCATCATGCTTATCGGCAACCCGTCACTCATACCACAAGGGACGGCCATTGCGGGATGGCCCGTGATGTCGAACGGTGCGGTGTTTGGAATCATCTCGAAGGCGCGCTGAAGAACAAGACTGAGGGGTGCATCTGCAGGCGGCAGAGGGGTCGCCTTGAGCGGCACGGTCGGCATCAAAAGTAGGTCATAGGTGCCGAGCGCATTGTCATAGGCCGCCTTCAGCATCCGCGTCAGATTCTGGCTCTTTGCGTAGAACCGGCCACGGTAATGCGTCATAAAATACTGGCCCACCAGCATCGTAATCTTGAGGGAATCGGAGAGACTGTCCGCCCGCTCCCGCCAAGGGGCGTGCGCATCGATCAGCGAGGTATTATAGAGGCCCTTCCAGTTGAAGCCCATGCCGTTGCCAAGCATCATCTGCGCCTGCGCTCCCTCGCAAGCAACCGGAGTCCATATCGCGGCACCGATGGCATGCTCTGCGAGCGATATCTCGACAACTTCCGCACCGAATTTGACGAACTCGGCCGCAGCCGCTCTCACCTTTGCATCGACATCTTCCTCGCTCTGTGCCAGGCGAAAACCTTCTCTGACGATCGCGATTTTCATCCCTTTTACACCGCGCGCCAGCGCCTCGGTATATTTGGCAACTTTCGGTGCATACTGCCGGGGATCCAGCCCGTCTTCACCCGCAAGAACTTCCAGCATCAGCGCGTTATCTGCAACGTTGGCAGTGATGGGACCGGCGTGGTCGATGGTCGATTCGATCGGCATGATCCCGGTATAGGGCACGAGGCCATGGGTAGGCTTCATACCGTAAGTGCCACAATAGGCCGACGGCATGCGGATTGAGCCGCCCTGATCGCAGCCAATCGCCATATCCACTTCGCCAGCAGCAACCAGGACCGCGCTGCCAGAAGATGATCCGCCGGCCGAATAGCCGTGGCGGCGCGGATTGTGCACCGGGCCCAATGCACCGGTATGGCTGCCGCCAGAGAAGCAGAAATACTCGCAGTGCGCCTTGCCGGCGATTGTCGCACCAGCGTCAAGCAGACGCGTGACGACAGTGGCATCGATGTTGGGTACGTAACCTTCAAGGCTGGAGGAACCGTTCATCATTGGCACGCCCGCGAGGCAGACATTGTCTTTCAGGGCGATTGTCTTCCCCTTCAGTTTGCCGTCCGGGGCACCCATGATATTGGTCTTCACGTACCACGCATTGTAGATATTTTCAGACGCCGGAGGAAAGACGCCGGGAGTACGGGGAAATTTCACTTCAGGAATGTAGTCCGGAAGCGATTCGACGAGGTCGTATGCGAGGAAGTTCCCTTCCATATGGCTGAGAAAGTCTTCGATCTCGGACGATTTCATGCTCATGCCAAGAGAATCGGCGATGTCGTTGAGTTGGGCGGGTGTTGGGCGGGCGACTGCCATGGGACTGTTTCCTGCTTGAGTGATCAAATTTTGCCTGCGGGCGATGGGGCGCTTTCGCTACGGATCCATCGCGTCCGCTGTACGACAGACAATACCGATCGGTGTGTGGGGTGCTGGACTCTGCGTTTCAGAAAAATGGACTGATCGTGCCATCCGCAAACAGCCTCGGTGGAGCATGCGGGACTACCGCGCCTTGTGGACGAATTGCAGGGTGGGAGGTTGCGACGAGTGTGGGCAAGAATGGACGTGGGCTTGCGCGCGCCAAGATCCTTTACCTTCTGCCTTTCGCAAAGAATCTACTTGCAATCTCAATATTTGGGGGCCAAATTTCCTGCTATTCTACGGTGAAGGCCTGCATCATGGGCAGGATTTATTCCTATGCTGGCGCCCGCCCGCGATGCCAACTGTGGTCCTTCGGCACCACAGTTCGGTCGATCTGGGTTGAGGGGCAAGGCAGCCATATGGGGAAATTGGGCTGAGCTGACCTGATCAGGCAGCGGCTAGGGAGCGGGGGTAAGTGCTCATGCCTGATATTAGCTTATTGCCTGGTCCGAAGCCGCAAGTTGATTTCACGACGAGTCTCTTTTCCGAGAATGAAAGATTTTCGTATTGGCGCGATGTCATCTGCGCCTATCTTTCGCCTTCCGAAAGTGAGAGGATTTCTCCCCAAAGCGCGTTCTCAGGCAGCCTGAGGCAGATGCCAATTGGCAAAACGGGTATTTGTGAAATAGAGTTTTCGCCTATGCGGAATTTTCGTGACGCAAATTGCTTGCGGCGAATGCCAGATGACGACATCTTTGTCGCCTTCATGAAATGCGACGGTGCACAACTTATCCAGGATGAGCGCTGCGCCAATCCAAACTTCGGGGATGTCGTCGTCTACGACTCTGCGCAACAATTTGAATGGCAGTTCAAATCACAGTCCAGAATGTTGGTCGCCCGCTTCTCACGGCGGCAGATGGTGTCGCGCGTCCCTAAAATAGAAACGCTGACCGCCAGGGTGATAAAGGCTCGAAGCCCGTTGGCGTCGATTATCGGAAATACGATGAACGACATGCTCCGTTTTGACGACAATCTGGATAGCCGATATGGGCACCGGTTGGGCAATTCCTTTATCGACTTGGTCACATGTTCAATTGAAGCGTGCCTCGTGCAGCAGTTCCGCAGCCCGGTCGATTCCGATCTTTTGTCTAAAGCTAAGTCCTATCTTAGTAACAATATTGAAGATCCGGATATCGACCCCAGTCAAATGGCTGCTCATCTTGGCGTTTCGATCCGCACTTTGTATCGCGTTTTCACCGCAGACGGGACGACGGCGACAAAGTGGCTTTGGCAGAAACGTTTGGAACTGGCTTTCCGGCTGTTAAGCGAAGGTCAGGTTAAAAATGTCAGCCAAGTTGCTATGCAATGCGGCTTCAACGACTTTTCCCATTTCAGCCGTACGTTTCGGAAGGCATACGGAGTGATGCCGAAATCTGTTCTCCGCAAGGCAACCAACGCTAAATAAACGACAGGGCGAGGCGCAAAACTACATTCTAGTTATAGCTGTCGGGCATGACGGTAATGCCCAGTCCAGCGGCGACATACTGTAGTGCGCGATGGTCGCCGGTTGTGTGCGCGGGAAATGCGGGCCTCACGCCCGTGCGGTAAAATAGGGGCTCGTTTCCGACAGCAACGTAACCGGCCGATTGCCCCCGCCTGCCCGACTTGGGGGTGATCTGATAGGGCACGTGTATAGCGACGTCGTCTGCGACGTGTCTTATGCAGGGCTTGCGATGCGTGGTGATATTCTGGGGCTGGAGCGGCGACGGCGGTGGAGCGACGATGAGAAGCTCGGGAATGTGCTGTCGGTCGGGATATGCGGTGCGACGGTGACGCAGGTTGCTCAGCGGCATAGTGTGACGCGGCAGCAGATCTACACAAAGTGCGCGACGCCGGAGCGTCACTGGTTCAAGGCCATGGCGAGGGAAGACGGCGGTGGATCGTGTCGGCCAAGGCAAAGAAGGGCAGATCAACATGCGCTTCCTCGCCATGACGAACCACTATGTTTACGAGCCCGAGTTTCGCAATCCGGCGGCGGGATGGGAGAAAGGTCAAGTTGAGAAGAACGTTCGGCATTCCCGCCAATGCCAACCCACCCTTGACCACAGCGTGAACCAAAATCCATAATCAGAGGTGGCTCACTTCTCGGTGAAAAAACCGGCTCAGTTCTGGGTGCAAATCAACAGGGCGACAATCCCTTGCACAAGCATGGGTATCCCACCAATATCACCGCCGAGCTGATTGCTGATGTAATCACGAACGCGTTTCGGAAACCGGATGGGGCAGACAATGACAAACACATTACGCCTTCTGGTGCCGCAATGGCAGGGTGGCGAGTCAGAGGCCTATCCCATGGGCGCAAGACTCCTGGAGTGGCTGGCACCCGCAGGTGACTGCCCGACAGTCGAAATCGCTGTCGAGCCATTTGATCCCGCGCCATTGCTGAGCCGCGAAGGTGTAGCCGGGTTGGATCACCTGACCGCGCACATCAGAGATATCGCCGCCCGTATCAACCAGCACAAGCCGGACCGGCTTGTTGTGTTCGGCGGTGACTGCCTCGTCAGCCAGGCTCCGTTTTCCTATCTGAGCAAACTGTACGGCGGGGAACTAGGTGTGCTCTGGCTGGATGCGCATCCCGATGTCGCGACGGCAAAGGAGCGAAGCCGTGGCCATACAATGGTTCTGGCAAACCTGTTGGGAAGAGGTGAGCCCGCGCTGTCCGAAGGCGTTACATCGCCAATCCCACCTGAACGGGTTATGATGGTTGGCCTTTCCAAGCTCTTCGACTACGAGGATGACAGACTGACGGAGTTTGGTGTCGCGCGCATTGCTGCCGATGATCTCGGTGACAACAGGGGAGTCATGGACTGGCTGAGGGACACAGGAATCACTCGCCTTGCCATTCACCTCGATCTTGATGTGCTCAGTCCACAAGCCTTCCGCAGCCAGGGTTTCGCACTGCCCATGCAGAAACTGGACAGCACGCAGCTGCAACGGTCGGGGTCGATGTCTTTCGATCAAGTAGCATCCCTGATCAGGGCAGTGTCAGCGTCAGTTGATGTCGTTGGCCTTAGCATCACGGAGCATCTGCCGTGGGATGTTGTCAATCTTCAGAAATTGCTTAAGCAATTTCCGATCTTGTCCGGGTAGACGATCTGGAAACGGGTTTAGCACGGCAAAGGCCGCCCGGGATGCGGTGGCTGAACGCAGTGCCGATGGCAACCCCACGGCTGCGCCGCCAGACGCAACCGCGGCCATTTTCCAGATCAACTGCCGCGTATCGGGCCGGTGATCGGAACCGCGCACAACGTCGTATGTCTTCGGCGTTCCAAAAGCAGACAGACGGGCCAGACCCGGCTCACTCCGCGCGTAAAGTCCGCTGACCGGGGCGGCGGCGGACGGGATGTCTGATGGCGCACCGGGGGGTTGGGTTCCGTCTTCACATGAAGACGGAACCCTGTCATTTAATGGTCCCTGACGTCTTGCGGTCCTGTGTAAGCGCAACTGTCAGGATCAGCGCTACACCGAAGACAATCTGTTGCAGCCGTGGGTCAAAACCGGCGATCACGCTGGCGATCGGAATGAGCGTTACGATCAACGCGCCAAAGACAACGTTCAGGGGCCTTCCGGTGCCACCCGAAATAGAGACGCCACCAAGGATTGCGGCGGCAATGGCGGGCAAAAGCAGGCCGTTTCCAAGACCGGAAGCTGATGCAGCGCCCTGCTGTGCGGTAATGATGATCCCCGTCACAGCGGCACAGGCACCTGAAAAGGTGAAAGCCGCAATTTTGATGACCTTGGTATTCACGCCTGCCAGCAAAGACGCCCGTTCGTTCAGCCCGGTGGAACGCAGCATTATTCCAAAATGCGTCCGCTGGACCAGGAGCCATGCAATGATCGCAATCGCAGCTCCGACAAAGGCGATTGGCTGCAACCCAAATAGTTCGAGATCGGTCATCCAGAAGAGGATTTCACCATTGGCGGCGATATACAGCGTTTGCTGCTGCGTTATCAGAAGCGCAACGGCCTGCCAGAAGCCAAGCAAACCCAGAGTAACGGCAAAAGAGGGAACCTGAAAAACCGTAATCAGGATTCCGGTCAGGCATCCGGCAGCAGAGATAACGATGATGGTCAGAACTGGTGCCATTGCGCCCAGAGGTTCCAGGCCTTTTGCAACGAGTACGGATGAGAGCACGGCCAACGCGGCGTTGGACAGATCGATGCTCCCTGTCACGAGCACAAGACTCTGGCCAAGGGCCAGCACAAGTATTGGCACACATTGGTAGAGCAGGATCGTCGTTCCCCGTCCGGTCAGGAAAGAGGGCTGAAAAAGGGAGACGATTCCGAGCAGCAGAAAGAACACCAGTGCTGGTCCAAACCGTCGGGTCAGGTTTGCAATACTTCCGAATTCTGATTTTTGCATAGCTATGTTGTCCTGCCGTCAGATCATGTGCTTCACGATTTCAGAAAGCTCCGGCGAGCTTTCGGCGCTATTCTGGAAACATGCAGAAATCCTTCCGTCTTTCATGACCGTGATCCGGTGGCCCACCGCCAGTGCTTCGTCGAGTGTGTCCGCCAGTAGCAGCACACCAACCCCCGTAGCGCAGAGTTCCTCGATCAGACTGTTGATGTATTCGCGTGCCCCCGGATCCACACCCCTTGTGGGGGTATCCAGCAGCAGCAGTCGCAGGTTGGGGCTCCGGGCCCATTTCGCCAGCACCACCTTTTGCTGATTGCCGCCCGAGAGCTGTCCTATATCGAGATCAGGTGCCGTCGGCCGAACATCCAGTTTGTTGATCCACCGCATCGCCTCGTCTTTCATCCGGCGAAAATTCAATAGACCGCCAAAGCGGGCTTCTGCGGGATGCGCAAGGAGCAGGTTTTCCGCCACCGTAAGGCCCGCGACCATACCTTCCAGTTTACGCTCGGCCGGAAGATAGGCGATGCCCATGGAGATAGCCTTGCGGATCGTTGCACCGCGCAGTTCAGTCCCGGAAACGAGAGCCGAGCCCGACGTGAAGGGTAACAGCCCGAAGAGGGCGCGGCAGAGCTCTTCCCGTCCTGAATGGCGCGCACCGACCAGAACATGGACCTCGCCCTTTTCGACCGTCAGGTCCACATCAGAAAAGTGGTCCATGCAACCAGCGCCCCGCAGTTGCAGCGCCGGAATTGCTGGATTGGCGTCGCCACGTCGCTGTGGCTTCCGCTCTAGCTTTGCCCTGCCTGTCATCAGATAGAACAGATTTTCATCAACCAGTTCAGATGCCTGGCACTCGGCCACAATCCGGCCCGCCCGCATAACGTAGACACGGTCGCAGAACCGCCGTATCTCATCCAGCCGATGCGATACGAAAATGACAGAGCCAATGGCCTTCAGCCGCTGAACCTCTGTCTCAAGCCGGTCAATGTCCTGTTTTTCAAGCACGGAGGTCGGTTCATCAAGAATGATAACCGGCTCGTTGCCGGATTGCGTCGCCTGCCTGACGGCCTTGGCAATCTCGACCATCTGCTTGTCGGCAAAAGACAGACGTGACACGATCTCCGTAGGAGAAACCTCAGAGCCGATATGCGTAAGAGCCTTCTGCCCCTCGTCGTTGATCGTGCCCCATCGGTAAAACCCAAACCGTACAACAGGCTTTGAACCCGCGAGCGCACGGGAGCCCAGACTGATATTCTCCGCAACCGACAAGTTTTCGATCAGAGACTGCTCCTGATGGACAATTCCGATCCCGGCAGCAGCGGCGTCGTTCGGTTCGCGAAAGCTTCGTTCCTTACCGTTGACCCGCAGCATTCCCTTATCAGGAGAGTGAACCCCGCCCAGAATTTTGAGAAGCGTCGACTTTCCGGCACCGTTTTCGCCGATCAGCCCCAGCACTTCGTTGCGTTTCACGTGGATTGTCAGGTCATCAAGCGCCAGGTTCCTGTTATAGCTCTTGGATACCCGGTCCAGTTCAATCAGGTTCAGCGGTTTGCTTTCCATGTTCATTTGACCACCCGAAGCAGATCACGTTGGCGATAGCCTGTCAGGACGACAGCGGTGACAATGATCAGGCCAGACATCGCCTGCTGTGTGATCGGACTGGCTCCGATCAGGATCAGGCCGTTGCTGATGACAATCAGCAGGAAAACGCCGCATACCGATTGCAGGATTCCACCCCTGCCGCCAGAAAGTGGGGTTCCGCCCACAATGACTGCGGCAGTCGTCAGAAACAGTTGTCCGCTGCCCACATCCGGAGTTCCGACACCAAGCCGACAGCTGGCGATGATTGCCGCTACCGAAATGCAGAACCCGGCATAGACAAAAATCAAAACCTTGTACCGACCCACCGGAATTGAATTCAGCCGGGCGATGGCTTCATTCGTCCCGATCGCATAGGCGAAACGGCCCATTCTTGTATACCCGGAGATGATCCATGACACCGCCACCATAAAGGCAGCCAGCAGCACGGCGTTCGATACCCCCAGGTTGCTGGCACTGACCCAGTTGCGTGATTCCTCGCTGGTCAGCACGGGCACGTCGGACCCGTAGAGAACGGTGCCGACGCCCAGTCCGATAAACCACAGGCCAAGCGACACCATGAAACTTGGTATCCGAAGGCGGGTCTGAAGCAGGCCACTCAATAAACCGAACAACGCGCCCACACCCAACGCGACCCAAAAAGCCCCTATGCCAAGATCAATCGCGTTGCGTGAGTTGCTGCTCAGAAGCACAAATGTCAACGAACTGGCCGCCAGGACACCTTCCGTCGACAAATCAATGCTTCCGATCAGGATAACGAAGGTCAGGCCACATACGATGATGACAGGAACCGCAGACTGATCCAATATCGTGCGAAGATTGGTCGGGGTCAGAAAGGTGCCTGGATCCGCGAGTGCAAACGCAGCGCAAGCAATATTGAGCGCAATAAATGCACCATAGCTTTCCAACCAAACCCTGAATTTTCCGCTCCGGTCTTCAACCGAGTTCTGTTCCAGTTTCATTTCCTTGACCACCGCCCCCGTATTCTGCTTTGCAGCAGTTAAAATATTTCCAGCACGAAACGGCACAGGACCTTTCGTGCTGGTTCAGGTCATGCCGATATTTCTCAGTCCAGGGCAGGCCCGGCGAGACGAGCAAAGAAGCCTTTTTCGACCTCTGCCATGACCATTTCAGGCGTAGCGGGCTTCAGGTATTGTGCGACATTCGATTTGCCGATGGCAATCTGGCTATAATTACCTTCGCGCTGCTCTTTGGTCAGCCCTGCCACATCCAGTTTTCCGGTCGCGGCAGCATATGCCATGGCCAGCCCGACGGCGCCGTTGTAAACGCCATCCGATGTGTATGTGCTGACAAAAGCGTCGCCATCATTGATCATCTGCAGGACCTCGGGGTTGGCATCGACGCCAACGAATTTCACCTTGTCCAGACGTCCGGCCTGCTCGACTGCGGCATAAGCGCCTGTTGCCATGGAGTCGCTTGCACACCAGACGCCGGTCATTTCGTCACCGAACTTCGTGATCATCGTCTTGGTGATATCGAAAGCCTGCTGACGCTCCCAGTTTGCAACCTGCGAATCAAGAAGTTTGATTTCAGGGAAGTCTTTCAACGCCTGGAGCAGCCCCTCATAGCGTTGCTGTGCGGGAACGGCATCCTGCCGGCCTTTGAACGCCACGACACCGCCCTTGCCGCCCATCGCTTTAAACAACTCGGTCGCGATATATTTACCGCATGAATAGCCGTCATAGGCAAGATGCGCGACGTATTCGTCGCCTGCATCCCATGGATGGTAGTCGGTTGGCTTGTTCCAATGGGTCGTGATCGTGCCTCCCGAGGACTTTACGGCGCGCACAACCCGCGGGATGTCGGCACTGTTCACGGCGCAAATTGTCATCACAAGTCGTTTGCCGGACGCAACGGTCGCCTGGATCTGGGACAATTGCTGCTGCGAATCGCCATTTGCATCGATTGTTTTGTAAGGCAGGCCGACGGATGCCGCGAAGATCTCTGCGCCCCGTGCCAGATCAAGCATGTAGGCGTTCGTCGTTGATACGACGACGCACGCAAATTCAATATCTTCATCGGCGGCGTTTGCGCGGCCTGGCCACAGACCCTGTGCCGCCAGCACCGCCCCAACACCCATGGAAGCCTTCAGCATGTCTCTGCGGCTGGGAGCACGGAGATCGAGCATCTTTTTGTCGGTGAGCTTCATTATTTTTTACCCCTGTTGTGACTCAGTGGTAGGATGATTTGCTCACAATCAGACAATCAGTCAATATAAAAGTACTGCATCTATGCAGTTTGGACTATACTCCAGTACCCATACTGTAATGCAGTATAGTGTGGGTAATTTTGTTCAGTACTTTTAAATATCCTGCAATCCTTTACGTTGGGTCCCGTAATGGCCTCCGAGGCCGCAACATACTGGAAAGCTTCAGCTTGCCAGTCAAAAATATGTGGAACAGAGCTAATTCATGAGCAATCCAGAAAAGACTCTCCGCCTCGTAATGCCGCAATGGCAGGGTGGAAATAATCCGAACGCTTATTTTGGATCGAAAATGCTGGCATGGCTGGCTCCCGAAAGCAGCGACAAGACAGTTGAGGTTCAGATCGATGCGCCTGATGGCCGGGACGCAGTATCAGAGGGCGGAATAAACCATCGCTCTGCCTTGATCCGGCAGCTTGAATCTGCTGACGCAATCATTCGAGCAGAAAGCCCTGACAAGATCGTTGTTTTTGGCGGCGACTGTCTGGTCTCTCAGGCCCCATTTGCCTATCTGAATGAACGATACGGCGGTGAGCTTGGTGTACTGTGGCTGGACGCCCATCCTGACATTAAAACCACCGGAGAGTATCCGAATGCTCACACCATGGTGCTTGGAAATCTCCTCGGCGAAGGCGACAGTCAGTTCTCGGCTTACGTGAAGGCTCCGCTCAAGCCGACTCACATTATGTTCGGTGGCCTGCGCTCAGATGGTCTGACCGGGCAAGAGACTGAAGTTATAAACCGGCACAATTTGAAGGTCTCCGGAGCTTATGAGCTTAATGCAAGCTCTGATGCCGTGGTCGAATGGATTCGCGTCAACAAAATCCGATATCTGGCGATTCATTTTGACCTGGACGTTTTGGATCCCGCGAAGTTCCGTTCGACCTACTTCGCGGAACCGGACCCCCTCGTGAGCCCCTATGAGTTCTTTCCCGAGGGCAAGATGAACCTGCAAAGCATCGCCCGCGTCATTGAAGATGCCGCCAGCCATGCTGAACTGGTAGGCTTGGGCATCACCGAACACCTGCCATGGGATGCCATTAATCTGAAAGCGCTACTAGCGCAGCTGCCAATCCTGCGAAATTAGGCGTATTAATCTTTAGCTTTGCGAAATGCCGGAAAGAATGGACCAAGCCATGACGAAAATGATGAAGGGTTACGCAATGCTCCGGATCGGGGCGACCGGCTGGATCGAAAAGCCGGTTCCCGTCTGCGGCCCGATGGATGCTGTTCTGCGGCCCCTGGTGGTAGCCCCCTGTACAACGGACATCAAGACTGTCTGGCAGGGGGCCCTTGGCGAGCGGACCAATATGATTCTGGGCCACGAGTGCTGTGCGGAGGTGACCGAAGTCGGCACTTTGGTGAAAGATTTCAGACCCGGTGACAAGGTCGTGGTGCCTGCGGTGACACCAAACTGGAGTTCCCTTGCAGCGCAAGCTGGTCAGTCTTCACATTCGGACGGGCTTTTGAACGGCTGGAAATACTCGAACTCGGCCGACGGCGTCTTTTCAGAGTACTTCATTTGTAACGATGCCGACGGAAATCTCGCGCATTTGCCCAATGGCGTTTCTGCGGAAGAAGCTACGATGCTGGCCGATATGGTCGCCCCCGGATTTCAAAGCGTCGAGTTCGCCGATGTGCAATTCGGCGACACGGTTCTTGTGATTGGCATTGGCCCCGTAGGACTCATGGCCGTCGCGGCAAGCGCGCTCCGCGGCGCTGGCAAGATCATCGCAGTGGGCTCGCGGCCGCGCTGCGTCGCCGCCGCAAAGGGCTATGGCGCAACGCATGTCATCAACTACAAGGATGGCCCGATCGAAGATCAGGTTTTTGCCCTGACCGGGGGCAAGGGCGTAGACCGGGTCTGCGTCTGCGGTGGCACAGGCGAAGTTTTCGTGTCTGCCGTCCGCAGCGTCAAACCAGGCGGCAAGATTGGTAGCGTCATCTCGCTGGCCATGTCGGACAAGCTGGTTGTCCCGAGCCTTGATTGGGGCTTTGGAATGGGCAACAAACAGATCGTGGGTGGCGCAATGGTGGGCGGTCGTCTTCGCATGGAAAAGCTGGGCGTCTTGCTTGAGACTGGGCGGCTTAACGTTAAGCCGCTGATTACGCACCGTTTTTATGGATGGGATCAGTTGGAAGAGGCGATCTTTCTGGCGCGTGAAAAGCCCGTTGATCTGATCAAGTCCGTAATTACGGTCGGCTAGGTGGCATCCGCCATGGATCTGGGGCACAGCCCGTCTGCTCCGCCTTACCAAATGAAAATCCTGGTGGTTTCTGGCTTCCTTGGCTCTGGCAAGACAACATTCATAAGTTCGTTGGTAAGGGACCGGAAACTTAAGTTCTGTGTTCTCGAGAACGAGTTTGCCGATTCAACAATCGACAGCACCCTTCTTCGACAGGAAGCGGGGCTGGACGTTATTGAGCTGGCGTCTGGTTGCATTTGCTGCACATCGACTGGCGATCTTGTCGCTGCTGTCATGTCTGTTTTCGGGAGCATCAGGCCCGAAGTGCTCATCATTGAGACGACTGGGGTTGGAATGTTGTCTAATGTTCTGGCGATATTGCGCACGATCGAGCACGATGCTCTGGCGGTATTGAAGCCTGTCTCTATAGTCGATGCTGGCAGCTTTTATAACTTGCTTTCTTCCAAGGATGCCGTGTTTCTTGACCAGATAAAGTCAGCCGGAACTGTTGTTCTTTCGAAATGTGAAACAATGCCTGTCGTTGAACGGATGGGCATTCTGCAGGAAATCCGCAAACTGAACCCGACTATTGTGGATTGTCCCCATCACTACTCGCGTCAAGCGCCAGACTGGTGGCGCGGCCTGTTGACTGACGAGGCGCTGCACGGGCATGTAAAAACAATTGAAGCTCCCGTCTGGGAGAGTTTCTCTCTGAAAGAAGTACAGCTTTTTTCTGAGTTTGAGCTGCTGCAAATCCTTGATCTGTTGTCTGGTGGGGAATTTGGGGACATCCAGCGAGCGAAAGGAATTCTGCAATGTGGGGAACAGTGGGTTAAATTTGACTTTGTTTCGGATCGCTATACGCTGAGCACTTTCCCGGATTCATCGCGAAGCAATGTTGTATTCATAGGGAAGTTCATCTTGCGCGAAAAAATCCAGCAGAAATTCAGATATCCCCTTTCTTCCGGCCGCTATCGGTGGCAA
Organism: Pseudotabrizicola sp. 4114; assembly: GCF_031457365.1. Taxonomy (NCBI): domain Bacteria; kingdom Pseudomonadati; phylum Pseudomonadota; class Alphaproteobacteria; order Rhodobacterales; family Paracoccaceae; genus Pseudotabrizicola; species Pseudotabrizicola sp. 4114. Next base: position 58,843 of record NZ_JAVDWP010000012.1, on the reverse strand, counting down.
TAGATCGGCAGATGCCAGAAGTACCTTCAGGAAGCCACGTCTTGCTTCTGTGAAGCAACATCTTCGTGTGCCATGCCCCATTCACACATCATTTCAAATATCGGAATGATCGACTCCCCCTTTTCAGACAAAGAATACTCAACGCGTGGGGGAACTTGCGGAAATTCCTTTCTGACGACCAAACCATCTGCTTCGAGCTGTTTCAGCTGCAGGCTAAGACTTTTATAAGTGATACTCCGGATATACCGCTGCAGTTGATTATATCGGACCGGTTGGTTTTCCGCGAGCAGGTAAAGAATTGCCATCTTCCACTTGCCACTGATCAGAGAGAGAGTGTAGCCGAAAGGCGTATCCTCAACTGTGGTTATGCCACTCTTGTAACCCCGCATCGTCATAGAATTCGATCTCCAGAATCATTGCCGCGTTGGCCCCGGCGCGTTGACGCAATTTCCATGGTTCACACCCGAAGCGGTCAGTGTCTGATGGCTCCGACAGTGACTTCTGGAATCACCTTAAGGTCAGCAACCGACCGCGGCGCAAAGTTGACCTGTGTGTAAGTTTAGCACCGACGCGCCGCATGTACAATTCCAACGCAGCCCGCTGTCCGCGATGCAGCGGCCCGCAGCCATGAGAGCAAAAAACATAGGCCAGCGCAAACTCCGGGTTCGTTTTGGACGCAGATGACAAATTTCGCGGCCAACCCCTGATCCTGCCAAATCAGCAGAGACAGGCATAGGTCAACAGGGAGGCGGTCGCTGGGCAGTTGATCTTACCGTGGCGACTGGCCAAAGGCTCCGCGCAGACTTGGCGGGTGTCGACCGTTGCTGCCATTGTGATCCAGTAGCGTGAACTGTTTGGATCGCAACATAGGCAGAATTCCACTGAGGAAAAGCGCGAACGGCACAGCTTGTATTTTGTATGAGCGTCTTCTCATCATACAAAAACGCTTCTATGCTGAGTGCTAGAGAAAAGGATACACCGAAAATGACTGAGATGGATTTCAAAGTCTCCAAGCGGAACTCTACGCTACGTGGCCAGGTCGAGGACAAGATCAGGGCCGCGATCCGTGAGGGTCATTTTGTTCCGGGCCAGCGGCTGGTCGAGCGTGAGTTGTGCGAGCTTCTTGATGTCAGCCGCACATCTATCCGCGAGGCATTGCGTCATCTCGAGGCGGAAGGGCTGATCAACGTCATTCCCCACAAGGGCCCGACCGTAGCGGTCATGGACAAGCAGGAAGCACAGCAACTTTATGAGCTTCGTGCCCTTCTTGAGGGCTACGCAGGTGAACAGTTTGCTCTGACCGGGTCTGTTGAACTGAAGGCCAAGTTGGGGTCGGCACTTTCCGATTTCGAGCGCATTGCCGAGTCTGGCACGTCCGGAGAACTCCTTTCTGCCAAGGCGGGGTTCTATAATCTCCTCCTCAAGGGCTGTGGCAATGTCTTTGTCGGTCAAACCCTTGAATCGCTTTACAACCGAATTGCGCTTCTACGAATGACCTCGATGTCGCAACCAGGACGGCTGGTGCATAGCCTCACCGAGCTGCGCGCGATCGTTGCCGCCATTCAGGCAGGCGACGGTGTTGCGGCCGGGAATGCGTGCCGGCTGCATATCCGCAACGCGGCAAAAGCGGCTCTTAGCGGGATGCAGTCGAAAGCCGGGTAGCACCGTTCTTGACAAGCGTTCCGCCTCAGGCACGCCAATCTATGACAACCTGAGTTTGCGTGACGATTGCCGCCGGTTTACCGTCGGGGCGCACAATTGTCGTCTGCCACAGACTGGTCGTGCGCCCTGCGTGCAAACAAAGTGAAGTTCCGGTCGCGATCTGGCCGAGCGGAATTGCCCTGAGGAAGTTCGTCTTGCTCTCGATTGTCGTGGTGGTCTTTCCCGGAGGCAGGTTCATAACTGCGCCGGTTCCGCCCAGTGTATCTGCAAGGCTGATCAGTGCTCCGCCATGGAGAACGCCGTTCCGGTTCGCCAGAGCTTCTGTTACCAGCATCTGCCCGACAACTTTTTCAGCGGACACTTCCATTAGCTTGATGCCTAGCAGTTCGGGGAATGCAGGCAGAATGGTCGCTTGCCCTATCCGGTCGTCGTGTTTCAAAATGCCCTCATTGTGCTGCCTGACATATGGCACCCATCGGTATATTCGCCCCGATGATCACATTGGTCGCCATGCCTGCGAAACCTATCCTATGAACATGAGCGGGGACAGGGGACGAGGCGGTTCTGTCACGTGAAATTCGCCACCCAACCACCGCAGCGCGGATGGGTCCGGCGAAAAACCCGGACTCTATGGTGAACCACAAACTACAGGTGCATGGGGTGCAAAATCTGCGGGTGATTGACGCGCCAATCATGCCCAGCATGCCGTTGGCCAATACCTATGCAACCACCTGCATGATCGCGGAAAAAGGCCCGAAGATGGCCCTGACCGACAAAGGTTGAAGACAGATCGTTTCGCAACCTCAAATCCGGGTCTCCGAAGACCACGGTTGCAGAGCTGAGCCGATGCGGGTTGTGCCATTTTTTGCCAGCCTCAATCCCGAAAAATCCCGGTCCGCAATGATCTGCGGACCGGGAGTTGCTCTGCCATGCAGCCAGAACAGGGAGCATTCCGGCCGCTTTACGCGATACCGCCAAGGCAGAGGTATTTGATCGAGAGGTAGTCATCGAGACCATACTTCGACCCCTCTCGTCCGAATCCGGACTGTTTGACGCCGCCAAAGGGCGCGACTTCGGTGGAAATCAGGCCTGTATTGATCCCGACCATGCCGTATTCCAACGCCTCGGCGACCTTCCACACCTGTGTCAGGTCATTGGCATAGAAGTAAGACGCTAGACCAAATTCGGTGTCATTCGCCAGTCTGATGACTTCTTCAGCGGTCTCGAACCTGAACACAGGGGCCAAGGGCGCAAACGTCTCTTCCCGCGCCACTTTCATATCGGCAGTCACATCCTTCAGCACAGTCGGGCGAACGAACGTTCCGCCAAGCGCATGCTGTTCGGCGCCTGTGACAATTGATGCGCCTTTCGACAGCGCATCCGCGATGTGATCTTCCAATTTTGCTTTGGCCGCTTCGTTGATCAGCGGCCCCAGAACCGTACCGTCCGCAAAACCATCGCCAACCTGCATTCTTGCCACCGCAGCGCCAAGTTTCTCGACGAAGCGGTCATAGATACCCGCCTGGGCGTATATGCGGTTCGCGCAAACACAGGTCTGACCGTTGTTGCGGAATTTTGAAATCAACGCGCCTTCAATGGCGGCGTCCAGATCGGCATCGTCAAAAACGATGAACGGCGCGTTGCCACCCAACTCCAGGCTGAGTTTCAGAATCTTCCTTGCACCCTGCGCCATCAGAACGCGGCCAACCTCGGTCGATCCGGTGAAGGTCAGCTTCTTGACGACCGGATTGGTGCACACCTCCTCGCCGAAGGCGCGCGCATTCGAGGTCGGAAGCACGCTCAGCAACCCTTTGGGCAGACCTGCGCGTTCGGCTAAAGTGGCAAGCGCCAAGGCCGATAGCGGGGTTTCAGCGGCAGGTTTGAACACCATCGAACAGCCGGCAGCGAGCGCAGGTGCGAACTTGCGCGCGACCATGGCAGAAGGGAAGTTCCAGGGCGTAATTGCCGCCACAACACCGACAGGCTGTTTCAGAACGATGATGCGCTTGTCACGCTGGTGACCGGGGATGGTATCGCCATAGATCCGCTTGGCCTCTTCGCCGAACCATTCGATATAGCCGGCACCATAGGCAATCTCGCCGCGGGCTTCGGAAATCGGTTTGCCCATTTCAGAGGTCAGGATAGTGGCCAGATCTTCCAGATTGGCCATGACAAGATCATACCAACGGCGCATGACAATCGCGCGTTCCTTGCCGGTTGTTTCAGCCCAGAGCTTTTGTGCAACGTCTGCGGCGGTGATCGCCTCGCGGATTTCCTCCAGCGACATGTCGGCAACTTCGGCCAGAACCTCACCGTTTGAAGGATTGCGAACCGTGATCCGCGCACCGGACCTGGCATCAACCCAGGCACCGGCCAGCAACGCCTCTTCGCGCACAAGCCCTGGATCCGCGAGACGTTTCAGAAGAGTGGAAGCGATCATCAGACCGACCTTTCAGATTTGATTGCGTATGTGCGGGGCGCGGGCGTAAACAGCCACCATCGGAATAATCAAAGCCCCGACGAATGCTTGCTGAGATGCAAAGCTCAGGCCAAGACCAACCAACAACGAGGTCAGGACCGTCAGCACAAGCACACCCAGAACGGTCGCGCCATAACCCCCGGCACCGCCCAAAAGGGATGTTCCGCCAATTACAACCGCCGCGACAGTCGTGAACAGATATGGGTCTCCGACGCCCACAAATCCGCCGCCCGAGAACCCCAGCAGAAGCAGTCCGGCCACAGCGGACATTGCACCGGATATGGCATGGACGGTCACCCAGGTCCTGAACTCAGAAATCCTCAGACGCTGTGCCGCCGTCCGGCTCCCACCAAGGGCGTAGATGCCAAGCCCAAACCAGGTGTTGCGCATGATCCAGACCACTATGGCCGCGATGATGGCCCAGATGAACACGACCGGCGGCATCGGGATGCCAAATGTTTTGCCATTAAACGCCGCAAGATTGCGCAACCACCCCGGAATTTCGGCAAACACATTGCCGCCAAAGTCAGACCCGATGGAAGTATAGATCTGTGTTGCCCCGACCGTCGCAAAGCCAATGGCGAGCGACATGATCAAAGCCTGACCTTGCAGCCGGAAGCTCAGGGAACCGTTCAGACTGCCAACCAGCGCCCCCAAGGCGATGACCACTACGATAGCCAAAGCGGGCGGAAGTCCTGACAGCAGCAAGCTTGGCAACAGAATGTTCGCCGATCCGATAACGAAGGGGATCGAGAGGTCAAGTGCTCCCAACAACGCACACAGGGTTTGCCCAAGGGAGGCGATGCCAAGGAAGGCCGCCAGCAGCAGAATGGACCGCAAGTTCTGAACCGAGATGAAGCCCGGCACGAGAAAGCCACCCAGTAAAATCAGAAGCGCCAACAGACCTGCGCCGATGAGAATGGACCGGTCTATCGGCAATCTGAAGCCGGAAGCCTGAGACGCACTTTGCGGGTTTGTCATGATGATGTTGGCCTCTTCAAGCGGTGCGGTTGGACGGGGTGGAAAAAACACTGATCAGAAGCGATGCCGCCAGAATGGCGCCATAGGCCAAAGCGGTTATGAACCCCGAAAGTGAGCCAAAGTTGAAAGATCCCAGAAGATACGAGATCAGGAACATGTTCAGTGCACCAAGCACCGCCCCTGTCGCTCCGCCCCTGCCCCCCGCCAGACTGGCACCGCCAAGCACAAGTGCCGTTACTGCCTGCAACGTATAGGTCGAACCCTGTGTAGGGTCGCCGGACGATATAAGCGCGGTATAGCTGAGCGCCGCAAAACCCGCGAAAACCCCGCCCAGGGCATAGGCCAGAAGGCGGATCAGATCGACGCGCACCCCTGCCGTATAGGCCATGCGCTCATCTGCACCGACAAGACGCAGCTGGCGGTGAAAGCCGGTCCGCGTCACAAGACCCCACAGGCAGAGGGCAGCGAGAACCAGCAACAGGATCGGCGAAAAGATCTGTGGTTCACCACCGCCCGCCCAGCTGTACATCCAGTCAGGGGCAACCCCACCGGGACGGCTCATGATCATGAGATTGACGCCCGTCAGGATCAGATAACCAGACAGGGCTACGATGATCGGCGCGATCCGCACGTAAATTACGACCAGCGCCTGAATGCACTGAAACGCGGCACCGGCAAGCAAAGCCCAGAGGCAGAAAACGATGGGATTGGTGATCCCGTTTCCCGACAGCCACGTAATCAGCGTCACGTTCAGAAAGCCGATCAGCGGCCCGACAGAGAGATCAACCGCACCCCGGCCCGCCATGACGATGGGGGTCAGGCTGAGTGTTGCAAGGATCAGCGGTGCCGCGACGAGAATAGCGTTCGCAATCCCGGAGACACTGTATAGCCGGGGGGCCTGAACAGCTGCGACCAGCAGGAGAACGACGAACAGGACGGTGGGAACAGTCAGCGAGCCAAGGCCTCGAAGCGTGTTTGATATGCGCATGTGGGTTCCTCGGTTCAAGCGATTTCGATATGTGTGCCGGGCGGTTGCCCGAACATGGCGGCCAGCATGGCTTCTTCCGCAATCATGGCACCCTCCAGCGACCGGAAGATTGATCCGTTGACAAAGACATCGACGCGATGTGCAAAACCCAGGAACTCTTCGATCTCGGACGACAGGTAGACAACCGATCCGCCGTTGCGGGCAAAGGCCTGCAATTCGCGGTAAAGGTCACGTTTGGTGCCCAGATCAACGCCCCGGGCAGGATCATTCAGCACGATCACGCGCGGATCATCCGCAAAGGCCCGCGAAATAAGCACCTTTTGCTGGTTGCCCCCGGACAGCGATGTAATGCGGTTGCTGATCGGCCCCGTCTTGATCTTCAGCCTGTCAACTTCCTTTGTGAAAAGCTGCTGCCCGAGGTGCCTGTCCACCTTGCCCAGAAGCCCAAGGTTACGACGGTATATTCCCATCGCAAAGTTCTCAAAGATGCTGCGCTGCGGAAAGATGCCTTCCCGTTTTCTGTCCCCCGACACCCACGAGACATGCAGGTCATAGGCGTCGTCGAGCCCCGAAAGCGGCTTAGGTTGCCCAGTTTCGTCAAGACAGATGACCTCGCCCGATGCCGGGGCGGCAATGCCCGCCAGTGTGCGGGCGAACCGATCCTGCCCCTGACCGTCCAGACCGGCAAGGCCGACGATCATCCCGGGCTGCAATCGGAAATCAAAGGCGGCGGACTCAGGAAAGAGCCGAAGCTGGGTTGCCGTGATAACAGGAGCTGCAGTTGCAAAACCCGGGTCACTGAAGACCACCGGAGCAGCAGCAAGGGTGCGACCTGCCTGTGTCATCAGCTCCAGCAGCCGCGCCTCGGTGATCTCGCTCGTCTCCAGAACACCCACCGCCTTGCCGTCACGCAGAATGGTTGCGCGATCTGCGATCCTTACCAGTTCTGCAATCCGGTGTGTCACGATCAGGATCGTGCAACCCTGGTCGCGAAGCCGTTCAATCTCTGCATGCAGGCGGGTCGTCGCTCCAAGGTCAAGTGCAGCAGAAGATTCGTCGAGAATCAAAACCTTGGGCTGGCGCAGGATTGCGCGGGCAATCACGATCCACTGCTTGACGTTCAGGGGCAGCGTTCCGACCTTCGCACGAAGATCCACGGGATGGCCCACACAACGGCGCAGGATTTCGTCCGCTTCACGGACCTTTTCAGCATGGCTTTTGCCATTGGACAACAGCCCCTCTGAACCGACATAAAGATTGTCGATGACATTGGCCTCATCCGCGACGAGAACTTCCTGGAATATCGTGGCGACACCACGTTCGCGCGCCGCAATCGGGGATTTTACCGGACGGCCGAACACCTCGACCGAACCCGCATCGGGAATCAGGACGCCGGAAAGGATCTTTGCCAGGGTGCTTTTGCCGCTGCCATTCTCGCCGACAATGGCATGTACCTCACCCGGATAGGCATCGAAATCGCAGTCCGTCAGAGCATGAGTTTCGCCAAACCGCTTGGACAAGCCGCGAACCTGAATGGATATGGGTCCAGTCATCAATTCTTCCTTCTACCCGCGCTGATAGACCGGAGCCCGGTCGCAGGGACCGGACTCCGCCGTTCAAAAGAGCTTCACTTCGGGTTGTTGAAGTATTGCTTTGCAATATCGGCAGGCCACCACTGATCAGCGGTCGGCTGGATCCAGTCAGTCGAGTTCAGATCGCAGTCTTCAGGAAGAGCGGCGTTCACATCTTCGATCGTGTACGGCAAGACCGGACGCAGCATGGTCTGAACCTTCGGACCCTCACCACCCAAAGTGCGCAGCATCACATCCCAGGCCTGACCCATTTCACGCGCCGGTGGCCAGATGTGGAAGGACGACGAGATCCAGTCCGGGTTCTTGCGCCAGTAGCATGCGGCCGAAGCTTCGCCACCCAAGGTGATAGGAACCATATCGCGGCCCGACTGCAGCATGGCGTTCAGCACACCATTCTCTTGCGCGGATTGGGTCAGGACGCCGTCAACCTGCTGTGGGTTGGTCGCAAGGAACTTCTGCAGTTCTGTCTGCGCGACCTGGTCTGTCCATTTGCCGGCGATTTCGCCGATGACCGAGATCTCAGGGTATTCTTCCAAAGCCTTCTTGGCACCCAGATCAAAGCTGTCGGAAGACGCAAAGCCGGGGATCCCCGACACAAGCACAACATTACCCTTGGCACCCATCTCTTCGGCCAGCCATTTGCCCATGTCGTAGCCACCCTGCATATGGTTTGCAGCCACGTTGATGGCGTAGGGCGACGTTACATAGCCAGAGAACGAAAATACCGGCACACCGCGGGAGTGGGCGTATTCGATTGTCGGGTTCAGGGCTGTGACGTTCGCGCAGCAGATGATGATCGCATCGACACCGTCATCGACCATCTGACGCATCTGCTGAATTTGAACGGCGTCTTTCAGATCGGATTCGGTGACAACCACTTCCGATACCAGACCAGCTTCTTTCGCGGCGGGCAAAAGCGTGTTCATTACTTCGTCCAGAGCCGCCTTGCGCCAGGTACTGCCGGCATAGGATGACGCATAGCCAATCTTCCACGGCGGCGGGTTCTTGGCCGCGAAGTCGGCAAGCGGCGAAGCGCCCAGCGGAGTTTGGGGGTCGACCATCCCGTAATATGCCTGCTCACTGGCAGGAAGATCGGCAATGCCTTCAGCAAAGACGCCGCCAGCCGCAAGGGTGAAAGCCCCTGCGGAAGCAAGCGTCCTGACAACATTAGAATAGTTCATTCTTAGCTCCTCCCTTGGTTGATTGCAGTCACGAGTTCGCCTTGATCTCCTCAAGGATCGGCAGCAGGTATTGACGGAACTTCGTGTAGTCTTCGGTGACCGGGAAATGCCCCAACTGCTTCATCGGCCAGAATTTTGCGCCGGGAACCAAGTCTGCGAGCGCCTGCGTTTCCTTTGGCGATGTGTTCGGGTCGTATTCGCCGGTCAGCAGGTAGAGCATGCACTTCGACGTATCGATGGCGCGGGCCTCGTCGTCTGACATGTTGTGCTCGTAATAGTAGTACAACAGGTCACCCGCAAAGATGCCGGGACCGCCGCAGGCATATTCCCATTGGATCTCACGCACGTTCTCTTCAGGGGAATAGGGCGAGATGTTCAGCATCATCGCCGCGCCGATAGATGTGCGGTTGACGTTAGGATTGTCGAATTCCTTGCGAATGCCGGCCATGCCGACATCCACATACTCGACAGCCGAGCGCAGAGCGCCTTCAACGGCGATCGTCGCGCGGTACCGTTCAGGGCAGGTCGATGCCAGGTCACAGGCCAGGTGCCCGCCCATCGACGACCCCATATAGACCGGACGATCCAGTCCGAGGGCGTCAGAAAGCGCGTTCGGGAAGGCGATCATCCGCGCCTTCGTCATGTTGTATTCCTGTTCCCACCACCGCACGCCGTAAGGCGGCAGCGATTTGCCGTGATACGGCAGGTCGAACGCGATGACGCGGTAGTTTCTGGTGACCTCTTCGTCGCAGAGCAGATGGCGGTACTGTCGACCATCGGATCCGGCGGTGTGGCCCACGATCAATGGAATCCCCTGCCCCGCCTCTTCATAGTAAACGCGGTATTCGATGCCTTCGACGGTCAGATAAACGTAACGCCCTGTGATCGGATCATGCTTTGTCATGGCTCAGGCCCTCCCGTTCTTGAGTTGGCGCAGAAGCGTGGTCATGCGGTTCAGCGCCGGCAGATAAGCAAATGTTTCGTTGGTGTCAGACAGCTTCATCTGATGCTTCACCGCTGCAGACTGGAGACACTGGTAGAAGGGCAGCGGCTTGTCTTCGAGCAGGCTTTCCCACTGATCCGACCGGCCCCCAACGACGATTTTGCAATCCGAGTCCGAGACGGCGACACCGTCCTCGACCAGGGTCAGCACGCCATTGTGAAAATTCAGCGCCCAGACAATGCCGCCACCGAATTCCAGCTTGATGATGCCGGTCAGGTAACGCGTTTCACGCGTGAATTCGAAATCGCCTCTCGCCAACTCTGCGAAGGCCTTGCAATCAAGTCCCATTTTGTCCTCCCTCGAAAGTGTTGGTTCAGCCTGCCATCTCGTCCAGCACTTGCTGGGCGCTGCGGAAGCTGTCGATAGCTGCGGGAACGCCACAGTAGATGGCGACCTGCAGGAAAACCTCAGCAATCTCATCCTTGGTCAGGCCGTTGTTCAGCGCACCGCGAACATGTGTGCGCAACTCATGCTGCCGGTTCAGGGCAGAAATCATCCCGAGATTCAGGATCGAGCGTTCGCGGCGCGACAGGCCTGGACGGTTCCAGATCTCATCCCAGCAGTATTCGGTGACAAGTTGCTGCATGGGCCAGCTGAAGTCCGTCGCTTTGTTCAGCGATGCATCTACATACGCGTCACCCAGCACTTCACGGCGGGTTTTGAGGCCGCGTTCAAACGCCTCGCTGCGTTCGCGCTCGCCGCCATCTTCTGTGGTGGTCATCGAGTTGATCCCTTCATAGTTGGTAACCGCAAGAGCGGCTCAGGCAGATAATTTCGTGAGAAATTCAGAAATGCGGGTGTGGTCGGCACTTTTCCCGATCGCTTCGGCCGCTTCATTCCAGACAGCTGACGTCTGCTTCAGTCCGGCAAGGTTCAGTCCAAGATTGTCGGCAAGTTCGGCTGCAATGCCGATATCCTTGGCCATGAGACCAAGAGCGAAACCGGACGCGAACGTGCCGCTCAGGACGAACTGCTTCATCTTCACGTCGGTCGCGTTGTTCTTGCCCGACGATGCATTCAGGACGTCAATGATTGTATCAGCCGACAGGCCGAAGGCTGTTCCCAGCGCAACGGCTTCAACTGCGGCGATGACCCCCGCACCCGACACGAAATTGTTGATCGACTTCATGGCATGGCCTGCACCGACCGGGCCGCAGGTGAATACGCCTGATGCGAGGCAGTTCAGAACCGGCATGACCTGAGTCACTGCGTCGGTATCCCCCCCGACCATGATGGTCAGAGAACCGTTGATTGCCCGCTTGACGCCGCCGGAAACCGGAGCATCAACAACCCGCAGGTGTGCAGAGACCCTGCCAGCCAAAACCCGTGTATCGGTCGGCGCAGAGGAACTCATTTCCAGCAAGACAGCCCCGGGTTGCGCCTCAAGGAAAGCCTCGCCACCCAGAAGCGCATCCTGCACGATTTTGCCGTTCGGCAGCATTGTGATGATGCAGTCAGCATCTGCGAGTGCTTCGTTCAGGCTTGACGCGACCTTGATACCACCATCCCCCGCAGCCTGACGCGCCGGCTCAAAGGCATCAAAGCCGATCACGGCGAAACCGCCGGCCGCAAGGTTCCTGGCCATGGGCAAGCCCATCTGGCCCAGGCCGATAAATGCGATGCGATTGAATTCAGTCATGATGTCCTCCCTGCTGTATGACTAAAACATTGTATTACAAACTGTCAATCATTTTGTATTTGGAATCTGTTTTAGGTGTGGCAAGCGCAAGGGCGGTTGCATTGCTCTCGGGCAGAACAAAGTCAGATCGAAGGACAGCGCAAAAACGGTACGTCACGGGTCTTCAGTCTTTTTTGATCACGCGCAGATTGCCAGGCACATGTGAAACTCGCGCTCGAAATGCGGCAGCTTCAGGCAGTTGTGTGATGTTCCAGAATGGTCTCAGGGTGGTATTATTGACCCCGAAAAAAACACCAGACGGATGTGTTGAAGCCAGACCACCGGAAGCGCCAAGCGTCATGCCGGACGCTCACTATAGCTTTCAAGGTGGCCGGAACCGCGTGCTCTTCTCAGCTCGATCGGCACCGCCACCTGAGGTCGGATAGGACCAAAAAGCAAAGGCGCCCGAGGGAGATCGGGCGCCTGACAGTGCATAACTGGCAAAAGTTTGCCGTATCAGGCATAGACCATCGGGTTGAGGAGCCGACGAAGGGCCCCTGATTTCAGTTTTTTAGCCACAAACAACAGGGCCAGATCGGCCAGTGGTTCGATCAGCACGACCAACATATAGGATGCGCCAAACGCGGCAATCGCCTGAATGTTCGCAGCCCCGACGCCTTGTCCATAAATCGCCCAGAAGGCGACCCATGCCACGATGCCGCCCTGATAGACCAGCGACAGCTTGAACACCTCGGCATAGCCCAGCGATGTGTAGCCGCGTCCGGCAAGCGATTTGCTTGCGATGGCGTGAATGACGAACAACGGTGCCAGCAGAGTGGTCAGGTTCATGCCGTATTGCGGCAGGTCGAATGGCGAGACAAACACGCCCTGGATCAGCAAGCCAAGGCCAAGCCCTACGGCCGCAGGCCCGGTGCCCAGCATCAGCAGCAGGGAAGAGCCGAGGATGAGGTGAACCTCTGAGACGCCGACAGGAAAGTGCGGCAACACCTCGAAGAAGATGATCACCGCGATCATAGCAACGATGCTGCGCGCGACAAACATCGTCCCTCCGCTTTGGGTGATGTCCTTGCGCATGTGAAACACACCGGCCGCAACAGCCGTGGCAGCAGTCGCGTAGCTCAGCACGATCTTCGACGCATCGACCAGACCAGGTTCGATATGCATTCCAGCCTCCTTGTTACCCCATTGGGGCGGGATGAGTTGATGGGAGACGCAGGCGCCAAATGCACCGGCGTTGGTGTTTCAGGCGACGCAGACCGGCTCACGGCGCGCCACATGGTCATGCGGCACCGGATTGTCGATCAGATGCTGGTGGCGGCTGTCCAGTTCCGCATCGGAGACAAGGCTTTTGGCCTCCAGCAGCTTTTCAAGCGCGATCAGCCAAGTGTGGTAATAGGCGCTGCCATCATCATGCCCCGCGTCAAAATCCTTATGCGACTCGGCATGACGGACCTCTGCTGCGAAAGTCTCCACCCATTCAGCCCAGGTGAAATGACCAAGCTCGCTCAGCTTTACCGTGATGGCGAAAGCCTTGGCCTCCCATGGGGCGCTGAAGACAGGGTCTTCACCCTCAAGCGGAAGGCCTTCGATCTGCTTATACGTGTTCTGCATGGCGCTACTCCGCTGCAACGATGTAGTCTTCCCAAAGGTCGATATAGAGGGAATCCTTGGGATTGGCGTCGGGTCCCCAGAGGTCGGCGGCGGTGAAGACCACGCTGTACACATGCTGGGGCTTTTCGCCCTTCAACAATGAGTTGGTATCGGGGAACACGAAGACACCGCGATCCTCGACGACCACGCCGCATTTGCCGCGCACATATTGTGGCAGGCGGGTATGGGTGACGGGGTTGATGTTGACGGCGCGCACCCGGTCCCCGGGCTTGAAGCCACATGGCATCTCGACCGCGACCCGGCACGAGCCGCCGGTCCGCACCAGCTCTTCAACACCTTCTGCAGGGAACATTGTCAGCATTACGCGGCCTCCTTCGCCAGTTCGGCCATACGGCGCTCCACTTCACCTTCGGCAAAGGTACCGTTGGCCCGGCACCAGATTTCCAGAGAATGCATCCAGTGCTGATAATAGTCCGAGGTCAGGTATTCGGCCGGTGCCATCTGTTCCATGCCATAGCGGAACTGGTCGATGTTGAAATGCCCGCCCGCGAAGGCCAGAATGAACATCGCGAACATCCGCCGTTCCCATTCGGCGTGGAAGATCGGCTCGTTCTCTTCGAATTTGATCGGCCCCATTCCGTGCCGACCGCCAAGATCTGCGATTCCGTTCATGCTGATGCTCCTTTATGGCTGCACGGGGAAGCCGACGCCGATCATGCTGTCGCGCGTGACCAGTTCGACCAGTTGCTCTTCGGACATGCCTTCAGTGCCAGCGGGACGCATTGGCAGGACCAGATAGCGCAGCTCCGCATTGCTGTCCCAGACGCGGACTTCGACATCGGACGAAATAGCGGTGCCGAATTCTTCCAGCACGCCACGCGGATCGATTACCGCGCGCGAACGGTAAGGCGCCGCTTTGTACCAGTTCGGCGGCAGGCCCAGCGTCGGCCACGGATAACAGGAGCAGAGCGTGCAGACGACCATATTGTGCACATCCGGCGTGTTCTCGAGCACAACCATGTCCTCGCCTTGAACCCCGGAATAGCCCAGTTCGGCAATGGCAGAGGTGCCGTCCTTGAGCAGTCGCGCCTTGTATTCCGGGTCGGTCCAGGCTTTGGCAACAACACGCGCACCATTGCGCGGGCCGATCTTATGTTCGTAGAGGTCGATCAGCTTATCGACCGCCTCGACGTCAAGCAGCTTTTTTTCTACCAGCAGCGACTCGATCGCCTTCACACGCAAGGAAACGTCCGTGCTGCGATGGCTGTGGTCATGGTGGTGATCGTGATCCGTTGTCATGTCATCCTCTCACTGTCAGATATTATGGTCGGTTCAGCGGGCGGGCATTCCCGCCCATCCTCAGGTCAGCCGCTTTTTGCCACCCATCAGTTTCGCAACTTCGGGAAGGCGGCGGATAGAGACGGCAATGATGATGGCAATGGCCTGAGCAAACAGCTGCATGGCGGGGCCTGCGCCCAGAGAAAGCACCATCTGGTCCAGCAGTGTCATGAACAGGGCCGCACCAGCGGTGGCAACCACGCTGCCTTTGCCGCCGGTGAAAGGCGTACCACCGACCACGACCGCAGCGATACTGGGCAGCAGATAGCTGCTGCCTGCCGTAGGGGTCGCATAGCCAATGAACCCCGCCAGTGCGATACCGGCAATGGCGTAGCAGACTCCTGCGACCCCGTAGCTGCCGACCTGATAGAGCGCGGTTCGCGTGCCTTGTGCCCGGGCCGTGGCGATGTTCGATCCGACCGCGATGAACCTTCTCCCCACAATGGTCATGCGCAGGATCAGGCTGACGGACACGACCAGAACGACCGCGACGTAAAAGAGAACCGGCACGCCCAGCAGCCGCGCCTGAGACAGGGCCTGAAGGGACGGGGAAATCGCCATGGCACTGCCGCCCGACAAGATGCGGGCTACGCCAAAAAACATCGCACCTGTGGCAAGTGTGGCGACGATCGGGCTTATGCCGATCCGCGCGACCAGAAGGCCGTTGAGGATGCCTGCGGCACCGCAGACGCCACAGGTCAGCACGACCCCCGCAAGGGGGCTGCCGGTCATGGCTGTGAATTTCGCCACCAGAAGCCCTGCCAGCGTGACAATGGCCGCGACTGACATATCAAGGCCGCGCTGCTGGACAACCAGTGTCTGCCCCACAGCCAACAGCACCAGAACGGCGGCGAAGGGCAACATTGAATAGACCGATGCCAGACCGATGGCACTGGGCGCGAGCACGGCGCACGCCCCGACCAACAGCACGAAAGCGATCCATATCCAGCCAAACTCGCCGACGGCAGGGAGGTTTTTACGCACCTTCATGGGACTTCCCACCTGATTTGCCATGCTCATGCTGCGACCACCATCTTGCGGGCCCGCGAATAGGCGGCGACTGCGACGACGATCATCACCCCCAGAAGAACCGATCTCCAACCGTCGGTCAGGTTAAGAAAGGTTGTCACCACATTGACCTGAGTTATCAGCAACGCGCCGAGGAATGCCCCGACAAACGACCCGCGACCGCCAAACAGGCTGGCCCCGCCGACAACAGCCGCTGCAATCGAGGCAAGTGTGTAGTCATTGCCGCTCATAGCGTCGCCGATACCGACCTGACCAATCATCAAAACCCCGGCAGCCACCGACAGAGTCGAGCAGCCGACATAAGCAAGCAGACGCATCATCCGCGGATTGATCCCGGCCACCCGTGCTGCATCAGCGCGGGATCCGAAGCCCCGCAGCTTGATCCCAAGACCGCTGCGGAACAACAGCGCATCCATAACCAGCGCCAGGACCAGGGCAAGCAGCGCCGCAACTGGTAGAAACGCCCAGCGGGTGTTCACCGTGTCGAGAAAGTCGAAGTCAATCATTCCCATCGGCGTCGGCCTCAGGACCAATGAGACTGATTGCAGCAACATGAAGGTGGCCAGCGTCGCCATCATCGGATGCATCCCCAGCGGATCAACCAGCGCCCAGTTCAGAACGCCGACCATCACTGCCACCGCAAGCAGCAACAGCCAGCCCACAAGCTGCGTCTCGACGGGCATGTCCTTGACGAAGAAGAAGGACATCACCACCGACGTCAGCCCCATCAAAGGGCCAACGGACAGGTCGATTCCGCCGATCAGCATCAGCACTTGCTGGCCACAGGCCACCATCGCCAGTGCTGCGACCAGCGTCAGCATACCGCCGATACTGCGCGGAGTCAGGTAAAATTCATTGCTGATCCCGGCATAGAATCCAAGCGCCAGAATAATTCCAGTCACCGTCACCAAAGGTGCCCAGTTGCCTGCGAACCACTTCACCAACTGATCGCCAAGGCGCGCCGCGCCATCTTGCTGCTTTCGGGCTGACCCGGATGTCAGCACTGCGGAAATGATGGCGCTTTCAGAAACCTCGTCGCCGCCGAGTTCGCTGACCACGTGCCCGCTTGAGAACACTGCAACGCGGTGGCATATTCCGGCCAGTTCCCCTGCGTCAGATGACACGATGATAAAAGAGATGCCGCTGCGGGCGGCCTCGGCGATAGCCTGATAGATGAAGACCCGCGCACCAATGTCGACACCTTGCGTCGGCTCGTCGATGATGACGACCTTGGGATCCGACGCAAGGATGCCTGCGATCAGTACCTTCTGCTGGTTGCCACCCGAAAGCGAACCGATCCGCGTCTCGACACCTGGGGTTTTGATGTCATAGCTGCGGACAGCGGCCCCGGCGGCTGCACTTTCGGCCTCACGGCTGACGATTCCGCCGCGCGCGACGCTGAGGAGTGAGCGATACGAGAAGTTTTCGCGCACCGAAAGATCGCCGAACATGCCGTCGCGGTGCCGCGATCCCGAAAGATACTGGATCCCTTGCGCCGCCGTTTGGGCGGTGTTGCCGGTGCCGATCGTCACGCCATCCAGAGTGACATTGCCCCGGGAGGTGGTCAGACCCACCAGCCCGGCGACGAACTCCCGCTTGCCCTGCCCGTCCATCCCCGCCAGCCCAAGGATCTCTCCCGGCTGGATGGACAGCGAGACGTCCGAAAAACCCTCGCCCGACAGACCGGTAACCTGCAGCCGGGGCTGTTGGATCGTGCGTTGAACCTCTTTTTTCGGGAATTCATGGTCCACCGCCTTGCCAACGATCAGGGCAACGATGTCCTTCTCTGTGAGGCTTTCCATCGCATGGCTGCCCTGCGACTGACCTTCGCGCAGCACAGTCACCCGATCCGCGATAGACCGGACCTCACGGATGCGATGTGAGATATAGACGACACCAACACCCTTGCGTGTGAGCGCCCGGATCCTGTCAAACAGACGTGCCACGTCTTCGGACATCATATGTTCGGTCGGCTCGTCCAGCACCAGGACCGTCGGTTCGCCTGCAAGCGCTTTGACGATTTCGATGATGAAGCGTTGCTGCGCATTCATCAGATCTACGCGCTGCCCCGCATCAATGGCAATTTCAGGGTCCCACTGCCGCAAGAGATTCTGTGCCCACGCGTTCATCTGGGCGGGGCGTGGACGACGCTCGGCGCTGACGCCAAGATAGATATTCTCGGCCACTGACAGGTCCGGCATCAGCGCCGGTTCCTGCCGGACAATCGCCAGCCCCCGCGCCCGGACCAGATCCGGGTCGGCGCTGACATCGACACCATTGACAGAAACGGCACCCTCATCCGGGGCGAGTGCCCCGGACGCAATTCCCATAAGGGTCGATTTGCCCGCACCATTCTCGCCGACAAGGCCATGAACCTCGCCCGCCAGAACGTCGAAAGACACGTCCCGAAGCGCCCAGACACCCGGGAAACGCTTCGATACTCCTTCGACCCTAAGTCTGAATTCCTCGGCCATGCCAGAGCTCTTACTTCAGCAATTCGGTCAGCTTCTCTGCACCCAGAAGGCCCGACATGTCGGCATCCGGCGGCAGATCGGGGTCGCAGAGCGGCTTGATGCCTGCTTCGCTGTCTGCATAGGGATAAGAGACAACGGCCAGCGGCTCATTGTTCTCGGTGCCCTCATAGATCGACAGCGCACGGCGGGCGGCAAAACGCACAAGCGAAGTGGTGCCGTCAAGTGAGAAGTATTTCCAGCCTTTGCCCGCATCAGTATCTGACAGGTAAAGGCAGTTCAGTTCGTTGCTGCTGGCCAGAGTTGCTTGTGCCGGAACCGGAACTCCCGCCTGCTTGAAGGCATTGATCGCGGCCATGGTGGTCACACCGTAATCCGATGCGATGCCGTCGATTTCGGGATACTTGGCGATCAGCGCAGCAATGGCCTGCTGGGCATCGACCGGGCTCCAGTTGGTGACGATATACTGGTCTTCCAGCAGCGTCATCTCAGGGAATTTAGCAAGGCCGGCTTTGAAGCCTTCCATGAATTTCTCGGACGATGCCGCACCGGCAGGCCCACCCATGAACAGCACATTGCCCTTTCCTTCGAGACTTTGGCCCAGCCAGTCGGCCCACATGCCGCCAACGGCGACCGGATCCTGATAGACAATCGCATCATAATCGCGCCCGATCTCGCCACCGAGCTGCGAGAAATACGGAACCATGGTAACGCCCGCCGCCTTGGCATCGCGGTAAGCCGGGATTGAGGCATCGCCGAAATGGGTGAAGGCCACAATCACGTTCACCCCTTGAGCGACAAGGTTATTGATATGGCTATTGTAGCTTTGCGCACTGCCGTTTGCGTCAAGATAGGTGACTGCCTCGACGTTCGGGCACTTTTTCATTTCATCTGCGAATTCAGCGGCTGCGGTACGGAACCATGTTGCACCGCCAAAGCCGTCGACAAGGCCCACCTTGGCGGGCTTGTCTCCGCACATGGTGGCGATGTCGGCGTGTTGGTTCATCACCGCATGATCCTGCGCCAGTGCGGCATATGGATGGGCAAGGCCGGCAGCCAGCATTGCGAGAGCAAGGCCCCGGGGCCTGAAATATGTCTTCATGGTTTCCTCACTGTTGAACATCGATGGCCGTTTTCGACCGTTATTTGACAATGATCTTACCGTGTGTGCTGAAAGCTGCTTGTCTTTGGCGGCCAAAGTGACTTGTTCAGAAATGCCTTGCTTTCGGGAGGACTTCCTGAAGCCGCCACATTTCTGCAACTGACTTCGCACCGACGAAAAACCGTACGCGTACACCGCCTGAGCGGCACTTTGGGCTGAGAGGTGCCTTTCAGGTATCTGGAAAACACTCGGTCCTGAACAACCGGACCCTACGCTTTTTCGCGGGCGTTCGCGCCATAACCTGATCGGTCGACCCTGAGATACCCGTTCTGCGCATGGCACTGTGGAACAAATGCTCTGTCCGAAGCGGACAAGCGGCCTGCCCCGCTGTCGCAGTATGCTTCGGACAGGGCTCGCACCGGGCCGACGGGACAGCCCTGGCGGACAGCTACAGAGCCTCCCAAAAAACTAGGGAGAAATCGATGCAAGACGTTCCATTACATTTCAAGACCCTTGTCGAGATCGGCGATCTGATCCGGCGGCGCGTCCTGACCTCGGTGCAGGTGACACAGGATATTCTGGACCGGATCTCGGGTCTTGACCCCCACTTCATGAGCTATGTCCACATCTGCACGGAGCGCGCCTTGTCACAGGCCGCCAAGGCCGATGCGGACCTGAATCGTGGCATCTGGCGCGGCCCGCTTCATGGCGTGCCGTTTGCCGTCAAGGATCTCTGCCAGACCACGTTTGCCCCTACGGCGGCGGGCACGACGATCCATGCTGATTTCATGGCACCCTTCAATGCAACTGTCATCGACCGGCTGGAAGCAGCAGGCGCGATCATACTCGGCAAGCTGACCATGACCGAAGGTGCCTATACCAGCCACCACCCGAAGATCCCGGCGCCGCTGAACCCATGGAGTTCTGCGCATTGGGTGGGATCTTCGTCCAGCGGTTCGGGCGTGGCCACTGCGGCAGGGCTGACTTTCGGGTCGCTCGGCAGCGACACCGGCGGGTCGATCCGCTTTCCTTCGGCCGCAGGCGGCCTGACGGGGATCAAACCGACCTGGGGCCGTGTCAGCAGGCACGGTGTCTTTGCACTGGCGGATTCACTGGATCACGTTGGCCCTATAGCGCGGTCAGCCGCCGACTGCGCCGCCATTCTTCAGGCAATCGCAGGCTGGGATGCCAACGATCCGACGGCGATCGACGCTCCAGTGCCCGACTATCTGGGCGAAACTGGCAAATCCATCCGTGACCTGCGCATCGGCTTTGACCGCAACTACGCGCTTTCGGGAACCGACCCCGAAGTCGCAGGCGCCGTCGAATCGGCCGTTGCGGTGTTCGAATCCCTGGGCGCACGCATCGTTGATGTCACTTTCCCGGATTTCGAAGACCTGGTGGCCTCCTGGATCATGATGTGTTCTGTCGAAACCGCGATTGCGCATTCCGAAACCTATCCGGCCCGCGCTGCCGAATATGGGCCCGATCTGGTGCAACTAATCGAGGAAGGCCACCGCACGACGGGGCTGCAAACCACGCGCGGTCTTCACCTGCGGCTCAAGTTCACCGAAAGTCTGGCAACCATGTTCCGGGGCATTGATTGCATGATCATCCCAACCATGCCGATGCCCCTGCCGAGCCTGGCAAAAATGAGCCAGTATGGCGAAGATCCCGGTGTCCTGAACTCGATCCTGCGCTTTACCGCCCCGTTCGACTTTGCCGGCACTCCGACCATCACCCTGCCCAACGGATTCGATGCGGCAGGGATGCCGCTGA
This sequence comes from Pseudotabrizicola sp. 4114, assembly GCF_031457365.1. NCBI lineage: Bacteria > Pseudomonadati > Pseudomonadota > Alphaproteobacteria > Rhodobacterales > Paracoccaceae > Pseudotabrizicola > Pseudotabrizicola sp. 4114. The sequence continues at coordinate 37,988 of NZ_JAVDWP010000012.1, read as the reverse complement.
GCATGCAACTTGCCGGCCCCCGTCTGGGCGAGGCTGTTCTGGTGCGCGCAGCACATGCTTACCAGACCGTGACGGACTGGCACAGCCGTCACCCCGCTGATCCGGTTTGACATCACGAACCACATTTATCGCCTGTGGCGAGACTTAAAGACTGGCCGCAGGCAGCGTTCATTTGTCCGGCAGCGACATGCCGTCAGCGCCCCTGCCATTGGGGGGCGCGTTTCTGGGCAAAGGCGGCCGCGCCTTCCTGCGCATCTGCCGAGGCGATGATGCCGCGCAACAGACGGTCGTTCTCTGCCCACAGGCGGCTTTCGTCCGGTACCGCAGCCGCGTTGACCAGTTGCAGGCCACAGGCAAGGGACAGCGGGGCATTCGCGGCGATGCGCCCGGCAAGATCCAGCGCCTCTTTCAGCACATCTTCTGCCGGAACAATCCGGTTGATCAACCCAAGTTGCAGCGCGCGTTCGGCCGGAACCGGATCCCCCGTCAGCACCATCTCGCGCGCAATGGCAGGCGGCAGACGTTGGCCCAGCCTGAAAGCACCGCCCGCCCCGGCGATCAGACCGCGCTTTGCTTCGGGCAGGCCAAACTGGCTGCCCGGTGCCGCGATGATCATGTCGCAGGCCAAGGCCAGTTCGAACCCGCCTGCCAGCGCAGCACCCTGAACGGCGGCAATCAGCGGGCGCTTTCGTTCCCGGCTGACCAGCCCCGCGAAATGCCCCGGCCCGAACAGAATTTCTTCGGCTTCACCGTTGGCAAAGGCCAGCAGATCCATTCCGGCGCAGAAGACCGGACCCGCACCGCAAAGTATTCCAACAGCAAGGGATTCGTCCTGCTCCAGCCTGTCGATTGCCGCGCGAAGTGCGCGGCAGGTCGCGGCGTCGATGGCGTTGCGCCGGGCCGGGCGGTTCAACGTGATGACGGCCACCTGCCCGTGCACGTCAACGAGAACCGGGCTTTCAAAACTGGTCTCCACGCTCATGCCGCGCCCCCGTTGCCTTGCATTTTCCATTTGGGCGGCCGCTTTTCCAGAAAGGCACTGATGCCCTCACGCGCTTCGGCAGTTTCCCAAACGTCGGCCAGCGCCTCGATGGTCGCATCGAGAACGGCGTCGTCAATGACCGGCCCCAGTCGGCGGGCCAGTGCCTTGGCTGCACCGACAGCCCCCGGAGCGACGGACAGATAGGGGAGCGCCTCAGTTGCGGCCGCTTCGGCAAGCGCCTCGCGCGGCACACTGCGGGCGATAATACCCAGATCACGCGCCTCGGGTGCCGCAAAGATCCGCGACGACATGAAGATCCGTCGGGCATATCCCTCGCCCATCCGGGCGACGACATAGGGCCCGATTGTTGCCGGAATAAGCCCCAACCCGGTTTCCGTCAGGCCAAAGCGGGTATCGTCGGCGGCCAAGGCCAGGTCGCAGACACAAAGCAGGCCAATTCCACCACCAAAGACACCACCATGGGCATAGCCGATCAGAGGGGCAGGCATCCGGTTCAGCGCATCCAGCATCTCTGCCAGCTTGCGCGCCTCGCGCATCCGGCCGACCCGGTCCGCGGCAATCTGCGCCTGCATCCAGCCAAGGTCGCCGCCCGCACAAAAGACCTCGCCCGCACCCGACAGGATCACAGCCCGCGTGCTGAGGCTGGACCCGACACTGCGGGCAAAATCGGTCAGTTCCTCGATCATCGTCGCAGACAGCGCGTTGCGCTTTTGCGGGCGGTTCAACGTCAGATGGACAATGCCACCCGGATCAGTTTCGACAAGCAGGGTACTATAGGTCTGCATCATGTTGGTTTCCTGAGATCATTGGCGAAACGGCCCGCTTCGCGCAAAAGGTCAAGGTCTGTGCCGGTAGAAAGTCCATGGCTGTGCAGCCAGTCCACCACGGTTTCCGTGGCGACATTGCCCTTGGCTCCCGGCGCATAGGGGCACCCGCCCAGACCGCCGACAGCGGCGTCAAAGATGCGGATCCCCCGCTCCAGCCCCGCCGCAACATTGTCGATGGCTCGGCCCTGCGTATCATGAAAATGCAGCGCAAGGGTTCGCGCCTCTGCCACATCCAGAACTGCATCCAGCATGGAATGAACCCGGTCGGGCTGGCCGCTGCCGATGGTGTCGGCAAGGCTGACTTCATAGCATCCCATGTCCAGCAGCTGCCGCGTCACTTTTGCAACGTTGGCAGGAACGACCGGCCCGTCATACGGGCAATCTATGGCGCAGGACACGTAAGCCCGCACCGGCATTCTCATGTCATGCGCGCGGCCAAGGACCGGCTGGAACCGGGCCATGCTTTCGGTGATAGAGCAGTTGATGTTCTTGCTACTGAACGCCTCGGAAGCCGAGGCGAAGATCGCCACCTCACCCACTCCGCTGGACAAAGCCGCCTCGAAACCCTGCATGTTCGGGGTCAGCGCAGAATAGACCACCCCGGGCCGCCGGTTGATGGCCGCAAAAACCTGCGCGGCATCTGCCATCTGCGGCACCCAGCGGGGGCTGACGAAGCTCGTCACCTCAATCCGGCGTAGTCCGGTCGCGCTCAGCTTGTTGACAAGCGCGACCTTCTGCTCGGTCGGGATCTGCGCGGCTTCGTTCTGAAGGCCGTCGCGGGGCCCCATTTCCCAGATCAGTACGTGATCATCCATGATCAGCTTCCCGTTCGGACCGCGCCTCGGCTTCGGCCAGATCGCGCAATTCGCGCCTTATGATCTTGCCCGTGGTGGTCATTGGCATGCTTTCCAGAAAGCGCACGCAGCGCGGATACTCATGCGCGGCAAGCCGCTGTTTGACAAAGTGGCCGATCTCATCAGCCAGTTCCGGTGATCCGGCATAGCCGTCGCGCAGAACAATATAGGCCGCGACGACCGCACCCCGGATGGGATCAGGCTTGCCGACGACCCCTGCAAGCTGCACCGCCGGATGGGAAAGCAGGCAATCCTCGACCTCAGCCGGGCCAATCCGGTAGCCCGCAGAGCCAATCACATCGTCATCCCGTCCCAGAAAATGAAGGCGCCCATCGGCATCGCGGATGCCGCGATCGCCGGTCAGCAGCCAGCGACCGGCGGGACCAGTCATGAACTTTTCGGTGGTCGCCGCCGGATTGTCCCAGTATTCGAGGAACATCACCGGGTCCGGGGCCAGAACGGCAATTGCCCCCTCCGTCCCGTCTTGCACCGCAACACCCGTAGTGGGGTCGATCACACCGACCACATGTCCCGGCACCTGCCGCCCCATTGCACCGGGCAGAACCGGCTCCAGCACGTCGCACGACGACACGACCATGTTGCATTCTGTCTGGCCGTAGAATTCGTTGATTGTGACGCCAAGGACAGTTCTGCCCCATTCAATCAACTCGGTCCCCAGTGTTTCGCCGCCGCTCGCCACCGAGCGCATCCTGATGCCAGGGTTTTCGGCCTCAGGCATCAGCTTCATCATCTTCAGAGCGGTTGGTGGCAGAAAGGCATTCCGGATATCATGGCGGCGAATAAGGTCAAAGGCCGCTTCAGGGGTGAATTTTGCAAACCGGCAGGCGACGACCGATATACCGTGGTGCAGTGCCGGCATCAGTACGTCCAGCAGACCGCCGATCCACGCCCAGTCAGCTGGTGTCCAGAAGCGGTCACCGTCATGGGGCAGGAAGTTGTGGCTGATCTCGACTCCCGGCAGATGTCCTAGCAGCACCCGATGGGCATGAAGCGCGCCCTTGGGGTTGCCTGTCGTACCCGAGGTGTAAATCAGCAGCGCCGGGTCTTCGGCACGGGTCCTGACCGGCGTGAAATCTTCGGATTGACCGGCACAGACTTCGGCAAAGCCCTCTGCCGGTCCGGAGGGGCCATCGACACAGAAAACATGCTGCAACTCTGGCAGGGCTGCCAGCAGTGGCAGCAGCTTTTCCAATCCTGTCCTGTCAGTGATGACCGCCCGCGCCCGCGAATTGCCCAGCCGGTGTAGAAGCGCCTCTGGCCCGAACAGCGTGAACAACGGGATCGAGATACAGCCAAGCTTGGCCGCCGCGACATGCGACACAGCGGTTTCGACCCGCTGCGGCAGCAGAATGCCAATCCGGTCGCCCGGCTGGCCATCGGCCCGTCCAAGCCCACGCTGGCGCAAGGCATTCGCCAACCGGTTCGACATTGACCGAAACTGGCCGAAACTAAAATTCTGCGCCCGCCCGGCAGGGTCAACATCAATGATCGCCAGCCGGTCCGGATCAATTAGGGCCCATTTGTCGCAGATATCGACACCAATGTTATAGAATTCCGGGATATCCCATCGGAAGGCTTGTTCCACTTCGGGGAAGGTCAGGGCTTGCTTAAGCATGCGTCACTCCTCCGGTGTCAGCTGGATAAGAATGGTGCCGTCCTGAATCTGCGTCCCTGCGGGCACAAAGACCTCTTGCACCACGCCGTCGCGCGGCGCGCGCAGAACGTATTCCATCTTCATCGCTTCCAGCACGAGGAGCGGATCGCCTTTGCGCACAAGGTCGCCCGATGCAGCGTAGACCTGCGTCACAAGGCCCGGCATCGGTGCGATAACAGCATTGCCGCCCGCACCCCCTTCTTCAAACCCGGCGAGATCATCGGGCAGGCCGAAATCACTGGTCTGCCCCTGAAGAAAGACTGTGACCGCACCCGGGCCCCGTGCAATGCCGAAAGTCATTCGGCGACCATTCCATGTCACCGCATGGGTGCCGCCGCCAAGTACGGTGATTGTCAGATCTAATGTGCCACTGTCGCCCTGGACAACGAACCGGCCCGGTCCTGCCATTTCGACTTGCCGGTCAATGCGCGTCTCTGCGCTTTCCAGCTCCAGTCTCAGTCGCGCGGGGGTCCATTGACGCCAGCCCTTCAGCGTGTCCCAGGGGTCAGCGCTGGCGGGCCCATCAAGCATTCCGTGCCCCGCCAACATGGCAAGGGCAATCACCAGATCCCCGGCAGCGGGTGCCGCAGCCAATGTGTCCAGATGCCGCGCGATCAGACCGGTATCAACCCGGCCTGCGCGGAATTCGGGGTTAGCGGCCAGACGCGCCAGAAATTCAACATTGGTGACAGATCCCGCGATCTGACATTCGGCCAATGCCACGGACAAGCGGTTCAGTGCCTCTTCCCGTGTCGGGGCATGAACGATAACCTTGGCGATCATCGGGTCATAGAAGGGCGTGATCTCGTCGCCCTCGCCCACACCGCTGTCGATACGGACCGCGCTCGTTTCAAAGGCCGTGGCAACCGGAAAGCGCAGATGGCGCAGGCGTCCGGTTGCAGGCAGAAAGCCCTTTGGCACGTCTTCGGCATACAGCCGCGCCTCCATCGCCCAGCCGTCAATCGCCAGATCCTGCTGCGTGACCGGCAAAGGCTCTCCGGCTGCGACGCGCAATTGCAGATCGACGAAATCAAGACCGGTAATCGCCTCCGAGACCGGATGCTCGACCTGAAGCCGGGTGTTCATTTCCATGAACCAGAACCCGTCCTCGCGCAGACCCGATGCTCCGTCTGCGATGAACTCGATCGTGCCCGCGCCCTCATAGCCGATGGAGCGCGCAGCCTCGACCGCAGCGCGGCCCATCGCAGCGCGGACGGCTGGCGGCATGTCGGGCGCGGGGGCCTCTTCGATCACCTTCTGATGGCGGCGCTGAAGCGAGCAGTCCCGCTCGAACAGATGGATCACATTACCATGGCTGTCGGCAAAGACCTGCACTTCGATATGACGCGGCTTCAGGATATACTTCTCGACCAGACAGGCCGGATCTCCAAAGCTGGCGTCTGCCTCGCGCCTTGCGCTTTCAAGCGCCGCCGCAAAGTCGCCGGCGCTTTCGACAAGCCGCATCCCCTTGCCACCGCCGCCCGCCCGCGCCTTGATCAGAACGGGATAGCCGATCTCGGCGGCACGCTCGGACAGAAAACCCGCGTCCTGATTGCCCCCGTGATACCCGGGAACGACGGGTACACCGGCGGTGATCATATGCGCTTTGGCGGCATCCTTCAGACCCATGGCCCGGATGGCATTGGCTGGCGGACCGATGAACACCAGCCCTGCCGCCTCCACTGCCTCGACAAATTCCGGGTTCTCGGACAGGAAGCCGTAGCCGGGATGGATCGCTTCGGCCCCGGTGGCGAGCGCCGCTTCGATCAGGCGATCTCCCCGCAGATAGCTTTGCGCCACTGCTGACCCGCCGATATGCACAGCTTCATCCGCCAAAGCGACATGGCGCGCGCCGGCATCCGCATCAGAATACACGGCGACGGTGGCGACACCCAGCTTGCGACACGTCGCGATGACCCGGCAGGCAATCTCGCCCCGGTTCGCGATCAGGATTTTTTGAAACACGGAATGTCCTCCCTTACATCCGGAACACACCGAAGCGCGTCGGCTCGATCGGCGCGTTCAGTGTGGCAGACAGGCTAAGCCCCAGAATATCACGCGTGCAGCGCGGATCGATGATGCCATCGTCCCAAAGCCGCGCCGTGGCATAGAGCGGGTGGCTCTGCTCGTCGAACATGGCGATGGTCGGTGCCTTGAAATCGGCTTCGTCTTCCGACGACCAGCTGCCGCCTTTGCGCTCGATCGCGTCGCGACGGACGGTGGCCAGAACAGACGCCGCCTGCTCTCCACCCATGACGGAAATGCGGCTGTTGGGCCAAGCCCAGAGGAACCTTGGTGAATAGGCCCGCCCGCACATGCCGTAGTTTCCCGCTCCGAAAGACCCGCCAACCAGCATGGTGATCTTTGGAACCGAGGTGGTGGCAACCGCAGTCACCAGCTTTGCCCCGTCCTTGGCGATACCGGCAGTCTCGTACTTCCGGCCAACCATAAAGCCGGTGATGTTTTGCAGGAAAACCAGTGGAATGCCCCGCTGGCTGCACAGTTCGACGAAATGGGCGCCCTTGACGGCAGCTTCGGAGAACAACACACCATTGTTGGCAATGATGCCGACAGGCATCCCCAACACATGCGCAAAACCGCAAACCAGCGTCGTGCCATAGCGGGCCTTGAACTCGTCCAGCCGCGAACCATCAACAACGCGGGCGATAAGCTCGCGGATGTCATAGGGGGTGCGCAGATCGGCGGGTACTATGCCCAGAATTTCGTCCGGGTCATACAGCGGTGCCTCGGGTGTCGTCAGTACGACTGGCGCAGATTTGCGCCCGTTCAGATTGGCGACCGCATTCCGGGCCAGAGCGATGGCATGGGCGTCATCCTTGGCCAGATAGTCTGCGACGCCGGACAGGCGGGTGTGGACATCGCCACCGCCAAGATCCTCGGCACTGACGACTTCACCTGTAGCGGCCTTGACCAATGGCGGACCCGCCAGAAAGATCGTGCCTTGGTCAGCAACGATGATTGTCACATCCGACATTGCCGGCACATAGGCACCGCCTGCCGTGCAGGAGCCCATCACGACCGCGATCTGCGCGATCCCCTTGGAAGACATATTTGCCTGATTGAAGAAGATGCGCCCGAAATGGTCGCGGTCAGGAAACACTTCGTCCTGATTGGGCAGGTTGGCGCCGCCACTGTCGACCAGATAGACGCAAGGAAGGTGGTTTTGCTCGGCGATTTCCTGTGCGCGAAGATGCTTTTTCACCGTCATCGGGAAATAGGTGCCGCCTTTCACGGTGGCATCATTACAGATCACCATGACCTCGCGTCCAGAGACACGACCGATTCCGGCAATCATCCCTGCGGCGGGCGACGCGCCCCCGTAAAGATTATGCGCAGCCAGTGCGCCGATCTCCAGAAATGGCGAACCGGGATCGAGGAGCCGCGCCACCCGCTCGCGTGGCAACAGCTTGCCCCGGGCCACATGACGGCTGCGGGCCGTTTCATCACCCCCATCCGCGGCCAGCACGGCGGCCGCGCGGACAGGTTCCATTGCTGCAAGATGCGCTGCTTTGTTCGCCCGGAATTGCTCCGACAGCAAAGACTGCTGTGACCTGAGTACAGCCATATTCCCCCCCATGATCTCTCTGGCGCGATCGCTCCATCGAACACGCCTCAAACCATATCAAGCAAATCTGCTACCAATGTACGCGGCAAATTTTGTGACTTGAATCAATCACTTACGCGAAATGGATCGGGGGAAACTCATAGAAAAATGTCTGTAATCCAGATAATAGAAACAGCTATTACTTTTCTGTTTTTTTATGTGTATTTCTGGCATCAGGATAATCCAATATATGGACAGCCATAATGATACCCGACATCCGTGACTTGCGCAGCCGGGCACAGTCATCGTTCTTTGAAATTTTCGAAGAGCTGGCAGAAGGCGGCATTGCCACCGACAAGGATGCGCGCATTGTCTGGATCAACGCCAAGTATCAGAAATTTCTTGGAATTCCAGCAAACCGCAACCTTGTAGGCCTGCCGATCAGTGAAGTGATCCCACGCAGTCTCATTCCACGGGTGCTGGACACGGGCCACCCGATCCTGCTGGACCTCATGGAGTATAGCGACCGCCGATGCATCGTCTCGCGGTTTCCACTGTTCGACGATGACCGCAGGATCATCGGTGCCTTCGGTTTTGTACTATATGACAACCTCAATGAAATCATGCCCTTGATGAACAAAGTGCGCAAGCTGAGCACTGCGCTGTCAAGGGCCGAATCCAGCCTGCGTAACGGCGGGCGCAGCGCGCGCTATTCCGTCAGCCAGTTCATCGGTACGACACCCGGGGCGCTGGAGGTCAAGCGACAGGCCCGCGCCGCCGCGTTAAGCAGCCTGCCCGTGGTCATCACCGGCGAAACCGGAACCGGCAAAGAAATCCTTGCTCAGGCAATACATGCGGCGTCGGACCGGGCGGGCGGCAACTTTGTCGCGGTCAACGTCGCCGCCATCCCCGAGGCGTTGCTTGAGGTCGAATTCTTCGGTGCGGCACCGGGGGCCTATACCGGCCTTGGCAAGCAGGGGCGCATCGGAAAGATGCAACTGGCAAACGGCGGAACCCTACTTCTGGATGAGGTCGCCGACATGCCTGCGGCGATCCAGTCCAAGCTATTGCGCGCGCTTCAGGAACGCGAGATCGAGCCTTTGGGCGGCAATGCTGTTGTAAAGGTGGATGTGCGCCTTATCAGTGCGACCAGCCGCGACCTGGAGTCGCTGGTCCAGAGTGGGCAGTTCAGGGCCGATCTCTCCTACCGCCTGAACGCCTATCCGATACGCATTCCACCGCTGCGGGAAAGGCTCGCCGACATCGCCGCCCTGGCAGAGCATATTTTGGAGGAAATTGTCCTGCGCGATGGACTAAGCAGCATTAGCATCGGCGCGGCGGCGATCAACCTGCTTCAAGGCCATGACTGGCCGGGAAATGTGCGGGAATTACGCAACATGATCGAACGTCTCGTGCTGGAAGGGGGCGGCAAGGACATAGAGGCGGCCACAGTGCGGGACCTCTTGCCACGGCAATCCAAGGCCGCAGCAGGCAGGCGCGGAGATACTCTCGCCGGGGGCACTGCCCTGTTGCCACGCATGGCCGAGGCGGTGGCAGCGCTGGAAAGCGATCTGATGCGCGCGGCGATGGTGCAGGCCGGCGGCGACCGCACCCGTGCGGCCGAACTGTTGCAGATGCCTCGGTCAACTTTTTATGCCAAAGCCCGGGAATACAGCATATGAGAGCTGGCTAACCGCTTTGAGAACGGTCCCTGGAGGATCCGATACCAAGAGCGGCGCGATGCTGGGCGATGGCGCGCCGCGAAAGGTGGATGCCATCTGCCGCGAGCACTGCCACGATTGCGGCGTCGGAAAGCGGCTTCACTTCGTCGGCTATCAGGTCCCGCAACCGCTGGCGCAGCGCAGTCGTAGACAGGTCGCTTCTTGCACCGGACGATCCTGGCATCAGAGCGCGGAGCGACAAAAGCCCGCGCGGTGAATGTACTGTGGTGGCGCCCGCGATGCGACCCACGCTGCTGATGTGAAGACCCGTCCGGGCGGCAATCTGACCCACGGCCAGCGGGACTGGCGCCGGAGCTGCGCCCGACAAATAAGCGAGCTGGTGGCGGGTGATCAGCCGCGCGACGGTGAGCAGCTTTTGGTTTCGACTTTCGATGGCGTCGATCCACCACCGCACTTCGCGGACCCCGGCAGGATCATCGGCATGCTCAGACAAGGTCAGACGCGGCAGGGTTTCGCCGCAAAGTTCCAGCGTCCAACCTGTCCTTTCATGGCGCAGGACCAGGTCGGGGCCAAAGCAAAAACGGGTTGAAGATTGGTCAAACCGGCTTCCGGGCTTTGGGTCGAAACGGCGGATCTGACCAAGCCGGACATCAAGCTCCGGACGCGACATACCGGAGCGTGTGGCCAACAGATCCAGTTTCCCTTCGGCTAACAGCGGCAAGTTGTCCAGAATTATCGCCATCCCCGCATCAAGCAGACCTGCATCTCCGGCCTGAAGGCGCAGACATTCTGAAAGACCGCGCGCGAATAGGCCTGAAGGCACAATCTCGCTCTGTAATTTCAATAAGATGCGCTGTGCGTCTTCAGCCGGACATGCACAACGCGCCGCGACCGCCGCGACCGTAGTTCCCAGCCAACCCCACGGCTCGATCGCTTCCGCATAGCGTTCAGCGATGACACGCTCCGAGGGCTGACGAAAGATAAGCGGCAGCTGCGCGGCGATATGTCCGTAAAGGCCTTTTTCAGCGGTCGGAATCGCGCCAGGGTCGAGGACCGCTGGAGTGAACGCGCCCAACCTGCGCAGCAGCCTCTCCGAGTCTTCATGACGCACAAGGCCCACATGCGGCATCAGATCGGCGGTGACAGTCGGCGCATAGACCAGCCGGGCGGCAGGGATTGCCGCAAGCGTCTGGGTAAGCTGCTGTCCCAGACCAAAATTGGATCGCAGCATCAATCCGATAAGCGTCAGCTTTCGTGCAGAAAGACTGTTGCTTAACCCGGCTTTTGCCTGCGGAGTGGTCCTGCCGAACGGACCCGCCTTTTGCATCCCCTGCCCCTTTCCCTGTGCGAATGACGAATGCGCACGGTTCTGGCCGCGTTAGTCGCGTACCACCTGTGCCGTCTGCCGTGCTACGTCAAGAAAGCTCTGCCGCGACGGATTCACGTTCAGCGGGCTCCAGACGCAATACTGTTCGATGAGAGGCGCGTTCGACAGTTTCTTGAAATGCACCCCCTGAACCCTTGACCGCTGCATTGAGTTCGGGACCATCGCAACGCCCAGCCCCTCTGCCACAAGATTGACGATGGTCTGCTGAAGATACACTTCAAGCCCGATGCGGGGCACGAAACCCGCGTTGGCGCAGAAATGCAGTACCATGTCATGCAAAAACGGCGACTGGTCGCGTTGCACGATCACGAAATCATCTTCGCTCAGCGCATCCAGATTGATCCGGCGCGCAGCCGCAAGCGGATGGCTGCCGGGCAGAGCCAAACACAGCGGTTCGCTGATCAGGCGCAGGGCGTCAAGCCGCTGCGCATCAAACCCCGGCAGGGTGATGCCGACATCGATCTGGCCGTTTTCGATAGCCACTTCAAGCGCAGGGGGTACCATCTCCCGCATGCGAAGCTGCACCTGCGGAAAGGCCGTCCGGTAACGGCGGGCGATCTCGGGCACAACGCTGTAGGCGGCGCACATGGTAAAGCCCAGTGTCAACTGTCCGATCTGACCATCGCGTGCCAGCTTTGCAGTTCGCTGCGCCCGTTCCAGCCCCTGTAACACCAGTTCGGTGTCGGTCAGGAACTGTTGCCCTGCGGCAGTCAGAGTCACGCCGCGCGGATTGCGTAAGAACAGAGGTGCGCCAAGATCATCCTCAAGCGCGGCAATCTGGCGTGACAGCGGCGGCTGCGCCATGTTCAGCCGCTCTGCGGCCCGGCCGAAATGCCCGGTCCTTGCCAGTTCCACGAAGTAGCGCAACTGAGAAAGCGTCGTGACCATCTGTTTTTGTCCTGAGCGGCTGTGTGCAATTCTTCTGTCTAGCCTGATACCTTTCAGGTATCAGATCTACCACTCATTGATATTTGATAGTATTGAATTGCGTCGTTAGCTGGGCATTCCTTTTGCTTGGTGTATCCATCAGATGCTTGCCAACCTTGCCATCGTCCTGCCGATCTTTGCGCTTATTGCTGTTGGCTGGATCGCCCGGAAATCCGGTGCTCTTGGCCACACCGCCACGCGTGAGATCAGCCGTTTCGTATTGTATCTGGCACTGCCTGCACTGCTTTTTGAGATCATGGTCACTTCCAGCCTTGATCAGATGTGGCAGCCGGGATTCATTTTGGCATATGCCCTTGGCTGTGCCTTGGTTTTCGGGGCGACGCTGGCCTGCCGCGCGATGCAGGGCAAAGGTCTGGCCGATGCCGCTATCGACGGACTGAACGCCAGCTGCGCCAACACCGGTTTCATGGGTTTTCCCCTCATTCTGACCGTCATGGGCAGCAGCGGCCTTGCGCCAACGCTGATCGCCTCGGTGCTGACGGTCTGTGTCCTTTGTGCGATCGGACTGATCCTGATCGAGTTCAGCATGACCAGCCGCGCACCGCAAAGCGGAGGACACCTGCAGGTTCTGAGGCGTGTTGCCCTGGCACTCGTGACCAACCCCATCCTCGTGGCGCCGTTGGTCGGCTGCCTTTTCCTCTTTTTGGGAGTGGAACTGCCAGAACCTGTTGATGGATTTTTCACGATGCTCGGGGCCGCAGCTTCGCCTTGCGCGCTGATTGCGCTTGGGCTGTTCTTCGCCGAAAAGCCCGTGCCGCGCCCGTCAGGCCAAAGCTGGCTTGTCCCCGCGCTGGTCTCTGCCAAGCTGCTTGTGCATCCTGCCGCCACTTGGGTTGTGGCGGGACCGCTTCTGGGCTTACCCCCGCCGCTCCTGCATACCGCGGTGCTGCTGGCAGCTCTGCCGACCGGGACAACGCCGTTCATGCTGACCGAGGTCTACCATCGCGAGGCTGCAATCACGGGCAAGGTTGTCATCACAAGCACGATCGTTGCGGTCTTTACCCTGTCGGGATGGCTGCTGTTGCTGGCTGGCTGAGATAGTGGAAGCGAGCCCGGAGACCACCTTGCGGGGTCGCCGGGCTTTTGCGGTCGTTACATCGACTGCCAGTCGCCCAACGTCTCGAAGGCGCGAGCCGCCTGAAGCAGCACCATGTCATCCATGTGACGTGCAGTCAGCATCAGACCCACCGGCAACCCGTCGATCTTGCCACAGGGCAATGAATGCGAGGGGTGGCCCGTCAGGTCGGCAACACAAGTGTTGCGCAGCATGTCAAGGCTGTTGGCCACAATGTCGAGGATCGGGGCATCGCGCTCCTCGGCGCCAAGCTGACGGAAGGCGTTGATCGCGGCCCGGACCTTGGCATCCACAGCAGGGTCAGCAGCGGGGAAGCCGCTGTCTTTCCCATCCTGCGCAAAACCCTCTTTCAAGACGGCGATACGTTTGCCCTTCATCCCGTCGCCAAGGGTCGATACGAAATCAAAGGTCTGCCCCGGCGTCACGATGCCGCCGATTCATCGGGTCATGACCCGGTTGGCAAGATTTCTGCATTGCGCTTGCCCCGGCCTGTAAAACGACTTGCCTGTCAGAGCCAAATCGTCAGACGGGATCAGTGACTGAAACGTCCGAGCGCGGTGCGCGGAGATTTGCCATAGGCTTTTTTGTAGCTACGGCTGAAATGAGCTAAATCTTTGAACCCAAATGAAAATGTTGCCTCTGTCACCGAGCGCACCCGCCCGGTTTCAAGCGCCTGCTGACTGGCAGCAAGCCGTTCAGTCCAGACCCACTTCATCGGCGTTGTTCCCAGTTCACCAAAGGCACGGTTCAGACTGCGCAGTGACATACCCGCAACCGAGGACATGGCATCAGGTGACAGGTCCGGATCATGAAGATTTGCACGGACAAAGCGCATGACCTTTTGCAGGCGGGCCGTATCGATGACCTGAGGATTATCATCGCGCAGAATCTCGCACATCGACACCAGCACGTCGATCATCGAATTGGCAATCCTGCCGCCTGCGACAATCTCCTGATCGTCCGGGATGGCGATGCTGCTGGCTTCGACCATCATTCCGGCCAGCATCCGGCACAGCGGAGAAGAGGTTTCGAACGGTACAGCCAGCAGTTCCCTCACCCGAACGAGCCGCGCTTCCAGCACTTTCTTGGGAATCTTCAGAATGAAGACTGGTCCATTGATACCGTAAGAGAACGGCGCCGAGGAATCGTAAATGACGATATTGCCCGGAGCTTGCACCGCCTGCCGCCCGAATTGACTCAGCCTTCCATGGCCGTCTGTTGTCAGACTGACCATGTAGATTTCTTTGTCGTCTTTGGATATGTGGCGGCGCTCGCGCGACCAATTGTGTCTGGGCGCTTCCAGCTTGCTCAGCAGGGTTTGTCCGAAGCGCGCGCTGTAGAGTCGACACAACGGCGCATCGGAGCTTCCGCCTTCCTCAAAGGTGGCGTCAGCCTGAGCGTAGCTCTTGCAAACACTCTCGCGCCAGAATTCGAATCTGTCGCGCTGCTCTACAGTGGACGTGTCGATTTGAATCTTCATAACGAAGAGATATCATCAAACCGACACAAATTCATTGCGAAATTTTACTGTGCCGGATGCTATCCGGTCTGCAATAACGCTATCGCCCCAGCGTCAGCAGATGCACATTTTTTTGAGCAGTTAGAAAAGTAGCGTCGCGGTGGTCAGGTCAGCGATTCTTCCGCAGACGCCAGAAAAGCCGCAGCAGTCTGCTCGCTGGTAAACTGACCTTTTTGCAATGCAAGAACGCGGTCCGAAATGGCTGCGACGAACTCCGCATTCTGCTCGACCAGCAGTACGGACAGGGCGTCGCGTTGACGAATCTGATGCAGTTTTTCAATGATTTCCTTGATGATAGAAGGTTGCATACCGTCAGTCGGCTCATCGAGAAGTATCAGGCGCGGCCTCTGCATCAGTGCACGCGCGAGCGCAAGAAGCTGCTGTTCACCGCCGCTGAGTGCACCGGCAGGGCGGCCAAGATACGCTTTCAGCCGCGGGAAATCCTCCAGCACGCGATCTGCGGCATCTTTGTCATTTCGTCCGATTGCCGTCGCCGCAAACTTCAGATTGTTAAGCACCGAGAGCGCCGGCATGATCGCCCTGCCCTGCGGAACATAACCGATGCCAAGTTTTGCGCGAGTATATGCCTGAGCCTTGGTGATATCGCGGCCGCGGAAAACGATGTTTCCCCGAATTCACCGGCAAGAGACCGATCAGCGCCCTGAGCAAGGTGGTCTTGCCCATGCCGTTGTGGCCGTAAATGCTGACGAATTCGGTGTCGGCGATGGTCAGGTCCAGCCCTTTCAGTATCGGGATATTGCCATATCCCGAATGAAGCGATCTGACTTCAAACATGCTTTTCTCCTGCCTTCCGGCCAAGATAAACGTCGCGTACCTTCTGGTTGCGCATCACTGCGTCGAACCCGTCCTCCATCAGGATCCTGCCCTGATGGAACACCGTCACCTTGCGGGCGATGGCACGGATGAACGCCATGTCATGCTCCACCACAATGCTCGTGGTATTGGTGTTCAGCTCGCGCAGAAGTTCAGCGGTGGCATGCGTTTCCTCATCGCTCATACCGGCAGCAGGTTCATCCAGCGTCAGAAGTTCAAGCGCTACCCCATCGGCTTCTTCCATATCGACATTGCCGAGGTGCAAACCGCTGAGGGGAAGCTCTATCTCTTTGTGGGCATTGACCGGACCGCAAAGTTCGCCGTCGCTCAACTCGTTGCAACGGCTGACAGAAAGACCGCTTGGGATTTCCTGAAGCACATGCTCGAAGCCGTGCCCTATCAGGTCCATACCATTCTCACTGATAACGTCCTAGCTCGGGAGCAAAACGCGGTTTAGGTCGTCAGATCACGGGGCATCCGAGCGACCGGATACCTTTGGAATAGTTGCCCAGGCGGGCTCCGCCGTCAAGAAGTGGTCTCTTCCATTGCAAATACAGGGTCGGACTGGTTGCCGCCCTCACCGTCCTCAAGACGAGATCCTAAATCCCAAGCGGAAGGCCCGAACATTATCTACGAGGTCGCGTCATGCGCCTCCACGGCCCTTTGAGAGAGAGGTCCTTCCGCCTGGGCTCGTCCCTTCGAAGAAGGGACGATAGGGTTCGCCGGATTTGATCACGGCGTGAATGGTGCGGGCCATCTTTGCGGCGATCGCAGTGTAGGCCTTGCGGCGCAGATCGGGGCTATGGCGATCTTGCGCGATGTAACGCTCGAACTTGTCGCGGAAGCTGTTGGCCTTCTTCAGAACCGCGGTCTGCCCTGCCAGCCACAAAGTGCGGCGCAGACGGGCATTGCCATATTTGGAGATCTTGCTCCGGCCGCGGAACATGCCGGACTGGACGGTTGCCAGATCCATGCCGCAGAACTTCAGAAATTGCCGATGATGGTGGAAGCGGCGCAGATCGCCAGTCTCGGCCAGAATGGTCAGCGCGTTGATGGGTCCGATCCCCGGAATCGTGCGCAGCAGCTGATAATCCGGCCGGTCGCACAGAAGTTCGACGGCGCGATCCTCGATGGCATTGCGCTGGCGGATCAGACTTCTGCCTTCGGCAAACATCCGGCGGAACATGCGGATGGCGTCGGAATCCGGCGACACCGGTAGCCCTGTCGATACCTTCGCTGTCTCGTAAACATCTGACAACAGGAGAGACTTCTCGACCTTACGTCCGACCACTTCCCATGCCGCCTTGGTGAACTCCTCCTTGGTCAGGGCTGAGATCATATGTGGCGAAGGGAACCTCTCGAGGAAGGCCAGGAACCAATCGGTGCGTGAGCTGCGATGGAACCGGTCGGCTTCGGGAAAGTAGAGCGGCAGGTAGTGCGTCAGGATGCGGTGCCACAGCTCGGTCTTGGACCGCGACACGGCATCATGGGTCTTGGACAATTCTGAATGTCATTCGTGCCGGCCACCATCGGGTCCTGAAAGATCTGCACCGCGCCGATCTGCAGCATGTGCAGGATGACTTGGGCATCCATAGGATCGTTCTTGTCCCAGCTGTTGTGCAGCGCCTCCCGCTTCCTGGCCAAAGCGACCGAAGACACCAGCTTCAGGTCGAACCCGGCGACACCCAGATGATACATCAGCACCCGATGATAGTTGCCGGTGGATTCAAAGCAGATCCGGACAGGCATGCCATATTCCCGCAAAATCGCGATGAGCCGCATGAAATCATCGGTGCTGTTGGTGATCGTCAGGCGCCGACGACGGGTCTTCCCGGGAACGGCAATCAGCACCTCGTGCCGGTGTTTGGAAATGTCCCCTCTCGCGCATGCACATGCGCTGCCGGGCAGCGGATGCCTATCAGAACACGGGCATCCGAAGTATGCTCAACCTTGGCCATGGCGGGTCTCCTCTGTGGTGTGGTTCGCAAAACCACCATAGAGACCCGAGGCCCGGTTATGGCCGCCTGCTGCGCTATTTGGGGGCTGCGCAGGCGGCCATAACCTTCAACGGCGCGCTATTCCCAACATGCTACGGTATTCAGTTCGCAGAGCAGCCTCGGAACCGGAACACCATCTACTCCCGGCCGATGCGCTTCGACATGATTTGTGAGGCAAATGGGATTGAGCACCGGCTGACCAAGCCCAACCACCCATGGACCAACGGTCCAGGTCGAACGGATGAACCGCACGATCAAGGAGGCCACCGTCAAGCGCTTCCATTACGACAGTCATGACCAGCTGCGAACGCATCTCGCCGACTTCATGGCGGCCTATAACTTCGCGCGCAGACTCAAGACCCTCGGCGGCCTCACCCCATACGAATACATCTGCAAGATCTGGACATCTGAGCCTGACAGATTCATCCTAAACCCGATCCACCAGATGCCGGGACTAAACACCTAGAACCTATCCGGCGTCGGCCATTGCGGTCATTCGAACAAGTGCAGCGAAATGGTCGTTTACTTCTGACATCCGCGTTTACAAAAAGGCCCCTGCCCCGTGCCACTTATAGGATATGCGCGTATTTCCACGGAAGATCAGACCGCCCTGCCCCAGGTCCAGGAGCTGCGCTCGGCGGGCTGTATGGAAATCGTGGAGGAGCAAGCATCTGGCGGCAGTCGCTCCCGGCCAGTTCTGGCGCGTGTGCTGGATCAGTTGAACGTTGGCGATACGCTCGTCGTGGTTCGGATCGACCGCTTGGCCCGTTCACTCTCTCACCTCTTGGAGATCATTGAGCGGTTGGAGGCGAAAGGCGCACATTTCCGGTCCCTGCAGGATCCGATAGATACGGCGTCGCCTCAGGGCAAGTTCACCTTGCAGGTTCTGGGCGCAGCCGCAGAGTTTGAACGGGCACTGATACGTGAGCGCACCAAGGCCGGGCTGCGATCTGCGAAAGCACAAGGGCGGGTGGGCGGCAACCCAGGGCTAAAGGCGGGCGATCCCGTGGCCATCCGCAAGGCAAGGGCCGCGCGAGTGGACAGCCATTTCCAGAAGCTGAACACCAATGCCGAACAATGGGTGCCCGCGGTCCGCCGTCTGAGACCGGACCTGCCTTGGGAAGACGTGCTGCGCATCGTCAATTCAGGCCTGCCGCGCGAGGCGCAGCCTTGGTCCCTTCCCCGCCTGATCCGTGGCACCAAAACCTTCGTCCGCGAAGGCCTGCTGCCGGAAACCATCCTTTCCCGCGCCACCGCATCCGACAAAGATGATCGCCTGCCCGCCATCGTCGCGGGCATCAAAGGCGCAAATCCCAAGATGACTCTTCAAGCTATCTGCGACCGGCTGGAGACGATGCGCGAACGGACACCGCGAGGTCGAACCAGATGGCAGCCCTCTTCGGTCAAGATGCTCTTGAAACGCGCCGAAAAGCTTGGTTTGCTTTGAACGGCCAATTTAACCTTGCAAATCATCCATACGGTGGAGTATTTGCAAGGTATGTACGAACGCAGAACCAATCAGATTGTGTTGTCCGCACTTGAGAGCCAAGCGGCGGTCGTCCTTTTGGGCCCTCGGCAAGTTGGCAAGACCACTCTTGCACTCGAAATTGCAGAACACCGCCCTTCAGTCTACCTTGACCTCGAACGGGCGGCAGATCGACAAATCTTGGCCGAGCCGGACCTTTATCTGGACGAGCAGGCCGGAACGCTGGTTATCCTCGATGAGGTCCAGCAGATGCCGGGCCTATTTTCAAGCCTGCGCGGACAGATTGACATGCGACGACGCAAGGGCCTGCGCACAGGACAGTTCCTGTTGCTGGGATCCGCGTCAAACGTGCTTCTGCAACAGTCTGCAGAGTCGCTTGCCGGTCGTGTCCGCTACATCGAGATGCCACCCTTGCTTCTGGAAGAAGTGGGCAACGACCGTTTGACCGATCTTTGGCTGCGCGGTGGTTTTCCTGACAGCTTTCAGGCGCTCACCGATCAGGCAAGCCTGGCTTGGCGCGAAGACTTCCTGCGCACCTATCTTGAACGCGACATCCCTGCCCTAGGCCCGCGTATTCCAGCCACCACATTGCGTCGTTTCTGGACGATGCTGGCCCATGCCCAAGGCGGTTTGCTGAATGCGGCCGCTTTGGCTGAGGGGTTGGGCGTGTCAGGCCAGACGATTGGGCGATACTTGGATCTGCTTGTCGATCTCATGCTGGTGAGGCGGCTGATGCCTTGGCATGAAAATGTTGGCAAACGCCTTGTCAAATCACCCAAGATCTATGTCCGCGACTCCGGCCTGCTGCATGCGCTGCTAGGCCTTGGTTCGCTGGAAAGCTTGCTGGGTCATCCGGTGGTCGGCGGCAGCTGGGAGGGGTTTTGCCTAGAAACCCTGATCGCCGCAGCACCCGCTGGCACGGAAACCTTCTTCTACAGGACATCGGCTGGGGCAGAACTTGACCTTGTACTTCGCCTTCCCGGCGGGGAAATTTGGGCAATCGAGATCAAGCGCACAACTGCCCCCAAAGTCTCGCGCGGCTTTCACCTTGCCATCGAAGACATCAACGCTGATCGGCACATCTTGGTCTTTGCCGGAGACCGTGAGGTTCCCCTCGGAGACGGCTTGCGCGCCATGCCGCTTGATGTAGCGGTCGAGCAGCTATGCCGACAAACTTGAGCCCAGGTCATGGAGCGGAGGTGCAATCGAAGTTACTGACCCTTGCCATCGACGCACTTCGAATCGAAAGCAGGCCGAAAACAGACTTTCACAAATCTCCCCCCAACCCTTGGCGCCAAAGACCTGGCTACAAGATATTGATGGCCCGAAAAATCGACGCCTCAAGCTAAATTAATTTATTTCAGTGGGTTAAGACTGCAGTTCTCGCGATCACGCTGCACGCCCAGCAGTTGACCCGCGTCTATCAGTAGAATTTTCTTGCGCGAAGGAAAAACTTGGCGCATTTCTACCTGTAGCGCGAAAGGGTGAGAATTTCAGGTTTCTGCGCTACAAAAGAAAAAGCTCAAAAAGAGCGCGCTGCGTGGACCTCGGTTGCGACAGCACAAAATATGAGGGCAGTATGTCAGCAGAGCGAGTATTTGCCGAGCTTCAAACCGACGCATCTACGCTGCACGCGTCTATTCGCTTGCACCTCGAGCGAAATTTTTCGCCAGACGCGAGGAAACATCTTAGAACCTTTTCCTCCACCGAAGCCGCTGACTTCTTGGGGCTCGCACCCGGGCACCTGCGAAAGCTGCATGCCGAAAACAAGATCCCGGACGTCCCTTTGGACGAGAGAGGCCGCAAGTTCTACTCCGCCGAGGACTTAGGGCAGATCCGGCTTGCGCTCGCACGCAACACGAGGGATCCGTCGCTTTACCTGCGTGGACGGGTCGGACAAGAACCGCTTCAAATTATTTCCTGCGTTTCGTTTAAGGGCGGCAGCGCAAAGACCACAACGGCGGCATATCTTAGCCAATGGTATGCCCTTCATGGCTACCGTGTCCTAGTGGTTGATATGGACCCACAAGCGTCGTTGTCCTCGATGACAGGCCTGCGTCCAGAGATCGATTTCACGCACAAAGGGACCATCTACGACGCAATCCGCTATGACGACCCGCTGCCGATGAGCGAGGTCATCCGAAAAACCTACTTTCATGGCCTCGATATCGCTGCAGGCGGCCTAATTCTGTCAGAGTATGAAACTGAAACGCCCTACGCGCTGCGCCGTGGTGCTGAGCCGCCTTTCTACTTGCGTCTGCGCGAGGCGATTCAGTCGGTCGAGGCGAACTATGACCTTGTTTTCATTGATTGTCCGCCACAACTCGGCTTTCTGACTTTGTCTTCTTTAGTCGCGTCTACTTCGATCATCATCCCGGTCGTGCCCAACTTCATCGACGTGGCCTCGTTGGCGCAGTTCCTGACCATGACATCATCCTTGCTCGACACTATCCGGGATGCGGGGATGACCCTGGACTACGATTTCCTTCGCTACCTAGTCTCACGCTTTGAGCCTTCCGATGGCCCCCAAGCACAGGTTGCCGGCCTCTTGCGTGCGAATTTCGGCAAACGTGTAATGACCGAAACCTTCCTGAAATCGACCGCGGTTTCGGATGCTGGCCTGACACATCAAACCCTATTTGAGGTCGGACGTGGCAGCATGAACCGGAACACCTACGACCGATCAATGGAATCGGTAAACGCGGTCGCGCGTGAGCTGGAACAAGAAATCCACAAAGCTTGGGGGAGGCTCTGATATGGCCCGAAAGAACATGTTTGAAGGTATTACCCCGGCTCAACGGCCTGAAGACGCGGAGATCCCTGCCCTGCCCCGTAGTACGGCGAAAATGCCCGAGGTATTTCAAAGCGCGGGCCCGATTGCCGCAATTCGTAACGATCTGCGCAGCATAAGCAGTCGCTCCGTTCAAGAAATTGACCCCGAGATGATCGAGGACACTGGCCTCAAGGATCGTTTGGGCGATGTCGACGACGATATAGCAGAGTTGCGAGATAGCATTGCAAAGCACGGACAGCAGGTTCCCATTCTCTTGCGTCCCCATCCTACGCTCAGCGGCCGCTATCAGGTGGTTTACGGGCGTCGGCGGCTTGCTGCCATTCGCGCGTTACGAACACCAGTCAAAGCACTCATCCGAACCTTGTCTGATGAGGAAGCCGTCCTTGCTCAAGGTCAGGAAAACAATCTTCGTAAGGATCCCTCCTTCATCGAAAAGGCTCTTTTTGCGGGAGACCTCGAAGAAGCGGGCTATGATGCAAAGGTTGTGCAGGACGCGCTGAACGTCAATCGAAGCCATACGTCTCACATGCGCAAGGTGCGTGAGGCCATTCCACGCGAAGTAATCGAACGCATCGGAGCGGCACCCTCCATAGGGTGGAAGCGCTGGTACGAACTTGCTTCCCGCCTCCTCGATGAAAAAATCGATGCGATCGCCGTGCACCCTGCCCCATTTCCGGCGGGCCTGTCGTCTGACCAGAGATTCGATGCATGGTCGAAGATGGCGATGAAGGCTGGAAAGAACAGCATAAGTAGGAAAATCCAACAGGGGAATTCCATGTTGGTCAAGTCGCGGGATGGCTCGACCATTGGCACCGTTGCTCTGCAGAAGGACACTCTGAGCTTTCAGGCCGCCTCTAAGGGTGACCCGTTCACTGCATGGCTGCATGGGAGTGCCGAGACTGTGTTCTCGCGGCTGCATGAAGAATTCCTCGCCCTTTCCGCCAAGCCGGAGTGAGCAAGCGATGCAACAAAAACAACAGAGGAGCAGTGTCGGAAAAGAATAGGCCTCCCGAATGGAACCCACCCGGAAGGCCCGCGCAAAACACAGGGCGCCAACCCTGAGAATGCTCATCACTAGCCAGAGCAAGTTAGCGCAGGCCCGAATCGCAAGCAACATCGCATCGCGGTGATCTGATATCTTTTATCCTTTATCTGAACAAAAGATCCAGAACACCTGCGGAAATCTGCGCAATACGGTTTTCATTCGGACAGCCTTGGACGTTCCGCGTGAATAAATCATGGAACAGATCAAATCCACGCCCATGCTTCGGCATGCACGGCGCGCCAATTTTTCGTCTCAAAAGCCTCAGGCGCCGACCCTTGCAGCCGACAAGGACAAGCGTTGGCACATCCTAGATCTGGCAAAGACCTGCCGCCAGCGTCTGAAGCTTCGTGATCGCGACATTGCGGTCTTGCGGGGTTTGCTGTCCCTCCTGCCCTCGCAAGCACGACCTGACCAAATGGTGGTCTTTGCATCCAACCGGGTTTTGATTGATCGCTGCGATGGCATCGACGAGCGCACTCTTCGTCGTCGGCTTGCTCACTTGCAAAACTGCGGGTTGCTTGAACGCCGGACAAGTCCCAACGGCAAGCGATACCAAGTTCGCAACGAACACCAGGATGCGCTGCTAACCTATGGCATCGATCTCGCACCTTTGTTCCACATCCAGAGCCATCTAGAAGCCCTCGCAGAAGACTGCCGCCACGAGACCGTAAGGATTAAGGTGCTTCGCTGCTTGATCAGAGATGCCTTGTTCAAAACCCCACCACATCATATTTCTGACGTTCAGCAAGAAGCACACCGCGCACTTAGAAGAGTGCTCGATAGCAATCAATTGCAGCAAATCCTGTCTCAGCTTGAAGAAACCGCCCCCGTTATGATCCCTCAATTCGCGGGCAACGTAACTTTACCGACAACACACCTGTCCGTCAGCGACGGTCAAAATGACCGGCATATTCAGAGTTCGTATAAAGATAATTTAGAATCTGAAAGGGCTGAGAGCGAAACTGTGACCAACCCTGCCCGTGAAGAAAAGTCCGAAAACGTAGATCGCACTGACATAACAGTCGATGAATGCATGGACCTCGCCCAAACCTCGAGAGAAATGGCCCTTAAACAGCCCCGATGCTGGGAGGAACTGATTGATCTTTCAACAAGACTTGCCCCTGCAATCGGCCTTCAAGGAGCGGTACTTCAGGAAGCGGAAAAACATTTGGGGAAGCACGGCTGTGCGTTGGCAGTTCTTGGTCTTGTCGAAGCATTTGGCAGAATTCGCAACCCAGAAGCCTATCTAACTGCCCTTGTTCAACGTCGCCTCAAACAAGGCCTCGATCTCGTCCGAATGTTTCGTTCCCTCGTTCGGCCCGGCAAACCAACAGCAGCCTTCGCTTAACTAGGATGTTTACCGGGGTAAACATTGGTTGTGCGTGCATGGCAGGGCTAGAAGTGCGCGATGTATACCGGGGTAAACATGAAGCTGACGCGTTGAGCAGTGGAGAGTTTGAGAATGGCTGGATTGAGGGTGGCGGGAAGTGAGATCGGGAGAGTGGCTCCCGGCGCTCGTCGTGGAGAAAAGCTAATGGCCCAAGCTGCCCAGAAGATCACCCTGTCGTCCTCACGGGACATCCCCTTTGACAAACTGGTGCTGAGCCAGTCCAACGTTCGGCGCATCAAGGCCGGTGTGTCGGTGGAGGAGTTGGCCGAGGACATCGCCCGCCGTGGTTTGTTGCAAGGCCTGAGCGTGCGGCCTGTGTTGGATGCCGATGGCACTGAGACCGGCAAGTTCGAGATCCCGGCTGGCGGTCGGCGGTACCAAGCCCTGACATTGCTGGTGAAACAGAAACGGCTCGCAAAGACCGCGCCCGTTCCTTGTGTGTTGCGTGATGTGACATCAGATATTCTGGCCGAGGACGACTCCTTGGCTGAAAACATGCAGCGCGTTGCCTTGCACCCGCTCGATCAATTCCGCGCCTTTGTTGCTTTGAGGGAGAAGGGTCAGGGTGAGGAGGCGATCGCGGCGGCCTTCTTTGTGACGCCGCAGATCGTGAAGCAGCGGCTGAAGCTCGCATCCGTGGCCCCTGCCCTTCTGGATGTCTACGCCGAGGATGGCATGACGCTGGAACAGCTGATGGCCTTCACGGTGAACCCCGATTATGTGCGTCAGATGCAGGTCTGGGATGCGGTGAAGAACTCCTGGAACAAGGAGCCCTACTCGATCCGGCGCATGTTGACTGAGACCTCTGTGCGGGCCTCGGATCGGCGTGCGGTGTTTGTAGGTGTTGATGTCTATGAGGCAGCGGGTGGAGTTGTTCTGCGCGATCTCTTTCAAGGTGATGATGGCGGCTGGTTGGAGGATCCTGCCCTGCTTGACCGTTTGGTCGCGGACAAGCTGCAAGCCGAGGCGCAGGCAATTGCTGCTGAGGGTTGGAAGTGGATCGAGGTGTCTACCGACCTGCCCTATGGCTACAGCCACGGTCTGCGGCGTCTGGTTGGCGATCCCTCACCGCTGAGCGCTGATGAAGCTGCAGAGCACGCCAAGTTGCTCGCCGAGTATCGCGCACTTGAAGAGGAATACTCTGGTCAAGACGAATACCCCGAGGAGATCGACACCCGATTTGGCGAGTTGGAAGCTGCCATGGAAGCCTTTGAGCAGCGCCCGCTGATCTTCGATGCGGCCGAGGTAGGTCGCGCCGGCGTATTCGTGTCGCTGGATCGGGACGGCAACCTTGCTGTCTATCGCGGCTATGTCCGGCCGGAGGATGAGCCTCGCGAAGAGACCGTGGCCAACTGCGGCGATGAACTGGACAAGGAAGGGCAGGGGGCTGATGGCAGTGTCTCAGCCTATCAGCTTCCCGCGGGCTCATCTGCGGCCACCGTCATCACTTCCGGGGGCCAGCCGTTCAGTTCGGGCCTCGTGGACGATGAGGATGATGGTGCGTTGAAGCCTTTGCCTGAGCGCCTGGTGATGGAGTTGACCGCACATCGCACTCTTGCGTTGCGCGAGGCGATTGGGCGTTCGCCCGACGTCGCCCTGACGCTTTTGCTGATGAAGCTCGTTAATGACACCTTCCGCAGTTCCGGGGCTTCGGGCAGTTGCCTCGAGGCTTCTGTGCGCCCCGTCTACATGTCGGCTCAGGCGCCTGATCTGAAGGAAAGTCCGGTGGCCAAGGCCGTGGACGATCGTCATTCTGCGTGGGAGGCCGATCTGCCGCTTGGCGACGATGCCGTGCTTTGGGACTATCTCTCGGCCCTCGATCAGGCCAGCCGATTGGCTCTGCTGGCGCATTGCCTGAGCTTCGGGATCAACGCGCTCCATGAGAAGGTCAACCCTTACGGCGCAGGCATCTCGGCCAGCGGCTTGAGCCGCCGGATGGTGCAGTCTGAGATCGTGGCCCAAGCCGTCGATCTCGACATGGTCGCTGCTGGTTGGGAGCCGACTGCGGACAACTACCTGAGCCGGGTTCCCAAGGCGCGTATCCTTGAGGCCGTGCGTGAGGCGAAGGGGGAGGGCACCGCGCAGCTGCTCGACCATCTGAAGAAGGGCGAGATGGCCACGGAAGCCGAGCGCCTGCTTAAGGGCAGCGGTTGGCTGCCGGAGGTTTTTCGGGGCAGTGATCTTGTCGCTCTGGACGGTAGTGTTGCCGCAGAAGGGCAGGAGGCTTTGAGCGAAGAAGCCTTGGGCGGTTCGGACATCATTGAGGAAATCGACTTGCCCGCCTTCCTGATGGCCGATTTGCCCGTGGAAAGTACCGCGATGATGGCTGCGGAGTGATCTGAGCCCCCGAGGGCGGGGAAACTCGCCCTCATTCACCATAAAACACAACAATATCAATATGATGGGTGCGAATGCTCGCATTCAGGATGAGGAATCATGTCCGCAACCACAATAATCGATCAAGCGCCCTTGGGCGCGCTCATTCGTTACACCGACGGCAGTCCCAAACCGCCTGCACGCTTCACCAAAAAGCTGGCGGCGTGGGAAAGGTCCAACGGTGTTGGACGTCTGGTGAAGAAGGAACCGCCGCGGCCTTATCCGACCTGGACGGCTCCGGCGTCCTTCACGCTGCATGAAGGCAACTTCTCCTCGGACGGGGTGATCCTCGTCACGATCATGCGCAGTCATTCGTCCGACAGCCAGCTCAGCTTTGAGGTGGTCGAGGAACCCAAGGTGGGGCAGGTCCGCGTGCTTCTGGATTTTGGCGGCAACACTGAGCTTTTGCATCTGGCGGAATCGGTCACTGCGGCCGAGCTCTGGATCTCGAAGGAGGGCTATCGCAATGCGAGGATCGAGACCGTCGGTTCCGAGGACGACGATGGGGCAGGGGAGGCGGATATCGCCGCCTGAGCCTTCCCAGAGACCAAGGGGGCCCGCCGTACGCGGGCCTCTCATCCAGCACCAACCTGTCCCGCGCATCTGCGCGGGGCACCAAAGGCTCCATCCCCAGTAAGGCCTCGGCCAACCACGAGCATGTCTGCAAGGCTGGCGGGATGAGCATCAGCGGGACAATTCGGCTCCTTAGCGTCAAAGCACCAACCCCCGCTTGCCAGTCCCTTCCTTGGCCCAAAGCCGGTCTTCGAGATCAAGCCACAAGGGCTCGGACTACGGGGCAAGCCCGTGCCGCCGGCCGGATTCGGGCAAGCCCGAACGCACCCGGTGATGTCAGCCCGTCTTTGGTCCTGCGGGTTCCTGTCAGCGCGGGGGATGGTCCCTCGCCTCCCAGCAGGAGCCAAAACAGATGTCCCGCAAAGATGCACACGCCTTCGCAGCCTCCCTCGCCGCCACGCTCATGGTTTCGATCGTCGTCTTCCAGGCAGGCGATGGGACCTTTGGTGCCGTCCCCGCCGATGAAATCGACGGCGACGAGGTTCAGGTGCTTGTTGAGATCGACCCGTGGGCATGAGCCCACGGTCGTCAAGAAGGCCCGGGCACGGCGCGGATGCGCCTCCGGGCCTTTCGCCTGTCTCTCCTCAAGAGCCTAACAAGCACAAGGCACCGACGTCCTGTCGGCATCCCGAAATCCAAGAAATGGAAACGCTCATGCCTGCGCCTTATCTCCTGAGCGCGGTGCTATGCTGGGTGCCACGTACTGGCGATCAGTTGACTGCCAGGTCCTCGGGCGATTTGCCTGCGTCAAGGGCTGCGACAAACCACAGCGGTTTGCGCCCCCGGCCTGACCAGGTAAGGGCCGCGTTTTCTGGATGGCGGTATTTCGCGGCGGCGGGCGCACGGCTGGGTTTCACCTCGCCGCCGATCAGGTCAGCCAAGGAATAGCCCATCTCTTTGGCGATCACGTCCAGCTTGGCGCGGGCTTCGGCTTTATGACGGTCCTCATAAGTGGAAATCGCTTTGGCGAGGTCCTTTTGCAATTGCCGCAATTCTTTGAGCGACAGTGCCTCGAGATTGAAATCAGCCATGCGTGCCTCGTGTCCTGAATGATCGATCCGGGATAGCCGTCTCGTCAACGCATCGCAATCGCCTTCGGGCAAAGGCTGCGTGGAAGGGCAGGGGGGTTGGGTGATCTACCGCAGGGCTGCAGTGCGGGTCGAAGGCTTCAGTCCTGTTGTATTGGCAAGGAAGGTCTTCGTTCTGCAAGGGCTCCAGGTCGCTCCCATCCCCGGCGCCATCCCTTCGACTGACAATCCCCTAAGCCTGTTCGGCCTCTGGCGCGCAACCCCGCGTCAGTCCGGGCCGTGTTGGCTAGCGTTTCTTTTGAAACGCGGCGCCTGCCCGCTCCACCCCGGACCTTTGGGGGTTTCCGTCTGGTCTGATGGCCCAGCCGTGCACGCCTCAGCCGACAGGCTTCTTTCGGGTCTTGTCGAAGGGACGGTCCCAGGGACAGGAAAAACAGGAGCTACAAAATGCAGAACATCGTCATCCTCGCCGGCAACATCGGTCAGAACCCCGAAGTCCGCACCACCCAGGGCGGCACGAAGATCACCAACTTCACCCTCGCCACCTCGCGCCCCCGCCTCTCGGAAGGTCGCGTGATGCGCGACGAGAACGGCTACCGGGTCATGGACACTGAATGGCACCGCATCACCTGCTTCAATGGTCTCGGCAAGACGGTCGCCGAGCACTGCGAAAAAGGCATGAAGGTCCTCGTCCACGGTCGGATCCATTACACGAAGTGGACCGACGCAACCGGCACCGATCGCTACGGCTGCGAGATCATCGCCGAGAAGGTCGACTTCCTGAGCCGCCCGAAGTCGGCCGAGAGTGAAAACCCCGAGCTGGTCGACCGCGACGACGAGATCCCGTTCTGCAAAGAACGGGGTCTCTCCCTCGGGCCCGGCGGGGAAACCCGCTGGGTCTGTTAAACTTCAGCCTTACGTCTTAATCGCCGCCAGTTTCTTGTCGATCCTACCGATGTGGTGGTCCCAGTCATCTGCCCAGCCCTCGGCTTTCGCTTGCTTGCAGAGCGCCCTCGCCAAGGTCCAGTTGCCGCGCTTCTCTTCGATGATGCGAAGCTGCCGGTAGCCCGCGTGGGCAGGGATGAAGCCCCAGTTCTTGTCGTCGCGGAAGAACCGGGCGACATTAGCCCCGAGGCCGATCTGGCGCTGGAAACTCGTCACTGCCTCGTCCAAGGCGAATGGATCGTGATCCCGCCACCGGTAATAGAACCCACCCCTGACCGCAAAGTAGAAGTGCAGGTCAAGAACCGGGACGTTCTCGTTCACCAGCGTGTCCGCCCGATCTAGCAGCTTGTACCCCAGATGGCGCAGGTGCTCCTTCTTCAGGTATTCCGCCAGCGTGCCGAGGCTGTTGGGGTTGGTCGACCGCGCAAGGCTTTCCGCCGTGCCTCCGCCGAGTGGCGCGAAGACCCCTTCGATGGTCGCGCGTTGCTCGTGCGTGAAGGCGTCAGTCCACCAGTCACCGCCCGGTTTCGGTTCGGCTTTTCGACGGAAAAATGGCAGCATCCTGTTTCCCTTTCCCACCACCGTGGGTAGCATCGCATCATGCAAATACCTGACGACATTACACCCATCCTGCGCGAGATCGACCAGTCGCTCAAGGAGAAGGCAATACCGCCACACTCGCGCCCCATCATGGCGGTGATCGAGTTCGGAAATAGGTTCCGCATCAGTCTTCCGATTGCGAAGCTCCCTCCCGGTGCACCTGAAGAACTGGTCGCCAGCAGCGTATACACCGACCGCATCCACCGCTGGTACGAAGAGGTCTACGGCGACCTGATCAAGACCGATTTCTCTGAGAAGGCCAAGGTCGCGGTCCTCGCGGATGAGGACATCTGGGAGATGAGAATTCCGTTGATCTACGGGATGGCGGTTATTGGGGTGAAGCGCGAGTTGCCGAAGGAGACTGGCAACAGAATCGGGACGAAGGTTCTGGACATCAACGCTTGCGCCTCCCTTACCGGCATCACCGAGGCCCGCCTTCAGCATTTCTCGGATGATGACCTGAACGAGGTCTATGGGCTTTTCGTGGTGGGCCTCGACGTTCGCAAGGCATTCGACCGTTTCCGCAAGGCTGACCCTATGTTCGCTGCCGCCGAGGATGACTGGGCTGCCGCCGTTGCGAACATGACCAGTCAGTCACCGAACTGGGGACACGCGAGATGGGCATCTCTTCAGATGACCGAGAAGTTCATGAAGGGCCTGATCACGCTTGTCGGGGACGTCCCGGTCAAACGGGTTCACGACCTGATGGAGTTGCACGACGCACTTGCCTTCTCTGCCCCCGGCATGAACCTCAAGCACCTCCTTGCGGACATCCAATGCGGCGCTGGTGTCCGCTATAACGACCCGAAGACGCCATCCACGCGCCAGCAGGCCTACGCCGCGCACAAGGCCAGCCTGCTCGTCGTACGTGTCTTGGGCGACGTCCAGTACAGCCAAAACCGATGACCCCCCGCAGGCCTCGGACACTGCCGCTTTGCTCTAATTCGCCATTGTGAACCCAAGAGTTAGAGGAGTGCCGGTTTTCCGGTGACGGGTTGAGGGCTGGGAGAGTGGCTCCCGGCGCCTGTCACGGGAGATAGCCGATGGGTGTTGTGGAAGTTCTGGATTCGGTCGCACCGACGCGGACTGGTGGCTGGAAAGTGGATGTGAGCCGGGGTGAGCGGAATGGGCGGGTGTCGTCCGAATGGTTCAACCGGCCCGATGACGAGCGGTATCTGTCGCTCGATGATCTCTGGGCCAATGTGAAGGGTCGGTCGGAACGCAGCCGCAGCCGGGTGGTGCAGACGGCGGATATCCGGGTCGAGGCGGCGCGCGACACCCCCGAGCGGTTGCACCTGATGCTGCCGAAAGCGCATGAACCGGTCGCACCCACGCACTGGGCGTTCGGCCAGCTTGCCAGCATCGTTGGCGCTCCGGCCTCCTACCTGCGGCAGTTGCCCGCGCCGCTGGCGGGGATCAACCTGCAATACGGCCTGACCAACCACCGGGGCGAGCAGGTCAAGACCTTCGAGACCGAAGACGGCCGCACCGAATTGCGCGCGGTGACTGGCCCGGACTATGGCCGCATCCATGACCATGAGCTGGTCGAGGCAGTGCAACGGATTGCGGGCAATGGCACGGGCGACACGCGCTGGAAGGTGCCGGGCGTGCTCGACTGGTCGACCGGGGTCTACAACCCCGATGTCGAGATCAACCGTGATACGACGACGCTCTATGCCTCGGACCGCGATGTCTTCCTGTTCCTGGTCGACGATCACAACCCGATCGAGGCGGGCCGGCTGCCCGACGGCTCCCCCGATCTCTACTTCCGGGGCTTTTACTGCTGGAACTCCGAGGTGGGGGCCAAGACCCTCGGCATGGCAAGCTTTTACCTGCGGGCGGTATGTCAGAACCGCAACCTCTGGGGCGTCGAGGATTTCCAGGAGATCACGATCCGCCACTCGAAATATGCCGCCTCGCGCTTTGCGCATGAAGCGGCACCAGCACTGACACGGTTTGCCAACTCCTCGCCGCAGGGGTTCGTGAACGGCATCAAGGCCGCGCGGCAGCAGATCGTCGCGCGCACAGATGAGGATCGGGATGACTTTCTGCGGAAGCGCGGCTTCTCCAAGGCTGAATCCGGCAAGATCATTGAAAAGGTGCTGATGGAAGAGGGCCGGCCGCCTGAGAGCATCTTTGACTTCGTGCAGGGGATCACGCGCTTGGCGCGGGACAAAACCCAGCAGGATGCCCGCCTCGACATGGAAGGGCGGGCCAAGAAGCTCCTTGATCGGGTCGGCTGACGGGGACCCCAACCTAGCGACCACCCGCACGCGTGGCGGGCGGTCTTCCTTCCCTTCTATTCGCTCGCCCCTGGCCTTGCCCCTGAAGGGGCAGGTGCTTTCAGCGTGCGCAATTCAGCGAGACCCCCATGACCCCCCAAGAAGAAACCGTCATCCTCGAGGCCCGTGACATCCTCGGCCGCTACCTCAGCCAGAACCCGGTCATCGGCAGCTGGCAGGCGCTCATGGACTATTGCGCGTTCAGCGTCCGCGGACCGGTCGAGCGCTTCCACGTCCTCTATCTCGACCGCAAGAACCGCATCATCTCCGATGAGCTTCTCTCGACCGGCACGGTCGACCATGTCCCGGTCTATCCGCGCGAGGTGATCAAGCGAGCGCTGATGCTGAACGCCAGCGCCTTGATCCTGATCCACAACCACCCCTCGGGCGATCCGACGCCCTCGGAGGCCGATCTCAGCATGACCAGGGAGATCCAGAAGGGGTGCAAGTATCTCGGGCTGACGCTGCACGACCACATCATCGTGGGGGCAGGGTCCGAGGTGAGCCTGCGGGCCTTGGGCAAGATCTGACGCTTGCAATGACCAAATCCTGCCGCCCTTTCGAGGAAGAGGGCGGCGGTTTGGGCTTTGACGGTTTGAGGTGGGGAGAATGGCTTCCCGCGCCGTCGGAGATCCCGACATGTTTGACCATTCGTTTCCGGCACCGACTGCAGCACTCCCGAACCAGCTGCCGCCAATGTTTGTCAACGCCGCTGCAGATACCAGCTTGGCCTTTGTCCTGACCACGCCCGACCACAGCCTGGTGGCTGCGATGTCTGGCACCGCGCGACCTCTGGTGCTCGACCGCTTCGCGTCACTCGCCGAGGCCATGCGAGGTGCTATCGTCTTTGCCGATCAGTTTGCCTTCGATGCGCGGCCGCCAATGCTGGCCATCCTTGATCGTGATGACCGTCTGGTTTTGGCCGGCGCCGCAACCGACGGCGCTGTGGCGTGGTGCCATCCGGTGATCAGCGCCGCGGAGGCCCGGGCTGTGGTGACTGAAGCCAGCCAGTTGCGGGCGCAGGTAAGCCGCGCCGCCGACTGGAAAAAGCATGGTCTTTCGCAAAGGCTGCGGCAGCGTGCCGACCTTCTGGAGGCGCGGCTGGTTGATCCGCTTTGGCGCGCCTTTGCTGCCCGCGCGCTGCAGGTCGCCGCATGACGCCGCAGAGCGAGAGGAGGGAAGGGGGGTCTTACGAGCTGTGCGGGGCGAGAGAAATCGCGCCCGCTGGCTTTGCCCCTTTCCCCCATTTCCGGAGATATCCATGACGCACGTTGATCCCACCCTTGCGGCCCCGATGCCGCCGTCCAGCATCGACTTCGCGCAGGTCTTTGCCGAAGAGGCCGAGCGCAGTGCACGCATCGACGCGCTGCGCCCCGCCAACCGGGACCGATTGTTCGACGGCTTGAGCGCCGCCGGGATCACCCATGTCACCGTGACCTTCGACGGCGAAGGGGACAGCGGCCAGATTGAAAGCGTTGGCGCATGGGCGGGCGACAAGGCTGTTGACTTTCCCGCTGTGGAAATCTCCTACGCCGCGCTGACCTGGGACAATCCTGAGGTCGAGATGCGCCAGCTGTCGCTCGAGGATGTTGTCGAGCAGCTGGCCTATGACTTTCTCGCCGATGCCCACGGCGGTTGGGAAAACAACGACGGCGCCTATGGCGAATTCTGCTTCGACGCTTCCGCGCGCAGCATCCACCTCGAGTTCAACGAACGATTCACGTCGTCTGAACTCTTCACCCATGAATTTTGAGGGGGCAGCAATGGCACAGCCATATCACCACGCCCTGTCTTCGGTGAAGAAATGGGGCGGTACCGTTGATGATTACCAGGCCATCCACGCTTGGTTTGATAGCTCAAAAGCCCACTGTGCAGATTTTCGTCACCGGGCGATGTTTCATCATTCGGCTGGGATCTGGCTCTCGGAGGCAATCTTTGGCCCGACGATCACGCTCTCCACCGGCCGGATCATTCCGATCCGTTGGGTCGGAGAGCAGCATGTGCGGGAGGACCTCGGGTTCATCCCTAGTTTCACGGAGTGGTTGAAACCTATTCGGCCTGAACCGTGGATGGGCCGCGCCGAGAGGATCGAAACCCTCGTCGATCCGCATCTGGCTCCGCCTGTCGTGGAGGTCTGCTGAAATGTGCCGGGCCTATCAAGACCTATGTGTGCCGCCTGACGCGTCGAACCTGACGGTTCTGCGCACGGCAATCCGGCGATTGCATCCCGACACGCTGGCGGTCCGCAGCTGGCGCGCGGCGCGCAAGCGATATTACCGCGATCTCCTCACCGCCCATCAGGCGGCTCAGGACCAGCCGAGCGTGCAGCCGGACTGACGCCCGCTTCACCCACCAATCCGAAATTCCCATCTCGCTCGGCCACGGAGGCCGGACGACCTCGCATCTGGAGGGCCCAATGGCCGATTATTTTACCCACTTCTCCTGTCTGCTCGACGTCGGCACGCCCGAAAGGGCCGCGCGCGCGATCGACTTCTTTGTCGCCCTTCGCGACGAAGATGATAAGTCGGAGGAACCGCAGTTCCACGGCTTTGACTTGTCGGTTCAGGACGGCCCGGAGAGCAGCGTTCTGTGGATCCACGACGACGAAAGCGGCGACGTCGAGGCCGCGACTGCGTTCATCCTGCCCTTGGCGGAAGAGCTCGATCTGTCTGGCCTCTGGGGTTTCGAGCATTCCAACACATGTTCTCGTCCTCGGTTGGACGCCTTTGGCGGTGGCGCACATCTGATCGACCTCGGAGCGCGAAAGGTCATTTGCTGGGTGAATACCCAGACATGGCTGGCCGACGCTTTGAACGGGGAGGACCCAGATGCCTGACATCATCTGCACCACCGTCTTCCAGTTCCCGGAACTCTCAGATACGGCCAAGGAGAAAGCCCGCAGATGGTATCGCGGGGCTGCGTTCCACGACGATTGGTGGGATGTGGTCTATGATGACTTCGAGCACGTCTGCGACATCCTCGGGGTCAGCCTGAAGCGCCGCTCTGTTCGGCTGATGGGGGGCGGCACCCGGCAGAAACCCTGCATCTGGTTTTCGGGGTTTTCGTCACAGGGAGACGGCGCTTCCTTCGAGGCGACGGTTGGACACGCCAATGGCTGCGCGCGCGAAATCCGCGCCTACGCACCGAAGGATCAGACCCTGCACGGCATTGCCGACCGCCTGCAGGCCGCTCAGCGGCAGAACTTCTATCAGCTCAGCGCCGATGTGACGCATCGCGGGCGGTACTACCACGAGTATTGCATGAGCATCGACGTATCGCGCGACAGCCCGACGGGTCAGCCACCGACTGCGGGCAGTGAAGAGACCGTTGTGGAGGCGCTGCGCGATCTTGCTCGCTGGCTCTATCGGCAGCTTGAGGCCGAATATGACCATCTGACCTCGGACGAGGTCGTCGAGGAGGGGATTGTTATCAATGAGTACACCTTCACCGAAGGAGGGCGGCGCTTTGGGTGACGGGCGCTCGGCAGCGCCCTCCTTGCGTCGACAAGCAAAGTCGCCTATATATCTTTCCTGATCGGGGAAACATTATGCCAGCAGAACTCACCATTAACGAAGCAGCCCATCTTGCGGGCGTGTCGACAAAGCTAATCGAGAAATCGGTCGAGTCGGGAATCCTGCATGCCGAAAAGGTGACTGACGTGTTGACGCGTCGGTTGACTCGCAGATTGCCGCTGGCTGCTGTTCCCTATCTCTCGGCGATCAACGATGAATGGCTTCGGGATCTTCCCATCTCCCGAAAGCGGCGCATCTGGACGATTGTTAGCCGTAGTCGTCTTGTAGGCGAGGCTCGCCTCGCCGAAGTGCGTCTGAACGAGACCATAATCCTGAATCTTGAGGGTATGGCAGGCACACGCACCCGGAACGCTCTGGCGTACCACGCGGCGCGTGATGCCCATCTTGTTGCCGATGCCGATATTCTTGGTGGAACGCCAGTCATTCGGGGCACCCGCCTGACGGTCTATTCCGTTCTTGGGCGCCTTGAAGGGGGCGATACGGTCGCGGACCTCGTCGAGGACTACCCCGACATTCCGGAGGCGGCCTTCCTGGCCGCTTCGACCTACGCCAAAACCCACCCGCTGCGCGGGCGCCCGTCGGGGCGGCCATGGGTGCCGGATGCCCCTGTCCGGCACTGAGTGATGCGGTTCTTCATTGATGAATGCATCTCGCCACAGGTTGCGGCTCGGCTCAACGAAACAGGGCAACATGCCGCCGTACATCCCCGCGATATCGGCAGGCGTGGCGATCCTGACCATGTGGTCCTCCGCAACGCCATTGCAGAGGACCGGATCATCGTCACCGAAAATGCCCGGGATTTCCGTGGACTGGTCGGTCGAGAAGACCTTCATCCAGGTCTTCTGATCCTGCCATGTGTTTCCCGGGATCGTTGCTTGCAACTGCTTCAGACAGCAATAGCATTCTTGGAGACCGTGGCCGCAGGTGCCAGTGAGACCCCGGCCGATCACATGATCAACCGGGTTATAGAAGTCGATTCTGCAGGCCAATGCCGGATCTATCGCCTGCCGGAAATTGATTGAAGGGGCCGTTGCCCGACCGATAGCTTGTATCCGGCGAGATCGGAGAACTTCCTTGCAACTTCCGCGACCGCGTCCTTGCTGACCCCCATCTCGTCGATGAACGATTGCTGCAGTTTGGTCGACACTTCGGACAGGAAAGCGAAGACACTGCAATCGTAGGAATCGGCACTTTTGATATCGGCAATTTTCTCGGCAAGCTGCGCAGCCGTCACCGGCACGCCGTAGGGCGCGCTGACTGTCGACATCACCTTTGCGGCAACCGAGGCCATGGCATCAACTCTGTGCGGATTTCTATTCCATTAATGTAGTCGATGTCCCTCAACCAAGCAATAAAGCCCCATTTTCACTGGTTTTCACCTGTTCCCGTCGATCCACTTCGACATCAGGCCCTTGTCGCGGAAGCACTCATCCGGGACAGCGCGGCGCTTGATGCGAGCGAGACGCTCGGCAAAAGCGACCTGCCTGGATGACGGCAGGCTGTCGAGCGCGGAGAGGGGTTTCATCTGCGCCTGCGCGTCTATCCAGGCGCTTAAGCTGCGTCGGTCTTGTTGAACTTCCCAAGGCAGGAGGGTCTGGTTCCGCAGGGCGAGGGACCGCGCATAGGCGATCTGGCGCGGGGTTGCGGGCAGAGCAAAGGTCGTGGCTTCCATGGGATATCTCCCTTGTGGCGTTGAGTTTGCATATAGAACGTTACAGGAACAAAATCAAGCCGCGCATCCGTAGTTCCGGGGTTTGAGAGGCAGAGGGGAGTGGGAAAAGGCTAAGCCGAAGGGGGACAGAGAGAGTGCCCCGCCGGTTTGTCCTTGTCCCAATCCGGAGATCCCCGATGACGTTTCAGACTTCTGTTGCAACCGCGCTGCCGCTGGTAGCCCCGCTGCAATGCCCCGACACCGCCGCCGCTATTGTGATCGTGGCGCAATCCCTGCAGCCGGATCTGGCGCAGGGTTTTCAGATTGACGCCTTGCGCCTGCGCGTTGAGATGGAGCGCGCCTTTGGCGGCTCCGATACCAATGGTGTCTGGAACTGGAAGCTCGCCTATGAGGCAGGCGAGGTGGCACTTGTCCTCTTCCTGCGGAAGTTCGGCCGCGCGCTCTTGGCACGTGCCGGCTCGCCTGCAGCACTCTTGCCCATCCTCGCCAAGGTGGCGGGCCTTTTGCCCACGCACACCCGTCGCTCGGAAGAAATGGAGCGGTTCCAGCAATTCTCGACACCCCTGCCCATGGGACTCGCGGCGCTCGCCGCCGCGCAGATCACGCGCCGCGATCTTGTGCTGGAGCCTTCGGCCGGGACCGGGCTGCTGGCGATCCTCGCCGAGATCGCGGGCGGCAGCCTCGCGCTAAACGAGCTGGCCGACACCCGCGCCGATCTTCTGCGCCTTCTCTTTCCGGGTCATCCCGTCACCACCTTCGATGCCGCGCAGATCGACGATTATCTGGACGCGGGCTTTCGCCCGAGCGTCATCCTGATGAACCCGCCCTTCTCGGTGGTAGCCAATGTCGATGGTCGGACGTCTGAGGCGACAGCGCGGCACTTGCGCTCGGCGCTTGT
>NZ_JAVDWP010000011.1:0-80118 GCF_031457365.1 Pseudotabrizicola sp. 4114 | reverse complement strand
GCGCGCATGCTTGCAACATGGAACGGCGCGACGCGGAATGCCGACAGCCTCCGCAAGGAAAACCGTTCCGCCCCGCAGACTTCTTCAGCAGCCTGCTAGGTGTCAGGCCGGGCCGACGAGGCCAAAGGTGGCGCCCTGCGGGTCGGCGGCGTAGCAGACAAAGACCCCGCCCGGCACCTCCATCGGGCCTTCAAGGACGGTGCCGCCCACGCCCGTGATGCGGGTCATGGCGGCGGCGACGCTTTCGGTGCCAAAGACCGGCAGCCAGTGCGGCGGGATGCCCGGTTGTGCCAGCGGCATCAGACCGCCAATGTCGCCGGTGGGCAGCGAGACCAGCTGATAGGTGCCCATCGGCCCCATATCCATCGCCTCACCGGCGGTCCAGCCGAGCAGCGCCTTGTAGAAGGTCAGGGCGGCGGCGGGGTCGGAGGTTTGCAACTCGTGCCAGTTGGCGTGGCCGGGTTTCTTTTGGTCAAAGGCCGCGCCGGGCTGGCCATCTTCGGGTTGCATCAGGCCGAACACAGCCCCTTGCGGGTCGCTGACGATGGCGAAGCGGCCGGTGTCGGGGATGTCTTCGGGCGCGCGGTGGACCGTGCCGCCAAGGGCGGTGACGCGGGCGGCGCTGGCGTCGCAGTCATCGACCGCGAAGTAGGTCATCCAGAATTCGGGCATCGGGGTGTCAGGAGCCATCAGCCCGGCCACCATATCCGCGCCATGGGTGGCGAGGGTGTAGTCAAAGCCCGGCATGCCGGAGTCCTTGAACTGCCAGCCCATCACCGGGCCGTAAAACGCGGCAGAGGCGGTGGGGTTGGCGGTGGTCAGTTCGTACCAGAACGGGTGGCCCAGAACGCTCATTCTGCGGGCCCCTTGACCAGAACCGGGACAAAGCCGCCGTAGATCATGCGCTTGCCGTCGAATGGCATCTCGGCCATGTCTTCGGGGGACATGGCGGTTTCCATCGCCTTGTAGGCGGCATCGCGGGTGGCCTTGTCGGGCCATGTCATCCAGGCCACCACCACGGTTTCGCCTTCGGTCAGATCAACCGAGCGCAGGAAATCGGT
This sequence comes from Pseudotabrizicola sp. 4114, assembly GCF_031457365.1. Classification (NCBI taxonomy): domain Bacteria; kingdom Pseudomonadati; phylum Pseudomonadota; class Alphaproteobacteria; order Rhodobacterales; family Paracoccaceae; genus Pseudotabrizicola; species Pseudotabrizicola sp. 4114. The sequence continues at coordinate 79,057 of NZ_JAVDWP010000011.1, read as the reverse complement.
CTGCTTGCCGGGGGGCACGTCATCGCCCCAGCCCACCACAAAGGACAGCGCCCCCAGCTTCTGGAATGCGGGCCACCACTTTGCCTCATGCGCGATGTAATCGTCGCGGCGGTCGTTTGAGACGGGAATGACGAAGGTATCAAAATAATTCATGGCTTTTCCTCCTGGCACTTGCCGGGGCAGGCTGTCAAAGCTAGTTACAAAAAGCAACTGAAAGTTATGTATCGTGACCAAATCCCGCCGAAGCTATCAGGAAGGCTGTCTTGAGGCCCATGCGCTCGATCTGATCGGCGACCGCTGGGCGCTGCTGGTGGTGCGTGAGCTGATGCTGGGCCCGCGCAGATTCGGCGCGATCCGCGACGGGCTGCCGGGGATCAGCGCCAACATCCTGACCCGCAAGCTGGAGGATCTGGAAGCGACGGGCATTGTGGTGCGCGAGCAATTGCCCGACCCGGTGCGGGTGCAGCTTTACCAGCTGACCGAGGCGGGGCAGGGTCTGTGGCCCGTCATCCGTGCCCTGTGTCGCTGGGGGGCGGGGATGCCGGGGCATGACCCGCGGCTGTTCATCAGCCCGACCTCACTCGTTCTGTCGATGCGCGCGATGTGCGCGCGGGAGCGGGCCGGGGTGCATCTGGCGGCAATGGTGCTGGGGGGCGAGCCGTTTGTGATCACCACCGCGCCGGGGCAGTTCCGGGTCGAGCGCGGGGCAGGGGATGCGGCGCTGCGGTTTGAGGGCGGCACCAATGCGATGGCCGTGGCGATCTATGGCCCGATGCCGCTGGCCCAGACCGCGCAAGGGGTGATCCGGTTTGACGGCGATCTGGCTGAGGGGCAAGCCTTTGTCGATCTGTTTTCGCTGCGGCCCAACGCCTAGACGGCGCGGTCGATCTTTGTGCTCAGGTGGATCAGGCTTTCCGATGAATGCACCCCGGTCATCGCGCCGATCTGGTCCAGCACCTGATCGAGCACCTGGGTATTCGGGCAGGCGATCTGCAGCAACAGGTCCACCCGTCCAGAGGTGGTAAACACCCGCTCCACCTCTGAAATCGACTTGAGCCGGGTGAGCAGGGCGGCTTGCGTGCGTGGCTCGATGGTCAAGAGCACGGTGGCGCGCAAGCGGTTCGGATCGGCCCCCTGACCCAGTTTCAGGGTGTAGCCGGCGATGATGCCGTTGTCTTCCAGCCGCTCCAGCCGGGCCTGAATGGTGGAACGCGCAACCTTGAGCCGCCGCGCCAGCATGGCCAGCGACAGCCGCGCATCGGCGCGCAGCAGGGCAATGATGTTGCGATCCAGATCATCCATGCGATTTGACCGATGTTTTCGTCATAATAACGACTTCAGACTCCGATTATATAGTTTTGTTCGGTGCGTTTGTGCCTCATATGCCCCATTCTACGTTGCAGGAAAAGGGCGGCTCATACGCACCTGGCCTGGTTTTAGATAACCACGCTGGTGCCCGGCCCCGTTCGTTGCAACGGTCAAGGGCTATGCGTCTTGTTTGCAGGAAGGATAGCTGCGATGGGACTCTCGAAAACGATCTGGACAAATCCAACCGAGTTTCTGCGGGTTGAGCAACCCGTTGATCCGGTGCTGTTTTTTGCACCGACTGCGGTGCAGGCTGCGGCCCGCCGGTTCATCGACGGCTTTCCCGGCATGGTGACCTATGCGGTCAAGTCGAACCCGAGCGACGAGATGGTGGAAAACCTGTCCGCGGCCGGCGTGCGTGGCTATGACTGCGCATCGGGGTTCGAGATTGACCTGATCCGCCGTCTGGCCCCGGATGCAGCGATTCACTACAACAACCCGGTGCGCGCCCGTCACGAGATTGCCTATGCGGTGACGCGGGGGGTGAAATCCTACAGCGTTGATTCGCGGTCGGAACTCGACAAGCTGATCGAGATGGTCCCGGCTGAGGGCACCGAGATTTCGGTGCGCTTCAAACTGCCGGTGGCGGGGGCTGCCTATAACTTCGGCGCCAAGTTCGGTGCGACGGCCGAGGTTGCGGTGGACCTGTTGAAACTGGTGGCCGAGGCCGGGTTCATCCCGTCGATCACCTTTCACCCCGGCACGCAATGCACCGACCCCAAGGCGTGGGAGTCGTATATCCTTGAAGCGGCAGAGATCGCCCGCAAGGCCGGGGTGACGATTGCGCGACTGAACGTCGGTGGCGGGTTCCCGAACCACCGGCTGCACGGCGTGGCCCCGCAGCTGGAGGAAACCTTTACCCTGATCGACCGTGTGGCGACCGAAGCGTTTGGCGCTGACCGCCCGCTCTTGGTCTGCGAGCCGGGCCGGGCGCTGTGCGGCGATGCCTATACGCTGGCAGCCCGGGTCAAGGCGGTGCGTGACGACAGCCATGTGTTCCTGAACGATGGGGTTTACGGCACCCTGACCGAACTGCCGCTGATCGGCGTGATCGACCGGATCGAAGTGCTGTCTGAAACTGGCGAAAAGCGGGTGGGCGAAGAGGTGCCGCGCATCATCTTTGGCCCGACCTGCGATTCGGTCGACCGTCTGCCGGGGGATATTCCGCTGCCGGGCGATATTGCCGAGGGCGATTTCGTGATCGTGCATGGCATGGGGGCCTATTCCACCGTGACCAACTCGCGGTTCAACGGCTTTGGCGATCTGGGGATTGCCACGGTGCTGTCGCTCAAGGTCTGATTCCGACACAACTGCTTTGCGATATGCGCCCCCGGCTGGACAAACCTGGCCGGGGGCGTAACTCTTTGCGCGGTAAGCAAAGGGGTGGGGCATGAGCAAATTCGGCAAAGCGCAGGGCGTCGGGCGGCATGAGGATATCCGGTTTCTGACCGGGCGCGGGCGCTATGTCGATGACATCACCCCGGCGGGGGCGCTGCACGCGCTGTTCCTGCGCTCGGATCATGCGCATGGCGCGATCACCGCGCTGGATCTGGACGCTGCGCGCGAGGTGCCGGGCGTGCATCTGGTGCTGGACGCGGCGGGGCTGGAGGCGCTGGGCGTCACGCTGGGCATGAAGGGCGCGCGGCTGCGCAATGCCGACGGCAGCATGGGGGCGGGGCCGGAGCGGCCGGTGCTGGCGCGCGACCGGGTGCGGTTTGTGGGCGAGGCGGTGGTGATGATCGTCGCCGACAGCATCGCTGCGGCGCAGGATGCGGCCGAGCTGGTCGGGCTGGAGATCGTGGGGCTGCCGGTGGCGCTGGCCGTGGCGCCGGGCGGGCCCGAGGTCCATGCCGAGGCGCCCGAGAACCGCGCCTATGACTGGGAGATCGGCGATGCGGCGGCGGTGGAGGCCGCCTTTGCCGGGGCCGCGCACCGGGTGTCGCTGGAGGTGATCCACAACCGCATCATCGTCAACGCGATGGAGCCGCGCGGCTGTTTTGCCGAGTGGCAGGACGGGCGGCTGCATTTCAGCTTCAACGGGCAGGGGGTCTGGAACCAGCGCAACGAGCTGGCGCGGATGCTGGGCCTGCCCCGCGCCTCGGTGCGGGTGACCAACCCCGATGTCGGGGGCGGCTTTGGCATGAAGGCGATGACCTATCCGGAATATGTCTGCGTGGCCGCCGCCGCCCGGGCGCTGGGCCGCCCGGTGCGCTGGATCGCAACACGCGGCGAATCGATGCTGACCGACAACGCCGGGCGCGATCTGGTGGCGGAGGCCGAGCTGGCCTTTGATGCGGATCTGAAAGTCACTGGGTACTGCGTTAATCTTGTGTCCAACCTTGGCGCCTATAACTCGCAATTCGGGCAACCCATTCAGTCGGAGCTGTTTTCCAAGGTGCTGACCGGCGTTTATGACATATCGGCAGCGCATCTGCGGGCGGTGGGGGTCTATACCAACACCACGCCGGTCGATGCCTATCGCGGGGCCGGGCGGCCCGAGGCGATTCTCACGATTGAGCGGGTGATGGATGAGGCGGCCCGACAGCTGGGGGTGGATCCGTTTGATCTGCGGATGCGCAATTTCATCAAGACCTTTCCCTATCGCAGTGCCACCGGGGAGCTGATCGACGTGGGCGACTTTCCCCGCGTGCTGGACCGCGCGAAGCTCGAGGCGGATGTGGCAGGCTTTGCGGCGCGACAGGCCGAAAGTGCGGCACGTGGGCTGCTGCGCGGTATCGGGCTTGCGACCTATATCGAAAGCATTCTGGGCGACCCCGATGAAACCGCGCGGCTGGTGCTGGATGCGGACGGCGGGGCCACGCTTTATGTCGGCACCCAGTCGAACGGGCAGGGGCATGAGACGGTCTATGCCCGCATGGTGGCAGAGTGGACCGGGCTGCCGGAACAGATGGTGCGGATCGTGCAGGGCGATTCGGATGCCATCCCCAAGGGCGGCGGCACCGGCGGGTCACGCTCGGTCACCGTGCAGGGCACGGCGATGCGGGCGACGGTCAAGATCATGGTGACCGGATTCAGCGCCTTTCTGGCCGACGAGTGGGAGGTCGAGGGGGTGGCTTTTGACGGCAGCACCTTTGGCGCGGCGGACAGCAACACCCGGCTGACGATTGTTGAGGCGGCGGATCTGGCGCGGATGCGCGGGCGCGCCGACCTGCTGGATGTGAGCGAAACCACCACGCTGGACGGGCGCAGTTACCCCAACGGCGCGCATGTGGCCGAAGTGGAGGTGGACCCCGAAACCGGCGCGCTGGTGATGGACCGCTATACTGTGGTTGATGATTTCGGCACGCTGATGGCCCCGGAGCTTGCCATCGGGCAGGTGCATGGCGGCGTGGCGCAGGGCTATGGTCAGGCGGTGTGCGAGGTGGCGCAATATGATGAACAGGGTCAGCTGTTGTCGGCCACATTCATGGATTATGCGATGCCGCGCGCCACGGATCTGCCGATGTTCGGGTTCACCAGCGAGCCGGTGCCGTCGATCATGAACCCGCTTGGCATGAAAGGCTGTGGCGAGGCGGGAACCGTGGGCGCGCTGGGTGCGATTTCAAACGCCGTTCGCGATGCGCTGGCCCCGCGCGGGGTGACCCGCGTCGATATGCCGTTCACGCCGCAACGGATCTGGCATTGGCTGAAGGAGGCGGAGAACGTCACTTCTTGACCGCATAACGCAGTGGTTCCGCCCCTATCCGGTGGTGGAAACCGAAAGCAACGCCCCGCCCCCCGGGCTGGGGCGCGGCGTGGTCGATCACGTGATCATTCTGGACGGCACCATGTCCTCGCTGCTGCCGGGGCAGGAAACCAATGCCGGGCTGGCCTATGGGCTGCTGAGCGAGCAGACGCCGGGCCAGCGCCGGCGGCTCTATTACGAGCCGGGCCTGCAATGGGAGGGGTGGCGCAACTTTGGCGCGGTGGCGCAGGGGCGGGGCATCAACCGCCAGATCCGCCGCGCCTATGGCTGGCTGGCCAGCCAGTATCGCCCCGGTGACCGGATTTACCTCATGGGCTATTCGCGCGGGGCCTATGCCGTGCGCTCGCTGGCCGGGGTAATCGACCGGGTGGGGCTCTTGCGCCACGATCAGGCGACAGAGCGCAATGTGCAGCTGGCCTACCGGCATTACATGACCGGGCCGGACAGCCGGGCGGCACAGGTGTTTGCGCAACAGACCTGCCATATCGAGGCCCCGATCGAGATGGTGGGGGTCTGGGATACGGTCAAGGCGCTGGGTCTGCGCCTGCCGCTCTTGTGGATGCTGACCGACCGGCAGCATGCGTTCCACAATCATCATCTTGGCGCGTCGATTCGGCATGGCTTTCACGCGCTGGCGCTGCATGAGACCCGGGCAGTGTTCGACCCGGTGCTGTGGGACTGTCCCGAGGGGTGGGAGGGCAATATCGAACAGGTCTGGTTTGCCGGGGCCCATGCCGATGTCGGCGGGCAGGTGGGCCTGCTTGCGGCGGCGCGGCCCCTGGCCAATATTCCGCTGGTCTGGATGCTGGACCGGGCCGAAGCCTGCGGGCTGGCGCTGCCCGCAGGCTGGCGCGGGCGGTTTCCCTGCGATCCGCAGGCCCCGATGGTGGGGACGTGGCGCAGTTGGGGCAAACTGTTCCTGCTGCGCCGTCGCCGGATGGTCGGGCACGACCGCAGCGAAAAGCTGCATCCGACCGTGGCGGAGCGCAAGCCGGACGGGACCCGGTTTGGCGGCATGTTGCAGCGCGCGCGGGTCTGGCGGTAGCAGGTTTTCGGCCTGAATTGCGGCGACGCCCCCCACCCCAGCCGTCGGGGGCATGCCCTCCCTGACCCCACGAGGGGGGAGGTGGCGCGTGGCGGTCTGCCTGGCTGGGGTTCAAGGTCGGCGCGGGCGTGGAGCCTGCTGCAGGGTCTGCCTCCCCCCACGGGGGGAGGCGATTTTCCGTCTTGAGGCCGCGCCTTAGCGCTGGCCCACGTCCACGTATTTGCGGTGGGTTTCGCCGATATACAGCTGACGCGGGCGGCCGATTTTCTGGCCCTTGTCGCCGATCATCTCTTTCCACTGCGAAATCCAGCCGACGGTGCGAGAGATCGCAAAGATCGGGGTGAACATCGAGGTGGGGAAGCCCATCGCCTCGAGGATGATGCCAGAGTAGAAATCGACGTTGGGATAGAGCTTTTTCGAGATGAAATACTCATCCGACAGCGCGATCCGTTCCAGCTCTTTGGCGACCTGCAGCAGCGGGTTGTTTTCAACCCCGAGCAGCGCCAGCACCTCATCGGCCGATTCCTTCATCACCGTCGCGCGCGGATCGAAGTTCTTGTAGACCCGGTGGCCAAAGCCCATCAGGCGGAAGCCGGAATCCTTGTCCTTGGCCTTGGCCACGTATTCGGGAATGCGGTCAACGGTGCCGATTTCTTTCAGCATCTCAAGGCAGGCCTGATTGGCCCCACCATGCGCCGGGCCCCAGAGACAGGCGATACCGGCCGCGATGCAGGCAAACGGGTTGGCCCCCGAAGACCCCGCCAGACGCACGGTCGAGGTGGAGGCGTTCTGCTCATGGTCGGCATGCAGCATCATGATCCGGTCCATGGCTTTGGACAGGATCGGGTCGACCACGTAATCCTCTGCCGGGATGGCAAAGCACATGTGCAGGAAGTTGCCCGCGTAATCGAGGGTGTTTTTCGGGTACACGAACGGCTGCCCGACCGAGTACTTGAACGCCATCGCGGCGATGGTCGGCAGTTTGGCGATCATGCGGATCGCCGCAACCTCACGCTGCCACGGATCGTTGATGTCGGTACTGTCGTGGTAGAACGCGGCCATGGCACCAACCACGCCGACCATGGTCGCCATCGGGTGCGCGTCACGGCGGAAGCCGCGGAAGAAGTAGTGCATCTGTTCATGCACCATGGTGTGACGGGTCACGCGGTTTTCGAAATCGGCCAGCTGGGCGGCGGTCGGCAGCTCGCCATAGAGCAGCAGGTAGCAGACTTCGAGGTAATGCGACTGCTCGGCCAGCTCTTCGATCGAATAGCCCCGGTGCAGCAGCTCGCCCTTGTCACCGTCGATAAAGGTGATCGCGCTTTCGCAGGCGGCGGTGGAAGTGAAGCCGGGGTCAAAGGTGAAAACATCAGCCTCGGCATAGAGCTTGCGGATGTCGAGGACATCAGGGCCAAGGGTGGGGGAATGGATCGGCAGGTCGTAGGACTTGCCGTCCACGGTCAGGGTCGCGTTTCTTTTCGTCTCGGCCATCTCTCACATCCCTCGTTTTTGCCCCGCCGGACCGTCCCGGCTGGTGGCGCATTCTGGTGCGGTTGCAATGGTCAGCCGGGTCAGGCCGCAGCGTCCTGCAATCGCGCAATCGTCTCTGCCTGACCGATGACCAGCATCATGTCATAAACACTTGGGGTCGCGCTGCGCCCGGCAAGGGCTGCACGCAACGGTGCCGCCAGTTTTCCGAAACCGATGCCATGGGCGGTGGCAACCTCAGTCAGAATGGACTCAAGCTCCTGTTTCGTCCAGCTAGCATTTTGCAGGCGCAGCGTCAATTCACTCAGTATACCACGGGATACCGGATCAAGAGCCTTGCCCGCCGCCTCATCAATATCCACCGGGCGGGAGGTCAGGGCAAAGTGAGCCTTATCAAGCAGTTCGGGAAAGGTCTTCGCCCGATCCTTGACGCAATACATCGCGCGCAACAGCAAATCGCGCTGTTCAGCCGTCAGCGCGGGGCGGCCAGCGGCTGCCAGATAGCCTTCAATCTCATGCAGCAGCGCAGCATCTTCGGCTTGCGCCAGATGCCAGCCGCAGGTTGATTCCAGCTTTTTGAAATCCAGCCGGGCCGGGCTGCGGCCGATTCCCTCTAGCCCGAACATGTCCTTGGCCTGCTCGGTGGTGAACAGTTCCGCATCGCCCTGCGCCCAGCCCAGACGGGTGAGGTAATTGCGCATGCCCGCCGCCGGATAGCCCAGAGCCTGATAATCGCCGACCGCCGTGGCGCCGTGGCGTTTCGACAGCTTCTTGCCATCCGGCCCGTGGATCAGCGGAATATGTGCCCAGACCGGCACCTGCCAGTCCATCGCGTCATAGACCATCTGCTGACGGGCGGCGTTGTTCAGGTGGTCATCGCCCCGGATCACATGCGTGACCCCCATGTCGTGATCATCGACCACGACAGCCAGCATATAGGTCGGATTTCCGTCGGAGCGCAAAACTATCATGTCGTCCAGTTGATCGTTGCGAACGGTAACGATTCCCTGAACGGTGTCTGATATTTTTGTCTCGCCGGTGCGCAGGGCCTTCATGCGGATGACATAAGGCGCGTCGGGAAAGGTGGCCGGATCGGCATCGCGCCACGGGCTTTGAAACACGGCATAGCTGGCACCCTCGGCCTCTTTGGCGGCGCGGAAGGCGGCGATTTCCTCTTGCGTCGAAAAGCATTTATAGGCGGTGCCGCGCTCCAGCATCTGATGTGCCACCTGTGCATGGCGGTCGCGGCGGTCGAACTGGCTGACCGCCTCGCCGTCCCAGTCCAGACCCAGCCAGGTCAGGCCCTGCAGAATGGCCGCCGTCGCCTCGGGGGTCGACCGCTCGCGGTCGGTATCCTCGATCCGGAGCAGGAACTTGCCGCCGCGCCCGCGCGCGAACAGCCAGTTGAACAGCGCGGTGCGCGCGCCGCCGATATGCAAAGAGCCGGTGGGCGAAGGGGCGAAACGGGTGACGACGGGAGTGGCAGACTCGGGGGTAGCGGACATGGGGGTAGCGGACATGGGGGCGTTAACCTTTCGGAAACCATCTGGGCAGTAGGCTTGGCCCGGTTCTAGGCGGTGAAGGGGCGGGAAACAAGGTGGCGGTCCTGACGGGGTGGCTGGCCCGGCCCTTTGCGGCACTGGCAGAGGCGCGGGGCATGCTGTTTCCCTGGGTGCCGCTGCTGATCGGCACCGGGATCGGCAGCTGGTTCTCCCTGCCGTGGGAGCCGGGGTTTGGGTTTTATGCAGTCGCAGCCGCCGTGGTGGTCTTGTGCCTGATCCTGCGGCTGTCGGGGCCGGAGGCGGGGCATCCCCTTGCGGTGGCGGCGGCTTGTGTCGCACTCGGGGTGCTGGCCTGCGGTCTGCGGGTGCAGGTGGTGCAAGCCCCGATGCTGGATTTCCGCTATTACGGCCCGGTGACGGGGCGCGTTGTCTGGATCGACCGAAGCCAGTCTGATGCGCTGCGCATCACGCTGGACCGGGTACAGCTTGACCGGGTGGCCGCAGACCGACGGCCCGGAAAGGTGCGGATCGCCCTGCGCGGCAAGCTGCCCGGTCACGCCCCCTTTCCGGGGGAGGTGGTGATGGTCACGGCCCATCTGACCGCGCCGGCGGGTCCGGTCGAGCCCGGCAGTTTCGACTTTCGCCGCATGGCATTCTTTGATGGGCTGGGGGCGGTCGGCTATACGACAACGCCGGTCCTGCTGTGGTCTGCGCCAGAGGCGGGTGCCCGTCCGGTTGACCAGATGCGCAGCTATCTGGCCAATGCAATGCGCGAGGCGATGCCGACACAGGCCGGGGCCTATGCCGCCGGGGCGATGACGGGTGACAGATCGGGCATTACCGAAGACACGGTCAAGGCGTTGCGGGACAGTTCGCTGGCGCATCTGCTGGCGATTTCGGGGATGAATCTGGCGTTTCTGATCGCCTTTGTGTTCGGCATGATCCGTTATGGTCTGGCGCTGATCCCGTGGGTGGCGTTGCGGGTGAACAGCAAGAAGGTCGCGGCTGTCGTCTCTTTGGCGGTGGCCGCCTTTTATCTGGCGCTGTCAGGGTCCAATGTAGCGACCGAGCGGGCCTTTATCATGGTATCGGTGATGCTGGGGGCGGTGCTGCTGGACCGCAAGGCGCTGACCCTGCGCTCGGTGGCGCTGGCGGGGGTGATCCTGCTGCTGTGGCAGCCGGAAGCGCTGCTGGAGCCGGGGTTTCAGATGTCGTTTGCGGCAACGGCGGCCCTTATTGCGGGCTTTCGCGCGGTGGACCGGCGGATCGTCGCGGGGCGTTTGTCCCGCTGGGCGATGCCGGTGTTCACGCTGGTGTTGTCCAGCGTGATCGGTGGTTTTGCCACCGCGCCCTATGCGGCGGCGCATTTCAACCGCTATGCCGATTACGGGCTGATCGCGAACCTGCTGACGGTGCCGGTGATGGGGTCGGTGGTGATGCCGGCAGGGGCCATTGCGGCGCTGCTGGCCCCCTTTGGGCTGGCGGCACCTGCGCTCTGGGTGATGGAGCGTGGCAGCGCCTGGATCCTCTGGGTCGCGCATTGGGTGGCGGGGTGGGACGGGGCGGTGACTGCAATTGTGGCACCGGGGCCGTGGGTGTTGCCGCTGGTCACTTTTGCCGGGGCGTTTCTGGTGTTGCTGCGGGGGGCGTGGCGCGGTCTGGCGGCGGTGCCCGCGCTGCTGGCGCTGGTGCTGTGGGTCGGGGTGGAGCGGCCCTTGGTGCTGATCTCAGCCGATGGCGGGTTGGTGGGGGTGATGGGCGCACAGGGGCGGGCGCTGTCTGCGCCCGGTGGCGCAGGGTTTGCGGCGCAGAACTGGCTGGCGAATGACGGTGATCTGGCCACGCAGGAGATGGCGGCGGCGCGGACGGGGATGGCGGGGGAGGTGGGGCAGCAGCGCTTTGCGGCGGCGGGCGTGACCGGCGTGGCGCTTAAGGGCAAGGGGGCGGCGGCGCTGGTGGCAGAGGCCTGTGCGACGGCGGATCTGGTGGTGGTGTCGGTGCCTGTGGACCTGGCGCCAGAGGGCTGCGTACTGCTGGACCCGGACCGGCTTGCCGAGTCTGGCACGCTGGCGCTGTATCCGGTGGCGGGGGGGCTGCGGGTGGAGCCGACCTTTGGCGGGCAGCGGGTGTGGTCATCGCCGCGCCGGCCCGAGGGCTTGGTTGCGGTGATCCGCCCACGGGCGGAGCGGTTGGCCGCCGGCCTGTGAAACGCAGCGAGCCGCAAGCGCGCAATCGCAGCAAGCTGCTTTTCAGGGGTGCATAGAAACCTTCCGCATCGCGCGGAACACACAGGTGCGCGGGTGCAATCGGGTCAGCTTAATGTCCGCTGCTGTAAATCAATAGCTGCGGATCAGCCCGACAAGGCGGCCCTGCACCTTGACCTGATGATCGGGCAACATGCGGGTTTCATAGGCGGGGTTTGCCGCCTCCAGCGCGATCATGCCGCCTTTGCGGCGAAAGCGTTTCAGCGTCGCCTCGGCATCATCAATCAGGGCGACCACGATATCGCCATTCTCTGCCGTATTCTGTTCGCGGATCACCACGATGTCGCCATCGTTGATCCCGGCTTCGATCATCGAGTCGCCCTTGACCTCCAGCGCGTAGTGGTTGCCCCGGCCTGCCAGCATCGACCCCGGCACGGCCACATGGTGCGACACTTCGGAAATCGCCTCGATGGGGACACCGGCGGCAATGCGGCCCATCACCGGCAGTTCCATGGCATGGACGGTCTCCACCGCCATCGCGGCGCGCGGGGCGGCGGCGGGTTTGTCACCCTCGATCACGCGGGGGGTGAAGCCGGACTTTTCCATCGCATCGGGCAGTTTGATGATTTCCAGCGCGCGGGCCCGGTGGGCCAGACGGCGGATGAAACCCCGTTCCTCCAACGCCGTGATCAGCCGGTGGATGCCCGATTTCGACCGCAGATCCAGCGCATCCTTCATCTCGTCAAACGAGGGGGGGACGCCGTCGATATCCATGCGGGTCTTGATGAAATCCAGAAGTTCCAGCTGTTTGCGGGTAAGCATGTGCCACCTTGATCTGCATCCGTTGATGCAATGTTCTGCCCGTGTTCCCGGTTTGTGTCAAGACAATTCAAAAATGCAACCGACGGTTATCAATGCCGGTCTCAGAGCGGCAAATAGCTGACCCGCTCTCCCGCCCGGCGCGGGCCGTCACCTGCAGGGCGGATCAACAGGGCATCCGCCGCCGACAGGACGGAGAGCAGTGAGCTGTCCTGCCGGTCAGCGGGGGTGATCAGCGGCAGAGCCTCGCCTTGGGTGAGCGTGGCGCGCATGTAATGCGCGCGCGGGCCGGTCGGGCCGACATCCTGCGCCAGAAGCGCAGAACGGGGCGGGGGAGAAACCGCCTCGGCGGGCAGGCCCAGAGCCGCGCGGATCATTGGCAGCAGGAACAGATGGGCGCAGACGACCGAAGACACCGGGTTGCCGGGCAGGCCCAGCAGCGCGGCATTTCCCATCCGGCCCGCCATCAGCGGCTTGCCGGGGCGCATCGCGATTTTCCAGAACGCGCGTTGCAGACCCAGGCTTTCCGCCACCTGCGCAACAAGGTCATGATCGCCGACCGAAGCGCCGCCGGTGGTGACGATGATATCCGCCCCCTCGGCCAGACCCAGCACAAAGCTCAGCGCCTCTACCGTGTCGCGGGCGATCGGCAACAGCCGCACCTCGGCCCCGGCCTCTTCGGCCAAGGCTTTGAGGGTAAAGGAGTTTGACGCGATGATCTGATCGGGGCCGGGGGTTTCGCCGGGCATCACCAGCTCATCGCCGGTGGCGATGATCGCGACGACGGGGCGGCGCGTAACAGGCACCAGCGGCACATTCATCGAGGCCAGCAGCGCCAGATCATTGGGGCGGAGCAGGCGCGCAGACAGGGTATCCCCGGCGCGGAAATCCTGACCGGCGGGGCGGATATGGGTGCCGGTATCGGCACCCGCGCTGAGCGTGATCACATCGCCGTCGCGGGTCACATCCTCTTGGATGATCACCCGTGTCGCCCCCGCGGGCAGGGGTGCTCCGGTAAAGATCCTTGCGGCCTGCAACGGGCCAAGGGTGCCGTGCCAGGCATGGCCCGCGCCCGCCTCGCCCACCACGGTAAAGCGATCCCCGGCGGCGGGGTCGCCCTGCACCGCATAGCCATCCATCGCCGAGGCGGCAAAGGGCGGCTGGTCCCGGGTGGCGGTGGCGGGCTGGGGCATGTAGCGCCCGCAGGACTGCGCCAGCGGCACATGTTCCACCGGCAAAGGCGCGACAAGCGCCAGGCACTGCGCCAGCGCCTCCTCGACCGAAATCATGGCTGATCCCCGGGGGCCTCGTAGCGGCCCGATTTGCCGCCGTCTTTCAGAACCAGCCGTATCCCCTCTATCTGCATGGATTTCTCAACGGCTTTCACCATGTCATAGATGGTCAGGCAGGCCACGGAGACGGCGGTCAGCGCCTCCATTTCCACCCCGGTCTGGCCGCCGGTTTTCACCGTCGCCTCGACCACTACGCCGGGCAGGGCGGGGTCGGGCGTCAGGGTCAGCGCCACCTTGGTGATCGGCAGCGGGTGGCACAGCGGGATCAGATCGGCGGTTTTCTTGGCCGCCATGATCCCCGCCAGCCGGGCCACGCCCAGCACATCGCCCTTTTTCGCGCGGCCTTCGGTGATCAGCGCCAGCGTTTGCGCTGTCATCACCACCGATCCGCGCGCCACGGCCACGCGGTCGGTGACCGGCTTGCCCGACACATCGACCATATGCGCCGCACCGTCGGCGTCGAAATGGGTCAGACCGGCGGGTTCGGTCATACGCCGCCCTGCGCAGTCAGCGGGCGCGCCAGCAGGGTGCGGGTGGCACCGGCCACATCGTCCTGCCGCATCAGCGATTCGCCGATCAGGAAGCAACGCGCGCCATATTGTGCCAGATCTGCCAGATCGGCGGGGGTATAGAGACCGGATTCCGAAACGATCAGCCGGTCCTCGGCGACACGCCGCGCCAGATCGCGGGTGGTGTCGAGGGTCAGCTCAAACGTATGCAGGTTGCGGTTGTTGATGCCGACCAGCTTTGATTTCAGCAGCGCCGACCGCTCCAGCTCGTCGCGGTCATGCACCTCGATCAGCACATCCATGCCCCATTCGATGGCGGCAGCTTCCAGCTCTGCGGCCTGTTCATCGGACAGGGTGGCCATGACCAGCAGGATGCAATCGGCATGCAGAGCGCGGGATTCGGCGACCTGATAGGGGTCATACAGAAAATCCTTGCGCAGGCAGGGCAGCGATGTGGCCTCTGATGCCTGGCTCAGAAACTCATCTGCCCCCTGAAACGAGGGCGCGTCGGTCAGCACCGACAGACAGGTGGCGCCGCCCTCTTCATAGGCTCTGGCGAGGGTGGGCGGGTCGAAATCGGCACGGATCACGCCCTTGGAGGGGCTGGCCTTTTTGATTTCGGCAATCAGGCCATAGCCGGTGCCTGCCGCTGCCGACAGCGCCTTGGCAAAGCCGCGCGGGGCGGGGGCTGCGCGTGCGGCCTCTTCCACCGCGGCCAGCGGACGGGCGGCTTTGCGGGCGGCGATCTCTTCCAGTTTATAGGTTTTGATGCGGTCGAGGATCGTGCTCATAACAGACTTCCTTGCCCTGTTGGGCGGTCAGGCGTTGGTCAGGCGGGCGAGGGCGGTGATCTTGCCCTTGGCCGCACCGGAATCGATGGACTGGCGGGCCATTTCGACCCCTTCGGTCAGGGTTTTGGCCTTGTCGGCGACCACAAGGGCGGCGGCCGCGTTCAGCAGCACCGCATCACGGTATGCCCCCGGCGCGCCATCCAGCAGCGCCCGCAAAGCGGCCGCGTTTTCTGCGGGCGTGCCGCCCATGATCTTTTCGAACGGGTGATAGGGCAGGCCCGCGTCTTCGGGATGCAGGGTGAACTCGCGGATATGGCCATGCTCCAGCGCGGCGACCTGCGTGGGCGCTGCGATGGAAATCTCATCGGTGCCGTCGCCACCATGCACCAGCCACGCCTTTATGCTGCCAAGCGCGAGCAGGGTTTCGGCCATCGGGCGGATCAGGGTCGGGGAAAATGCGCCGGTCAGCTGGCGTTTCACCCCGGCGGGGTTGGTCAGTGGCCCGAGGATGTTGAAAATCGTGCGTGTGCCCAGCTCTTGCCGGACCGGCATCACATGGCGGATGGCGGGGTGGTGCATCGGGGCCATCATGAAGCCGATGCCCGCCTCATTCAGGCACTTTTCCACCAGCGCCGGGCCGACCATCACGTTCAGGCCCATTTCGGTCAGCGCATCCGCTGCACCCGATTTCGACGACAGGTTGCGGTTGCCATGCTTGGCCACCACCACGCCCGCGCCCGCCACCACAAAGGCGGTGGCGGTCGAGATGTTCAGCGTGCCCTTGCCGTCGCCGCCGGTGCCGACAATGTCCATAGCACCCTCGGGCGCGGTGACCTTGTTGCATTTGGCGCGCATCACCGAGGCTGCGGCGGCGTATTCATCGACCGTCTCGCCGCGCGTGCGCAGCGCCATCAGGAACCCGCCCATCTGGGCCGGGGTGCCTTGCCCCTCGAACAGCGCAGCAAAGGCGGTTTCAGCCTCGGCGCGCGTCAGGGCGCGTTCGGCGGCAAGGCCGATCAGCGGGCGCAGCACATCGCTCATGCGGTCACCTTTACACCGGCCTCATCGAGGAAATTGCGCAGGAGCTGATGGCCGTGTTCTGACGCGATGGATTCGGGGTGGAACTGCACGCCCTCGATCAGATGGGTCTTGTGGCGCAGGCCCATGATGGTGCCATCCTCCAGCCAGGCCGTGACCTCCAGACAATCGGGCAAGCTTTCACGCTCTACGATCAGGGAATGGTAGCGGGTGGCGAGGAAGGGCGAGGGCAGGCCCGCGAACACGCCGCGCCCTTCGTGGTGCATCGCGCCCATTTTGCCATGCACGATCTCGTGGCAGCGAATGACGCGACTGCCAAAGGCTTCACCAATGGTCTGATGGCCAAGGCAGACGCCCAGCAGCGGGATTTGTCCCTCAAACGCCGCCGTGGTCAGGGGCAGGCAGATGCCCGCCGCCGCCGGATCACAGGGGCCGGGCGACAGGATGATCGCCTCTGGCGCCATCGCCAGCACATCCTGCACGGTCAGCGCGTCATTGCGTTTGACCACGACATCCGCGCCCAGCTCGCCAAAATAATGGACGAGGTTGTAGGTAAAGCTGTCGTAGTTGTCGATCAGAAGCAGCATCTTGCTTGGGCCTGTCGGATAGGGGATGAAGCGCGGGTCGGGTCGGGCTATAGATGGTCAGACCGGGGCAGGGGCGTCAAGACCGCTTGATCACCTGTTCAGGATGGGCACAATGTCCGGCAACGAAAAAAGGGGCAAGACAGTGCGCGGGTTTGTTCGGGGATTGGTGTGGGGAACTCTGGCTGCGGCTGGCGGTTTGGTCGTGGTGTCGCAGATCGCGGGGCCGGTGTCGCGGACGGGTCTGGCGCAGAATGACGGGCAGGCGATGGAGGGGGCGGCGCCGGAAAGCGTGACGGCGCAGGCCGTTGTGCCTGAACCTGTTGAGCCTGAACCTGTTGAGCCCGAGCCGGAAGCGGTTGCTCCCGACCCCATTGCCGAGGGTCCGACCGCGACAGAACAGGCCCCTGCGGCCATTGCACAGGCAGATGACGTGCCGGAACCGGAGGCTGAGGGTGCGCCTGAGGCGACAGCACCGGAAACGCCCGCGCCGGATGCGCCTGCAACCGCGCCGATTGCCGTCACCGAAGCTCCCAAAGCGCCCGCAACAGCCGGGGCGTCACAAGAACTGCCGGTGATGCCTGCGCCGTCAGATGCCGCGCCGGTGCAGCCCTTGGCCGAAGCACCCGCCGCGCCACAGGCGGACAGTGCCGCCGCAATGGCCCCGGCCCCGGCAGAACCCCCTGCCGCGCCGCCCAGCGATGCGCCGGCTGAACGGATGGCCTCTGCCGGGCAGGTCAACCCTCTGCCTGCGGCCCCCGCGACCGGCGATGCGCCGATGACTGCGGCCCAACCCGATGTGCCCGGCCTGCCCGGGTCCGAGGGCGCGCCCGCGCCCACCGATCTGCCTCCACCCCCGCCGCTGACGCCCGAGGAAGAGGCGCTGTTGCGGCGCCTGCCTGACGCGCCCGCCGCTGCCGCCCCGGCCGCGCCGGAACCTGTCGATCCCACGCCCGAGCCGATGCCGCTGCCCGAGCCGGATGCTGTGCCCGAGCCGGATGCTGTGCCCGAGCCGGATGCCGTGGCCGAGGGGGAGGGGGCTTTGCCTCCGGCCCCCGGACTGGACGATCAGGCCCCGGGCGTGGTGACCGGGCGTCTGCCCCGGATCGGGTCTGACCCTGCCCCCGCCGCTGAGGTGCTGCCGGAACCGGAGGCAGAGCAGGACCTGCCGCCGCGTCAGCGCTATGCACGGCCCTTTGACGCCAATACGCAGAAGCCGCTGTTTGCGATCCTTTTGCAGGATAACGGGCAGGACGGTGTGAACCGCGCCGAGCTGGCCGCGCTGGACCTGCCGCTGTCGATCGTGATTGATCCCTTGTCCGAAGGCGCTGCCGAACGTGCGGCGATCTGGCGCGCGGGCGGGCAAGAGGTGGTGATGGCGGGCACCGGCATTCCCGAAGGTGCTGGCCCCGGCGATCTTGAGCAGAGCTTTCAGGTGCTGGCCAACCGCCTGCCCGAAGCGGTGGCGGTGATCGACCCCGATGGCAACGCCTTTCAGAACAACCGCCCGCTGGCCACGCAGGTGGTGCCGATCCTGGCCGGGCAGGGCCGGGGTCTGGTGACCTTTGATCAGGGGCTGAACGCCGCTGATCAGGTTGCGCGCCGCGAAGGGCTGGCGGCAGCGATGATCTTTCGCAGCATTGACGGTGACGGCGAAGACAGCCCGGTGATCCGTCGCTATCTCGACCGCGCGGCCTTCAAGGCGGCGCAAGAGGGGCGGGTGATCGTGATCGGCGCGCTGCGGCCTGAAACCGTGGCCGCGGTGATGGAATGGGCGGTCGAGGGGCGCGCGTCAACCGTGACGCTGGCGCCAGTGTCGGCGATGTTGCAGACGAATTAAGCGCGCGGGTCAGGCCTCCGGCGGCTGCGGCGTCATCGGCCGCAGCACGCCAAGCGTTGCGCGCAGGACCAGCACGATTGCCGCCCCGGCCAACCCTCCGGGCGGGAAGCCCATCATCGCGCCGATGGTGCTGCCGATCACCAGCCCGGTGACGGCAGCCGGCAGCCAGCCGAACCAGCCCAGACGGATCAGCAGTGACGCGACCGGCAAGGCAAGGATCATGCCGGGCAGGCTGAGGAGCGGCGACAGCATCAACGCGGTGCCGACGGTCCACAGCACGATGCCAACGCCGGGCGGCACGATGGTCTGCACCATGCTGAACACGCCCAGACACAGGATACCAAACGCCGAGGGCAGCAGCACGGCGGCGGCGGCCGCCGTGATCAGATCGCGCCACGGCGTCTGCAATTGCTCGGGCGAGTGGATCAGGCTCACGCCGCCGATCCACCCACGGTCAGGCCGCCGATCAGCAAGGTGGGCTGGCCGACGCCGACCGGCACCCATTGCCCGGCCTTGCCGCAATTGCCGATGCCGGGGTCAAGCGCCAGATCGTTGCCGATGGCGCGGATCTGTTTTAGCGCGGTGGCCCCGTCGCCGATCAGCGTGGCGCCTTTGACCGGGGCACCGACGACGCCGTTCTGCACCCGGTAGGCTTCGGTGCAGGAGAACACGAACTTGCCATTGGTGATATCGACCTGCCCGCCGCCAAAGCCGACGGCATAGATGCCGTCTTTCAGCCCGGCCAGAATGTCGCGCGGGTCATCCTGCCCGGCCAGCATATAGGTGTTGGTCATGCGCGGCATCGGAATATGGGCATGGCTTTCGCGCCGCCCGTTGCCGGTGGGGGCGACGCCCATCAGCCGGGCGTTCTGGCGGTCCTGCATGTAGCCGACCAGAATACCGTCCTCGATCAGCACGTTACGCGCCGAGGCTGTGCCTTCGTCGTCGATGCTGATGCTGCCGCGCCGGTCGGGAATGGTGCCGTCATCCAGCACCGTCACGCCGCGCGCGGCGATCTGCTGGCCCATCAGCCCGGCAAAGGCCGAGGTTTGCTTGCGGTTGAAGTCGCCTTCCAGCCCGTGGCCAATCGCCTCGTGCAGCAAAATGCCGGGCCAGCCGGGGCCGAGGACCACATCCATCACCCCGGCAGGGGCGGGCACCGCCTCCAGATTGACCAGCGCGATGCGCAGCGCCTCGCGCACCACGGGTTGCCAGTGGACGGTCTGCATCAGCGATTTCAGACCAAAGCGCCCGCCGCCGCCCATGCCGCCCTGCTCGCGCCGCCCGTTCTGTTCGACGATCACCGAGATGTTGAGGCGCGCCATCGGGCGGATGTCGCGGACCCGCAGCCCCTCGGGGCGCAAAATCTCCACCTCCTGATAGGACGCCGCAATCGTGGCCGAAACCTGAATGATGCGCGGGTCCAGTGCGCGGGCAAAGGCATCAATCTCGCGCAGCAGGTCGATCTTGACCGCAAAGGTCGCATCGGCCATCGGGTCGGCATCGCCGTAAAGCTTCACATTGGTGCCCTGCGGCGGCGCAGCCATGATGCCGCCGCCATCGCCCACCGCCAGCCGGGCGGTTTCCGACGCGCGCATCAACGCACTTTCGCTGATCTCGGTCGCATGGGCGTAGCCCGCCACCTCGCCCTTGACTGCGCGCAGGCCGAATCCTTCGGAGGCGTCATAGGACGCGGTCTTGATGCGGCCATCATCCAGCACGATGGCCTCGGACCGGCGACGCTCCAGAAACAGCTCGCCGTCTTCGGCGCCTTGGGTGGCCGCGCGCAGGATCGCCAGGGCCGCCGCTTCATCCAGATGGGTGTCAAACGGGCGGAAGGGCTGATCGGTCATGAAAGCTGTCCTTGATCTGAGTCAAATGGCGCTGCTTTGTCGCAACGGTTTCTCTTGTGGCAGAGGCCCTAATATGGTTTCAAGACAGCCGGAAACAACGGGATTCTGCCGCGTGCCGTAACATGCGATACGGGTGGTATTCTGACAAGCGGCACCCAAGCCGTAAAGATAACG
Source organism: Pseudotabrizicola sp. 4114 (assembly GCF_031457365.1). Classification (NCBI taxonomy): domain Bacteria; kingdom Pseudomonadati; phylum Pseudomonadota; class Alphaproteobacteria; order Rhodobacterales; family Paracoccaceae; genus Pseudotabrizicola; species Pseudotabrizicola sp. 4114. The sequence goes on along the minus strand of NZ_JAVDWP010000011.1, from coordinate 58,847 downwards.
GGAACAGAACATGCGTCTTTGGAACCAAATCGGCGGGGTTGCCGCCAGTGTTGCGGGCTTGATGTCGGGCAGTGCTGTGCTTGCGCAAGGTCTTGAAATCGTGGGGCATCCTGTTGACAGGGGCACCGGGTTCCAGCCCGCTGCCACCGAACTTGCCCGCGATCTGCAGGGGCTGGACTGGATGATTCTGGTGATCATCACCGTGATCACCATCTTTGTGACCGGCCTGCTGCTCTGGGTGATTGTCCGCTACAACCGCAAGCGGAACCCCAATCCTGCGACATTTACCCACAACTCGCCGCTGGAAGTGGGCTGGACCGTGATCCCGATCGTGATCCTTGTGTTCATCGGGGCGTTTTCGCTGCCGGTGCTGTTCAAGCAGCAGGAAATTCCGGTGGGCGACATCACCATCAAGGTGACCGGGTTCCAGTGGTACTGGGGTTATGAATATGTCGATGACGGCATCAACGAGCCGAACGCCGAAGGCGCTGTCCCGGTGGCGTTTGACAGCTTCATGATCGGCGCACCGGCCACCGGCGGCGACAACCGGCTGACGCCGGAAGTCTCGGCGCAGCTGGCGGCAGCGGGCTACACCGACCGCGAATTCCTGCTGGCCACCGACACCGCTGTTGTGGTGCCGGTTGGTAAAACGGTGGTGATGCAGATCACCGCAGCCGATGTGATCCATTCCTGGACCATCCCGGCCTTTGGCGTAAAGCAGGATGCGGTGCCGGGTCGTCTGGCGCAGCTGTGGTTCAGCGCCGAGCGTGAGGGCATCTATTTCGGTCAGTGCTCGGAACTCTGCGGCATCGCCCACGCTTATATGCCGATCACGGTCAAGGTCGTGTCGGAAGAAGTTTACGCCCAATGGCTTGCCGCAGCGCAGGCTGGGGATGTCGTGCTGTCGGCCGCTGATGTCGAGGCTTATTCGGCAACCCGTCTGGCCGCCAACAACTGATCCCCGTCCCTCGCGCCGCGATGTGAGGGAAGCGATGTGAATGGCCCCGTGAACCGGGGCCATTTCCCTAAGCCAAGGAAACCTGAATGAGCGACGTACAAGCCTATCAGCAATCAGGCGAGGCGCAGTTTGGCGACTATGTCGCCCTGCTTAAACCGCGCGTGATGTCGCTGGTGGTGTTTACCGCGCTGGTCGGCCTGCTGGTCGCCCCGGTCGGTGTGCACCCTGTCGTGGGCTTTGCCGCGATCCTGTTCATCGCGCTTGGGGCAGGGGCCTCGGGCGCGCTGAACATGTGGTGGGATGCCGATATTGATGCGGTGATGAACCGCACCAAGACCCGCCCGGTGCCGGCAGGCAAGGTTCAGGCCGGTGAGGCGCTGGGTCTGGGGATGGCGCTGTCGGGCATTGCGGTGGTGATGCTGGCGCTGTCGGCCAACCTGTTTGCTGCCGGGCTGCTGGCCTTTACAATCTTTTTCTACGCTGTGGTCTATTCCATGTGGCTCAAGCGCCTGACCCCGCAGAACATCGTGATCGGTGGCGCGGCCGGGGCATTCCCGCCGATGATCGGCTGGGCTGTGGCCACGGGCGGCGTCTCGGTGGAATCGGCGCTGATGTTCGGCCTGATCTTCATGTGGACCCCGCCGCATTTCTGGGCGCTGGCGCTGTTCATGAAGGAAGATTACCACAAGGCCGGGGTGCCGATGCTGACGGTGACGCATGGCCGGGCGGAAACCCGGCGGCAGATCCTGATCTACACGGTGCTGCTGGCCCCGGTGTCGATCTGGGCGGCGCTGACCACGATCGGCGGGCCGTTTACGCTCGCGGTGGCGATTGCGCTGAACGCGATCTTCCTCAAGGGCGCCTATGACATCTGGAAACGCCCCGAGGCGCAGGCCGAGGGCGACAAATACGCGGTCGAGAAGAAATTCTTCAAATTCTCGCTGGCCTATCTGTTCCTGCATTTCGCGGCCTTTCTGGTCGAGGCCCTGCTGAAAACCTATGGTCTGGGGGGCTGGGCATGAGCTTTCGTCCCGATCACGAACTGCATCAGCGCCGCTTTTCACGCAACCTTGGGCTGGGGCTGACGCTGGTGGCCTTTGTTGTGCTGGTCTTTGCGCTGACCGTGGTCAAGGTCACGCGCGGCGACCCGATGCAGGCGTTTGACCATACCGTGCGGCCAGAGCTGGACCGCGCGGTGCCCGCAACCGGAACAGGGGGAACCCAACCATGAACCCGACAGCAAAAACCGGCCTCAAACTGGTGGCTGTGGCGGCGACGATGGCGTCACTCTCCTTTGCCGCCGTGCCGTTTTACGACTGGTTCTGCCGGGTGACCGGCTTTGGCGGCACCACCGCCGTGGCCGAAGCCGCCCCTGACACTATTCTGGACCAGACCATCCAGATCCGCTTTGACGGCTCGACCTCGGGCGGGATGGCGTGGAGCTTCAAGCCGGTGCAGCGCACCATGACCGTGCGGATCGGGGAAAACGCGCTGGCCTTCTACGAGGCGCACAACCCGACCGACCGGGTGATCGCCGGCACCGCCAGCTATAACGTGACACCGGATGCGGCGGGCGGCTACTTTGCCAAGATCGCCTGCTTCTGCTTTACCGAACAGGTGCTGCAACCGGGTGAAACCGTGCAGATGCCGGTCAGCTTTTTCGTCGACCCCGAGATCGTCAAGGATCGCGAAGGCAAGTTCGTGAAAGAGATCACGCTGTCCTATACCTTTTACGAAACATCCTTGTCCGAAGAGCAGGCGGCCCTTGCCGCCCCGCCTGCGGGCATTGTAAACTGATAAAAAAGAACCGAGGGAACCGACCATGGCCCACGCCAAGAACCACGACTACCATATTCTGCCGCCGTCGATCTGGCCGTTTCTGGCTGCGCTTTCGGCTTTTGTCATGCTGTTTGGCTCTGTGCTGTGGATGCACGGGTCGGGGCCATGGCTGGGCCTGATCGGCTTTGTCGGCGTTCTGTATGTGATGTTTGCCTGGTGGGCTGACGTGATCAAGGAAAGCCAGGAAGGTGATCACACCCCGGTGGTGACGATTGGCCTGCGCTACGGCTTCATCATGTTCATCATGTCCGAAGTGATGTTCTTTGCCGCATGGTTCTGGTCGTTCTTCAAGCACGCCATGTATCCGATGGGGCCGCTGTCGCCGATCCAGGATGGCCAATGGCCGCCTGCGGGGATCGAAACCTTTGACCCGTGGCACCTGCCGCTGATCAACACGCTGATCCTGCTGTGTTCGGGCGCTGCCGCCACCTGGGCCCACCATGCGTTGGTGCATGAAAACAACCGCAAGGATCTGGTGAACGGGCTGATCCTGTCGATCGTGCTGGGCGTGTTCTTCACCATCCTGCAGGTCTATGAATACACCCACGCCGCATTCGGCTTTGCCGGCAACATCTATGGCGCCAACTTCTTCATGGCGACCGGGTTCCACGGCTTTCACGTGGTGATCGGCACGATCTTTCTGACCGTCTGCCTGATCCGCGCGCTGAAGGGCCATTTCACCCCCGAAAAGCATGTCGGGTTTGAAGCGGCTGCCTGGTACTGGCACTTTGTTGATGTGGTCTGGCTGTTCCTGTTCGCCGCGATCTACGTCTGGGGTCAGTAACCGCCTTTTGGGGCCATCCGCCCCCTTGACGGCACCATCAGGCGCGGGCCAAAGGGTCCGCGCCTTTCGTTTGGAGACTGCCCCCGATGAACGCCACCACCCGCCGCATGATCATTCCCCTGCTGTTCGGCCTGATCGGGGCGGCGGTGTTGGCGGGTCTTGGCCTGTGGCAGCTGGACCGGCTGGCGTGGAAAGAGGCGGCGCTGGCCGATATCGCGGCGCGGATCGTGGCCGATCCGGTGGCGCTGCCGGTGTCGCCCGATCCGGTGGCGGACCGCTATCTGCCGGTGACTGTCGACGGCCGCTTTACCGGCGACTGGCTGGATGTGCTGGTCAGCCGCCGCGAGATCGGGGCGGGCGTGCGGGTGATCGAGGTGTTTGAAACCGAGGGGCGGCGGGTTCTGGTGGATCGGGGCTTTGTCGCCGAAGCAGATCGCGCCCTGCTGCGCGGCGCGGATGCGACCACAGTGATCGGCAACCTGCACTGGCCGGATGAGGTGGACAGCTTCACCCCGCCACCCGATCCGAAAACCGGGCTGTGGTTTGCCCGCGACGTGCCAGCGATGGCCGAGCAGTTGAACGCCGAGCCGCTGCTGATCGTCGCCCGCAGCCCGACTGACGCGAGAATCGAGCCGATGCCGGTCGACACCGCCGGCATTCCGAACAACCATCTGGGCTATGCGGTGCAATGGTTTGGCCTCGCGGCGGTGTGGTTGGGGATGACAGCGTATCTTCTGTGGCGTATCAGGCGCAGAACGGTCTGAAAGCGAGACTCCGATGAAATACATATCTACCCGTGGTGCCGCCCCGATCCTGAGCTTTGGCGAGGCGATGATGACCGGCCTTGCCCGCGACGGCGGGCTCTATGTGCCCGAAACCATCCCCACGATGACGCATGAAGAGATCGCGGCCCTTGCGGGGCTGAGCTATGAAGAGATCGCCTATCGGGTGATGCGGCCCTATCTGGGCGATACCTTTGGTGACGATGAGTTCCGTGGCTTGCTGACGGCGGCCTACAAACCCTTTGGCCACCTCGCCCGCGCGCCCTTGGTGCAGCTTGCCCCCAACCATTTCCTGCTGGAGCTGTTCCACGGCCCGACGCTTGCGTTCAAGGATTTCGCCATGCAGCTCATCGGTCAGATGATGCAGGCGGCGCTGGCCAAGACCGGTGAGCGGATCACCATTGTCGGCGCGACCAGTGGCGATACCGGATCGGCGGCGATGGAGGCGTTCCGGGGGCTGGCCAATGTGGACCTGTTCATCCTGTACCCGCATGGCCGGGTGTCCGATGTGCAGCGCCGCCAGATGACCACGGCGACCGAAGCCAATGTGCATGCCCTCGCCATGGACGGCGATTTTGATGACTGTCAGGCGCGCGTCAAGGATATGTTCAACGATTTCGCCTTCCGCGATGGCGTGCGGCTGGCGGGCGTGAACAGCATCAACTGGGCGCGGGTTCTGGCGCAGGTGGTGTATTACTTCTCCTCCGCCGTGTCCTTGGGCGCGCCGCACCGCGCGGTCAGCTTTACCGTGCCCACCGGCAATTTTGGCGACATTTTCGCGGGCTACATCGCGCGCAAGATGGGGCTGCCGATCGAGCAACTGGTGATCGCCACCAACCACAACGACATTCTGCACCGCGCGCTGACCTCGGGCGATTACACCAAGGATGGGGTGAAACCGTCGATGAGCCCGTCGATGGATATTCAGGTCAGTTCAAACTTTGAACGCGCCCTGTTTGATGCCTATGGCCGTGATGGCAGGGCCGTGGCGCAGCTGATGGACGAGCTGAAGGCTGGCGGGTTCCACATTTCCCAAGGCGCGCTGGAAAGCCTGCGCGCGACCTTTGCCTCGGGCCGCTGTTCCGAGGAAGAGACCACCGCCACCATCAACCGCGAATATGTGCGCACCGGCGAAGTGCTTTGCCCGCATTCTGCCGTTGGCGTAAAGGTTGCGAATGACTATCTGGGCAGCACGCCCATGATCACATTGGCCACCGCGCATCCGGCAAAGTTCCCCGACGCCGTGCTCGATGCCATCGGCCAGCGTCCCGAACTGCCCGCCCGCATGGCCGATCTGTTCGACCGGCGTGAACGGCTGACCCGTGTGCCCAATGATCTTGGCCGCCTTCAATCCCTGATCCGCGAAAGGATCGCATCTTGAGCCTGCAAATCTCGACCTTGCCCAACGGTCTGCGGATCGTCACCGAACATATGCCGGGGCTGCAATCGGCCTCGGTCGGGGTCTGGGTCATGGCGGGGGGGCGGCATGAGGCTGCCGCCCAGAACGGCATCGCGCATTTTCTGGAGCATATGGCGTTCAAGGGCACGGCCAAGCGTACGTCCCTGCAGATCGCCGAAGAGATCGAAGATGTCGGCGGCTATATCAACGCCTATACGTCGAAGGAAATGACGGCCTACTACGCCCGCTGCCTCGTGGCCGATGTGCCGCTGGCGCTCGATGTGATTTCCGACATCGTGCTGAACCCGGTGTTCGATCCGAAAGAGATCGAGACCGAACGTCATGTGATCCTGCAGGAAATCGGGCAGGCGCTGGACACGCCCGATGACATCATCTTCGACTGGTTGCAGGAGGTGAGCTACCCCGATCAGCCGTTTGGCCGCACGATTCTGGGCCCGACTGAACGCGTCAGCAGCTTTTCCGCCGATGACCTGCGCGGCTTTGTCGGCCAGCATTATGCGCCCGATCAGATGATCCTGTCGGCCTCGGGCGGGGTGGATCACGAATCCATCGTGCGTCAGGCGCGCGAGATCTTCGGCGATCTGCCCGCGCGGGGCCTGTCGGTGGTGGAGCCCGCTTCGTTTATCGGCGGCGAGCGGCGCGAGGTGAAAAAGCTCGAACAGGTGCATTTCGCCCTGTCGCTGGAAGCCCCCGGCTATCGCCACCCCGATGTCTACATCGCGCAGGTCTATGCGATGACGATGGGCGGCGGCATGTCCTCGCGCCTGTTCCAGAAAATCCGTGAGGAACGGGGCCTGTGCTATTCGATCTTTGCCCAATCCGGGGCCTATGAAGATACCGGCTCGATCACGATCTATGCCGGCACCTCGAAAGAGGAAATCGCCGCGCTGACCCAGCTGACCGTGGATGAGATGAAACGCGCCGCCGAGGACATGACCGAAGCCGAGGTTGCCCGCGCCCGCGCGCAGCTGAAGGCCGGCCTGCTGATGGGGCTGGAAAGCCCGTCGAACCGGGCCGAGCGCAACGCGCGGCTGCTGGCGGTCTGGGGCCGGGTGCCAACGCCCGAGGAAGCGGTGGCCAAGATTGACGGCGTGTCCATGCAGGATGTGCGCCGCTTTGCCGGGGATCTGGCGGGGGCCAAGACCGCACTGGCAATGTATGGCCCGGTGGCAAAAGCCCCCGGTCTGGGGGCGATCCGTGACAGGCTCGCCGCCTGATGCTGCCCTTTCGCCGCCGCCCCAAGCTGGAGACAGAGCGCATGACCCTGCGCCTGCCGGTGCATGGCGACTGGCGGGCCTGGGCCGAGCTGCGTGAGGGCAGCGCCGGGTTTTTGACTCCATGGGAGCCGGTCTGGTCCGCCGACCATCTGTCGCGCCGGTCGTTCACCAACCGTGTGTACTGGGCGCAGCGCGCCGAGGCGCAGGGCACGGCGGTGCCGTTCCTGCTGATCCGGCGGCAGGATCAGCAGCTGTTGGGCGCGATCACGCTGGACAACATCCGGCGCGGCCCGGCGCAATGCGGCACCATCGGCTATTGGGTGGGCGAACAGTTCAGCCGCCGGGGCTATATGCGCGAGGCGATCCTGTCGGTGGTGCATCACGCCTTTAACACACTGGACCTGAGCCGGGTGGAAGCAGCCTGTCTGCCGGAAAACGCCGCGAGTCGCGGGGTGCTGGAAAAGACCGGCTTCAAATACGAAGGCGTCGCGCAAAGCTATCTGCAGATCAACGGGCGCTGGCGCAATCATGTGCTGTATGCCTCTTTGCGCGCCGACCGGCGCGGCCGCACCGATGTGGGCTAAGGGCTGACGCAAGCGTGATCATCCGGGACGGCTGACGCGGGGGCAAGCCGTGCTACCTTTCGGGTTCAACCCGGAGGTGCCCGATGCGTTTCACGATCCTGCCCGCCCTGTTGCTGTCCCTGCTCGCCGCGCCTGTACTGGCGCAAGAGCGCATTCCGAATGCGCAAGAGCGCATTCCTTCGCATTGCTTTGCGGTAGCACAAGGCATCGCGCGGGTGATGCCCGCCAGTTTCGGCACCGATGTGGCGCAGGATCAGGTCCGCATCCACTACATCGACCATGCCAGCTTTGCCATCGCCACCGGCGGCAAGACGGCGGTGACCGATTTCACCGGCTATACCGGGATGGCAGACTGGGTGCCCGATGTGGTGACCATGAACAACGCCCATTCCACGCATTGGACCGCCAACCCCGACCCGCGCATCCCCAATGTGTTGCAGGGCTGGGCAACCGAGGCAGGCCCCGCGCAGCATGAGCTGGATCTGGGTGCGATGCTGGTGCGCAATGTGCCCACCGATGTGCGCTCACGTTGGGGCGATGGGGCGCGCGAAAATGGCAATTCGATCTTTGTGTTCGAGGCGGGAGGCCTCTGCATCGGCCATCTGGGCCATCTGCACCACGCCCCGGATGAGGCGCAATATGCCAGCATCGGGCGGCTGGATGTGGTGATGGTGCCGGTGGACGGCGGCTATACCATGGCGGTTTCAGAAATGTCCGAAGTGGTCAGGCGATTCCGGTCGTCGATCGTGATTCCGATGCACTGGTTTTCGGGGTCATCGCTGCGGGTGTTTCTGGACACCATGAGCGCCGAGTTCGAGGTGGTGGGAACCGGCATGCCCTCGCTCGACGTGTCGCTGCGCAATCTGCCGGGGCGACCGACGATCATGGTGCTGATGCCGGAGGGGATCAACTGACGGGGCGCTCGTCGGCCCTGACGGGCCTCATCGCTGATGACGGCGGAAACGCCGCAACAGCGGTTTTCTTGGGCCGTGCCTTGGCGTAAAGCGGGGGCAAAGGAGCCGCCCATGCTGAATGCCTGCACCCCCGATTTTCTGTCTACGCTGGAGGCCGCCCATCCCGGCCTGCTGCGCGCGGTGGCACCAGCGGATGTCGAAGAGCCGCGCGGGCGCTGGCACGGGCAGGCGGCGGCGGTGGCCTGCCCCCGCGCGACCGCCGATGTGGCGGCCCTGGTGGCGGCCTGTGCGCAGGCGGGCGTCGGGATCGTGCCGCTGGGCGGGGGCACCGGGCTGGTGGGTGGGCAGGTGATGCCCGAGGGGCCGGTGCCGCTTTTGCTGTCGCTGGAGCGGATGACCGCCTTGCGCGGTGGCTATCCATCGGAAAATGTGCTGGTGGTCGAGGCCGGGATGGTGCTGGCCGATGTGCAGGCCGAGGCCGACCGGCTGGACCGGCTGTTCCCGCTGTCGCTGGCCTCGCAAGGCTCGGCCCGGATCGGTGGCACGCTGGCGACCAATGCCGGCGGGGTGAATGTGCTGCGCTACGGCAACACCCGCGATCTGTGTCTGGGGCTGGAGGCGGTGCTGCCCGATGGCAGCATTTTCAACGGCTTGAAGCGGCTGCGCAAGGACAACACCGGCTATGACCTGCGTCATCTGCTGATCGGGGCCGAGGGCAGCCTGGGCATCATCACCGCCGCCAGCCTGCGGCTGTTTCCCAAACCCGCCGCCACGGTGGTGGCGCTGCTGGCGGTGCCCTCACCGCTGGCCGCGCTGGAGCTGCTGGCCCTGGCAGAGGGGCAGTTGGCCGGGCTGATCTCGGCCTTCGAGCTGATCCACCGGATGGGCTATGACTTTCTGGCCGAAACCATGCCCGAGGTGACGGTGCCGCTGTCGCCCATTCCCGACTGGTCGGTGCTGATCGAGCTGGGCCTGCCGCAGGGCGTGGCCCCCGAAGAGGCGATGGCGGGACTGTATGCGCAGGCCGATGAGGCCGGGCTGGTGCTGGACGGGGTGATTGCCACGTCAGAGGCGCAGGCCGCCAGCCTGTGGCGCATCCGCGAAAGCATTCCCGAAGGCAACCGCCGCATTGGCGCTGTGTCGAGCCATGACATCAGCCTGCCGCTGTCGGAGATCCCCGGCTTCATCCCGCGGGCGGGCGCTGCTTTGGCGCGTCTGGGCGACTGGCGGATCAACTGTTTCGGCCATCTGGGCGATGGCAACCTGCATTACAACGTGTTTCCGGTGCGGGGCCGCAGCCGCAAGGATCACGACCATCAGCGTGACGCGGTCAAGGCCTGCGTGCATGATATTGTTCATGAATTGGGCGGATCGGTCAGTGCCGAACATGGCATCGGGCGGCTGAAGGTCGGGGATCTGGAACGCTATGGCGATCCGGCCAAGCTGGCAGCGATGCGGGCGATCAAGGCGGCGCTGGACCCGAAGGGGATCATGAACCCCGGTGCTGTGCTGCGCGGCTGAGGGCGGAGGGGGGCGCTGCCCCCCGCGCTTCGCGCCCCCCGGAGTATTTTTGCCAAGATGAATGGCCTCAGGAGGCGGGTTTTTCCAGCTCGCGCAGAAGTTTTGCGCGGATGGCTTGCGGATAGGCGGCGAGGCCGCGCGAGGGGATCACGAAGCCGCCGGGGGTGATGACCCAGGTCTGGTAAAAGCGTGTGATTGCGGTGGACTGGCCGACATCTTCGATGGCGATGGCGTTGATGGCCACACCCGCAGCTGTGGCGCGGCTGCGGGCGGCGCGGGCGGTGTTGCCGCTGTTTTCCGGGCCGTCGCCGGAGATGTCGATGATGTTCCGGGTGCAGGCGGGGGCGGTGGCGAAGAGGGTGAGGCTGGCGTCGATGGCCTGACCGACTGCGGTGTCGGAGCCGGAAAAGGCGCGGGGGACTGTGCGGATATGCTGGGCGGCGCGGGTAATTGCGGCGGTGTTGTCCATTTGGGTCCAGGGCAGGACCACGGCCTGCTGGCCGGAGCCGGACCAGTGCAGCACGGTCAGGGCGACCTGACCTGCAATCAGCGCCTCGGTGACGGCGGGGTCTTGCAGCGCGTTGGCGGTGCCGGTGGACTGGATGCGGTATTCGCCGGCGTCGATGGAGCCGGAGACATCAATCGCCAGCACCAGCGCCACCTCGCAGGCGGGGGCGGGGCCGGGCAGCAGGGACAGGCAGAGGGCCAATGTGCGCATCGGCAAAGCGTGGCGCGGGCGGCACTTTTGCGCAAGTCACGAAGCGGCGACGGGGCCCAAGGGGATGAAAAGGTGCAGGTTTCTGTTGCCAGGTACCTGCGAACCCCGCCTTACGCGGCTAAGCGCAAGGACTTAAGTTTCGATGTTCGAACTGCTTACGCAGCCAGAGCCATCGGAGCACGGTTGTCGTTTGCAACTGTACTTTTGGACCGATAACGGTGGTACCTCACCGAGTAAAAGCTGGCCTCTTTGAACGTTCGTCGATCCTATTTCGACCCCGAACCCCCGAAACGAACGGGTGTAATGGTGGAGTCGCCGGGTACCGCCCCCGGGTCCGAGCCGTCTATTACAGGTGCGTTTATCACCATAGTCCGGGTTGCCCCGAACACATCCAATATAGGGGGGCGGATCGCGGCTCACAAGACGGTATCGGCAGCGTTTTGGGTATGACCTGCGTATGGCTTAGGTATGGCAAGCGTAGGGCCGCTTGTGCGCAGCTTGTCCGACGGTCCGGGGCCCACGCGCAAAGATGCGCCCGGCCGGAGGGTCCGGCCGGGCGCGGGTCAGATGGGCCGGATCAGAAGCCCGATTTGATCAGTTCGAATTCGTTGATCATCCGCTCACGAAACTCGGCAGTGGTCGGGGTCTGCGCCAGCAAAGTGGTTGTGACCGGATCGACAAAAGCGGCTTTCAGATCGTCTGCCGAAATGGTGGCCATGGCGGCGTCACTTGAATGGGCATAGCCCAGCTCGGCCAGCAGCGGCGCTGCAGAGGTCGGTGCCAGCAGCGAATTGATGAAATCATAGGCCTTGTCTTCTGACCCCGGCTGGTCCTTGAGGTTCACATAGCCGCAGAACCAGGTGGCGACGCCTTCGGCCGGGCTGCGCTGAAAGCCGATCGGAAAGCCTTCGGCTGCCAGCAGCGCCACGCCATCATTCCACGACCAGGCGACCTGCACCTCTCCGGTGGCCATCAGTTGCGACATTTCCGACGGGTCGGACCAGTAGGCGCGCACATTCTTGTGGGCCTCACGCAGCCAGTTGGCGGCCTCGGTGAATTTTTCGTCGCTTACATTGTCCCAGTCGGTGGTGCCGGTCGCGAGAAAGGCCAGGGACCAGACATCATCGGAACTGTCGGGCAGCGAGATGCGCCCGGCATATTTCGGATCGGTGAACACCGAAAGCGAGGCCACATCTTCGGCCGGAACGCTGTCTGTGTTGTAGGCGATGGCGGTATAGGCGTAATCGGTCGGAATGAACCAGAGGCCCTGATCATCCCGGATCAGCTCGGAATCGAGCAGGCGTGGCGAAATATTGGCAAATTCCGGGATCCTGGACACATCCCACGGCTCGATCAGACCGGCGTCGCGGTAGCGCGGCAGCGAGGCGACGCAGGGGTGAGCCACATCGGCGCGAAAGCCGGAGGATACTTTCTGAAACGCCTCGTCATCGTCGCCAAAAAAGCTGTAGGTCGGCTTTTCCCCATGTTTGGCAACGTAATCGGTCAGAACCCCATCAATTTCCCAACCGGCCCAGTCGAACACCAGAAGTTCGGCATCGGCGGCGCGGGCGGCGGAAGACAGGGCGATCACGGAAGCGGCACAGGCGAGCAGAAGTCTGGTCTGGTTCATTATGGTTCCTCTGTGTTGGACATGGCCGGACCTTTCCCCGGGTCGCAGGCCTTGGTGAAAGCGTAATAAAGGATTCCGGTGCTCACAAGCAAAGATCGAAGGATCAGCCGAATGTGGCGGCGGTGCGGGCCAATTCAAGGGCTTGAAAGCGGGGTTGACCTTGGGCGGCGGCTGTTGCCTCGTGGCGGGCAGACGGGCGGCGTTTCGGCGCGGCCTTGGGCAAATCAGGGATGGAGGAACGGTCATGCGGGCAGTGCTGATGGAAAAGGGCGAAGACGGGCAGGCGGTGGCACGGCTGGCGGATTTGCCGGACGATGCGCTGCCAGCGGGCGATGTCACGGTGCGGGTGGAGTTTTCCACGCTGAACTACAAGGACGGGCTGTGTCTGTCGGCCACGGGCGGCGGGCTGGTGCGGAGCTGGCCGCATGTGCCGGGCATCGACTTTGCCGGGGTGGTGGAGGCGTCTGATGACGCGCGCTATGCCCCCGGTGACAGGGTGGTGCTGACCGGCTGGCGGGTGGGTGAGGCGCATTGGGGCGGCTATGCCACAAAGGCCCGCGTCAAGGCCGACTGGCTGGTGCCGCTGCCCGAGGGGTTGAGCGCGCGGCAGGCGATGGCGGTGGGCACGGCGGGGTTTACCGCGATGCTGGCGGTGATGGCGCTGGAGGAACACGGGCTGACGCCCTCGGGCGGTGAGGTGCTGGTGACCGGGGCGGCGGGCGGTGTCGGCTCGGTCGCGGTGGCTGTGCTGGCGCGGCTGGGCTACGCTGTGGCGGCGGTGACGGGGCGGCCCGAGACCGAGGCCTATCTGCGCGACCTTGGCGCGGCGCGGCTGGTGCCGCGCGGTGATCTGGCCGAGGCGGTCAAGCGGCCGATGGAGTCGGAAACCTGGGCCGGGTGCGTTGATGCGGTCGGCGGGCAGATGCTGGCCCGGGTGCTGGGGCAGATGAAATCGGGGGCCAGTGTGGCGGCGGTGGGCAATGCCGGCGGGCTGGCGGTGCCGGCCAATATCATCCCCTTCCTGCTGCGCGGCATCAACCTGTTGGGCATCAACTCGGTGACCGTGCCCTATGCCCGTCGGGTGCAGGCATGGGACCGGATCACCACCGATCTGCCGATGGACAAGCTGGAGGCGATGATCCGCCCCGCCACGCTGGCCGAGGTGCCCGCTTTAGGCGCTGCGATCCTGCGCGGCGAGGTGCAGGGCCGGGTGGTGGTGGATGTGCAGCGCTAGGGCGTCGGGCAGGCCACAGGCGGCGCCGTCGCAGGGGGGGCAGCCCCCCCGTCGCTTTGCGCCTCCCGCCGGGATATTCAGGAAGAAATCAGAGGGGGCGGGTGGGGGCGGCTTGTCTTTCCGCCTTTGCCCCGTCAACCATGACGGCAGCACAGCGGAGGGGTGGCATGGCGCTTGATCTGGAGTTTGTTCGGTCGCAGTTTCCGGGTTTTGACAGCCCGGTGCTGTCAACCCATGCGTTTTTCGAGAATGCAGGCGGCAGCTATCCCTGTCGTCAGGTGATCGACCGGCTGACGCGGTTTTATACGGATCGCAAGGTGCAGCCCTATGCGCCCTATCCGGCCTCGGAGCTGGGCGGGGCCGAGATGGACGAGGCGCGCAGCCGGCTGGCCGCGATGATGAATGTGGCGCGGGCGGAGGTGTCGTTCGGGCCGTCGACCAGTGCCAACACCTATGTGCTGGCGCAGGCGGTGCGGGGGTGGCTGAAGGGGCAGAACGCGGCGATCGTGGTGACCAATCAGGATCATGAGGCCAATTCCGGCGTCTGGCGGCGGCTGGCGGAGGAGGGGGTCGAGGTGCGGGAGTGGCAGATCGACCCGCAGACCGGCAGTCTTGATCCCACGGATCTGGCGGGGCTGCTGGCGGATGGCCGGGTGCGGCTGGTGGCGTTTCCGCATTGCTCGAACGTGGTGGCAGAGATCAACGATGTGGCGGCGATTTCTGCCATGGCGCGGGCGGCGGGGGCGCGGACGGTGGTGGATGGCGTGAGCTATGCGCCGCATGGCTTTCCCGATGTGGCGGGCTTAGGTTGCGATGCCTATCTGTTTTCGGCCTACAAGACCTATGGCCCGCATCAGGGGATCATGGTGCTGCGGGAGGCCTTTGGCATGGAACTGCCGGGGCAGGCGCATTTCTTCAACCAGTCGGTGCTTTACAAGCGGCACACTCCGGCGGGCCCTGATCATGCGCAGGTCGCGGCCTGTGCCGGGATGGCGGACTACGTCGATGCCTTGGCCATGCAGCATGGCATCAGCGGCGATGCGGCGGCGCGGGGGCGGGGGGTGCATGATCTGATGCGCAGCGCCGAGGTGGCGGTGATCGCGCCGTTGCTGGACTATCTGGCCGGGCGCAATGACCTGCGCCTGATCGGGCCGCGCCGCGCCGAAGACCGTGCGCCGACCGTGGCGGTGGCGCTGGACCGGGCCGCCCTGCCGGTGGCCGAGGCGCTGGGGCGCGATGGCATCGCCTGCGGTGGCGGCGATTTTTACGCGGTGCGGCCACTGGCGGCGATGGGGGTGGATGCGGAAAAGGGCGTGCTGCGGATGAGTGCGACGCATTACACCAGCCCGGACGAGATTGCCCGGCTGATCGCGGCACTGGACCGGGCGCTGTAGCGGGGCGGCACGTCTTTGCCGGGGGGGCCATTGCCGGACGCGGTTTGGCCGCTAAATGTTAACAAAGACTATACGGTCGGGTGATCCGAAACGGGTGTCCCGCCGTATCTTTGTGACGGAACCAGAAAGCGCGCCCGACTTATGACCGATGCCCCCCTGATCCTTTGGCTGCGCCGGGATTTGCGACTGCTGGATGCGCCGATGCTGGCCGAGGCGGCGGGCACGGGGCGTCCGCTGATCCCGCTGTTCATTCTGGACCCCGAGACTGAGGCGCTGGGCGCTGCGCCGAAATGGCGGCTGGGGCTGGGGATTGCGGAATTCGCCAAGGCGCTGGAGGCGGCGGGGTCGCGTCTGACCCTGCGGCGTGGCCCGGCGCTGGCGGTGTTGCAGCAGATGCTGGCGGAGACCGGGGCCGATGCGGTCTGGTGGCAGCGCCTTTATGATCCGGCGGCGGTTGCCCGCGATACGGGCGTGAAAGCTGCGCTGAAGGCGCAGGGCGTGGGTGCGCGCAGCTTTGCCGGGCATCTGCTGTTCGAACCGTGGGAGGTCGAGACCGGCACCGGTGGGTTTTACCGTGTCTTCACCCCGTTCTGGAAAGCGGTGCGTGACCGGCCCATAGCCGCGCCGCTGCCAGCGCCAAAGGCACTCGCCGCCCCTGCCACATGGCCCGAAAGCGACACGCTGACCGACTGGCAACTGGGCGCTGCCATGCGGCGCGGGGCCGATGTGGTGGCCCGGCATGTGCAGGTTGGCGCAGCGGCAGCGCTGGACCGGCTGGACCATTTCATCGCCACCGCCATCGACGCCTATGCGCAAGACAGGGATCTGCCCGATGTCGATGGCACATCCGGCCTGTCGGAAAACCTGACCTATGGCGAGATCAGCCCACGGGTGATCTGGTCTGCGGGCTGGCGGGCGCTGCATGCGGGCGCAAAGGGGGCCGAGACCTTTCTGAAAGAACTGGTCTGGCGCGAGTTTGCCTATCACCTGATGCATCACACGCCCCATATCACCCATGCCAACTGGAAGCCGGAGTGGGATGATTTTGCCTGGCGCGCCGATAACAAGGATGCCGAGCTCTGGCGGCGCGGCCTGACCGGCGAGCCGTTTGTCGATGCCGCCATGCGCGAGATGTATGTGACCGGGCGCATGCACAACCGCGCCCGGATGATCGTGGCCAGCTACCTGACCAAGCATCTGATGACGCATTGGAAAGTCGGCCTTGACTGGTTTGCCGACTGTCTGGTGGACTGGGACCCGGCGTCGAATGCGATGGGTTGGCAATGGGCGTCTGGTTCCGGCCCCGATTCCGCGCCGTTTTTCCGCATCTTCAACCCGGCGACGCAGGTGGAGAAATTCGACCCGAAGGCCGGATACCGCCACCGCTTCATCGCCGAACTCAGCCGCAGCCCCGGACCGGAGGCGCTGTCGTATTTCGACGCGGTGCCCAGATCTTGGGCACTTGACCCGACCCGGCCCTACCCGAAACCACTGGTCGATCTGGCCGAAGGGCGCAAACGTGCGCTTGCGGCCTATGCGGACCGAAACTCTTGAGCGCTTGGCGCGTATCTGAAACTGTAAACCAAAGACGACATTCCCCGGGGAGGGAAGATGGAAGTTCTGACAACGACCAAGGGCCAGACCGGCCTGCCGCGCTATTTCTCTACCGCGTTTGCGGTGGCCAGCAGGCTGGGCGAGGGGCGGCTGGATTTCGTGATGCCCGACGGGCGGCGATTCCGGCTGGAGGGCGCAAAGCCCGGCCCGGTGGCGGAAATCGCGATCCATAACAATGATCTGTTTGCCCGCATGATCCGCGAGGGTGATCTGGGGTTCTGCGACAGCTACCTTGATGGCTGGTGGTCCAGCCCGGATCTGCAGGCGTTTCTGGATCTGGTGCAGATGCCAAACAACAACCCGGTGCAGGATGGCTTTCCCGGCATGAGGCTGGTGCGCAGCTTTGAGCGGTTCCGGTTCTGGTTGCAGTCGAATTCGAAACGGCAGGCGAAAAAGAACATCCACGCCCATTACGATCTGGGCAATGACTTTTACCGGCTGTGGCTGGATGACAGCATGACCTATTCCAGCGCGCTGTTTCACACCGGTCAGGAGAGTCTGGAAAAGGCGCAAGAGCAGAAATACGCCTCGATGGTCGATCAGATGGGCGCGGAACCCGGCGATCATGTGCTGGAAATCGGCTGCGGCTGGGGCGGCTTTGCCGAATATGCCGCCGCCAAGCGGGGCTTGCGGGTGACCGCGCTGACCATTTCTCAGGCACAGTATGACTTTGCGGTGGACCGCATGTCGCGCGCGGGCCTGTCGGACCGGGTGGAAATCAAGCTCTTGGACTACCGCGACGAGCGCGGGCTCTATGACGGCATCGCCAGCATCGAGATGTTCGAGGCGGTGGGGGAGCGTTATTGGCCGACCTATTTCAACACCCTGCGCGCCCGGCTGAAACCGGGGCGGCATGCGACGTTGCAGATTATCACCGTGCCCGATCACCGCTGGCCGGTCTATAAGCGGGGCGTTGATTTCATTCAGAAATACATCTTTCCCGGCGGCATGCTGCCCGCGCCCTTCCGCCTGCAGGAAGAGGTGGAGCGGGCGGGGCTGCGGCTGAAAACCTCGATCGAGTTCGGCGAAAGCTACAGCCAGACCCTGCGCCGCTGGCACGAGGTGTTCAACGAGCGCTGGGACGAGGTGGCGCGGCAGGGCTTTGACGAGCGCTTTCGCCGGATGTGGAACTTTTACCTTGCCTCTTGCGCCGGAGCGTTTCGCGGCGGAAACTGTGATGTGACGCAGATCACGGTGACGCGCCCCGCCTGAACCGGTGGGGCAACAAGGGGAGCAGGATGCCAACCGCCGCCAAGCTTTTTGCCGCGATTATCTTTGCCCTTGTTGCCGCCCTTGCCGCCCATCTTTACGCCCTTGCCCTGCCACCCGGCCGCCCGCCCGGGGTGCTGCGCGAGGTGAGTGCCGGGGTCGGCGTGATCTGCGGCTGGTGGATCATGGGGCCCGCAGCGACCCGGGCACGGGGCCGGGTCGAGGCGATGGGCGGCGGCATCCGCACCGCGCTGACCATCGTGGTTCTGGTGGTGCTCATCTTCGCCTGCGCCGAGATGATGGACCGGGCGATCAAGGGCCGGTACAAAACCCCGCTTGACGCGGTTCTGGGAATCTTTGAACAAGCGCTGGCGCTGATCCCGCCTCTGGCGCAGCCCGATGTGTTGGGGGTGCTGCTGCTGGGCGGGCTGATGGGCGGTGCCGTGGCGCATTGGGCGGGCCAGCGGTGGAATTGAACCGCCCGGAAAGTTCTTGCTGATGTCTGTCGTGTTTCTTTGTGGCCCGCTGTGCCATCGCCCGCTGCTGGATGTCATCCTTGGCGACAGCGTGGCGCTGTCCCCGGCCTTTGTTGCTGAACGTGAGGGCTGGTTGGTGGACCGGCCCGGCCATTTCGCGCTTGGGCCGCGCCGGGGCGGCATGGTCGAAGGGGTGGTGCCTGACGCGCTGCTGCCGCAGGCTGCGGCCCGGCTGGCGTTTTACGCCAAAGTCCTCGGGCTGGCTGCGCGCAAGGTGAGGGTGACCACGGCGCAGGGCACCGGGCAGGGCGTTACCTATGCGCTGAAATCCACCTCCGGTGAGGGCGAGTTCTGGGATGCCGCGCTCTGGCTGGCCGATCACGCAGCGCTGGCGGTGGAAACCGCCGTCGAGGTGATGGCGTGCTATGGTCAGACCCCGTCCGCGCGCCTGCACGCCCGGCTTGGCCCGGTCATGGTGCGCGCCGCCAGCCGGTTGCGGGCGCAGGCCGGGCAGGGCCCGGCGGCGCTGCGCCGTGCGCCGGGCGAGATTGCGGTGCAGCAAACCCGCCAGCCCTATGCCTATTTCTTCTCGGTCGAGGAGTATGATCTGTCGTTCCGCCGCTTTGACGGCACGATGAGCCCGGTGATCACCCGCGCGGTGTTCATTTCCGGCGATGCCGTCACCGTGCTGCCCTATGATCCGGTGCGCGACCGGGTGCTCCTGGTCGAACAGGTCCGCGCCGGTCCCTTTGGCCGGGGCGACGGCAACCCCTGGCAGCTGGAGGCCATCGCCGGGCGGATCGACCCCGGCGAGACGCCTGAAGACTGCGCCCGCCGTGAAGCGGTCGAAGAGGCCGCGCTGACGCTAGGCGACTTGCTGCCGGTGGCAAACTATTACCCCTCGCCGGGGGCCAAGACCGAATTTCTGTATTCCTATGTCGCGCTCACCGACCTGCCCGATGGCGCGGCGGGGGTGTTCGGCGTCGAGGACGAGGCCGAAGACATCCGCGGCCATCTGTTGAGCTTTGATCAGGCGATGGCGCTGGTGGAGACGGGCGAGATCCAGAACGCGCCCTTGCTGCTGACGCTGTTCTGGCTGCAGCGCGAGCGGGGGCGGTTGCGGGCCTGACCCGGGATCGCCGGGGGCATGGGTGGGACGCCTCCGGCGGGAGTATTTGGCAAAGGTGCAAAGCCTCAGAGGTTCAGTTTGACCCATGCCGCGTTGCGGGCGGATGAGCGCACGCAGGCATCGACAAAGGCCACGCCCTCCAGCCCCTCTTTCAGGCCGGGGAAGGTAACTGCCGGGTCAAGGGCGCTGCCGTCGCGCCGGGCGATGATGGCGCGGGCGGCTTCCGCGTAGATATTGGCGAACCCCTCCAGATAGCCCTCCGGGTGGCCTGAGGGGATGCGGCTGACGCGGGCCGCCTCGGGGCCTGCCCCCGCGCCGTTGCGGGTCAGCCGGTATTTCGGCTGGCCCAGCGGCCCGACCCAGAGGGTATTCGGGTTCTCCTGCTCCCATTCGAGTCCTGCCTTGGTGCCGTAGATCCGCAGCCGCAGCCCGTTTTCCTGCCCCGCCGCGACTTGGGAACACCACAGCATCCCGCGCGCACCGCCCTGATAGCGCAGAAGCACGTGGGCATTGTCATCCACGCGGCGCCCCGGCACAAAGGCCTGCAGATCGGCGGCCAGTTCCTCGACGCTCAGCCCGCTCACGAAATTGGCCAGGTTGAACGCATGGGTGCCGATGTCGCCGGTGCTGCCCCCCGCGCCGGAGCGCGCCGGGTCGGTGCGCCAGCCTGCCTGCTTCTGGCCCGAGTGCTCGATCGGCTCCGCCAGCCAGTCCTGCGCATATTCCACCTGTACCAGCCGGATCTCGCCCAGCTCGCCCGCTGCCACCATCGCGGCGGCCTGCCGGATCATCGGATAGCCGGTGTAATTGTGCGTCAGCGCAAACACCACGCCCGACGCCTCTGCCGCGCGTGCCAGCTTTTTCGCCTCGGGCAGGGTATGGGTCAGCGGCTTGTCGCAGATCACATGGATGCCGCGTTTGAGAAACTGCAGCGCCACCGGCGCGTGCATGTGGTTTGGCGTCACGATGGCGACGGCCTCGATCCCGTCTTTGCGCCGCGCCTCTTTGGCCGCCATTTCGGCAAAGCTGGCATAGGCCCGCGCCACGCCCAGATCGGCGGCCGAGGCCAGCGACTTTTCGGCATCGGAGGAAAAACACCCCGCCACAAGTTCGTACTGATCATCAATCCGCGCCGCGATCCGGTGGACTGCGCCGATGAATGCATCGCGCCCGCCGCCCACCATGCCCAACCGGATGCGCGGTGCCCGCGCCACATGTGCCGCTGTGATGGCCATATCAAAGCCCTCCTGATTTCATCTTGGCAAAAATACTCCACGGGGGTCCGGGGGTGTGAAACCCCCGGTCCGCCCTCTCAGTCAAGCCCCAGCATCCGCCGGTTCGCGGCGTGGTCCGTCCCGGCCCCTGCAAAATCGTCGAACGCCTTTTCCGTCACCCGGATCATATGCGCACGCACGAACTCCGCCCCTTCGCGGGCGCCGTCTTCGGGGTGCTTCAGGCAGCATTCCCATTCCACCACCGCCCAGCCGTCAAAGCCGTATTGGGTGAGCTTGGAGAAGATGCCGCCGAAATCGACCTGACCATCGCCAAGCGACCGGAACCGCCCGGCGCGGTTGATCCAGGACTGGAAGCCGCCATACACGCCTTGCCGCCCGGTGGGGTTCAGCTCGGCATCCTTGACGTGGAACATACGGATGCGGTCGTGGTAGATGTCGATATGGTCCAGATAATCAAGGTGTTGCAGCACGTAATGGCTGGGATCATACAGCATGTTGGCGCGGGGGTGGTTGTTTACCCGTTCCAGAAACATCTCATAGCTTACGCCGTCATGCAGGTCTTCGCCGGGGTGGATTTCATAGCAGATGTCGACGCCACAGTCTTCGGCGTGGTCCAGAATGGGCCGCCAGCGGCGGGCCAGTTCGTCAAACGCCTCTTCGACCAGACCTGCCGGACGCTGGGGCCACGGGTAGATATAGGGCCAGGCGAGCGCGCCGGAAAAGCTGGCATGTGCGGTCAGGCCAAGGTTTTTCGAGGCGGTCAGCGCCTTGCGGACCTGATCCACCGCCCATGCCTGCCGCGCCTTGGGGTTGCCGCGCACCTGTTCCGCCGCAAATCCGTCAAAGGCGGTGTCATAGGCGGGATGCACGGCGACCAGCTGGCCCTGCAGGTGGGTCGAAAGTTCGGTAACGGTGATGCCGTTCGCCGCTGCCACGCCCTTGAATTCATCGCAGTAATCTTTTGAGGCAGCGGCTTGTTCCAGATCGAACAGCCGCCCGTCCCAGCTGGGCACCTGCACGCCCGCATAGCCGCAGTCGGCGGCCCATTTCGTGATACTGTCCCATGAGTTGAACGGCGCATCATCGCCCGCAAACTGCGCCAGAAACAGCGCTGGTCCCTTGATCGCTTTCATTGTCGTCCTCCCTTGTCATCATTGCAGCGTTCTACCCGGCTGGGCCGCTCCAATCCTTGTTGGGCCGGGCTGTCCCGGCGTTCGACGGCGGCGACAACGGCGCGCGCCAGAAAGTCACCGGCCTCGCGTACATCTTCATGCACGACCAGAATCTCCCGGCGGAAGCGGTGCAGAAACCGCAGCGCCTCTTTCGCCACCAGATCAAAGTCACGGCCCAGCACCAGCCCCAGGTGTTCCGCCGCATTCACCGATGCCATCGCGGCGGTGGTCGATCCGCAGACCAGACCATCGGGGCGGGTGGCGCTTTGGGTCAGATGGGCCTGTACGGCTGCCTCGATCACCGCGCTGCCGGAATCGGAGTTTGCTGTCGTCAGCACCTCGAACGACAGACCGTGCTGACCTGCCGCCTGCACAAAGCCGGTGGTCATGTGGCGGGCATAGTTCTGGGTGCGCGGCGGTGGCACCAGCAGCAGGTGCTTGCGCCCGGCCTCGGCCAGAGCCTGAACTGCGATGGCGGCAAAGGTCTCGTTGTCGAAATCGTAATAGCTGTGGTCAATCTCCATGGTGGTGCGGCCATGGGTGGCAAAGGGAAAGTGACGCTCGGACATGTAGCGCACGCGCGGATCGTCGGGCTTGGTCTGGTTCAGGATGACCGCATCGGCGCTTTCGGTTTCCACCAGATAGCGGATCGGATCCATCGGGTCCTGATCGGCGAAATACGGCGTGACGATCAGGTGATAGGCGGTGCCGCGCAGGGCATTGGCGATGGAATAGATCAACTGTGACGTGTGGGTCATGCCATCGGACTCGGTGGAGAGGACCAGCGCGATCACATTGGTCTTTCCGGTGCGCAGGCGCACACCAGCCCGGTTCGGGCGGTAGCCCAGCCGGGCCGCTGCCTCCCGCACCCGGCGCTTGGTCGCCTCGCCGATGTCGGGGGCATCTTTCAGCGCGCGGCTGACCGTGGCCACTGCCAGCCCGGTTTCGGCGGCGATGGTTTTCAGCGTCGGGCGTTCATGGTCCGAATCAGGCAGGGTGGGGGGGATGGGGGCTTGGATGCCTGACGTCATTGTGTGGCCCTGCGATTGCGAATCAGTTTTCCGCCAAAGACCGGCGATCCGGCGGCTGCTGCCCGTGCTGCACCTGCAACATGGCCCCCGCCGTCGCAGGGCGTTAGCCCCTTGCAATGCGGGCGATAAATCGGGGTGCGGCGCTGCGGCATTCTGCTCTCATATCAGGATAATCCTTACGGGTCAGGCCCGGAAGTATCCCCCATTCAACGCCATGCAGGAAGCGGTTCACAAGTGAAAAGATGACTTGATCCAAAAAACTATAACGTTATAGAAATGACTATAACGATTTAGAAACCGGGAGGACTGCATGAAAACCTTTAAACTGGCGACGGCGCTTGTGGCGTCGGTGGCGCTGCCTGCGGCAGCTTTTGCGACCGATCTGGAGGTCACGCACTGGTGGACCAGCGGCGGGGAGGCCGCTGCGGTTGCCGAGCTGGCCAACGCGTTCAACGCAGCGGGTGACAACTGGGTGGATGGCGCCATCGCGGGTGGCGGCAGCACCGCGCGCCCGATCATGATTTCGCGCATCACCGGCGGTGACCCGATGGGGGCGACCCAGTTCAACCACGGCCAGCAGGCGCTGGAACTGGTCGAGGCCGGGCTGATGCTGGATCTGACCGATGTGGCCGAGGCCGAAGGCTGGAAAGACAAGGTGTTCCCGCCGTCCTTGCTGGATGCCTGCACGGTCGATGGCCGGATCTATTGTGCGCCAGTGAACATTCACTCGCCCGAATGGCTGTGGCTGTCGAACAAGGCTTATGAGGACGCGGGCCTGCCGGTGCCGACCAACTGGACCGAATTCGTGGCCAGCGGCCCACAACTGGAAGCTGCGGGCAAGATCCCGCTGGCCTTGGGCAATCAGGCCTGGCAGTCCAACCTTGCCTTCAACGCGATCACCGTTGCGGTGGCCGGGCTTGATGTCTGGAAGCAGGTCAACGTTGACAAGAACATGGAGGTGGCTGCCGGCCCCGAGATGGCTGCGGTGTTTGCCGCCGTGGGTGATGCCCGCAAACTGGCCGCAAATTCCACCGTGCAGGAC
Organism: Pseudotabrizicola sp. 4114; assembly: GCF_031457365.1. Taxonomy (NCBI): domain Bacteria; kingdom Pseudomonadati; phylum Pseudomonadota; class Alphaproteobacteria; order Rhodobacterales; family Paracoccaceae; genus Pseudotabrizicola; species Pseudotabrizicola sp. 4114. The sequence goes on along the minus strand of NZ_JAVDWP010000011.1, from coordinate 34,944 downwards.
TGGAATCAGGCCACCAATCTGGTGATCGCCGATCAGGCGGGTGGTCAGATCATGGGCGACTGGGCGCAGGGCGAATTTCAGCTGGCGAACGAAGTGGCGGGCACCGATTACACCTGTCTGCCGGGTCTTGGCCTGAACGCTTACCTCTCGACCGGCGGCGATGCCTTCTACTTCCCCAAGAACAGCGATGCCGATGTCGAGGCCGCACAGAAGCGTCTGGCCGCGCTGCTGGTCAGCCCCGAAGTGCAGGTCGCCTTCAACCTGAAGAAGGGCTCGTTGCCCATTCGTGGCGATATTGATCTGCAGGCCGCCAATGACTGCATGAAAAAGGGCCTCGAAGTGCTGGCCAGTGGCAATCTGGTGCCATCGGGTGACATGGCATGGTCGCCGGATGTGGTGAAGCAGAACGAAGACCTGATGGTCGAGTTCTTCAAATCCGCCATGACTCCCGAGGCGGCCCAGGAACAGTGGGTGTCAAACCTCGAATCCGGTCTCTGATCCGGCAGGCTGACGGCGGGCCGCCCGGCAGCGGGCGGCCCGATCTGACAATGACAAGGGGGAGGGCAGGCCGATGGCCGAAGCACGGCGGGTGAACCGCATGTGGCGGAATCTGAACGCGAAAATCGCGGCGATTCCGATGGTACTGACAACTTTGGTGGTGTTTGTCGGGGGCACGGCATGGACGGTGCTGTATTCCTTTACCGACTCCAAACTGCTGCCGCGCGAGCGCTTTGTCGGCCTGGATCAATACGAGCGGCTGTGGTCGAATTCGCGCTGGCTGACCTCGATTGAAAATCTGATGATTTACGGGGTGTTGTCGCTGGTCTTTACCATTGTCATCGGCTTTCTGCTGGCGGTGGCGATGGATCAGAAGATCCGGTTTGAAGACACCTTCCGCACCATCATGCTGTACCCGTTCGCGCTGTCGTTCATTGTGACGGGGCTGGTCTGGCAGTGGATTCTGAACCCGGAATTCGGCATCCAGCACATTGTGCGCTCGCTGGGGTGGGAGAGTTTTACCTTCAACCCGCTGAACAACCCCGATCTGGTGCTTTACGGCCTGCTGATCGCCGGGCTGTGGCAGGGCACCGGATTTGTGATGTGCCTGATGCTGGCGGGTCTGCGCGGGATTGATGAGGATATATGGAAAGCCGCTCGCGTCGACGGCATTCCGACCTGGAAAACCTATCTTCAGATCATCCTGCCGATGATGCGCCCGGTGTTCATCACCACGCTGGTCATCGTCGCCGCCGGGATCATCAAGCTTTACGATCTGGTCGTTGCCCAAACCTCGGGCGGGCCCGGCACCTCGTCACAGGTGCCTGCCATGTATGTCTATGACTACATGTTTCAGGCGCAGAATCTGGGGCAGGGCTTTGCCGCCTCGACCATGATGCTGCTGACCGTGCTGATCGTGCTGATCCCATGGGCTTACCTTGAATTCGGAGGCAAGAAACATGGCTGACGCCACCCTGAATATTCCCGCCCGCACGATGGTTGAGGCGCGGGGGACCAAGCCCAAACGTGCGCTGTCGGGCCGCAACATCATGATCTACGGCACGCTTCTGGTGTTCAGCCTGTATTACCTGCTGCCGCTGTGGGTCATGGTGATGACCAGCCTCAAGGGCATGCCGGAAATCCGCATGGGCAATATCTTTGCCCCGCCGGTCGAGATCACCTTTGAGCCCTGGGTCAAGGCTTGGTCGCAAGCCTGCACCGGGCTGAACTGTGACGGGTTGTCGCGCGGGTTCTGGAATTCGGTCCAGATCCTGATCCCGTCGGTCATCCTGTCCATCGTGGTGGCGAGCGTGAACGGCTATGCGCTGACCTTCTGGAAGTTCAAGGGCTCGGACATTTTCTTCACCATCCTGATATTCGGGGCCTTCATCCCCTATCAGGTGATGCTGTACCCGATCGTGATCCTGCTGCGCGAAATGGGGCTTTATGGCTCGCTCTGGGGTCTGGTGCTGGTGCACACCATCTTTGGCATGCCGATCCTGACGCTGCTGTTCCGCAACTACTTTTCCACCATCCCCGAAGAGCTGTTCAAGGCCGCCCGCGTTGATGGTGCCGGGTTCTGGGCGATCTATGCGAAAATCCTGATGCCGATGAGCCTGCCGATATTCGTGGTGGCGATCATCCTGCAAGTCACTGGAATCTGGAACGATTTCCTGTTCGGCGTGGTCTATACCAAGCCTGATCTTTACCCGATGACGGTGCAGCTCAACAACATCGTCAACTCGGTGCAGGGGGTCAAGGAATACAACGTCAACATGGCCGCCACTCTGCTGACCGGGCTGGTGCCGCTGTTCATCTACTTTGTCTCCGGCAAACTCTTCGTGCGCGGCATCGCCGCCGGTGCTGTGAAAGGCTGATCCATGACATACCATAACGTGAGCCATTCCGGCGTGAAAAACTCGATTGAAGTCAAAGACCTGACGCTGAATTTCGGGGCCGTTTCGGTTCTGAAGAACATGAACCTTGACGTGGCGGAAGGTGAATTCGTGGTGCTTCTGGGGCCTTCGGGCTGTGGCAAATCCACGTTGCTGAACTGCCTTGCAGGGCTGTTGGAGATCACCGACGGGCAGATCTTCATCAAGGGCAAGAACGTGACCTGGGCCGAACCGAATGAGCGCGGCATCGGCATGGTGTTCCAGTCTTATGCGCTGTACCCGCAGATGACGGTGCGCGGAAACCTGTCCTTCGGGTTGAAAAACGCCAAGGTGCCGCGGGCCGAGATCGAGAAAAAGGTCGCCCGCGCTGCTGAAATCCTGCAGATTGGCCCACTGCTGGACCGCAAGCCTGCCGCTCTGTCGGGCGGGCAGCGCCAGCGGGTGGCGATTGGCCGCGCGCTGGTGCGCGATGTCGATGTGTTTCTGTTTGACGAGCCTTTGTCGAACCTTGACGCCAAGCTGCGCTCGGAACTGCGGGTCGAGATCAAGCGCCTGCATGCCCAGCTGAAAAACACCATGGTCTATGTGACGCATGACCAGATCGAGGCGCTGACCCTGGCCGACCGCATCGCCGTCATGCGCGGCGGCATCATCCAGCAACTCGCCGCCCCGCAAGAGATCTACAACCGCCCGGCCAATCTGTTCGTGGCCGGCTTCATCGGCAGCCCGTCGATGAATTTCCTGCACGGGGCCACGGTCGATGGCGGGCAGGCGTTCCGTCTGGGTGACCTCACCCTGTCGCTGGCGGGGTATGAGGGCGGCCTGATCGGCACGCGCGACAAGGTGATCCTGGGCCTGCGCCCTGAACATCTGCTGGTGCAAGAGACGGCCGAGCCGGGGGTCACGATCCCGGCCACGCTCGAACTCGATGAGCCGATGGGGGCTGACTCCCTCGTCTGGCTACAGGCGGCGGGCACGCAGATGTCGGTGCGGGTGCCGGTCGAACGGCGGATGGCGCCGGGCACGCCGGTGCATCTGAAAGTGGATATGGCCAAAGCCAGCCTGTTTGATGCGACCAGTGAAGTAAGGATCTGACACCACTCTCTGACAGCCGCTCTTGTGCCCGGCTGATCCGCTTTCCCCCATCCCCATCAGGTCCGCCGCAGCGCACGCGGCCCACCTGCATGCGGCAACTGATGACACCTGAAAGGATATGGAAATGTTCTCGTATCAACTCTACTCCTCACGCAACTTCCCGCCGATGTCGGCCACGTTCGAGATGCTGGCAAAGGCTGGCTATACGGCGGTTGAGGGGTACGGTGCGCTTTACGCCGATGATGCGGCGGTCGAGGCGACCAAAGCCGGGCTTGCCGCCACCGGCCTGACCATGCCGACCGGGCATTTCAGTCTGCACATGCTGGAGAATGAGGTGCCAAAGGTGCTGGAGATCGCCAGATCCCTGAAAATGCAGCGGATTTACTGCCCCTACCTGATGCCCGATGACCGGCCCACAGATGGCAAAGGCTGGCACGACTTTGGCGCGCGGCTGGAAAAGGCGGGCCACACCTTCCGCGCCGAAGGCTTTGGTTTTGGCTGGCATAACCATGATTTCGAATTCCGACCCACCGCCGATGGCGCGGTTCCGCAAGAAGAAATCTTTGACGGCGGCCCGCATCTGGAATGGGAAATGGATGTGGCCTGGGTCATCCGGGGCGGGGCTGATCCGCTGGCCTGGATCGAGCGCTACAAAGAGCGCATCACCTCGGCCCATGTCAAAGACATCGCACCTCAGGGCGAAAATGCCGATGAGGATGGCTGGGCCGATGTCGGCCATGGCACGGTTGACTGGCCCGGCATCATGGCTGCGCTGCGCGCGATCGGGGTCAAACATATCATCATGGAGCATGACAACCCGTCGGATCACAGCCGTTTTGCCACCCGGTCCATTGCTGCGGTCAAGGGGTTCTGAGCGATGACAACCTTGGGTCTTGGCATCATCGGATGCGGCAATATCTCGGCGGCCTATCTGCGGCTGGCGCCCTTGTTCAAGGGGCTGGAGGTCCGCGCCGTGGCCGATATGAACATGGACACGGCCCGCGCCCGCGCGGCCGAGTTCAACGTGGTGGCGCAATCGGTTGATGATCTGCTGGCCAATCCCGCGGTTGATGTGGTGATCAACCTCACCATCCCCGACGCGCATTACGCGGTCACCAAACGGATTTTGCAGGCGGGCAAACACGCCTATTCCGAAAAGCCGTTGGTGCTGACTTTGGCAGAGGGGGAGGATCTGCGCGCGCTCGCCGCCACCAAAGGGCTGGCGGTGGGCTGCGCCCCCGACACCTTTCTGGGCGGCGCGCATCAGCAGGCCCGCGCCTTGCTGGATGAAGGGAAAATCGGCACGATTACAGCCGGTTCTGCGGCGGTGTTGAACTACGGCATGGAGCACTGGCACCCGAACCCGGATTTCTTTTTCCTGCCGGGGGCGGGGCCGATGCTGGACCTTGGCCCCTATTACATCGCCAATCTGATCAACCTGCTGGGCCCGGTCAAACGGGTCGCCGCGCTGACCAGCTCGGCGCAAGAGGTGCGCACCATTGCCAACGGGCCGCGTCTTGGTGAAACCGTGCCGGTGAAGACGCCGACCAACATCCACGCGCTCTTGCACTTTCACAATGGTGCGACCATCAATCTGTCGACCAGCTGGGATGTTTTCCACCACAAACGCAACCATTTCGAACTTTACGGCACGGAAGGCACCTTGTACGTGCCCGACCCGAATTTCTTTGGCGGCACGGTCGAGATCGGCCACAAGGACGGCAGCCTCGAAACGGTCAGCCCGTGGGATCACCCTTTCGGCGTCGCCAATCAGGAGCATCCAAAGCACGGTGCGCTGGCCAATTACCGCACCGCTGGTCTGGCCGATATGGTGCAGGCGTTGCTGACGGGCCGCGATGCCCGCTGCTCGCTCGAACGCACCCTGCACGGGGTTGAGGTGATGACGGCCTGCCTGACCTCGGGCGAAAGCGGCGCGTTTGTGACACTCACCACCACCTGCACCCGCCCCGAGGCGCTGGGCATCGAGGAAGCGCGGGCCTTGTTGGTGTAATACCTTGCAACCGGGGGGCTTCGCGCCCCCCGGACCCCCCGCGGAGTATTTTTGCCAAGATGAATGGGGGAGGCAGAGATTAAAAGTCTCTTAAAGCTATACAGTCAAGATTTTGAAATCATTGAAAATAGCCTCTTGTAACACAGTGGAACACATGGCCCGGAATCCCATCCTGCGCGGCTTCAACCCTGACCCCAGCTTTTGCCGGGTGGGGGAAGATTATTACATCGCCACCTCCACGTTTGAATGGTATCCGGGGGTGCAGATCCATCACAGCCGCGACCTTGTGAACTGGCGGCTGGTGGCCCGCCCGCTGAACCGCGCCGCCCTGCTCGATATGCGCGGCAATCCCGACAGCGGCGGTGTCTGGGCCCCGTGTCTGAGCCATGAGGGTGGCCGGTTCTGGCTGGTCTATACCGATGTCAAACGGCTGGACGGCAATTTCAAGGACGCCCACAACTATATCACCACCTGCGAGACCATCGACGGCGACTGGTCCGACCCGTGGTACGTGAATGCCTCCGGCTTCGACCCGTCGCTGTTCCATGACGCGGACGGGCGGAAATGGTTCGTCAACATGCGCTGGAACCACCGCTGGGCCGGCACTGGCATGAACCCCGCCAACGACCGGTTCGACGGGATCGAGTTGCAGGAATGGTCACCCGAGCGGGGTCTGTTCGGGCCAAAGCACGACATCTATGCCGGCACCGATCTGGGCCTGACCGAAGCGCCGCATCTGTTCCGCCGCGAGGGCTGGTACTACCTGACCACCGCCGAGGGTGGCACCGGCTATGATCATGCGGTGACGATGGCGCGGTCGCGGAGGATTGAGGGGCCGTATGAGACGCATCCCGAAAAGCATGTGATCACCGCGCGTTTTGCCCCGGAAAACCCGGTGCAGCGGATGGGGCATGGGCAATATGTCGAGGGGCATGACGGGCGGCACTGGCACAGCTTTCTGTGCGGCCGCCCGGTGGCGGGGCCGCGCGGGCCGTTCTGTGCGACAGGCCGCGAGACCGGGCTGGCCGAGGTCGAATGGCGCGACGGCTGGTTGTGGCTCAAGGCGGGGGGGCAGGTGGCCCCGACCGACCTGCCGCTGGCGGCGGCGCAGGCCCCCCGCGTTGCCATCAGCCGCGATTTCACCGGCCCGGATCTGCCGCCCGAGTTTCAATGGCTGCGCACCCCGTACCCGGAGCGGCTGTTCACCCTGACCGGCTCCTGCCTGCGGCTGACCGGGCGGGAGAGTCTGGGGTCATGGGTTGAGCAATGCCTGATCGCGCGGCGGCAGGAGGAAAGCACCTATACCGCCAGTGCCGTTTTCCGCGCCGATCCGCCGACCTGGCAGCAGGCGGTCGGGCTGACCACATATTACAACCGCCACAAGTTCCACGCCGCGCTGATCACGCGTGAGGCGGGGGCGCGCTTGGTCAGTCTGGTGTCCTGTCTGGGTGACTGGCAGGGCGAGCGGCTGACGTTTCACGGGCTGGTCCCGTGTCCCGAGGGCGACGTGACCCTCGGGGTGCGGGTGGCGGGCGCGTCGCAGCGCTTTACCCTGAACGGGCAGCAGATCGGGCCGGAGCTGGATGGATCATTGATCTCGGATGAGGGCGGCAAGGGGGAGCACGCCAGCTTTACCGGCGCTTTCGTCGGGGTGGTGGCGCATGATCTGACCGGGCAGGGCTGGCAGGCCGATGTGCTGCGCTTTGACTATGACGACCGCGAATTGTGAGGCAGGGGATTATCAACGCCCGGATTTGATCACATCTTGATTGCTGCGCCGAACCCGTCATAAGGGACAAAACACGAGCGGAGGCCTGATGGACGCGGACAGCCGGAAGATACCGACCCACGAGATCACCTATGCGCGGCTGCGCGACATGATCCTGTTCGGGCATCTGGAGCCGGGGGCTGCGGTGACCATCCAAGGCCTGATCGCTGATCTGGGCGCGGGCATGACCCCGGTGCGGGAAGCGATCCGCCGTCTGACCGCCGAGGGCGCGCTGGAGCCGCAGGGCAACCGCCGGGTGGCGGTGCCCGGCATGACCGTGGCCGTGCTGGAGCAGGTGGCCTTTGCCCGGCTGACCATCGAGCCGAAGCTGGCCGAAATGGCGGCGGCGCATCTGACGCCCGCGCTGATTGCGCAGCTGCAGGCGCTGGACAACCCGGTGGATCTGGCGATCCGCGCGGGGGATATTCCGGGCTACCTGCAGGCGAACCATGCGTTTCATTTCTGCCTGTATGAGGCCTCGGGCGCGCCGGTGCTGGTCGATATGGCGCGGTCGATGTGGCTGCGCTTTGGTCCGTCGCTGCGGGTGGTCTGCGCGCGCTTTGGCTCTGATGCCTTGCCCGACCGCCATTCCGAAGCGCTGGCGGCAATGCGGGCGGGCGATGCGATCGGGTTGCGCGACGCGATTGAGCGCGACATCGCGCAAGGGGTAGAGCAGGTGGAGCTTGCGCTGGCCCAGGGCGGGATCTGAGCGGGAGCCCGGATGACCATCGGCCCTCGCGCGGGTCGCGTTGCGCAGTGAGTATTTGGGCCAAGATGAACCCCGCAGGGACGGTTCAAGAAATTTGATCAAATTTCTTGAACCGCGCCGCGTTTGACCCTATCCTGTGGTCAAGCCGGGGCCGTCTGCCCTGCCGCAACTGAAAGGGCATGGCCATGAACATGATCACCAATCACCTGCCGACCGCCGAGCTTCAGGCTCTGGATGCGGCGCATCACATGCATCCGTTCACCGATGCCAACGGGCTGGCCGCCAAGGGCGCGCGGATCATCACGCGCGGCAAAGGCGTCTGGCTGACGGACAGCAACGGCAACCGGATCATCGACGGCATGGCCGGGCTGTGGTGCGTGAACATCGGCTATGGCCGCAAGGAACTGGCCGAGGTGGCCGCGCGGCAGATGGAAGAGCTGGCCTATTACAACACGTTCTTCCAGACCACCCATGTCCCGGCCATCGCTCTGGCCGCCAAGATTGCCGAACTGGCGCCGGGCGATCTGAACCACGTGTTCTTTGCCGGGTCGGGGTCCGAGGCGAATGACACCAACATCCGGCTGGTCCGGCGCTATTGGGATGTGAAGGGCCAACCGGAGCGGCGGATCATCATCGGCCGCAAGAACGGCTACCATGGCTCGACCATGGGCGGCGGGTCGTTGGGCGGTATGGCCCCGATCCATTCCCACGGCGGCATGATTGACGGGATCGTGCACATCGACCAGCCCTACTGGTGGGGCGAGGGCGGCGACATGGACGAAGACGCCTTCGGGCTGGAGCGTGCGCAGCAGCTGGAAGCCAAGATCCTGGAACTAGGGGCCGACAAGGTTGCCGCCTTTATCGGCGAGCCGGTGCAGGGCGCGGGCGGCGTGATCATTCCGCCTGCGACCTATTGGCCGGAAATTCAGCGGATCTGCGACAAATACGGCATCCTGCTGATCGCGGATGAGGTCATCACCGGCTTTGGCCGCACCGGCAACTGGTTCGGGTCGCAGACTTTCGGCATCAAGCCGCATATCATGACCATCGCCAAGGGCCTGTCCTCGGGCTATCAGCCGATCGGCGGCTCGATCGTCTGTGACGAGGTGGCGGCGACCATTGCCGAGGGCGGCGAGTTCTTCCACGGCTACACCTACAGCGGCCATCCGGTCGCGGCGGCGGTGGCGCTCGAAAACCTGCGCATTCTGCAGGAAGAGCATGTGGTCGACCATGTGCGCGACGTGGCGCACCCCTACCTCAAGCAGCGCTGGGATGCGTTGGCCGGTCACCCGCTGGTGGGCGAGGCGAAACTGGTGGGCCTGATGGGGTCGATCGCACTGACGCCGGACAAGGCCAAACGCGCCAAATTCCCCGGCGAGCAGGGCACGGTGGGCTTCCGCTGCCGCGAGCGGTGCTTTGCCAACAACCTGATCATGCGCCATGTCGGCGACCGGATGATCATTTCTCCGCCGCTGGTCATCACCCCAGAGGAGATCGACATCCTGATCGACCGGGCGACGACCAGTCTGGATGAATGCTATGCGGGCCTGAAGGCTGACGGTCTCGTCTAGGCCTGACCCTGCCAGCCGCAGCACGCCCCCTGGCATTGCTGCTTGCCAAATACTCCCGCCGGAGGCTCCCCCGGCCTGCACAGCGCGCGTCCCTCACAGGCTGCGCGCTGTTCTCTTTCGCGTCAGCCGGTGCGCGGCGCTGCTTGAGGTTGGCGCGTGACTTGCCTACACATGATGCAAAGGACAAGAGGGCCGATCATGCGCATTCATTCCGATCTTGCCGATACCATCGGCAACACCCCGCTGCTCAAGCTGAAGCGCGCGTCCGAAATGACGGGCTGCACCATCCTTGGCAAATGCGAGTTTCTCAATCCCGGCCAGTCGGTCAAGGACCGGGCCGCGCTGTATATCATCTGCGATGCGGTGGCGCGCGGGGCGTTGAAGCCGGGCGGCACGATTGTCGAGGGCACGGCGGGGAATACCGGCATTGGCCTTGCGCTGGTCGGCGCGTCGATGGGGTTCAAGACGGTGATCGTCATTCCTGAAACGCAATCGCAGGAAAAGAAGGACATGTTGCGGCTGGCGGGGGCTGAACTGGTGCAGGTGCCGGCGGCCCCTTACAAGAACCCCAACAACTATGTCCGCTATTCCGGGCGTCTGGCCGAGGCTCTGGCGCGGACCGAACCCAATGGCGCGATCTGGGCCAATCAGTTTGACAATGTGGCCAACCGTCTGGCCCATATCGAAACCACCGGGCCCGAGATCTGGGACCAGACCGGCGGCAAGGTTGATGGCTTTATCTGCGCCGTCGGCTCGGGCGGCACGCTGGCGGGGGTCGGCATGGCCTTGCAGCCGAAAGGCGTCAAGATCGGGCTGGCCGACCCGGAGGGGGCGGCGTTGCACGCGTTCTACACCACCGGCAAGCTGGAAAGCCCCGGCACCTCGATCACCGAAGGCATCGGGCAGGGCCGGATCACCGCCAACCTCGAAGGCTTCACGCCAGATTTCAGCTATCGCATCCCGGATGCCGAGGCTTTGCCGCTGGTGTTCGAGATGCTGGAGGATGAGGGGATCTGTCTGGGCGGATCATCCGGCATCAACATCGCGGGCGCGATCCGCATGGCGCAGGAAATGGGGCCGGGGCATACCATCGTCACCATCCTGTGCGATTACGGCAACCGCTATCAGTCCAAGCTCTACAACCCGGCGTTCCTGAAGGAAAAGGGCTTGCCGGTTCCGGCCTGGCTCGACTCGGCGCCGAAAGCCTTGCCCAGCGTGTTCGAAGACGCATGACCCTGTTTCACGGTCGGACCCTGGCGCGGGCGGTTTTCGTCGCGCTCTTGCTGGGGGTAATGCCCGCTCTGGCCCTGGCCCAACAGGGGGGGCAACCGCCGGCGGCGCAGGCGGGCACGAACGGTCAGTCTGCCCAAGGCGCGTCTGAGCTGGACTATGCCGCCTGGGAGGCTGTGGCCGAGCAGGCGGAAGCCGCTTTGGGGGATGCAAATTCGACCGCTGCCGGGCTGGATGGGCTGCGCGCCCAGCTGGTGGGATGGCGTGAGACGCTGCTGCTGGCGCAAAGCACCAATTCCTCACGCATTGACACGCTGCGCCAGCAGATTGCGGCGCTTGGTCCTGCGCCCGAAGAGGGCCAGACCGAAGCGGACGAGATTGCCGCGCGGCGGGCTGCGCTGAACGATCAGCTGGCACGGTTGCAGGCACCGGGCATTGCGGCGGTAGAAGCGTACCGGCGGGCAGACGGGCTGATTGCCGAGATCGACCGCACCCTGCGCGAGCGGCAGGCCGATGCATTGTTGCAGCTTTACCCTTCACCGCTCAATCCGGGCAACTGGCCGGGGGCTGTGCGGGCGGTCAGCGATGTTGTGGCGGGCATGTGGGCCGAGACGCGGCAGCGCTGGTCAACGCCAGCCGCGCATGAAACGCTGGTGAACAACGTCCCGGCCATGCTGTTGTTTCTGGCCTTTGCGCTTGGCCTGATCTGGCGCGGCCGGCCGCTGGTCGAGCGGCTGGTGGCCGGTATCAACAAGCGCTGGTCGGCGCGGGGTGTCCGGGTTGCGACGCTGGTGCTGTCGCTGGGGCAGATCGTGGTGCCGACCATCGGCGTGATTGCCCTGTCGCATGCGCTGAGCCTGTCGGGCATGTTCGGGATTGTCGGCACGGTGTTGCTGGACACACTGCCCGTGGCGGGACTGTTGCTGTTCAACTCGATCTGGCTGGGCGTGCAGCTGTTTCCGCGCGATCACGACTTTCTGCCGTTCCGGCTGAGCAATGAACGCCGGGCCGAGGGCCGGTTTCTGACAGCGCTGTACGGGGCCGTGCTCGCGGTTGATGCGCTGCGGCTGGCCGTGATGGACACTCCGGCGCTGTCAGAGGCGGCGCGCGCCGTGCTGGCGTTTCCGACGATTGTTCTTGCCGCCTTTCTGCTGGTGCGGGTCGGGCGGCTGATGCAGCGGACGGTGGCTGCGGACAGTGGCGAGGATGACGAGGTGGGGTTTCGCAACCGCATCGTGTCTTTGCTGGGGCGCGGGGCCATTCTGATTGGCATCGTGGCACCGGTTCTGGCGGCCATCGGCTATGTTCCTGCCGCCGACGCGCTGGTGTTTCCGGCGGCCACGTCGCTGGGTCTGATGGGGCTGCTGTACATCCTGCAGATTGTCGTGACCGACATCTATGCCGTGATCACCCGCAACGAGGACGGTGCGCGCAACGCACTGGTGCCGGTGCTGGTCGGGTTCGCGCTGGTGCTGGCGGCGCTGCCAGTGTTTGCGTTGATCTGGGGCGCGCGGAGCGCCGATCTGACCGAGCTCTGGGCGCGGATGCGTGAAGGCTTTTCGGTGGGCGAGACGCGGATTTCGCCGGCCAACTTTCTGTTCTTTGCCGTGCTGTTCGGTGTGGGCATCACGGTCACCCGGCTGTTTCAGGGCGCGTTGCGCGGCACTGTTCTGCCGCGCACCAGTCTGGATCAGGGCGCGCGCAATGCGCTGGTGTCGGGCGTGGGCTATGTCGGGATCTTTCTGGCCGGGCTGATCGCGATCAACTCTGCCGGGATCGACCTGTCGGGGCTGGCCATCGTGGCCGGGGCACTGTCGGTCGGTATCGGTTTTGGCTTGCAGAACATCGTGTCGAACTTTGTCTCGGGGATCATCCTGCTGATCGAGCGCCCGGTGAGCGAGGGCGACTGGATCGAGGTGGGCGGCATTCAGGGCAAGGTCAAGGCGATTTCGGTGCGCTCGACCCGGATCGAGACCTTTGACAGGACCGATGTGATCGTGCCGAACACCGATCTGGTGGCGGGTCGGGTGACGAACTGGACCCGGTTCAACTTGTCGGGACGGTTGATTGTGCCGGTGGGGGTCGCCTATGGGTCAGATACCCGCAAGGTCACGCGGATCTTGCAGGAAATTGCCGAAGCGCAGCCGCTGGCGATTCTGAACCCGCCGCCGATGGTGGTGTTCATGGCGTTCGGCGCGGATTCGATGGATTTCGAGATCCGGGTGATCCTGCGCGATGTGAATTTCTCGCTGTCGGTCCGTAGCGAGATCAACCACCAGATCGCCCAGCGGTTCGCCGACGAGGGAATCGAGATTCCGTTCGCGCAATCGGATGTCACCGTGCGCAACGCCGCCGAAATAGCCGAGCTGTTGCGTCTGGTGCCCGGTGCCGTGGCTGCGGCGGCACCGCCCCCGGCTGCTGCGGCCGATGCGCCCGCGCGGGAAGCAAAGCCAGCCGGACCCCTGCCGCGCGATCACTTTCCGGGCGAGGGCATCAGTGATCCGGACACGGACCCGGGCAAGGGAGGGGACTAACCCATGACAGAGCTGGTGTTCCGCGATGACGCCTATCTTCAGCAAATCGACTCTGTGGTCACGGGCCACACCCCCGAGGGCGGCATTCTGATCGACCGTTCGGTGTTTTATCCGACCGGTGGCGGGCAACCCGGTGATAACGGCTGGGTCGAGTGGTCCGGTGGCCGGCTGACCATCGCCACCGCCGTCAAGGTCGAGGGCGGGCAGGTGGCGCTGGTGCCAGCCGAGCCGCTGGCGATGCCGCCGGTTGGCACCGCCCTGACCCAGCGGCTGGACTGGGGGCGCAGGCACCGGCACATGCGGATGCACACCGCGCTGCATCTGCTGTCGGTCGTGATCCCCTTGCCGGTGACCGGCGGGCAGATCGGGTCTGACCGGGGCCGTCTGGATTTTGACATGCCCGACCCTCCCGCTGATCTGGACCTGCTCGACCGGGCACTGAATGCCCTGATCGGTCGCGACCTGCCGGTTACCGATGAGTGGATCACGGATGAGGCGCTGATGGCCAATCCGGGACTGGTCAAGACCATGTCAGTGATGCCGCCGATGGGGCAGGGCAGGGTGCGGCTGGTGCGGATCGGGCAGGGGGCGGATCAGGTGGATCTGCAACCTTGCGGCGGAACCCATGTCGCCCGCACCGGCGAGGTCGGGCGGGTTGCGATCGCCAAGGTCGAAAAGAAGGGGCGCCAAAACCGGCGCGTCACCCTGACGCTCGGCAGCTGACCGCCCCGGGTCACAGCCGCAACAGGTCTGTATTACAGCCGGTCCTTATTACAGCCGGTTTGGCACCCGCTCCAGCGCGGTGCGGACATGGGGGAGCAGCGTGTCCAGCGCTTGCGTGCCGCAGCCCCGCGCTGCCGCCAGCCGGACGCTGCAAGTGTCGGCCAGCCGTTGCATCACAATCGCCGTCAGGCGGTTGGCTTCGGACAGGCGGCGGCGGGTGATGAAAGAAATCCCGCTGAAGTAATCGGGCAGCGCATCGAGACCGTATTCAAAATAGGTCACATTCATCTGGTCGTTATGGGGCGTGCGCGACATCAGCGCAAAACCGTCAAACTGCTGGATCAACTGCCCGTCATAGCTGCTGGAGCGGGCGTAGCGCTTTGTGCCGGTGCGGATGGCAACATCGTGGATGTCATACCCCTTCCACAGCTTTTCCCCGGCCTTGCTGTAGATCAGCGCCATGCCGCAATAGGCCAGCTCTGGCTGCCGAAAGGATCTGCGCCAATAGCGATAGATGCCATCTGGCAACAGGTAGTGATCAAAAGGGCGTTGTGTGTCGATCACCAGACGCCCGGCCGGGGCCGCCGGTTTCGGTGCCGGGGAGTCGGAAAGCCGGCGGAGCAGGATATTCGCATCCACGCCAAAATGACTGCAAATGCGGAACAGCACATCCGGCCGGGGAAAGGCCGTGCCGGTGAGGTAACGGTTGAACTGGGTGCGGTTTACCCCGATTGTGCGGCACAATTCGCTCACAGATGGCGCATCACTGCACAGCTCGCGCAGGTTATCGCCCAGAATCATCCGCAGATCCGCAGGATTCGGTGAAGAGGATTTTGTCATTGTCTTGTTCGGACCCGCATCTGTTCCTGCGCATTTTGCAAATGCGGTGGTACATCTGATGCTGATAAGCGTCAATATCCGGCGGTATTGATGCTGTTCAGCGTCAGGTCTGATACAGAACACCGGCTATTTGCCTCTGGCGTAGCGGCCTAAATTTTGTCATGGGGCGCGCGCTGGGGACGTCGCCCGGCAGAAGGAGACGGCCCGATGACAATGCATGGAGTGGTGATCTGGTATTCACGTCAGGAGTTTCGGGCCATTATCTGGTGCGAGGATTCAAAGGAGCTGGGTATCGCCAGCGGGCCGACGGCATGGCGCAACCCGATGGTCAGCGTGGCCATCGGTGACATGGTGGCTTTTCGCGCGGAAATGCGGGGCAGCGACCGTCTGTGCCGGGATATTCAGGTTGTCGAGGGCCAGGCCGCCCCGACACTCCCCGCCGCGATGCGGGCCAAAACAAAAACACCCCCGGTTTCCCGAATTCCCCTCTTGCATCTTTGTTCCAGTCGCGATTAAGAGGCCGCCACGGACAGTTGGCCGAGTGGTCGAAGGCGCACGCCTGGAAAGTGTGTAGGCGGGGAACCGTCTCGAGGGTTCGAATCCCTCACTGTCCGCCATTTACCCTTGATTTTACTGCGTTTTTCCTTTCATTCGGATACTGCCCGCCATCCAGCCCGCCATTGGGGAAACGCTCGGGGGTGTTTGGTCTTGCGCGCGCGTCATGCGTGTTAAATCACGCGGTGCGGCCCCTACCCTTGTGTGCCTGTGATCTGCCCAGCCCCGAAACGTGGCATTGCCCGGTTTTTCTGGGGTCACTGCGCGAGGAAGCTTCCTGCAATCCGAACGCGACCGGGCGTCCTTTCTTGGTATGACACAATTACTCGGCGCTGGGCTCGGACCTTGGGGTAATTTGAGGGTGCTTTGAAGGGAGAAATTGCCCCCTTTTCTCTCGTGCCGATCAAGGCGACCGCCTATCCTTGCGCAAATCAGTTGGGGGAACGTGCCATGAAGGCAGGCGCACTTGTATGTTTGCTACTCGTTCTTTCGGAGTCTGTTGAAGCACAGCCTGTGACCGGGAATGAGTTGTTTGAAGCCTGTGACACAGATGGCCTAGCGCAAGCGGGATACTGTATTGGCTACATCCTCGGAGCGGTGGAAGGGATGCGTTGGGGCATAGCGGCGCCTCTGCTCCATGCTGGCGGAGTTGATGTTGCTTCAGTGAACCAAACATCCAATTCAATCTTGCAGATCTGCGAGCCTGATGGTGTCATTGCAAAGCAATACACCGATATCGTCATTGGGTATCTGCGAACCAATCCGGCAATGCGCCATCGGCCAGCGCGCGGGCTAATACAGATTGCGCTAGGAGAAGCGTTTCCATGTCAGCAATAGTAGTATCGGTAGTCCTTCTAAGTCCTTGAAGCGCAGCGCTCATGGCCAGATGTAAATATGTCTGAACCTTGGGGAGTTCGCGCCAGTAACGCGGCCAAGAATGCCGCTGCCTCTGGGGAGCCAAAGCGCGCTTCTCTTGTAAATTCAAGCACTTAGGGGATTGGCGGAGAGGGTGGGATTCGAACCCACGGTGGGCGCAAACCCACAACGGTTTTCGAGACCGCCCCGATCGACCACTCCGGCACCTCTCCGCATTTGGTGTGGTCTTCGTGGCGCGGTTCCTATCCGCCCTTGCGGACGCTTGCAAGCCCCCATTCGTGCAATTTGTTTCGGCGGTTCTGTGCCAGTCACGCGGGCGTGCGTCGGGCTGGCTTGGCAAGCGGGTGTGAAACCACTAGCTGTCTGGGCAGACACCCTTTGCCTCACAGGTCTGCCATGTCCCTGCCTTTTGCTCTTTCCTCTTTCGGACTGTCTGCCGCCTTTGGGCTGGGGCTGGTGCTTGCGCCGGTCGCAACCGGTCCTGCACGGGCAGAGGTCCGGACAGAGCAGGCGCAGGCCGCGCCGGTGGCGGATGCGGCGCGGATCGCGGCACTGGCCGATACCATGAAGATGAGCGATATCATCGGCGTGATGCGCGAAGAGGGGCTGGAATACGGCCAGACCCTGTCGGAAGAGATGTTCCCCGGCAAAGGCGGCCCGCAATGGGAGGCATCTGTCGCGCTGATCTATGATGCCGAGACCATGCGCAAACGGTTTGATACGGCACTGGCGCAGGGTCTGGCCGGGGCCGGGCCGGACCTGGATGCGATCGAGGGGTTTTTCGGATCGCCGCAAGGCCAGAGCATCCTGCAGCTGGAGATCGAGGCGCGGCGCGCGCTTCTGGACAGCGATGTTGAGGATGCGGCAAAACTGGCCTGGGCAGAGCTGAGCGCCGAAGGCGGCGCACGGGTGGACCAGCTGACCCGTTTCGCCGAGGTCAATGACCTGATCGAATCCAATGTCATGGGGGCGATGAATGCCAATCTGGCGTTCTATCGCGGCCTGTCGGAAAGCGGCGCCTTTCCGGAAGAGATGACCGAAGACCAGATGCTGAGCGATGTCTGGGGGCAGGAACCGGATGTGCGGGCCGAAACCACCGACTGGCTGTTCCCGTTCCTGTCGCTGGCCTATCAGCCGCTGTCCGACGAAGATCTCGACACCTATATCGCGTTTTCCGAGACTGCGGCGGGGCAAAAGATGAATGCGGCCCTGTTTGCCGCCTATGATGAGGTGTTCACCCGGATTTCGTATGATCTGGGCCGCGCCGCCGCCAGCCAGATGCAGGGCGAAGATATATGAGACTGATCAGGGCGCGGCTTGCAGCCGCCGCCTGCCTGATGCTGCCTGCGGTGGCGCTTGGGCAAAGCCTTGGCGGCGATCCGGCCTGGGTGGCGCGCAAGTGCAGTCTGTATACTGAAGCCTGGACGGCACTTACTGCGGGGCAGGGGGCGGCGGGCATCGGGCCTGCGTTTCTGGAGCAGCACGAGGCGTTTCTGGCCTCGGGCTGCACCGCCCGGGCCGAGGTCTGCCCGGTCAGCCCGGAGGAGTTTGCTCTGGCTGACAAGCTGTCGCTGATGGCGGTGGCCGAGGGGATGGCGGGGTCGTTCCTGCCTTTTGCCTGCCGCTGATCCCCGCCGCCCCGCGCGCTCAGGCAGCGCTTGACTTCGTACCGGATTCTTCGGATAAGCCCGCATCCCGGCAAAGATGCGAATCTTGGCCGGGTTCTATATTTGCAATGACGCCCCGGATGGGGCGCGCTGTCCGAAGGCGGGGCTTGCCCCACAAAACTCCCACAGACGGGGGCCGCAGGACGCGGGTGATGAAAAGGAAAGACCCATGTTCGCGGTCCTCAAGACCGGTGGCAAGCAATACAAAGTGCAGGCGGGTGACGTTCTGCGCATTGAAAAGCTGGCCGCCAATGCTGGTGACAAGATCCAGTTCAACGACATCCTGATGGTCGGCGGCGAGTCCGTGACCGTTGGCGTGCCCTTTGTGGCCGGTGCTGCGGTTCAGGCCGAAGTGATCGCCCAGATCAAAGGCGAAAAGACCATTCACTTTGTGAAGCGTCGTCGTAAGCACTCGTCGCAGCGCACCAAAGGCCACCGTCAGCACCTGACGCTGGTTCGCGTGACCGACGTTCTGGCCTCCGGCGCGGAGTCGTCGGGCGTTGCAGCCGCCACCGGCACTGCCGATGCGCGCCGTACCGCCCATAACGCTGCGGCCGCGCCAGCTGCCGAAGCCCCCGCCAAGCCCAAGCGCGCCGCAAAAGCCGCTGAAGCTGTTGCTGAATAAGGAGTAATATCCATGGCACACAAGAAAGCAGGCGGCTCATCCCGCAACGGCCGCGACTCTGCCGGCCGTCGTCTGGGCGTGAAACTCTTTGGCGGTCAGCACGCCATTCCGGGCAACATCATCGTCCGTCAGCGCGGCACCACCTGGTTCCCGGGTGAGGGCGTGGGCATGGGCGTGGATCACACCCTGTTTGCGACCGTCGAGGGGAAAGTGTCCTTCAAGAAGGGCATGAAGGGCCGCACCTTTATTTCGGTTCTCCCGCTCGCGGAGGCAGCCGAGTAAGCCGAACCTTTACATTTGACATGTAAACGGGGGATCGGCCGAAAGGCCGGTCCCTTTCGCATTTTCCGGGGTATTTCCGGTATTTGCGGGCAAATGTTCACGCTTTTGCCATCAAGACTTGGCAAGGTGATTGCGGCAACCCACGTTCCGGTCAGGCGCGGGTGGCCATGTTGATGCTATTCTTGCGGGGTCAGTTCGACCCTTCATGCGCTTCAAAGGAGGGAAGCCATGACACTGGACGTTATCGCCGCTACGGCGGCGCAGGCTGTGATTGACGCGGGCAGGTTCATTCTGCGCCCGGTCCGCAAATCGGATGCCGGGCTGTTTGCCCTGTATGCCGGTGACCGCCGCGTGGCCGAGGCGACCCATTCCATCCCCCATCCGCTGCCCCCGGGCGCGGCCGAGGGGTTTGTGACCCGTGCCATCAAGCGCCCCCAGGATGAGGATATCTGGGTCATGGATGGCAGCCAGTCGTCGCTGCCCGAAGTGTTGGGCGTGATCAGTCTGAAACGTATGGACGTGGCAAAATACAACCGCGACCAGTCCGAAGTCGGCTATTGGGTCGCGCCTGCGTTCTGGAATCTTGGCATTGCCTCTGCCGCCGTTCAGGCGCTGGTCGATGCCAACCCGCAAGCCAACCGCACCATGTTTGCCGAGGTGTTTCAGGACAATCCCGGCTCTGCACGGGTGCTGACCAATGCGGGCTTTCAGTATCTGGGCGACGCGGAAACCTTCAGCGTGGCGCGCAATGCCCGGGTGCCGACCTGGACCTATATCCGCAAGCTGGGATGAGGGGATGGGGCAGGCGGCCGGTATCTGGCTTCAGACGGCGCGGCTGCGGCTGCGCCCTCTGACACTCGCTGATGAGGCGGGCGTGATCGCGGGGTTGAACGACCCCGAGATTGCCAGCTGGCTTGCCACCACGCCCTTTCCCTATCCCGCTGCGCATTTCCGGTCCTATGTCGCCACGGCGCCGGAGGGGGAAACGTTTGCGATCCAT
Organism: Pseudotabrizicola sp. 4114; assembly: GCF_031457365.1. Taxonomy (NCBI): domain Bacteria; kingdom Pseudomonadati; phylum Pseudomonadota; class Alphaproteobacteria; order Rhodobacterales; family Paracoccaceae; genus Pseudotabrizicola; species Pseudotabrizicola sp. 4114. The sequence continues at coordinate 15,065 of NZ_JAVDWP010000011.1, read as the reverse complement.
GACGCGCAGGGATTTGCCGGGCTGATCGGGGGCGGGGCAGAGCTTGGGTTCTGGGTCGCCCGCCACGCGCAGGGACGCGGATACGCGGGTGAAGCGGCGGTGGGTCTGTTGCATGCCGTGTACGACTTCTACCCCGGGCCAGTCAGTTCGGGCTACTTTGTGGGCAATGCGCCGTCAGCCCGGGTTCTGCAAAAGCTGGGGTTTTCGGAAACCGGGCGCAAGCCCCGGTTTTGTCGCGCCTTGGGGCTGGAAATGGATCACATTGATCTGGTGCTGTCGCGCGAAAGCTTCCTTGCCCTGCATCCGCCGCCCGCCCGACCGTCTGCCTGAGCCGGATTTCCCCTTGCTTTGCGCCCTGATACCGCACGTGCTTGAGGTGTGGCCCCCAATCCTGTATCGCACGTTCATCTGCGCCTGACGCATTCCACCGTTTTTTCCGAAAGCCTGATCTCATGAAATTCCTCGACCTCGCCAAAGTCTATATCCGCTCGGGCGGCGGTGGGGGCGGCTGCGTGTCGTTCCGGCGTGAGAAGTTCATCGAATTCGGCGGCCCCGATGGCGGTGACGGCGGCAATGGCGGCTCGGTCTGGGTGGAGGCTGTCGATGGCCTGAACACGCTGATCGACTTTCGCTATCAGCAGCATTTCTTTGCCAAATCCGGCCAGCCCGGCATGGGCGCGCAGCGCACCGGCAAGACCGGCGAAGACATCGTGCTGCGGGTGCCGGTCGGCACCGAAATTCTGGACGAGGATGAGGAAACCATCATCGCCGACCTGACCGAGGTGGGGCAAAAGGTGATCCTCGCCCAGGGCGGCAACGGCGGCTGGGGCAACCTGCGGTTCAAATCCTCGACCAACCGTTCGCCCGCCCGCGCCAATCCGGGGCAAGAAGGGGTAGAGCGGACCATCTGGCTGCGGCTGAAGCTGATCGCCGATGCCGGGCTGGTGGGGCTGCCGAATGCCGGCAAATCCACCTTCCTCGCCGCCGTGTCGAACGCCCGGCCCAAGATTGCCGACTATCCGTTTACCACGCTGATCCCCAACCTTGGCGTTGTCGGCGTCGATGGCGCTGAATTCGTGATGGCCGATATTCCCGGTCTGATCGAGGGCGCATCCGAAGGGCGCGGTCTGGGCATCCAGTTTCTGGCCCATGTCGAGCGCTGCAAGGTGCTGCTGCATCTGGTCGATGGCACATCGAGCACCATCACCAAGGATTACAAGACCATCGTGACCGAGCTGGAGGCCTATTCCGACGTGCTTGGCGACAAGGCCCGGATCGTGGCGCTGAACAAATGCGACGCGATGGACGCAAAGCAGATTTCCGACCGCAGGCGCGCGCTGGAAAAGGCCAGCGGCGGGCCGGTGCATGTGATTTCCGGCGTGGCGGGCAAGGGCTTGCAGGACGTTCTTCGTGCGATTTATGGCACCATTCAGGGTGAGGCTCCGGAAGAGGAGGCTGGCCCGTGGCAGCCCTGAGCACGCGTCTCGCCCCCGATATCCGCAACGCAAAACGGCTGGTCGTCAAGATCGGCTCTGCCCTGCTGGTGGACCGCGCGACCGGCCTGAAACAGGGTTGGCTGTCGGCGCTTGCCATGGATGTGGCCGAGGCCAAGGTGCGCGGCACTGATGTGGTGCTGGTGTCCTCCGGCTCTATCGCGCTTGGCCGCAAGGTGCTGGGTCTGGGTGACGGCGTGCTGACGCTGGAGCAGTCTCAGGCGGCGGCAGCAGTCGGGCAGATCCGGCTGGCCCGCGCCTATGAAGAGGTGCTGGCGCCGCATGGCATCACCACCGCGCAGATTCTGGTCACGTTGGAAGACACCACAGACCGCCGCCGCTATCTGAACAGCCGCGCCACGATGGAAACCCTGCTGGGCCTGGGCGTGGTGCCGATCGTGAACGAGAATGACACGGTGGCGACGGATGAAATCCGCTTTGGCGACAATGACCGGCTGGCCGCACAGATCGCGGTGACGGTGGGGGCGGATCAGCTGCTGTTGCTGTCGGATGTCGACGGCTTTTACTCCGCCAATCCGAAAGAAGACCCGACCGCAGAGCGCTTTGATCTGGTGGAGCACATCACCCCCGAGATCGAGGCGATGGCGGGTGATCCGATTTCGGGGATGTCCAAGGGCGGGATGAAGACCAAACTGCTGGCCGCCAAGACCGCGATTGCGGGCGGCTGCGCCATGGCGATCATGGAAGGGTCGGTTCTGCGGCCCTTGACGGCCTTGGCCAACGGTGCGCAGCGCACCTGGTTCGTGGCGCAGGCCGATCCGCAACTGGCGCGCAAACGCTGGATCAACGCGATGAAACCGCGCGGCGAGCTGGTGCTGGATGCGGGCGCGGTTGCCGCGCTGCGTGCCGGAAAATCGCTGCTGCCCGCTGGCGTCACGCGGGTCACCGGGACTTTTGGCCGGGGCGAGCCGGTGTCGATCCTGTCGCCCGAAGGCGTGGTGCTGGGCAAGGGGCTGGTGCGCTATACGGCGGTGGAGGCCAAGGCGATTGCCGGGCACCGCTCGGGCGATATTGCGGGGATTTTGGGCTATCAGGGCCGCGCGGCGCTGGTGCACAGGGATGATATGGTGGTCTGAATGCCTGGCCGCCGGGGGCGCTGCCCCCGGACCCCCGGAGTACTTGGACCAAGATGAAAGGGTTTGCACGATGGACGGGCAGATGAATGATCTGATGAAACAGATCGGGCTTGCAGCGCGGGACGCGGCGGCAGAGCTGTCTTGCGCCTCGCCGGAACGCAAGCATGCAGCATTGATCGGCGCCGCCGAGGCGATCTGGACCGGGCGTCAGGCGATCCTGGATGAGAACACGCTGGATCTGGACTATGGCACGCAAAAGGGCCTGAGCTCCGCGATGCTGGATCGGCTGACACTGGATGAGCGGCGGATCCGGGGCATGGTGGATGGTCTGCGCGCAATTGCCGAGCAGCGCGATCCGGTCGGGCGGGTGCTGGCGGAATGGGACATGCCCTCTGGGCTGCACATTCAACGGGTGGCCACGCCGTTGGGCGTGGTCGGCGTGATCTACGAGTCGCGCCCGAATGTGACCGCCGATGCCGGGGCCCTGTGCCTGAAGGCCGGGAACGCGGTGATCCTGCGCGGCGGGTCCGAAAGCTTTCATTCCTCGACCGCGATCCATGCCTGCATGGTCGAGGGGTTGCGCGGGGCGGGGCTGCCCGAGGCGTCGATCCAGCTGATCCCGACCCGCGACCGCGAGATGGTCTCGGCCATGCTGCGGGCGGTCGAGCATATCGACGTGATCGTGCCGCGTGGCGGCAAGGGGCTGGTCGGGCTGGTGCAACGCGAGGCGCGGGTGCCGGTGTTTTCGCATCTGGAGGGCATCTGCCACGTCTATGCCGACCGCGACGCCGATCTTGAAAAGGCGCGGCGCGTGGTGCTGAACGCGAAAACCCGGCGGACGGGGATTTGCGGCGCGGCCGAATGTCTGCTGATCGACTGGCAGTTCTATACCAAACACGGCGCGGTGCTGATCGAGGATCTGCTGGCAGCCGGGGTGGAGGTGCGCACCGAAGGCGAATTGCTCAAGGTGCCGGGCACGGTGCGGGCGCAGCCCGATGATTTCGGGCGCGAATTTCTGGACATGATCATCGCGGCAAAGCTGGTCGATGGCGTCGATGAGGCGATTGCCCATATCCGGCGCTATGGATCGAGCCACACCGAAAGCATCCTGACCGAGAATGACGCGACCGCCGAGCGGTTCATGACCCGGCTCGACAGCGCGATTCTGATGCGCAATGCCAGTACCCAGTTTGCCGATGGCGGCGAGTTCGGGATGGGCGGCGAGATCGGCATTGCCACCGGCAAGATGCATGCGCGTGGGCCGGTCGGGGCCGAGCAGCTGTGCAGCTTCAAGTATCTGGTGCGCGGCGACGGCACCTGCCGCGCCTGAGGATGGATCAGTATGACAGGCGCACCGCCGTATCGCCGACCTCTACCGTCAGGCGGCGGTGCTGCCGGGCAATTTCGTCGCGCAGCAGGGCAAAATGCACCTGACCGGGGCCGATGTCGACAGCGGCGGCGGGGTTTGACAGCAGCTCCCACAGGTCCGCGTCAATCCGTAGCCGCCCCGCCTCACCGCGCAGGGTCCAGCGCTGATCGCCCCGGTCAATCGACAGCGTGCCGCCATGGGGCATCGCGCTTTCCAGACAGAGGATCGCGAGAAAGGCGAGCTTGACCTCGCGCCGCGACAGATCAGTGGGGGACTGCCAGTCGATCAGCTGCCGGCCGCCCCGGGTCAGATCGCTGAGGATGCTGACCACCTCGGCCCGGCCGATCCGCTGTTCGCTGGCCCCCGCCGCGCCGAACGCCACGCGGAAAAACCGGATGCGGGCGTTGGCATTGGCGACGCTGTCAACGATCAGCGCCAGTTCGGGGCTGCTGCCCATGCCGTCCATCATCAGCAGCTCTACCCCATTGCCGATGGCGCCGATCGGGCTGATAAGATCGTGGCAGATGCGTGACCCCAGCAGGGCCGTCAGATCGGGCTTGTCAGACATGGGCGACATCCTGAATGGAAAAAGGGGCGAAAGATGAATGCGCTTTTGGAACCGGGCATGATGGTGCGGCACCCTGACCGGCCCGACTGGGGCCTGGGGCAGGTGCAGTCGAACATCGGTGGGCGCATTACCGTCAATTTTGAACACGCTGGCAAGGTGGTGATTGATGGCCGCCAGATCGAACTGTTGCCGATTTTTGGCATGTGAGGGGCTGTGACGGTTCGGCGCGGGTTTCTTTCATCATAATGTTGCCCTGACCGCTCCGGTTGCCGTTGCCACAGATTGCGTCATTGCGGTTGCCTTGTCCCTCCCCTGCTTTTATCCCCATGATCATTAACCGCTGGTTAAGGCGACAGGAGACAGCTCTGTGACGGCAATACAGTCGGAAGACCGTTATGAGGCGCGCCTTGCCACCGGCGAGGCTGACATCGCGGCGGCGCTTCGGTTGCGATACCGGGTGTTTGTCAAGGAACTGGGGGCCGATGGTCCCGGCGTGGACCATACAGCGCAGACCGAGCGGGATGAGTTTGACAGCGTCTTTGATCATCTGGTGCTGGTGGACCGCAGCCTTGATCCGGGGCAGGGCGATCATGTGGTCGGTGTGTACCGCCTGTTGCCCTGTGACCGGATGCGCCGGATCGGCCGGTTTTACTCGGAAACCGAATTCGACCTGACCCTGCTGAAAGCCTCGGGGCGCAAGTTGCTGGAGCTGGGGCGGTCCTGTATCCATGCCGATCATCGGGGCGGCACCGGCATGTTTCACCTGTGGAACGCGCTGGCGCGCTATGTGATTGAACGCGATATCGAGATCCTGTTCGGTGCGGCCAGCTTTCCGGGCACCGATCTGACGGCACTGGCGGCACCCCTGTCGATGCTGCATCACGCACATCTGGCCCCGCCTGCGCTGCGGGTGCGCGCGCTTGGTGACGGGCTGAGCCAGTTGCACCTGCTGCCTGCTGCAGAGGTCAACCGCCGCGCCGCTCTGGCCGCGACCCCGGCGCTGATCAAGGCCTATCTGCGGCTGGGGGGCTTTGTCGGCGAAGGCGTGTTTGTCGATCATGCGTTCAACACCACCGATGTCTGTCTGGTGATGGATACGCATCAGATGAGCCAGAAGCACAAGGATTTCTACATCCGCAAGGGCGAAGCGGTATGACCTGGTACGGCGATCCGCCGCCCACGGCCTCGCTGACCCTGCCGGGCTGGGTCCGCGTTGCCTTGCGCGGGGCGGCTCTGGGCTGCGTGACCTATGGCGGACTGGTGCTTTTGCTGCTGCTGCGCTGCGTGGAGCGCCCATTGTTCGGGCTGAACCGGCCGTGGACCCCGCGCATCACCCAAGGTGTCTGCCGCGCGGCGCTGCGGATCATGGGGATCGGGCTGTCGGTGCGGGGCACGCCGATGCAGCATCGCGGCGCGATGGTGGCCAACCATGCCTCGTGGCTGGATATTTTTGCGCTGAACGCCTGTGCGCCGGTCTATTTCGTGGCGAAATCCGAGGTGTCGGGCTGGGCGGGCATCGGCTGGCTGGCGCGCGCGACCGGCACGCTGTTCATCACCCGCAAAGGCACCGAGGCCAGACGCCAGCAGCAGCAACTTGAAGACCGCCTGCGCGCCGGTCACCGGCTGTTGTTCTTTCCCGAAGGCACCTCGACCGACAGCCAGCGGGTTTTGCCCTTTAAATCAACGCTGTTCGCCGCGTTCTTCACCCATGGGCTGGAAACGGTGCTGCACATTCAGCCGGTCACCGTGGCCTATCGCGCCCCCGCAGGAACCGATCCGCGGTTTTATGGCTGGTGGGGCGACATGACCTTTGCCGGGCATCTGCTTGCGGTGCTGTCTTCGCCAAAGCAGGGCAGCGTCGAGGTGGTGTTTCATGCGCAGGTGCCGGTGGATGCCTATGCCAACCGCAAAGACCTTGCACAGTATTGCGAGCGGGTCATTGCGACCAGCCATCCCGGTCCGGAACGGCCCGCCCGCCCGTGACCGCAGGGCTCAGCCCAGCGGGGCCAGCAGGGCTTTCAGCGCGGCCAGCGGTTCGTCGGCACCCCAGATCTCTGGCCCGATGCCAAAGAAATCGGTGACCGGGCCAAAGCGTTCGACCAGTTCGACCGTCAGCGCGCCTTCGGCAATCACCGGCACTTCGATCATTTCCGACCACCATTCGAACAGGTCGAAATCGGCCTGCGTGCCCTGACCCAGGGCTGAGTCGCCAATCGCGCCAAAGGCCACATAATCCGCGCCGCCTTCGCCCGCGCTGATGCCCTCATGCCGGGTGGTGCCGCAATAGGCCCCGACAATCGCCTCGGCCCCCAGATCCTTGCGGGCCTTGCGCACGTTTCGCGCGCCGTCGGTCAGGTGAACCCCGTCAAGGCCCAGCCGTTCGACCAGCAGCAGATGGTTTTCGATCACCACCGCCACGTCGCGGGCATGGGCCACCTCGCGCAGCACGTCACCGGCGCGCAGCAGGTTGTCTTCTTCGCGGCTGGCCAGCGCGATGCGCAGGCAGGCCACGTCCATCGCGTCCAGCACAGAGGCCAGACGGGTGGGGAAGACATCAAGATCAAAGCTGGGCGGTGTGATCAGGGTGATTTGCGGGCGGTCTTCGGCGGCCATGGCGGGTCCTCGCAGCGGGTTTTGGCTGGCTTACCAGCCTTTTTGCGGCTTGACCATGTCTTGCCCGCGCGGGGGAGCTGGCGTAACAGGCCTGTAAAACCTGGGGTGCCACGCATGATCGAACCTGCCTTCATCCTCGTCCGCCCGCAGATGGGCGAGAATATCGGCGCGGCCGCGCGGGCGATGCTGAACTTCGGCCTGACCCGGATGCGTCTGGTGGCCCCGCGTGACGGCTGGCCCAATCCCAAGGCGGTGGCGATGGCCTCGGGCGCGGGGCGGGTGCTGGATCAGGCCGGGCTGTTCCCGGATGTGGCAGCGGCCATCGGCGATTGCGACTATGTCTTTGCCACAACCGCGCGGGGGCGCGAACTGGTCAAGCCGATTGTCACGCCGGAGCGGGCGATGGAGATGGCCCGCGCGATGGCGGCCGAGGGCAAGAAGGTGGGCGTGCTGTTCGGACCCGAGCGGGCGGGGCTGGAGAATGACGATGTGGCGCTGGCCAATGCCATCGTCACGGTGCCGGTGAACCCCGACTTCCCCAGCCTGAACCTGGGGCAATGCGCGCTCTTGATGGGCTATGAATGGCGGCGGCAGACGGCGGTGGTGGCACCGGAGGTGATGGAACTGGCCCGTACCGAGTTTGCCAGCCGGGTTGACGTTGAGAAACTGGGCGACCACTTTGAAGAGCGGCTGGAGGCGGCGGGGTTTTTCTTTCCCGAGACCAAGGCCGCCAACATGCGGCTGAATCTGCGAAACATGTGGGCCCGGCTGAACCTGACCCGGGCCGAGGTGCAGACCTTTCACGGCATGCTGCGCCAGATTGCCTACCGCCTGCGCCAGCAGGGGGAGTGAGGGCTTCCCGCTGTGTTACAGGTGCGGGTTATGTTTGATTTCAAAGACTTGACCCTGTGAGATTCACGAAGTTTTAACACTTCTCGTTGCGTTGACTGAACAAGGAGATCCCGATGGCTGGCACCGACTTCAGCAACTGGCAAAAGGAAAAGGCTGTTCAGGCGCTGGTCGATGAGGCGCAGGCGGTGGCCGACCGGCTGGCGGGCGGCAAGCCGCATGCAGTGGAACAGCACGCCGCCGCCGCGCAGTTCTGGGCGCAGGTGCATCTGGCGCAGGGGCAGGATCTGACCAAGCTGGCCACATGGAAAGCGGCGGAGGTGCAACGCTTTGTCCGCGCGAGCCAGACGAAAATCGCCGCCCTGCGCAAGACGCGCGACTATGTGAGCAGCGACGGGCTGGCCGCCTGGCTGCACACCGCGCGGGCGGTGCAGGAGCCGCGCATCACGCCCGCGGTGCGCGAGATCTGGACGCATCTGTCGGCGGCAGGGCAGAATGTGGAGGCAATGCTGGCGGATCTGCTGGAGGACGGGGGGATGGCGGTGGCGGAGGGGCGGTTGGTGCCGGAGGGGTTTGGCGAACCCTCCTGACGCTGCGCCTGCGGCCGGCCCCGGGGGCCAGCCCCCGGACCCCCGGAGTATTTGGGAAAGCTGCAATTGGGAAGGGGTTGGGGGATAGCCGGGCCTTACGGCGGGGGGCGGGTGCTGTGGGTGACAGGGGGTTGAGTGGTGGGAGGAAGCGGAGGTTCAACAGCTTGACGTGCCCTGCTCCATCGTTAGGGTTGAAAAATGAGCATGCATTACTGTCTGCCGGATGAGTTCGAGACCGCCCGCTACCACCTCCGCCGCGTGAAGGCGGATGATGCAGAGATCATTTTCGACAGCTACGCCACCGATACAGAGGTCACGCGCTTTCTTGGCTGGAAGCCCCATCGACGCCTTGCAGACACGTCCGCGTTCTTGGAAATAGCGGCGGCGGAATGGGATATCGGTAGCGGCTTTCCCGTCGTTGCTTTTGACCGCATAAGCGGCGGCTTCATCGGAATGTTTCACCCCAAACTGATCGGCCATAGGGTGAACTACGGCTATGTTTTGCAGAGATCCATGTGGGGAAGGGGCTGCGCAACAGAGGTGATGAGGTGGCTTGTGCAACATGCTCTCGCTCACCCCGAGATTCACCGGACCGAGGCTTTCTGTGATGTGGATCATCCGGCGTCGGCCCGAGTGATGGAGAAAGCGGGTATGGAGCGTGAAGGCACCCTACGGAGCTATTTCCGACACCCCAACATCTCCGAAGCGCCCCGCGATTGCGTCATCTACTCCAAGGTCCGGTAAGGGTTCTTTGCGTATATTAAGGCATCTATGCGCTTTGGAGAGGAAAACAGGGCCGCGCCCGACCTCGGGATGGCGCGGTGACGCTGGTTCTAGGCGCTTTTTGGTTCAGCATCTCCCACCGGAGGTCCAGGCGCAAACGTTGCAAAGCGCCCTCCCGGGGGAGGTTCCCTGTCGGCGATTGGGAAGAACAATCGCCTGTCGGGCTGTGGGGCTCGGCCCGGGCCGCTTCGTGGCTGTTCCGGGCCACGGGAAGAGAAGAGCGGAAAAGAATAGGGGGAGGGTGGGTCGTTCTGCGCGCTTGCGCGCAGGTTGACCCACCGGCTGCGATGCCATGGCCGTGCCCCGCCCCATCGCCGCACCCCCCTTGAAGCTACTGAGGCCGCAGCCTAGTCTCTCGGCCAGCAAGGTATGAGGCGGGTATGGCGGGCAAGCGCAGCATTTTCGAAGAGGTGGGCAGCGCGGGGGCGGCCCCGAAGGCGCAGGGCGGGTTGATCGACACCCGGCCCATGGGCGCGCGGGGCGCGATCCGGGGTTGGCTGATCGTGCTGTTCCTGATGGTGATGGCGATGATCGTGGTGGGGGGCCTCACGCGGCTGACCGACTCGGGGCTGTCGATCACCGAATGGCGGCCTGTGACCGGGGCCTTGCCGCCGATGACTGAGGCCGACTGGCTGGTGGAATTCGACAAGTACCGCGCCAGCCCGCAGTATCAGCTGATGAATGCCGGCATGGAGCTGTCGGCGTTCAAGGTGATTTACTGGTGGGAATGGGGCCATCGGCAGCTTGGCCGGGCCGTGGGTCTGGTCTGGGGGATCGGGTTTCTGTTTTTCTGGGCGACCTCGCGCATTCCGCCGGGCTGGACCGGGCGGCTGGTGCTCATCGGCGCTTTGGGCGGGCTGCAGGGGGCGATTGGCTGGTGGATGGTGGCCTCGGGCCTGACCGGGGCGATGACCTCGGTGGCGTCGTACCGGCTGGCCACCCATCTGGGGCTGGCCTTTGTGATCCTTGGCTTCATTGGCTGGTATATATTCTTGCTGGGCCGCTCGGAGGCGGCGCTGTTGCAGGCGCGCCGCGCGCGGGAGGGCAAGCTGTTCGGGCTGTCGACCGGGCTGATGCATTTTGCGTTTCTGCAGATATTGCTCGGGGCCCTGGTGGCCGGGATTGATGCGGGCCGCGCGTTTCCGACCTGGCCGGACATGAACGGCGCGTTCTTTCCGGCGGATGCGTTTTATGTCTCCGACGGGCAGGGCGGGGCCTTGCCCATCTGGCATGCGTTTTTCGAGAACCCGGGGCTGGTGCAGTTCATGCACCGGATGGCGGGGTATGGGCTCTTTGCCTTTGGCGTGGTGGTCTGTCTGCGCGGGCGCAAGTCGGCGCACGGGGCCACGCGCTTTGCCTTTCATATGGTGATGCTGATGATGCTGGCGCAGGTCGGGCTGGGCATCATGGCGGTGCTGACATCGGCGCAGTTGCATGTGGCGATCACCCATCAGCTGGGTGCGGTTCTTTTGTGGGTGCTGATCCTGCGCGCCCGTTATCTGTCACAATACCCGCTGGCCGGGTCAATCCGGAGGGGCACGGCATGAGTGCGAACAACATGGCCTATGCCGATCTGATGGCGTTTCAGCGCGAGACCGAGGCTTTGGGTCAGGTCGCGGGGCGGCTGGGCTGGGATCAGGAGACGATGATGCCGCGCGGCGCGGCCGAGCAGCGGTCCGAGGAGATGTCGGCGCTGGAGGGGGTGCTGCATGCGCGGCGCACCGATCCGCGGATCGCGGAGTGGCTGGCGCAGGCGGAGGCGGCGGATGCGGTGGCCGATCCAGTTGCTGCGGCCAATCTGCGCCACATCCGGCGGTCCTATGCGCGGCAGGTCAAGGTGCCGGGGCCGCTGGCGCAGGCCTTGGCGCGGGTGACCAGCCGGGCGCAGGGGATCTGGGCGGAGGCGCGGTCGCGCGATGATGTGGCGGCGTTTCTGCCGATCCTGGCCGAGGTGATCCAGCTGCGGCGCGAAGAGGCGGCCTGCCTCGCGCAGGGCGGTGATCTGTATGACGCGTTGATCGACGATTACGAGCCGGGCGCGACGGCGGCCAGCTTGGGCGCGATGTTTGATGCGATGCGGCCCCGGCTGGTCGCGTTGCGGTCGGCGGTGCTGGGGGCGGCGTATCAGCCGGCAAAGCTGGAGGGGTCGTTCGGGCAGGACGCGCAGATGCGCATGGCGCGCGATCTGGCCACCGCCTTCGGCTATGACTGGGAGCGCGGGCGGCTGGATCTGGCTGTGCATCCGTTCAGCTCCGGTTCCGGCGATGATGCGCGGATCACCACGCGGGTGGTGGAAAGTGATCCGTTCAATTGCTTTTACTCGACCATCCATGAGGTGGGCCATGCCTGCTATGAGCTGGGGATTGACCCCGATTACCGGCTGACCCCGCTGGGGGCGGGGGTGAGCATGGGTGTGCATGAAAGCCAGAGCCGGATCTATGAAAACCAGCTCGGGCGCGGGCGGGCCTTTACCGGCTGGATGTTCGGCCAGATGCAGACCCGGTTTGACGGCTTTGGCCTGACCGATGCCGATGCATTCTACGGCGCGGTCAACCGGGTGCAGTCGGGGTTCATAAGGACCGAGGCCGACGAGGTGCATTACAACCTGCATGTGATGATGCGCTTTGATCTGGAACGCGCGCTGATCCGGGGCGATCTGGCGGTGGGCGATCTGGAGGCAACGTGGAATGACCGCTTTGCCGCCGATTTCGGCGTGGCGGTGCCGCGCGCCTCGCAGGGGATGCTGCAGGATGTGCATTGGTCCTGCGGTCTGTTCGGCTATTTCCCAACCTATACGCTGGGCAATGTCTATGCCGGCTGCCTGAATGTCGCTTTGCGTCAGGCGGTGCCGGATATTGATGACCATCTGGCGCGCGGAGATGCGCGGGCGGCGACCGCATGGCTGCGCGAGAACGTGCAGCGGCATGGCGGGCTCTATGAGCCGCGCGAGGTGGTGCGGCTGGCTTGCGGGTTCGAGCCCAGCGAGGGGCCGCTGCTTGACTATCTGGAGGCCAAGTTCAAAGCCCTGTACCGGCTGTAACCTGACCGGGGCGTTGAACGCCGCGCGCGCCCCGCGTACGACCCAGGCGGTTGCAGGTCCTGTTGCCGCCGCTTTCATCTTGGCAAAAATACTCCCGCCGGAGGCGTCCGCCGGTGCCACAGCGGCCTTCGCCGCAGGTCGGTGACTCCCTGCGGCGCCCCCCCCACCCCATCCCTCCCCCACAAGGGGGGAGGGGGCCGCCTTGCGCCTCGGGGCCGGGCAAAGCGGAGAGGGCGGCGGGGCGCAACCGGTGTGCCAGGCGCGCCCCTCCCCTTGTGGGAGGGGATGGGGGAGGGGGCGGCGTTTGGCCAGCAGGCTGGTTTGCCCAGATGGTCTGCACAATGGGGGCTGCGGGGTGACAACAGACGGGGAGGGGCGACATGACACTGGTGATGGATACGGCCGCGCTGCAGGCGTTTCTGCAGCGCGATTTCGGGCAGGTGGCCGAGGACTTCACGGTGGAGCAGGCGGATGCGAGCGGCGTGACGCTGCGGCTGCGGGTGGCTGCGCGGCATTTGCGGCCCGGCGGTACGGTGTCGGGGCCGGCGATGTTTGGCCTTGCCGATGTGGCGATGTATCTGGCGATCCTGAGCCGGATCGGGCCGGTCGCGCTGGCGGTGACCACGAATTGTGCGATGGATTTCATGCGCAAGCCACAGGCCGGGGTTGACCTGCTGGGCCGTGCGCGGGTGCTGAAGCTGGGGCGCAGGCTGGCGGTAGGAGATGTGCTGCTGTTTTCCGAAGGCGGGTCAGAGCCGGTGGCGCGAGCGGGGCTGACCTATGCGATCCCGGCAGCCTGACCCGGCACCGCAGGCACCAAAGCAAAACGGCCCCCGCAAGCGGAGGCCGTTTTCAAAGCTGAGAGCGCGGTCAGGCCTTGTGTCTGGCAAAGCGCCCTTCGACCTGCGCCCCGCTTTCGATGATCAGGGTGCGGTAGGTAACATCTGCCGCCACCTTGGCGGCGGCGCGCAGGGTAAAGCTGTCGGCGCTGATCTGGCCATCGACCTTGCCGCGCACTTCGACGGTTTCGGCGGTGATGGTGCCGTTCATCCGGCCCTCTGCCCCGACGGACAGACTGCGGGCGGTGACGTTTCCGTCAATGTCGCCCAGCATCTCGATATCGCCAACCGACGAAATCTCGCCGGTGATTTTCAGGTCGCTGGCAAAGACCGATCTGGTGTTTGAGGGGCGTGCGGGGGGGGCACCACCCGGTGGGGCTGTCTGGTCTGAGGTCTTGTTGAACATGATCCGTCCGTTACTGGCTTTGCCTGATAAGGGCGTATGGCGGCGGATCGGTCAAGGGGCGGGCGGCCCAAGGGTGGCAAACGGGCGCGCATTGGCCGGTATGATGTCGCGTGCGGACCTGACAGAGGGGGGCAGGGGTGGTTTGATCGCGGAAAAGTTCAGACAGAAGGGCTGCCATATCATGACACAGGACCCGTTTTTCGTGCCGGTTTCCGGTTTCGAGTTGCCACGATTCGCCGGGGTGGCCAGTTTCATGCGGCTGCCGGTGGTGACGCCGGAGCATCCGCGCTTTGCCGATGTGCAGATCGGGCTGATCGGTGCGCCCTGGGATGGCGGCACCACCAACCGCCCCGGCCCGCGCCATGGGCCGCGTGCATTGCGGGATGCCTCGACCATGATCCGCGCCGAAAATGCCGCCACGCGCGTGCGCCCGTTCGAGGCGGTGCGCTGTGCCGATCTGGGCGATGTCGGTCCGAACCCGGCCGATCTGATGGACTCTCTGGCGCGGATGGAGGCTTTCTATAGCCAAGTGCGCGCGGCGGGGATCGTGCCCCTGACCGCCGGGGGCGATCATCTGTGCAGCCTGCCGATCCTGCGGGCGCTGGCCAAGGATCGGCCCGAAAGCCCGAAGGGTCTGGGGATGATCCATTTCGACAGCCATACCGATCTGTTCCACAGCTACTTCAACGGCACGATGTATACCCATGGCACCCCGTTCCGCCGCGCCGTGGAAGAGGGGCTGCTTGACCCGCTTCGCGTGACCATGATCGGCATCCGGGGCACGGCCTATGACCGGGAGGACCGGGACTTTGCCGATGCTGTGGGGATAAGGGTAATCGCGATTGAAGAGTTCCATGCCCGCGGCGTGTCCGATGTGATGGCCGAGGCGCGTGCGCGCGCAGGGCAGGGCGAGACCTATATCTCGTATGACATCGACTTCATCGACCCGGCCTATGCCCCCGGCACCGGCACGCCCGAAGTGGGCGGCCCCAACAGCTTTCAGGCGCTGCAGGTGGTGCGCGAGCTGGCGGGCGTGCGGATCGTGGGGGCGGATGTGGTCGAGGTCTCGCCGCCGTTCGATCTGAACGGGGCGACGGCCTATCTGGGGGCGTCGGTGATGTTCGAGCTGCTCTGTGTGATGGCGGGGGCGGTTCTGGCGGCGGAGTGAGTCGCCCCGGAGTCGGCACAGATTCGGCGCGAAGGGGCAGGAATCGGGACCCAGATTCGGGGGCGGGGCACCAAAATGCAGTCCTGTCCCGGTCTGCGGCGCGGGCAGGGTGCAGAAAGTTTGCGCGTTTGGGTCAAGGAAACAAAGGGTATCTCGGAAAAACGACGGTTGTGTGAAGATTTCCTCTTGCAGGTTTTTTGTGGTGGGCCTAAACACCGCCTTACCGAAGCGGCGGGGACGTGGAAACGCG
>NZ_JAVDWP010000010.1:0-116469 GCF_031457365.1 Pseudotabrizicola sp. 4114 | reverse complement strand
TCGGTCGGATCCGTCCCGTCTGTGGGGTCGGTGCCGTCGGTCGGATCCGTACCGTCGGTCGGATCGGTGCTATCGGTCGGATCAGTGCCATCGGTTGGATCAGTGCCATCGGTCGGATCGGTCCCGTCTGTCGGGTCGGTGCCGTCCGTTGGATCAGTGCCGTCTGTCGGATCGGTGCCGTCTGTCGGGTCGGTGCCATCCGTCGGGTCGGTGCCATCCGTCGGGTCGGTGCCATCGGTCGGGTCGGTGCCGTCTGTCGGGTCGGTGCCGTCCGTTGGATCGGTGCCATCGGTTGGATCGGTGCCGTCGGTCGGGTCGGTGCCATCCGTCGGATCGGTGCCATCGGTCGGATCAGTCAGATCGGCTCCACCGCCGCCACTCGTCGCAATCAGCCCTGCGCCAAGGCCGGCGACGCCAAGAGCGATCAGCTCGTCCGTATTGAGCATACCCGCCCCGAGGCCCGCCGCAGGGTCGTCCTCATCCGGCACCGGGTTTACAACTTTGCCGTCGCCCAGCACCAGAAGATGGGGGTCTCCATTGGCGGCGGGGCTATAAAAGCCCTGGACGAGGATCGAGTCGCCGTTGGTCATCTGCACGACCAGGTCATTGCCCGACTTCATATACTGCTGCACGTCCCCCGGCAGGGCATGAATGGACACATCCTTTATCGTGCCTGCCTGAATTACACTTTGTGCCATTGCTTGCTCCAGTCTTAATGCCCCGAAAGGGTATCATAGGGAAGTATGGGTTACGCGCTGCAACCTCATCCAATAGTATGTAATTTACATACATACTATTGGATATGTCAACCGAGTCGCGCCGACCATTTCCCGGTTTGAAGCATTAAAAAAGGAGGGATAGACGGCGCATTGCGAAACGCAGCTGCGGGTCAGAGTCTGACGAACCGGCAACCCCGATGAAGTGCCGGAACTCTGGGAAAGGGCTCAGGAAAAACTGTATATAGCTGCGGCAATCGAGCCGTCTTGCGTAGCCGGACAGGACGCGAAGCGCGTGTTCGATCTGGTCTGCCAACCGGAATTGAAATCAGACAGGTCTGAGGAGGCGCTGGCCAATCGCGGACAGTTGCCACAAAACTAGTGGCAAGCGCGGGTCTGGCTGTTCAGGCGCCGCCTTTCAGTCTCTGGCGCTGCGCATGCTCTGCGCCATTAACGGACTGACAGACTTCGGGATTTTTCCATCCTTTGATCTGCTGCCACATGACTGAAAGTACAATCAGCATCGCCCCCCCGGCGGGATAGAACAGCAATGATGTCAAGAACGGCACTTCGAGAAAAAGCCCTGCGGAAAAGCCGAGCAATCCCCCGATTGCCGCGATCAACACATAGGCAGCTATCATGACATCTCTCCCTTGCATCCTTTGCGTGAACGCCGGCACAGCAAGTCACAGCCGGTCTGGTGTTCCGGATGAGCCCTCAAGCTGGCATCAAGGGTAGTTCGCCCCCCTTCAGATTGCCGTCAGGCCTTTGACAGGCACCTTGCTTGGGATTCGTCGCCCCCTGCTATCAGGCCTTCGGGCACTGCATACTTAAGCTAGCAATTACATCATAATGTATAGATATTGGTCTAATCAAGCGCGTCCAGCAGTCCTTTCAGGCATTGTTAGCAACAAAACCATGCCGAGCGCCGCGTACTGGACGGGGGTAACTGACGCCCCGGACATCGACGCTGTGACACCTGCAGCATCCTTGCAGCGAATGGTGAATCATTCATTAACAGGCACCCGATCTGATGCAGGTTCCCAGATCGTGCAGCGGTGATGAGAGTCACAACAATACCCTGTCGCAATGACCATCGGCCTCCATCTGGACCGGACTGATCTGATCCTGTCAGCCAGCATTATGCCTTGCCAGTTTTGCCCGCGCTCAGCGTAGCATCGGGCGCAGGTCTGCCTGAACCCGTTGCAACGCGCCCAGATACAACGCGACAAGCTGCCCGGGTTCGGCGTGAATGGCCGCGACGCCGACATTCAGCGCTGCAATCACCCGGCCATGGGCGTCAAACAGTGGCACAGCCAATGACCGCAAGCCCACTTCTACTTCCTGATCAATAATCGCGTAGCCCTGTGCCCGCACCTGCGCCAGTTCGGCCATGATCTCCTCCGGCCCGGTGCGGGTCAGCCGGGTACGGGCGGTGGGAGGGTGAGCTGCCAGCAGATCCCGGACCTCCTGTTCCGGCCGGGCGGCCAGCAACACCCGGCCCATGCTGGTGCAATGGGCAGGCAGGCGTGAGCCCGGCATCAAGCCGACCGACATGACCTTTTTCTGGGCCGCGCGTGCGACATAGACAATCTCGGCCCCGTCAAGGATGGACACCGAACTGCTTTGCCCGATCCGGTCCGACAGGTCATCCAGCACCGGCTGGACGATCTGCGGCAAAGGCATGGTGGCAAGGCAGGCAGTGCCCAGCCGCAAGACGCGTGGGGTCAGGGTAAAGAACTTGCCATCCCAATCGGCATAACCGTGATGCGCCAGCGTCAGCAGACAGCGCCGTGCCGTGGCCCGGTCCAGCCCGGAGGACACTGACACCTCGGCAATCGACTGGCGCGGGCGCGCGGCGGTAAAGGTTTCAATCACCGCCAGACCCTTGGCAAGCCCGCCCATGATGTCCCGTTCTGCAATGGTCATGACCCCATCCGTTGTGCGATATGTAAACAAATGCACCATATCGCACAAATTGAGTGGACGGCAATCCGGATTCCCCGCTACCCCATGCCCATAGCAAGGCCCCGAACCCGGGCCATGACCTGCGCCCGATGGAGATTCCTGATGGACAAAACCCTTCCCAGTCTTGCCGCCGCCGTGGCGGGCATTGACGATGGCATGACCGTGATGATCGGCGGCTTTGGCGGCTCTGGCGCGCCGATCGAGTTGATCCACGCCCTGATCGACCGGTTTCTGGCGACCGGCCACCCGAAGAATCTGGTGGTGGTCAACAACAACGCGGGCAATGGCCATGTCGGTCTGGCAGCGCTGATCGAGGTCGGGATGGTTGCCAAGCTGATCTGCTCTTTCCCGCGCTCGGCCGATCCGGTGGTGTTCACCGAGCGCTATCTGGCGGGCAAGATCGAGCTGGAACTGGTGCCGCAGGGCACACTGGCCGAACGCATCCGGGCGGGTGGCGCCGGCATTCCGGCGTTCTACACCCCGACCAGCTTTGGCACCGATCTGGCCAAGGGCAAGCCGGTGGAGGTGTTCGAGGGTCGCTCTTATGTGCAGGAACGCTGGCTTAGGGCCGATGTCGCCCTGATCAAGGCGCATCATGGCGACCGCTTGGGCAACCTGACCTACCGGATGGCGGCGCGCAATTTCAACCCGTTGATGTGCATGGCTGCGACCACGACTATTGTGCAGGTGTCGCAGATCGTCGCCCCCGGTGCGATCGACCCCGAGTCGGTGATCACCCCCGGCATCTTTGTGCAGGGCGTGGTCGAGGTGCCGGACCCGCAGCAGGAAGAAGACCTGAACCGCGCCAATGCGGTCTATCCGGAGGCCACAGCATGACCCCAAAACTCACCCCCACCCAGATGGCCTGGCGTGCGGCGCAGGACATTGCCGATGGCGCCTATGTCAACCTTGGCATCGGCTTTCCCGAGATGGTGGCAAAATTCCAGCCACCGGGGCGCGAGGCGATCTTTCACACCGAAAACGGCATCCTTGGTTTTGGTGAGGCCCCTGCAGCGGGGTCCGAGGATTGGGATCTGATCAACGCCGGCAAGAAAGCCGTGACGATCAAGCCGGGCACGGCCTTTTTCCACCACGCCGACAGCTTTGCGATGGTGCGCGGCGGGCATCTGGATGTGGCGATCCTCGGAGCCTATGAGGTCGCGGAAACCGGCGATCTGGCGAACTGGTCCACCGGGCCGCGCGGCGTGCCTGCGGTGGGGGGCGCGATGGATCTGGTGCATGGGGCCAAGACGGTTGCCGTGATCACCGATCACGTGACAAAGGATGGCAAGCCAAAACTGGTGCAGCGCTGTTCGCTGCCGCTGACCGGGGTGGGCTGTGTGACCCGTGTTTACTCCAGCCTTGCGGTGATAGACATTGTTGACGGCCATTTCGTCCTGCGGGAAAAGCTGGCCTCACTTTCGGTCGAGGATCTGCAGGCGGTGACCGGGGCCACCCTACACCGCGATGGTGCGGTGGCTGATCTTGATGTTCCTGCGTTGTAAAAGGCTGATCCGATCATGACCGAGGTTTTCATCTGCGACTATATCCGCACCCCGATCGGGCGCTATGCGGGCAGCCTTGCCACCGTCCGCCCCGATGATCTGGGGGCCGTCCCCTTGCGCGCGATGATGGCCCGCAACGCCGGTGTGGACTGGGAAGCGGTCGATGACGTGATCTTTGGCTGCGCCAATCAGGCGGGCGAAGACAACCGCAACGTCGCGCGCATGTCGTTGCTGCTCGCCGGTTTGCCGGTTGGTGTCAGCGGCACCACCATCAACCGTCTGTGCGGCTCGGGCATGGATGCGGTGCTGATGGCCGCGCGGGCCATTGCGGCGGGCGAGTCTGACCTGATGATCGCAGGCGGGGTCGAGAGCATGAGCCGTGCGCCCTTTGTCATGCCAAAGGCTGGCAGCGCGTTCAGCCGCGATACCGCGGTCTATGACACGACCATCGGCTGGCGTTTCATCAACCCGGCGATGCACAGCGCCTATGGTACGGATTCGATGCCGCAGACCGGGCAGAATGTGGCCGATGACTATGGCATCGACCGCGAGGCGCAGGATGCCATGGCGCTTGCGTCACAGACCAAAGCGGCGGCCGCACAGGCCAACGGACGACTGGCCGCCGAGATCATCCCGGTCACCATTCCGCAGCGCAAGGGCGATGCGCTGGTGGTGGACCGCGACGAACACCCCCGCGCCACCACGCCCGACGCTTTGGCCAAGCTGAAGCCGTTGTTTGCCAATGGCTCGGTGACCGCAGGCAATGCCAGCGGCGTGAATGATGGCGCGGCGGCCCTGATCCTTGCAAATGCCGCGACGGCAGCCAAATACGGGCTGACCCCGATTGCCCGCATTCTGGGTGGGGCGACTGCGGGCGTGCCGCCCCGGATCATGGGCATCGGTCCCGCACCGGCCTCGCAAAAGCTGCTGGCGCGGCTGGGGCTGACCCCCGCCGATCTGGATGTGATCGAGCTGAATGAGGCCTTTGCCGCGCAGGGCCTGGCCACGCTGCGCGCGCTTGGCATTGCCGATGACGATCCGCGCGTGAACCCAAATGGCGGGGCGATTGCTCTGGGTCATCCGCTGGGCATGTCGGGGGCCCGCATCACCGGAACCGCCGCGCTGCAACTGGCGCAGACCGGCGCGCGGCGCGCGCTTGCCACAATGTGCATCGGCGTCGGACAAGGCATTGCCATCGCGCTGGAGCGGGTGTGATCTGAGGCATATCGGCCAGCCGCGCCTTGGTGGCGGGGCTGGTCGGATCAGCGCGGCGGCGGATTCAGCGCCTTGTTATAGGGTTTCCAGTCGGTGATGTCCGGATAGTGAAACTTGCGCCACGCCCGCACACGGGGGTTCATCATCCGCCGCCACCACAGCGGGTTCATGGCAATGAACACCATCAGCGGATAGCCGAGCGGCAGCTGCGGTGCCTGATCTTCGTCATAGGTCTGCAACAGCGGAAAGCGGCGGTCGGGCTTGAAATGGTGGTCGGAATGGCGCTGCAGGTTGATCAGCAGCCAGTTTGACGCGGTGTGCGATGCGTTCCAGCTGTGATGCGGTTTGACATGTTCATACTTGCCGTTGCCCAGATGCCGCCGGGTCAGGCCGTAGTGTTCAACGTAATTCACCGCCTCCAGCTGCCAGATGGCGACGGCGGCCTGCCAGACAAACAGCCCAAGGCCAAGCCCGCCGCCCAGCGCAAAGGCAGCCATAAGCATGCCCGCCTGCAACGCGGCATAGCGCCAGAACGGGTTGCTGCGGTGCCACCACGGCATTCCGCGCCGCGCCAGCATCGCCACCTCGGCCCGCCAGGCAGATACCGGGCTTTGACGCAGCACGCGCGGGAAAAAGCGGTGGAACCCCTCATTATAGCGCGCGGTAACCGGGTCGCGGCAGGTGCCGACATAGATATGGTGAACGCGCAGATGCTCGGACCGGAAATGCGAGTACAGCACCGACGCCAGCAGAATATCGGCCAGCCAACGCTCCAGCTTGTTTTTCTGGTGCATCAGCTCGTGGCTGTAGTTGATCCCCACCGTGCCAGTGACGATGCCGATGCCAAAGAACAGCACAGCCAGCTCCAACCCGGACAGATGGCTGGTATGGGTGGCATACCAGATCGTGCCGAACAGGATAGCCATCTGGATCGGCGGCCAGATCAGCGTCAGCAGCTGATACCAGAACAGCATGGCATCGGGGGTTTCGGGGTCGGCGTTGCCTTCGTTCCGGCCGGTCAGTGCGTCGAGCGACGAATAGATCACCAGCGAATAGGCCGGAACCAAAGCGGTATACCACCCGCCGAAAGTGGCCCCGATCAGCGCCAGCGGCACGATGCCCAGCGTCAGCCAGAACGGCATGGCCTGCATAAATCCGATCTTCTGACGCGGGTGGTCTGACATGTTAAGCCGTGTGTTTGCGGGCAGACGATGTGCCAGCGTGGGAGGTTTCTCAACAGGACAAACTGTCCCGCCAGCGGTCATAAGCTTTGCGCATCACTGTGGGCAGATCAGCAGGGCTGAAATCATGACGCGAGACAAAATGCCCGCGCGATACGACCGACCCGGCTGGCAGTTCAGCGGCTTGCAGCGTCAGGTACAGATGAAAATGGGTAAATGTGTGGCGAATTTCGCCGATCTCGCTCCAGCTGGCGATGGCAGGGGCGTCACCTCCGGCACCATCCCAACCGTCGCCGGGAAATCCCAGCATGCCGCCTAACAAACCCGTGTCGGGGCGGCGTTGCAGCAGGACCCTGTCGCCTTGAGTCGCAAGCCAGAGTGTGCCGCGACGCACCGGCTTTTCCACCTTTGGCAGCTTGCGGGGCAGTTCGGCCTGAAGACCCTCTGCCCGTGCGGTGCAAGCGTGAACCCAAGGACAAATCCCGCACGCCGGATTGCGCGGGGTACAGATGGTGGCTCCCAAATCCATAACGGCCTGCGCATAGTCTCCCGGTCGGGTGGCGGGCGTCAACGAGCCCGCCAGCGCGGTGAGTTCTCCCTTGGCGACTGGAAGCGGTATGTTCACCGCAAAGAGCCGTGCCATCACCCGTTCGACATTGCCATCCACCACCGTCGCCGCCTCATCATAGGCAATCGCGGCCACGGCACCTGCGGTATAGGGTCCGATGCCGGGCAGGCCGAGCAAACCGTCGCGCGTTTGCGGAAACACGCCCGCATGATCCGCGACCACCGCGCGTGCAGCTTTCAGCAGGTTCCGGGCGCGGGCGTAGTAACCAAGGCCCGCCCATTCGGCCATCACATCCTCATCCCGCGCCGCCGCAAGATCGGTAACCGTGGGCCAGCGGGCGGTGAAGCGGTGGAAGTAATCCTTGACCGCCGCAACCGTGGTCTGTTGCAACATCACCTCGGACAGCCAGATCCGGTACGGGTCTGGCACGGTGCCGCCCTTGCGATCCTGCGGTGACACCCGCCACGGCATGACCCGTGCATGGCGGTCATACCAGCGCAGCAGCAGGTCGCTCAACTCGGCGTCACGCAATCTTTATACCCTTTGTCCTGTCTTGCCTCTGGCGGCGCTGTCCTGACGGGATAAGATAGCGGCAGAGTCACAGGATACCAGATGGCCCGCAACACGACCCCTTACCAGAACCAATCGCGCCGGATGCGCGGGTTTGAACCAGCTTTCGGGCTGATGAAAGAGCCGGTGCGCACGGCAGGGGAATCGCGCGGCTTTGCGATTGCGCGACTTCTGACCCATTGGACAGAGGTTGTGGGCGAAGATCTGGCCAAATGCACCCGCCCGGTGAAGGTCGGCTATGGCCGCGACGGCTTTGGCGGCACGCTGACGCTGCTCACCACCGGGCCGATGGCGCCGATGATCGAAATGCAGAAAGAAGTCATCCGGACCAAGGTGAACGCGATCTATGGCTACAACGCCATTTCGCGCATTCTGCTGACCCAGACCGCCCCCATCGGATTTGCCGAAGGTCAGGCCGAATTCATGCCCGCCCGAAAGGCCCCGCCCGCAACCGACCCGGCCATCAAGGCCGAGGCGAGTGAAACTGTGGCCCCGATTCATGACCCCGGCCTGCGCGCGGCGCTTGAAGCGCTGGCCGAAAACATCCTAAACCGTCGCAAGACGACAGAAGGCGAGAAATAATGTCAAAGAAAACCATTCTGGCCGCATCGGCCCTTGTCATTGCAGGCGGGTTTGGCCTTTGGTCGATGACAGCTGGCAATGTCAGCCAGACGCTGTTGCCGGTGTCCAGCGCACAGGCGCAGGAAACGGCGCCAGCGGCTGAAGCGCAGGCGGTCGAGATCAAGGACATGACGCTGGGTCCGGTCGATGCGGCGGTGACGCTGATCGAATATGCGTCCTATACCTGCCCGCATTGTGCGAATTTCCATGCCAATGTCTTCAAAGACCTCAAGAAAGACTACATCGACACCGGCAAGATCCACTTTGTCTACCGCGAGGTCTATTTTGATCGCTACGGTCTGTGGGCAGCCATGGTGGCCCGTTGCGGCGGCGACATGAAGTATTTCGGCGTGCAGGAGATGCTGTACAAGGACATGCAGACCTGGACCGCTTCGGATGATCCGAATGTGGTGGTCGGCAATCTGAAAAAGATTGGCCGCACCGCAGGGATGGATGATGCACAGATTGACGCCTGCATGCAGGACGGTGCCACGGCGCAGGCGATGGTCGATCACTATGAAACCGTGATGAAAGAGTATGAGGTGCAGGGCACCCCGACGCTGATCATCAATGGCACCAAGCATGCAAACATGTCTTATGCCGATCTGAAAACCATCCTTGACGCAGAGCTTGCCAAGGAATGACCACGCCGCTTGCTGGTGTGAAGGTCATTGAACTGGCCCGCATTCTTGCGGGCCCGTGGGCTGGTCAAACGCTGGCCGATCTGGGCGCGGATGTGATCAAGGTCGAGGCCCCCGAAGGTGACGATACCCGTCGCTGGGGGCCGCCGTTCATCGAACGGGATGGCGACCGGTCTGCCGCCTATTTCCATGCCACCAACCGGGGCAAGCGGTCTGTCATCTGCGATTTCCGCACGCCCGAAGGTCAGGCCATGGTGCGCCTTCTGGTTGCGGATGCGGATGTGGTGATCGAGAATTTCAAGGTTGGCGGGCTGGCCAAGTACGGGCTGGATTACGCCAGCCTGCAAAAGGTGAACCCGCGGCTGATCTATTGCTCGATCACCGGGTTCGGTCAGGATGGCCCCTATGCCCATCGCGCCGGGTATGATTTCATCATTCAGGGCATGGCCGGGTTGATGAGCGTGACCGGCGAACCCGATGGGCAACCGCAAAAAGTCGGCGTGGCCGTCACCGACATTTTCACCGGCATCTATGCGGCGACGGCCATTCTGGCGGCCCTGCATCAGCGACACAGCTCTGGCATCGGCCAGCATGTCGACATGGCGTTGATGGACGTGGCGGCAGCGACCATGGCCAACCAGTCTATGAACTATCTGACCACTGGCATCGCGCCGAAAAAGATGGGCAACGCCCACCCCAATCTGGCCCCCTATGCGGTGTTTGACTGCGCTGATGGCTGGCTGATCCTGGCCACGGGCAATGACGGCCAGTATCAGCGGCTGTGCACGATCCTCGGGCTGGAGGATATGGCCACTGCGCCGGATTTCCTCACCAACGCCGACCGGGTGCAGAACCGGGAGGCGCTGACGGTCAGGCTGACCGCAGCCACAAGGACATGGACAAAGGCCGATCTGCTCGCCGCTTGCGAAGTGGCAGGGGTGCCTGCCGGACCGATCAATGATCTGGGAGAGGTGTTTGCCGATCCGCAGATCGTGGCACGCGGCATGCAGATCGCCCCGGGTGGGGTGCCGGGTGTGCGTTCACCGTTCCGGTTTTCCGGGGCCGACCTTGCGCTGGACCGCCCGGCACCGAAGCTGGGCGAGCATCAGGCCGAAGCGGGCTGACAAAGCCGCAGGCGGAGCTTAGCGCAGCCCCGCAATCGCCGCATCCAGAACCGACCAATCCGCGACCTCCAGCCGGACAACGAGGGTCAGAACCTTTGGCCGGAACACGGGCGGCAGGCGCACCTGATCCTTTTCCGTTGTCACAAGCTGGGCCCCCAACCCATCGGCCTCGGCCTCCAGCCGACGCAACAGGGTGTCTGACAGCGGCTGGTGATCATCCAGCGCAACCGCCCGCACGATCTCGGCTCCCTGACTGCGCAGGGTGGCAAAGAACTTGTCCGGGTGGCCGATACCGGCAAAGGCGAGTACGCGCTGACCGTGCCAGTCCATGCCCATTTGCAAGGGCTTCAGCTCCCCCTGCACCTGCGGGATGGGAATCACCGATCCCCATTGCCGGACGAATTTTTCCTGCGCCTCAACCCCGCCAATCGACAGCAGCACCTGCGCCCGGGCAAGACCCGCCGTGACAGGCTCCCGCAACGGTCCGGCAGGCAGGCACAGGCCATTGCCAAAGCCACGCCCGGCATCGACCACGACCAGCGACAGATCCTTGTGAACCGAAGGGTTCTGAAAGCCATCATCCATCAGGATGATCCTTGCCCCCGCGGCCTCTGCCGCCCGGACACCTGCCGCGCGGTCTTTGGCGACCCAAGTTGGCGCAAAGGCTGCCAACAGCAGCGGCTCATCCCCGACCTGCGCCGCCGCGTGCCGCTGCGGGTCTACCAGAACCGGGCCTTCCAGCGCCCCGCCATAGCCCCGGGACACCACATGCGCGCCTTGCACCCGTGACAGCAGTGCGATGGTCGCAGGGGTCTTGCCGGTGCCGCCCACATTCAGATTGCCGATGCAAATCACCGGAACAGCGGCCCTATACCCGTCTTGCGCCACCCGGCGGGCCGTTGCCGCGCCATAGGCAATGCCCAAAGGTTGCAACAGCCGCGCCACAAGTCCCGGTGCCTCAGGCGGATTTTGCCAGAATGCAGGCGGGCGCATCATGGTTCCCCTTTCACGGCCTCGCGGACCAGCGCGATAACACGCTCGGTCACATCCGCCCCGTCTGACGCCACCATCCACGCCGATTGAGCCAGCCGCGCCGCACGGTCCGGCGACAACAGATCAGACAGGGCTTCGCCCAGATCCGTGGCGCTGCCCACAGCACGGGCCGCACGGGCAGCACCAAGCCGGCCGAAAGTGCCGCCAAACACGCCCGGGCGCGGACCGTACAGAATCGCAGAGCCAAGCGCCGCAGGTTCCATCGGGTTGCGCACACAGCCCTGCCCCGCCAGACTGCCCCCCATAAAGGTGATCGGCGCCAACCGGTACCACAGACCCAGCTCGGCCATGCCATCGGCGACGAAAACCTCGGCATCAGCCTCCGGCTCCTGATCCTCAGAGCGCTCTGCAACGATCCAGCCTTCGTCGTCGGCCAATCGTCTGGCCAGAGCGCCCGCCCGCGCCGGATCTTCGGGCGCGATGATCAGCAGCAGACGGTGCGCAAGGCTTTGTGCCGCGCGATGTGCCGCGATGACGGCCGTTTCTTCCGCCTCGGGCAGCCCCACGGCCAGCCAAACCGGGCGGGTGGCCAGCAGTTTTGCCAGTGCTGCGCGTTCCGCTTCCAGACACGGCAGGGCGGCACTGTTTTCTTCCATCCGTCCGGTCACACCCACCGCAGACAGGGCCGCCCCGCCCTTGCGAAAGGCGCGGGCCGACGCCTCGTCCAATGTCAGGACGTGGGCAAATCCTTGCAGGGCGGACCGCATCAGACCCGGATACCACCCGTTGCGATCCTTGAGCACATAGGGCGCGCGCCCGTCGACCATCATCAGCTGCACCCCACGCTCCGCCGCTTCGTGCAGTACGGCCGGGCGCAATTCGCCATCTGAAAAGATCGCAATCTCTGGCCGCCAATGATCAAGGAAAGCGCGGGCCTCGGCCGGACGGTCATCGGGCGGCAACAGCCTGACCAGACCCTTCCGGGCCGGCAACACCTCGGCACAGGTAAACAGGACCGTCAGGCGGTCTTCCTCGATCAGACGGGCGGCCAGTTCCAGCAATCCGCGGGCCGCTTCGGCAGAGGGCGCATGCATCCATATCAACCGCCCGGAGGGGCGTTCTGGCCAGACACCCCCGGACGCAGGATCGCGCCGGGGCCGCAGGTTATAAAGTGTCAGACCAAGCGAATGCACCATATGCCCGGCACATTACCGGCCCAGTTCTTCCGTAGCCGATCCGGCCTGCGCTTCATCCCGCAGACGGTGAATGTGAGCGATGAAATACCGCATATGCGCGTTGTCGACGGTGCGTTGTGCCTCTGCCTTCCACGCTTTGTGCGCCGAGGCATAGTCGGGGAACATGCCCACGATATGGATGTCGTTCACATCTGCAAACGTCGATTTGGCAGGGTCCACAAGTTCCCCCCCAAACACCAGGTGTAGCCGTTGGGTCATTCATCTGCTCCGTCTTCTGTGGGTTGCCTCCACCCTTGGGCGCAAGGGTAACGAGGCCAAAGGCAGGGTCAAGCCCGCATCCTATCGCATGGTGTTTCCGATTTCGAAAGATTCGCTTCGTATGGTCGTCACAGCATCAGAATGGTGCGTGTCATCCGGGCAGGTGAAACCGATGCGACAGACTGCTATGCGACAGACTGCGACTTTGGTGGTGTTCCGGGTTCTTTCGCTGGTGGCGGGTCTTTTGGCAATGGGGATTGCCAGCACCCGTGCCAGCACGTCGCATGACAGCCAAAACCTGTGTGACACGGCAGGTAGCAGGGCAGCCAAGATCACCGGTGTTCCCGTCCCTGTACTTCTGGCAATTTCGCGTGTCGAAACCGGGCGCACCATAGGCGGGGTGCTTGCACCCTGGCCTTGGGCAGTCAATCAGGCCGGGTCCGGTTCGTTCTTTGAGTCAAAATCTGATGCAGTGGATCACGTCTCGTTCGCCCTAAGCAATGGCGAAACCAACATTGATGTCGGATGCTTTCAGATCAATATGCGCTGGCATGGCACAGAGTTCGCCTCGTTAGAGGCGATGTTTGACCCGGCGGAAAACGCGCTCTACGCGGCGCGCTTTCTGTTGCAGTTGTATCAGGAATTCGGCTCGTGGGATGATGCGATCGGGGCCTATCATTCACGGCAAAGCGGGGCAGCAACGGCCTATCTGGCAAAGGTCTCCGCCTTGATGGATACCACATTGCAGACGCCCGCCTCAGTCCCTTTGCAGACGGCTTCCGGTGACAACCGCTATCCCCTGCTGATGCCCGGCGTTGCCGGGGCGCATGGGTCGCTGGTGACTACGCTGTCTGACCGCGCTGCCGTCCCTTTGTTCCGGTAGCCAGAATGACCGCCCAAGCCCGCCTCGCCCTTCTGTTTCGCCCGACCATTCTGCTGGCACTGGCCCTGATGTCAGTCATCGTGATGATGATCCTGCCGGTTCCGGCCTGGATGCTCGACATCGGGCTGGCGCTGTCCTTTGCGCTTGCGATCCTGATGCTGACGGTGACGCTGTTTATCGAACGCCCGCTCGATTTTTCGGCCTTCCCGACCATCCTGCTGTCATCGCTGATGCTGCGCCTGTCGCTCAACGTGTCCTCAACCAAACTGATCATCGGCGAAGGTCACACCGGCACCGACGCCGCCGGCGCGGTGATCGAAGGGTTCGCCAATTTCATCATGGGCGGCAATGTTCTGCTGGGTCTGGTCATCTTTTGCGTGTTGCTGATCGTGAATTTCATGGTCATCACCAAAGGCGCCGGCCGCATGGCCGAGGTCGGGGCGCGCTTTGCGCTTGATGGGATGCCGGGCCGCCAGCTGGCCATTGACGCCGATATGGCCGCAGGCGCCATCGACCATGCCGAAGCCAAAGAGCGCCGCGAACGTGAACTGGCCGAGACCAACTTTTTCGGCTCTCTCGACGGGGCATCGAAATTTGTAAAGGGCGATGCGGTTGCGGGCCTGCTGATCACCATGCTCAACATCATCATGGGTCTGGTGATGGGGGTGTTCCTGCATGATATGCCGGTCGCACAGGCCTTTGAAACCTATGCGATCCTGACCGTCGGCGATGGTCTGGTCAGCCAGATTCCTGCCGTCATCATCTCGGTGGCCGCGGCTCTGTTGCTCGCCCGCGGGGGAACCAAAGGCGCGGCAGATGTTTCGTTCTTTGCCCAACTCGGGCGCTATCCCGGCGCGCTTGGCACTGTGGCCGTTCTGATGGCGCTGTTTGCGCTGGTGCCGGGGATGCCGTTTGTGCCCTTTATTCTGGGGGCCGGGGTGCTGGCCGGTACAGCACTCTGGGTCCATCGGCGAAGCATTCAGACCGCGATGCCCCCGCTGCCCGCGGCCGAGCCCGAACGAAAACGGGCTTTGGGCGATGTGCTTGATTTTGATGAGCTTCATCTGGAGTTTTCACCCGACCTTGTGGCGATGGTGCTTGATCCCGCAACGGGCCTCGATGGCCGCATCGGGAACATGCGCAACCATATCGCGGCAAGCTTTGGCCTGATCCTGCCGGAAATCCGGCTGACCGACGAACCCGCCTTGCCGCATGGCACCTATCGCATCCGCATTCAGGGGGTGGAGCGTGTGACCAACCGCCTGATGCCAGACCGCTGCCTTGTCCTTCTGAACGAGGGGATGCCGGCTCCCGATGGCATTGATGTCAGCGAACCCGTCTACGGAACACCCGCGCGCTGGATTCTTCCGGAAAAGCAGGAAGATGCCGTGATCGCAGGCATGACGGTCGTTTCCCCACCCGAGGTGCTCGCCACCCATCTGATGGAAGTGATCCGGGCCAACCTCGCCCGTCTGCTGTCCTTGCGCGGCCTGCGGCGGCTCTTGGATGAATTCATCAACGTGTCCGAACCCAGCCGCGCCGAGTCGAACCGCAAACTGCTGGATGACATGATCCCGGAAAAGGTGCCGGTCGACCTGCTTTTGGCAGTCCTGCGTCTTTTGCTGGATGAGCGGGTGTCGATCCGCAATCTGCCCCTGATCCTCGAAGCCATTGCCGAAGGCAGGGGCCTGCCATCCGCCGAAGCGATCTGCGAACATGTGCGGCAAAGGATCGGGTTTCAGCTTGTCTCGGAGCTGAAGCGCCATGATGGCACGATCCCCCTGATCCAGATCGCGCCGGAGTGGGAAAAGACCTTTGCCACCTATCAGATCGACGGGGAGCGTGGGCATCGCGACATTGCCCTGCCGCCAGATCAGTTTGCCCGTTTGTCTGGTCTGTTGGCCGAAAAGCTGAACCGCGCCGCCGAAAGCGGCATCACCGCAGCAGTTGTGACAACCACATTAAGGCGGCGGTTTGTGCGCACTGTTCTGGCGGCAAAGGGGCTTAGCGCACCAGTCCTGTCCTATGAGGAAATCGGGCTGGAAGCGCGGCCCGCCATTGTGGGTCTGGTCCCGCAATGAACGAGATCCTCACCCTGCTGATGACCTCTCATGCGCTGGTCGCCGGTCAGGCAGAGGCGGCGGCACTGGTTTTTCTGCGTGTCGGGGCGGTAATGGCCACACTTCCAGCCTTTGGCGAAACCACAATCCCCACCCGGATCAGGCTGGTCCTGGCCGTCATGCTCTCCGCCGCGCTGTTCCCCGGCGTCCAGCCCATGCTGAACGGCATTCCGCTCAGTACCGGCTTTGCGCCCGAGGTGGCAATCGGTCTGGCGCTTGGCCTGATGGTGCGCCTGTTCGTGCTGTCTCTGATGACTGCGGGCTCGATCGCCGCCAACGCCACCTCGCTGTCGCAGCTGTTTCCCGCCGGAGCAGAGGCGCAGCCCGCAATCTCCAAACTTCTGGTGACCACCGGGCTGGCGCTTGCCGTCACCGCAGGGTTGCATCTGCGGGTGCTGGATTACCTCCTGCTCGGCTATGACATGCTGCCTGCCGGTCAATGGCCCTCTGCGGGTCTGATGGCGGAATGGGGTGTCGCACAGACCGGGCGCGCCTTTGCCATGGCGTTCATGATCGCGATGCCATTTGTCATTGCATCCCTGATTTACAACGTGGCCCTCGGGGTCATCAACCGCGCCATGCCACAGCTGATGGTTACATTTATCGGTGCCCCGGCGCTCAGCTTCGGCGGGCTGATCCTGCTTGCGCTGGTCTCGCCTCTTGCCCTGGCAATCTGGCTTCAGTCTTTGAACAGCTTTCTTGTCGCCCCCGCCGGCCCGCTACCGTGATCGCAGATGTCAAAATCTGACGATCAGAGCCCGAGTGAAAAAGAACACGAGCCCAGCGAGAAGAAGCTGGCAGATGCGCGCCGTCAAGGCGACATCGCCAAATCAATCGAGCTGCTGGCCGCGGCCTCTTATGCCGGGCTGTTTGTCGCCGTGCTGGCCGGGGCGCCCGCGGTTGAAAAGTCCGCACTTGCCGCCAGTATCCTGATAGGTCAAGCGCCAGAAATTGCCCGGCTGGCAATGGAGTCTTCACGGCCTGTCATCGGTGGTGTGCTTCAGTCAACGGTTCTGCCCTTTGTGCTGCTGCTGCTGGTTCCTGCGGCGGCTGTATGGCTTGCGCTTTTTGCAACTCAGGCAATCGTCTTTGCCCCGGACAAGCTGGCACCAAAACTTTCCCGCATTTCACCCTGGGAGACGGCAAAGAAGAAATTCGGAGCCGAGGGGCTGGTCGAATTTGCAAAGAATTTCTCAAAGTTGATGATCGTGTCGGTCGCTCTTGGCTGGTTCCTGATCAGTCATGCTGACAACATCCTTGCCTCCGTGTCTCTCGATCCGCGCCAGGGGCTCACTCAGCTGATTGCGCTGCTCGGCCAGTTTCTGGTGATTGTCATTCTGGTGACGACCGCTATCGGCGGTCTTGATCTGCTTTGGCAGCACCACTCTCTTTTGCAGCGCAACCGCATGTCCCGCAAAGACATGATGGATGAAATGAAAGAAAGCGAAGGCGACCCGCATACTAAGTCGCAACGGCGGCAACGGGGGCAGGATATCGCGATGAATCAGATGCTGGCAGAAGTGGCGACAGCCAGTGTGGTAATCGTCAATCCCAGCCACTATGCGGTTGCCCTGCGCTGGACAAAAGGCGCACGGACGGCCCCCATTGTCGTGGCCAAGGGCGTTGATGAAATCGCCCGCCGCATCCGCGAGACTGCGGCAGAGCATGGCGTGCCGATCCATTCCGACCCGCCCACGGCACGATCCCTGTTTGCCATGGTCGAGATCGGAAAGCCGATCGCGCGGGATCACTACCGCGCTGTCGCGGCCGCGATACGCTTTGCCGAAGCCATGCGCAAACGGGCAAAGGCGCGCACCAGATGAACACCCGGGAAAACCTGCGTAAGCTTGAAAAGATCGCGCAGCTGATGCGGGACCGGGATCTGTCCCGTCTGACACTCGCCTCGTCTCAAAAGGCCAGAACTCAGACGCTGCTTTCTGCCCTCGACAAGACGCAACCTTCCACCGGGCTGGACCCTGTGACTGCCGCACAGGTCGTAGACCGCTTTGGCCTCTGGGTCATGAACCGTCGTATCCTGCTTAACCAGCAACTGGCCCGCGACACTGTCAGCTGGATGGCTGCAAAGTCCGATGCCCAAAAGTCTTTCGGGCGGGCCGAAGTTCTTGGCAAGCTGACAAAGCGCCGGTGATTTCGTAGGTCTGTGCGTCGTGGCCGGTCAGACGCGTGCCGGCATCCACGATTACAGGGAATGGCATGCTTGCAACCAGACGCTCCCGACCGTCGCCGTCCAAGATATTCAATTTGTGAATCTATGAAGTCGAATATGCCAGAAAGGGCCCGCCCTGTCAGGGAGCGGACCCTTGCCAATCTGTTGCCCGGATCGGTCGCCTGAAATTGGCAGTCAGCTGTCCTGGCGGATCATATCGGTAATCAGCACATCCTTGACCATCTCACCCAGGACACGCTGCGCCACCTCTTTCAGTCCCCGGCGCAGGATGACCAGATTGTCTGCATCGGTAAACGAGCCCCGGAACCCGCCGGTGTTCGCATGATCAAACAACAGCTGAAGAATCCCGTCCCTCAGCTTGGGTTCCTGCGCAAAAACCCGCTCGGTGCCCCCCGGTTCCACCTCAAGACTGAGGGAAAGGATAACCAGCGAGGCAATCCGGTTCTTTTCGACGACAGGCACAATGAACTGATTGCTCAGCTTCACAAACTCCGGCAGTTGATCACTGGCGGCTTCTGCATGGTCTTCTTGCGCGTCGGCCTCTGTGCCATGCTCGCCTTCTACCGCAGCTGCAGGCGGTGGACGCAGGAAAAACCCCGCCCCCACTCCGGCACCCGCACCAAGCAAAATCAGCAACAGAGGGAGGAGTTTGCGCATTATGTCCTCAGAACGGCAGGAGAATGTCGGCGATCTGCTGACCATAGCGGGGCTGCTGAACATCGGATATCTGCCCCCGGCCACCATAGGCAATCCGCGCCCCCGCAATTTTATCGTAGGTCACTTCGTTTGTTCTGGAGATATCCGCCGGGCGCACATATCCGGTCACGATCAGCTCGCGGAGTTCAAAATTCACCCTGACCTCCTGTTGTCCTTCGATCCGCAAAACACCGTTGGCCAGTTCTTCGACCACGGTTGCTGCGACACGCAATGTCATCTTTTCGTTGCGCGACACCGAACCGTCGCCCGAAAAGGTTGACGAAGAGTTTGTATTCACCGCGTCTGCCATCGTTGCCCCTTCGGGCAGGGCTTTATTGAGGCGTTGTGGAAGGCCCATAAGCTGGGGCATGCCCATCGTCTGATTTCCCGTACGGGATCGGTCAGAGGAGTTTGAGATCTCTGCCCGGTCGTCAATTTCAATCACAACCGTCAGAATATCGCCACGCTTTCCAGCGCGTCTGTCGCCCAACAAAGAGGCCCGGCTCGCGGTCCACAGCGACGAGGCATCGGTCGGGCCATCCGGATCGGCCTGATCTGGCAGGGCATTGGAATACATCGCATGATGCTGATAGCTGCCTTCCAATGGCGAAAAATCCGGGGCTTTTCCCACTTGGTCAAGTGAGCCGCATCCCGCCAGAAAGAGCATGAGACATAGAGCAGCGCGCATTAGACTATCCTTCTGTCCGGACAACGCTCACAGTGCCGTCGGGCATGATGCGCCCCTGCACTGTGTTGCGTGAAGAGAGGTTTACAACCGGGATCACATCGCCCGCGCCGCCACGGTCAAGCGCGCGCCCTTCGGTAAAAATGGCAAGCGTTCCCATGACATAAGTGAGTGAGACAACCTGATTTCTCAGAACAATCGCAGGTGGGCCGAATTGTCCGTCGCGAATGGGCCGCCCCGGATACAGCGCAACGCGCGCCTCCTGGCCCGCCACAAGGGCAGGATCGGTTGGCGTGCCGGGAATGTCGGCATTCACAACGGAAATATCGGCCGCTTCAATCACCTGACCCGCCTTTATGATACGGTTCGGGATCAGCGCATCGGCAAAGACCGGCAGGGGAACAAGGCAAAGAACAAGCCAGCGCATCAGCGGACCTGTGTGGTGGCTGACAGCATCTGATCCGCAGCGGTGATTACTTTTGCGTTCAGCTCATACCCACGCTGCGCCTTGATC
Organism: Pseudotabrizicola sp. 4114; assembly: GCF_031457365.1. NCBI lineage: Bacteria > Pseudomonadati > Pseudomonadota > Alphaproteobacteria > Rhodobacterales > Paracoccaceae > Pseudotabrizicola > Pseudotabrizicola sp. 4114. The sequence continues at coordinate 96,827 of NZ_JAVDWP010000010.1, read as the reverse complement.
AGCTCGGTCACTTCACGGACTGCGTCGACCGAGCTTTCTTCAAGATAGCCCTGACGCAATGTGCCCAGACCATTTTCACCCGGTGCGGCCTGAAGCGGAGGACCAGAAGCCTCGGTTTCCAGAAAAAGGTTCGAGCCAATGGCTTCGAGCCCCTTTTCGTTGGTAAAGCCCGCCAGCGACAAGGCTCCCAGCAGTTCGGGCTCTGCCCGGTCCCCGAAGTAAGCATAGACTTCGCCGTCTGCATTGATGGCAATGGACCGCGCGTCTGCAGGAATTGTAATGCCCGGCGCAACCTGATTCCCCTCGGAATCGACGATCAGCCCCTCGCCGGTGCGCTTCAGCGCGCCGTCGCGGGTATAGGCGGCATTGCCGCCCGGCAACGTGACCTCAAGATAGCCCAACCCCTCGATCGCCACATCAAGATCGCCGCCGGTCTGGGACAGCGGCCCTTGCGCAAGGATGACCGACACAGCGGCCGGCCTGACCCCCAGCCCCAGTTGCACCCCGGTCGGAAGCAAGGTGCCATCGCTCGCGGACACAGAGCCCGGACGTGCCAGCTGCTGATAGTGAAGATCGGCAAAATCGGCCCGCCGGGCATTATATCCTGTGGTCGACATGTTCGCGAGGTTGTGCGCCACAACATCGACCCGCATTTGTTGTGCGGCCATGCCGGTTGCGGCAATCTGCAGCGCTTTCATAGGCTTCTCCTATCGGCCAAGTGTCTGGATGACATTGCGCTGGCGCTGATCCTCGGCATCGAGGAACTTCTGGCCCAGCTCATACGCCCGCTGAACCGTGATCATGCGGGCAATTTCAGAAACGGGTTCGACATTGCTGTCCTCAAGAAACCCTTGCCGGATCACAGCCCCTTCAGCCGGCTCGATGTCATCTGCCGCAAACAATGTACCGGCCTGATGGCGCAGCGACAGCGGATCAACCGGGCGCCAGACACCGATCTGGGCAATCGGCTGGCCATCAGCAGACATGGTGCCATCCGACGCAATCGAGACAGGACCAGCACCAAGCGGGGCCGGAACCGGGGCTCCGCCAGCATCCAGCAGCGCATATCCATCTGGATTGACCAGCACACCTTCAGCATTTGGCGAAAAGCTCCCGGCACGGGTCAGCCGTTCGCCTTCGGGCGCGGCGATGAGGAAAAACCCCTCGCCCTGAAGGCCCAGGTCAAAGATGCCGCCCGTCTGCGACAGACCGGCCTGACCAAGATCAATATGGCGGGCATTTCCGTGGGCCATCGACAGCGAAGGCTCCCCTTCCAGCCGGGTGACGTATTCGGAAAACACCACCCCCTCACGCCGAAAGCCGCTGGTGGAAATATTCGCAATGTTGTTGGCAACAACCTGCATTTCGCGCATCAGGCCTGATTGCCGGGTCAGGGCAGTATAGCCGGGGGTATCCATGTCAACTTCCCTCAATCAAAGGAATGATCGCATCGCTGAAGAACGTCACCAGCGTTGCGGTCATAAAGCTCATCGACACCCAGAAAACGATCAGCATCGCGCCCACCTTTGGAACAAATGTCAGCGTCATTTCCTGAATCGAGGTCAGCGCCTGAAACAGGCCCACCACCACACCCGCAACCAGCGCCACAATCAAAAGTGGGGCAGAGATGGTAACGGCAATCCAGAGGCCCTGCCGCAGGATGTCAAAGATGACACCCTCGGTCGCCGGGTTGCTCATACCGGCATCCTCAGGATTTCCTGATATGCCTCAACCACACGGTCCCGCACGGTAACCACTGTTTCCACGGCGCTCTGAGATGAGGCCAGGGCTTCAACCAAAGCATGCGGGTCAGCCCCACCAGTCATTGCGGCGCGGGCCGTTTCCTCGCCCCGCGACAAGGTTTCGGCAAAACTGCCCAGAAACCGCGCCGCCCCTTCCTCGGCTGAATTCGGGGGGGGTTCTGGAACCACCGTTGAACGGGCCTGTGCATAGGCCTGCGCGGCCAGAGACTTTCTGATATCCATTCTGGATCTCCTATCGACGGATGAGATCGAACAGGCTCTGCGTCATCTGGCGCGCCTGATCGAAGAGTCTGAGGTTCGCCTCATAGCTGCGCTGCGCTTCGCGCGCGTCAGCGATTTCGATCACCAGATCGACATTCGATCCATCATAGTGACCAGTCGTATCAGCCAGAGGATGGCTGGGGTCGAAGAGTTTTGGCAACGGCGTCTTGTCCAGACGGACACGCCCTGCGGAAACCGCTCCGGTTTCCATCTCTGACTGAAAGGAAACCAGTTTGCGCTGGTAGCCGGGCGTGTCAGCATTGGCGATATTCTCGGACACATGCCGCAGCCGCTTGGCCTGAGCCTCCATTCCAGAGGCCGAGAGGGATAATGCCCGCAAAAGGTCTGTCATATCATTCCCCTCAATTGTTCCGGCCAAGTGATGTGCGGATGATGGCAGATGTGCTGCGATAGACCGCCAATGCCATCTCGTGGCTTTGGCGCGCCTCAATCGCCTTCATCATCTGCTGATCCAGGGAAACATCGTTGCCATTGACGGCCATTCCGGAGCCGGACATCACGGGTGATGACGAATGTGAGTTTTCATTCACAATGTGGCCGGGACGTGTACCCCGAAGTGAAAATCCACCATCGTCATACACGCTGGCAAATGCCGGCAGGTCCATTGCCCGAAAGCCGGGGGTATCAGCATTGGCCACATTACGCGCCACCACTTCAACCCGAGAGCCCGCGTGGGCTGCAAGTGCCTGTGCCATTCTGGTCAATCCAAGTTTTTCAAACACCGGGGCTTCTCCCTCGATCCGCTTCATCAGTTCTTAGGGGTGATTCCTTTAAAAACCGTAATCACCGAACAAAGGGAGAATCCCATGACCGACATTTTTACCCCGCTGAGCCATCAGATCGCCCGCATCAGCCTTTCGCATCCGATCGGGCGGATCTGCACGGCCGAGGGCGGAACAATTTCAGTCCGTGGCCTGCAACATGCGGCGGCGTTGGGGGACCGAATCGCCATAGGTGCAAAGAACCGCAGCGGGGGGGAAGTTATCGGGATCGGTCCCGACAGCCTGACCGTCCTGCCAGATGACGGATTGGATGGTCTGGCCATTGGCGCGGAAATCGCGCTTCATGGCCCGGCCCGGATTGCGCCGGACGACAGCTGGATCGGCCGGGTGATTGATCCGCTCGGTCAACCTCTGGATGGGAGGCCGCTGTTTTCGGGAACCGAGCTGCGCAGTCTTTCCTCTGCCCCACCACCACCGGCGCGGCGCAGGCGGTTGGGCGAGCGGCTGAGTACCGGCAAGGCGGCGTTTGACACGCTTTTGCCGATTGCACGCGGGCAGCGTATCGGGCTTTTTTCGGGGTCAGGTGTCGGAAAATCCAGCTTGCTGGGCAGCTTTGCACGGGCGCTCACCGCCGATGTCGTGGTGATTGCCCTCATCGGGGAGCGGGGCCGTGAACTGCGCGAATTTACCGAAAGCGTTCTGGGGCCAGAGGGCATGAAGCGCAGCATCGTGATCGCCGCCACCTCTGACCGATCACCGTTGCTGCGCCGCCGTTGCGCCCTGACAGCGATTACGGTGGCAGAGCATTTCCGCGACAAGGGGCTGAATGTGTTGCTCCTTGCCGACAGCATCACCCGCTTTGCCGAAGCGCATCGCGAAATTGCGTTATCAGCAGGCGAACCGCCAAGCTTGCGGGGCTATCCTCCCTCGCTTCAGCACGCGATCATGGCCCTCGCAGAGCGTGCGGGGCCCGGTGTTGACGGGCAAGGGGATATTACAGCCATCTTTACAGTGCTGGTTGCAGGGTCGGATATGGAAGAGCCCGTCGCCGATATTCTGCGCGGCGTGCTCGACGGTCATGTCGTTCTGGACCGCAGGATCGCAGAGCGGGGGCGATTTCCCGCAGTTGATCTGCTGCGCTCGGTCTCCCGTTGCCTGCCTGCCGTGGCAAGTGAGGCCGAAAATGCCCTTATTGCCCGCACCAGAGGTTTGCTATCGGCATGGGATCGCGCAGAAATGATGGTTCAGGCGGGCCTGTATGAAAAAGGCAGCGATCCGATGGTCGATCAGGCAATCCGCCTTTGGCCAGGGTTGGATAGCTTTCTTGCAGAAGATTCTCCTGCAGGAGGAGTGCAGGCCAGCTTTGCCCGTTTGACCCACTATCTTCACGGGTAATCGGCTTTGCTCCACAAGCGTCAATTCAACCGGAAACGGGACACATTGGATTGCAAAAGCGCCAAGGCCACCTGCCCCGAACTCAGACTTGCAGAACTGGCTGCAAGCTCGGATCGCACCAGGAACTGTCTGACAAGTTTATCTACCTTATCGCCATCCGAAAACTGTGAAAGATCGTCTGTGCCGAACATTGCTTTGCTGCGATTCTGCAGCGTTTCTGCCTGTTTGTCGATATCGATCGCCCCAAATGATACTGGCAGACCAAAGGCACGTTCAAACACTTTCCGCAATGGCGGGTTGCCCATAACAGTGAACCATTTGGATAGAGTGCTGGCCTCCGTTTTGGCGAGAACAGGCAATTCCTGTTCAATATTCAAGGCAAGTCGCATGTCTTCATTCTGGGTGCCCACTGCCACAAAAAATTGCTGGGTTTTGTAGGACCCAAGAATCTTGTCAGCAAAGTCTGAAAGTTTTGTACGGGGTGTATTAAAGTCTCCAAAGCCAAATGTAGTCGAAAGTTTCTGATACTGCTTATTTGCCAGCTTGTTGGCAAGCGCGCCAGCTTTCAGTGTGCCATCTTCGAGAACCTTTCTGATAAAGAACTTGTTCCCGATATCCGCCTCAAGCCCAAAAGCGCCCAGCGCCACCCTCAGCAACCTGGGATCATTCACCAACTGCTCGGCGGAGGTGATGCTGCCAATCTTTTCACGAAAATAGGCTTCGTCACGCTTTATTGACGCTTGCGCATTGAATGCGTTGGTCTGTTGCGCCATCGTTCGTTTCAGAAAGGCCCAGCCAGCGTAGCCACCAATGGGGATGATAGGCGTATAGGTCACGTCGGGCCAACTGCCATCAGGCGTTCTTCTCGGGCCAACAAGCTGCGCAGACATTTCAAAGTCTGATAATGCTGATCTTCCAGAACAGCCTTGCTTGCGAGCGTCAGCTGAAGCCGACTGTCCGGATCAGTGAGCACCTGACTCAGTTGCTCAATCCCGCGCAGCAGTTGCAGTTGCGCATCTTTGGCCGTCACATCGCCGGATAGCACGAGTTGCGCAATGTAGCAGATGCGGCGGACCGGCGTATTTACCTCTTCCGGATGTATCGCATCGCGCAGACGCAGTATATGCGCATTCGGCGTCATTATGGCGAGGCGTGAGCGCCTGTCGCCGTTCTCGACGACGGCCCCGTTGATCAACACGCGCTCATGCGGACCCAGCTTCAGAACAAGACCGCTCATGTCGCGACCCCTTGTCCCCGCAACCCGCGCATGATCGCAGTATTGACATCAATCAGGACATCAACCGCGGCACTCCCCTCCAGAATCCGCCGCGTATGGATTTCAGAAAATTCGTATAGATAAAAGAGTTGCGCTCGTAGAGCGGATGGCAGGGTATTTCCTGGTGACGCGACATCTGCGGCCAGTGTGGACCAAAGGCCAAGATTGTCTGTCAAAGCCTGCACCAACCCCGGGAAGTCGGATTTCCGGTTCTGCCAGGATATGGAAAGCCTTTGCGTCACGCGCGCAAAAGCGTCGTATTCGATACTGCGCATCGGGCGCAGAGTAGCATCCGGGCGCGTGTAGCCCGATTTCGGGTGAATGAGCACGTTCACAGCGAATCCTTCGCGTTGCACCATCATGTGTCAGGGAAGTGGGCCGGGGTCCCCCCCGGCCCGGACCATCAGCGGAACAGCGCGAGGATGCTCTGTGGGGCCTGGTTTGCGATCGACAGCGACTGCGTGGCCAGCTGCTGTTGCACCTGCAGAGCCTGCAAGCGCGCCGATGCCTCTTCCATGTTCGCATCAACCATCGACCCGATACCGGATTTGAGCGAGTCGACCAGATTTCCGACAAAGGTATTCTGAATTTCGATCCGCTTCTGCGCGGTACCAAAATCAGAAGCCGCCTGAATTGCAGTCTGAGTCAGCCCTTCGATCACCCCCAGCGCCGATGCAGCGCCCGCGCTGGTGGACACATCAATGCTGCTCAGCTTCTCCAGACCACCGCCGATGGTGTTGCCAGCGGGCGCGTACACATTGAGCTGTGCGGTAACGTTGTTGCCGACGGTGGTGGAGCCGGTGAGGGTAATTTGGTTGGCAGTGGCGCCGGAGCCGACGGCTGCCGACATCTGGGTTTCCAGACCTTTTGACTTTGCATAGTCATTGAATGCAGAAGCCAGTCCTTTCGCGACATCTGCCGCGGTGTCACCATCGCGCGCGACGTAGCGTATGTCCTGGATGGTCGCCGTATTCGCCGTCGAGAGCCCCGCCGCACCCGCCGTGAGCGTGATGTTATAGCCATCACCTGCAGCGACGGAATTTGTGACAATGGTCACCGCAGTGGTCGGCGCCGTTACAGCGCCCGTCAGGGCCGTTGCCGCTGTGGTTGCGGCACCGGTTGCCTTCGCCGTCAATGCAGCACCTGCCGCCAGAGCTGCACCACCGACAACCGAAGTCGTGGTGCTCAGATCCGCTTTTCCGACGTTGATATTGGACGCCGAAACGCTGCCATCAGATGAACGGTCCAACGACGACAGCACGTTGATCGTGCCGCTTTCAGCAGTCTTGGACTTGTTCGACAGAAGGTTCAGGCCGTTGAACTGTGCAGCGCCGACAATCGAGCTGATCTGATCACGCAAAGCACTGATATCAGCCTGAATCTTGCTGCGGTCAACGTTGTCTTCCTGCGAGTTGACAACCTTGCCCTTCACTTCTTCCAGCAGCTTGGTGATCTGTTCCGACGCCGAGCGTGCAACGGCGATCGTCGAAGACCCCAGGGACAAGCTGTCAGAAATTGCCTTGAAGCCACTGACATCCGATTCCATCGTCTTGGAGATGGCCCAGACGGCCGCATTGTCCTTGGCGTTGCCGACAGCCTTGCCGGTGGAAATCTCGGCCTGGACCTGGCCCATATTCTTGTTGATGGACTTCATGGTTTGCAGAGCAACCATCGCGCCATTGTTTGTCAGAATGGAAGACATGTTCGTTCCTTCACACTTGCCGCGCTTTTCGCAGCTAAAATTACCGTCAGCCGACGGCTGGAAGGGCATTCTTGCCGTTGCCTTGGGATCATTCCCGCAGCGCCACCCCGACCTCGGGGCGCAAGACCGATACAAACCTCCAACTCCTAATCATCGGTGAACTGCCATTCGCCAATCACCGATGATTTGAAACAATTCAGACGCGCCTCGACGCAGGTGCACCATTGGGGACCGTTGCCTTATGCCCATCGCGGTCATAGGTGGTGAGTCCCTTGGCAGCCTCCGAAATTTCGGCAACCCGACGGCGGGCAGAACGCACACCTGACAAGGCCGCCTGAAGACAGTGTGCTGTCCGCTCAGCCTCGGCTTTCATTGCCTTCAGCTGGGTCAGAGAATTTGCAGGCATCTGTGCCTCGGCGGCTTCCAGCGCCGGGATCAGAGTGGCAAGCTGCCCATAATCCCCTGTGATCAACGTGTTGCGGACATCTGCCAGGAGAGTGGCAATGCTGTCAGTCATGCTTTGCCTCCTGCGCTTTGACCAGAGACTCAAAAATGCTCTGGGCCAGACCCAGCCCCCCCTTTTCAACAATCCCGCGCGCCTGTTCCGTGCGCAGGAAAGATGCAAACTGCTCTTCACCGATCCCGCCACCAAATGCATCCGATGATTCGCCCAACCCAGCGTGAGCCAGCATCTCGGTCAGAAACGCCACCTCCAGTTCCTTTGCTTTTTCATACAGTTGATCATGACCAGGCTTTTTCGGAAGAGGGGTCGGCAAGGCAGATTCTATGTGCATCACAACGCTCCGTTTAACTTGAATTGTCCCCAATATCTGCGATCTGGGTAAACAGTCGGTAAGCAATTTCGGGCATTTCTTGGGCAGTCATCATTTGATCCCGGAATGCAGAATGCAGATCACGAGTGCGACCCAGCTTCCGCTATCCCCGCAGGTGCCGTCAAAGCAGGCGGTGGACAATTCAGGCACTTTTGCAGCGGTGGTCCAGTCTCTTGACACCATGATATCGCCCCCGCCCACGATTTTGCCCTCACGCCAGCCGCAAATCCGCGAAACGCCAATCCGCGAATCATCGGCGCAAACCCGGTTTCCGGGGGAGGAAACAGAAGCCTTCGTTTTGGCGGATACATCGGGGGGCGACGCTGCGCTCGTGAATAAGGTGGCTTTTGCAGCAGTGCGCAATCTGGCGGACCAGAATCAGAACATGCCGCCGCTTGATATCGGAACGCCTGAAAGGCACCCCAATACCGCACAGAATGAAACACCCGCGCAGGTGCAGGAGACAGGGCTGGCAATACCGCAGCCAGACCCGGGTCTGGCTGATACGCCGCAGCCGGAGCCACTGCATAAGACGGGGCAACCCGGCAATCCGCACACCGCTGGCAGCCCCCTCCCGCTGCAGGATGACGCGACGACGAATGACCCGCCCACCGGCACATCTGCCGCTCCTGCGAATCCATCTCCACCGGCAAACGGGCCAGACCTTCCCCTTTTGCAGGATCTGCCCGCTCCTGAGCGCGAACAGGTTTCCGGTGATCCACTGCCGCTGCCTGGTTTGCCCGTCTCACCCACACAGCCAGCCACGCTGAAAGAAGCCGCCATCCAACCCGCCCCAAGGCCGGTGGTGACGACGGACGCCGTTCTTTTCCGGGCGGACAATACTCCTCCACAGACAGACCTGCTTCGCCCCGCACCGCAGCCCGCACCGCAGTCCGCACCGCCGCGCGTGCAGGCTGCATATGGGGGTCCTGCCGGGCCAGATCTCGGTACGCCTCCGGCGCAGACGGACCGGCCACATACAATTGGCGGCCAATTTGGCAAAGGACCAGACATCCTCGTGTCGGTTAAATCCGCAATCATCCCTGCAGCAGAAAGCATTCCACCACGGGCAGACCTGTCTCGCCCGCCCGTGCCACAGGCCCAATCCGTACCTCAACATGAGACCGCTTCGGCCGAACGGCCCCAGCCAAATCCCGGCATACCACCCGCGCAGTCAGGCCCGGCGCAAGCAACCAATTCCCAAGCCGTGACCCCGCCGCAATCCCCACCGGCAACGGCCAGTGCCGGACCTGTGACCCCGGCTGGCAGCGCTCCAAAGCAGGCACTCCCGCCTCAGGCCCCCCTGCCACAGATCCACCCGGCTATGCCACGCGAACAGACCCTGCTCGAAGCATCTCCCCGTTCCGACCTCCGCAGGTCACCCGCGCCGGCCAGCCCGTCGCAGGCAACCGGCCGCCATCCAGAGGCCGAGCAGCGACTCCCGATCACAACAATCAACTCCGGAGCAGCGGCCTCGGGTGACAGCATCGGTCCGCTGGCAAGCACCGCCCGGCAGCCGCTGCCACAGGTCCATCCGATATCCCATGCACCAGCCCAGCCTGATACGCGTCCACCGCCAAGTCCCCTCACGTCACCCGCGCAGCCAAGGCCAGCGCAAGCAGTCAATCCCCAAGCCGTGGCCACGCCGCCATCCCCACCGGCAACGGCCAGTGCCGGACCTGCGACCCCGGCTGACAGCGCCCCAAAACAGGCACTCCAACCTCAGCCCATCCTGCCACAGGCCCAAGCCGTACCGCAGCAAGAGATGGCTTCGGTTGAACGGCCCCAGCCAAATCCCCGCACGCCACCCGCGCAGACAGGCCCGGTGCAAGCAACCAATCCCCAAGCCGTGACCCCGCCACAATCCCCACCGGCAACGGCCAGTGCCGGACCTGTGACCCCGGCTGGCAGCGCTCCAAAGCAGGCCCCCCTGCCACAGATCCAACCGGCTATGCCACGCGAACAGACCCTGCTCGAAGCATCTCCCCGTTCCGACCTCCGCACATCACCCGCGCCGGCCAGCCCGGCGCAGGCAACCGGCCGCCATCCAGAGGCCGAGCAGCGACTCCCGATCACAACAATCAACTCCGGAGCAGCGGCCTCGGGTGACAGCATCGGTCCGCTGGCAAGCAGCGCCCGGCAGCCGCTGCCACAGGTCCAGCCCCTATCGCATGCACAAGCTCAGCCTGATACGCGTCCACCGCCAAGTCCCGTCACGTCACCCGCGCAGCCAGGGCCAGCGCAAGCAACGAATCCCCAAGCCATGGCCACGCCGCCATCCCCACCGGCAACGACCAGTGACAGACCTGTGACCACGGCTGGCAGCGCTCCAAAACAGGCACTCCCACCTCAGCCAATCCTGCCACAGGCCCAAGCCGTACCGCAGCAAGAGATGGCTTCGGTTGAACGGCCACAGCCAAACACCCGCACGCCACCCGCGCAGACAGCCCCGGTGCAAGCAAACAATCCCCAAGCCGTGGCCCCGCCGCAATACCCACCGGCAACAGCCGGTGCCGGACCTGTGGCCACGGTCAGCAGCGCCCCAAAACAGGCACTCCCGCCTCAGCCCCCCCCGCCACAGGCCCAATCCGTGCTGCCGCATGAGACCGCTTCGGTTGAACGGCCACAGCCAAATCCCCGCCCGCCACCCACGCAGACAAGCCCGGCGCAAGCAAACGCCCCCCAACCCGTCGCACCGCCGCGGGAACCGGTCGCACGTGACAGTATGCGTCCGGCAGTTCTTCGCTACCTGCCCGAGCAGATGACCCCCGCACAAAACTCCGCCAAGCCGGAGATGCTTTCCGCCACGGCAAAGCTTGAGGGACCAAAAGACACAGCCGCCAGCTTGTTCCCATTGACCCGGCAAACGAAGGAGACCCCTTCGTCGCCTCCCGCAACACATAGCGCTCCGATCAGTCGCGGTGCCTCACCTGTGATGCAGGCGAATGAAGCCGCGACAACCGATGCCCGTCTGCCCGGTCCATCACTGCGGGAAGCAGCTGCCGACGCAGGTCAGAAAGTATCGGTTGATGTTCAGAAAGCTGCACATATCGCACCCTCCGCTCATTTGCATGAGCTCCCGACCCAATCAGAACACGACTCACCATCAGGTCCGCTGAAGGCAGATGGCAAAGACCTCCCTGCGCCCACCCGCACACTGGCACCGGTGCAACCGCCGCTTGTACCGGCGCAGGAGGGTGGGCAAAAACTGGTTTTGTCACAGCCAGCGGCCGCGCCGATGGGTGAAACCGGCACAGCCGATGCGTCAGTTTCATCTGCGCCACACCGGACAAATCCGGCCAGTTCCGGCCCCCGGCTGGCCAGTGCTCCGCCACAGTTGCTTGACGAACCGGCGCGAGTGCAGCCCGAAACTCGCGGAACCGACACGAAAACGGCCGGGGCTAACAGAACAAACGGGTCAGAATCAACCACGCTGCCGGAACCTGCGAGAACAGCCCCTGTGGCACCTGATGAAAAGCCTGCGCCACCGCTTGCCATGGCAGCCCCTTCTGACAAGCGCGCGGGCACCCGGTCAGAGCCTGCAGTCGTCTGGCAAGGACAAACCCTGCAAAACCTCTCCGCTCCCGTGCGCTCAGGGCAAGAGACGTATTATTCTCCAGCCCCTTTGCTACCCCTTCGGCAAGACCAGGGATCACGGCCATCACGCGTCGCGTCGGAAACAGGTGCTCCCCTCACACATGCGCAACCGGCACAGACTGCAGCGATCTCCTACGCCACGATGTCACCCGTTTCTGCCATCCCGCCCGCTGATAACAAGTCTGCTCCGGCATCAACCATGCGCCCGCACGGCCAAGTGCCATTGATTGTCACTGAACCGGCGCCTCACCCGCACCCCGGCTACGCCCCGCTGCCACCCGAACCAGAAAATGCGCCCCGCCGCGATACCCGATCGCCGCCGAAGACAGGCCCTGCCGCGGCAGGCGATATCAGAACGCCCCTCCAACCCACGGACCTGACCCGGAATGCCGCCGCAAACGACGCGGCCCTGGTCAACGCAGACATGCCGCCCTTGAACCGGGAGGGGGCGGGGCAAGGCCTGCCCGCGTCCTTCCCCAGTTCGGCGCTGCCGGCAGGCACCGGCCCGCCACCCGTCGCGCATCAGGTTGCGCAATCCATTATCCAAACGCTGAAAATGGCTGGCGATGGCCCCATCGCATTGACATTGCGGCCAGAAGAGCTGGGACAGCTTCGCTTTGAAATCTCAACGACGGGTGACAGGCTCGCAGTCATTCTGTTTGTCGAGCGGCCCGAAGCGATGGAGTTGATCCGCCGTCATGGTGATCAGTTGCTGAGCGATCTGCGGCTATCCGGCTTTAGCCAACCCACGCTCAGCTTTGGCGACTGGGCGCAGCGGGATGGTCGCGCAGGCACACCATCCGGCCAGCCAGCATCAACCGCCCCCGTCCCTGAGGGCGATTCCCCCGCGGTTATTGAACCCCCTCATCGTTTCACCGCTACCGGGCGGCTGGACCTCCGGCTCTGAAAGGAATTTCCCATGGACGCTCTGAGAACGCAATTCGGCTCGAATACACCATCCGCTGCTTCAACCGTACAACCCCGGTCTGCCTTCGCCAGCTCAGATTTTGAAACATTCCTCAAAATGCTGACGGTACAGATGCAGAATCAGGATCCGATGAATCCGATTGATTCGGCCGATTATGCCGTTCAGCTTGCGACGTTTTCCGGTGTGGAGCAGGCTGTGCGCACCAATCAGCTGTTGGAAAGCCTGCAATCACAATTCGGATTGCTGGGCATGGCGCAACTTGCAGGCTGGGTCGGGCAAGAGGCGCGGGCCGCGGCACCCGTCTATATGGACGGCAGGCCCGTCACACTGTCGCCCAACCCGGCAGCCGCCGCCGACCGTGCCGTTCTTGTGGTAACAGATTCACAGGGTCGCGTTGTCTCGCGTGACGATATCCCTGTCTCGGCAGAGCCTTATGAGTGGATCGGCACTGGCCCGACCGGTGCGGCACTTCCCGTCGGCAGATATACTTTGTCCCTCGAAAGCTACTATGCGGATGATCTTCTTACCACGACCCCCGTGGAACACTACGCCCCGATCCTGGAGGCGCGGGGCGGCCCCGGTGGCACCAAACTCATCCTCCGGGGTGGAATTGAGGTTCTGGCTACCGATGTCACAGCCTTGCGGGTTCCGTAATGTTTCAACCTTTATGAAAGGCTATTGCCCCCTGCCCGGATTGGACACAACAAAGTCTATATAAACTGCCCCAACCAAAGCCCGGCGGCCAACATCGCTGCACCCGTCAGGCCGGTCCAGACCGGCCACCAGTTGCGCTTTGTCTGAACCATCTTTGGCGTATCGGCTTGCGCGATCAACGCCGCCTCGACCAGTTGCGGCAGCCGCGGGCCAAATCGCGCCAGCACACGGGCCGTCTTACCCAGATCGCGCAACAGGGCGCGCGGGCCGATGTTCTTGGTGATGTAGCCTTCGACGATGGGCTTGGCGACTTCCCAGATGTTGATATGCGGGTCCAGACCACGGGCGACGCCCTCGACCACAACCATCGTGCGTTGCAGCAAGATCAGTTCGGTCCGGGTTTCCATCCCGAAACGCTCTGTCACTTCAAACAGATAGGCCAAAAGCCGTGCCATCGAGATCCGGCTGGCATCCATCCCGAAAATCGGCTCGCCCACCGCACGCAGCGCACGGGCGAATTCGTCGATGTCCCGGTCGGCAGGCACGTACCCCGCCTCGAAATGCACCTCGGCGACCCGGCGATAATCTTTGCGGATAAAGCCGAACAGAATTTCCGCATAGACCCGCCGCGTATATTCATCAATCCGCCCCATGATGCCAAAATCATAGGCGATGATATTGCCGTTGGCCGCGACCTTGAGGTTGCCCTGATGCATGTCGGCGTGAAAATAGCCGTCGCGCAACGCATGGTTCAGGAACAGCTGCAAGACGCGCGCGCCCAGCACCTTGCGGTCATGCCCGGCGGCGTCAATCAGGTCGTTATCGTTGAGTCCGATGCCTTCGGCCCAGTCCAGCGTCATCACGCTGCGGCCCGACAGGAACCAGATCGGCCTTGGCACCTGAAACCCGGCGTCGCCCTCGGTATTGGCCGCAAACTCGGCGGCGGCGCTCGATTCCAGGCGGAAATCCAGCTCGCCCATGACCACACCCTCGAAGTGGCGGATCACCTCCAAAGGGCGCAGACGGCGCGACGAGGGAGAAATAAATTCAATGGCTTGCGCGGCGAAGTAAAACGCGTCGATATCCTTGCGGAACGCCCGTTCAATCCCCGGACGCAGCACCTTGACCGCAACTTCGCGCCCGTCTTCGACCAGCCAAGCCTTGTGGACCTGCGCGATAGAGGCAGCGGCGACCGGCTCGGAAAACTCGCGGAACATCTGGTCGACCGGCAGCTCCAGCTCGGCCTCGATCATATTTTTGGCGACCTCGATCGGGAACGGCGGCAGCTTGTCCTGCAGGTATTTCAGCTGCAACGCCAACTCATCGCCCACCACATCCGGGCGCGTCGACAGAATCTGGCCGAACTTGATATAGGCCGGGCCAAGCGCTTGCAGCGCGCGCGTCACCGGGGGCAGCGCCGGGTCACCGCGCAGACCCAGTGGCTTGAACGGCCACCCCAGTATCCGCGCCGCAAAACGCAGACGCGGCGGCGCGCGGAACGCCTCCAGCACCACACCGATTGCACCCGTGCGCTCCAGCGTGGCAAGGGTGCGGATCAGACGCCAGATGTTGTGGGGGCCACGCACTTACAGCTTCCATCCCGAATGAAGGGCGGCGATGCCCATGGTCTGATTGCGGTACTTGACCTGATCAAAGCCTGCCTGACGGATCATTGTGGCAAACGCCTCCTGGTCGGGGAATTTGCGGATGCTTTCGACCAGATACTGATAGCTGTCGCGGTCGCCCGCCACGATCTGGCCCATCAGCGGGATCACGTTGAACGAATACAGATCATAGGCCTTTTGCATCAGATCATTCGGAATCTGGCTGAACTCCAGCACCATCAGCCGCCCGCCGGGGCGCAGCACGCGGTAGGCTTCGGACAGCGCATCTGCGATCCGGGTCACATTCCGGATGCCGAAACTGATCGTGTAAACATCAAAGCTGTTGCTCTCGAACGGCAAGGCCATCGCGTCGCCCACCACCCAGCCCAGCCGGTCAGCCATACTGTCTGCCTCGGCCCGCTGCCGCCCGGCGATCAGCATCGATTCGGTCATGTCGCAGACCACCGCCGTCGCCCCCGGCGCGCGGTTCAGGAAACGGAACGCAACGTCACCCGTGCCGCCCGCCACATCCAGCAGCCGCTGACCGGGCCGGGGGGCGAGCCAATCCATCATCGCATCTTTCCACAGACGGTGAACCCCAACCGACATCAGGTCGTTCATGATGTCGTATTTGCTGGCCACCCGCGTAAAGACGCCATGCACCATTCCGGCCTTGTCGGCCTCCGGTACGGTCTGATAGCCGAAATGCGTCGTGCTTTTGTCGTCGTCGGTCATGGGCCTTGCCCTTTATTGCCTGTCCGTCTTCTTATAGGGCGCATCTGCGCGGCTGCAATGCGCCACCCTGTCCGGGGGCGGCCCGCGCGAAACAGCAGGAGCTTCCGATCATGCCCGAACTGCCCGAGGTTGAAACCGTCCGCCGCGGTCTTCTGCCGGTGATGGAGGGGCAGGTGATCGCGCTGGCCACCGTCAACCGGGATGGGCTGCGCTGGCCGTTTCCGCACGATATGGCTGCGCGGCTGACCAACGCTCGGGTCAATACCCTGCGGCGGCGGTCGAAGTATATTCTGGCCGACCTGTCCACTGATGAGACTTTGCTCATTCACCTCGGCATGTCGGGGCGAATGCTGATTTCCGGCCAGATGCTTGGCACCTTTCACCACGACCACCCTGCCCCGCAAAAGCATGACCATGTGGTGCTGGATATGGCAGGGGGCGCGCGCATCACCTTTAACGATGCCCGCCGGTTCGGGGCGATGGATCTGATGCCGACCGCCACGGCAGAGACGCATCCGCTGCTTGCCGCGCTGGGGCCGGAACCGATGGGGAATGGCTTTGACGAGGCGTATCTGATGGCCCGCCTCAAGGGCCGCAACACGCCGATAAAATCTGCGTTGCTGGATCAGCATATCGTGGCCGGTCTGGGCAATATCTATGTCTGCGAAACCCTGTACCGCGCCCGCATTGCGCCCGCGACCAAGGCCGGCGCGCTGACGGCCCGTCAGGTTGCGGGCCTTGTCCCGCTGATCCGCGAGGTGCTGGCCGAGGCGATCGAGGCGGGCGGCAGCAGCCTGCGCGATTTCCGTCAGGCCGACGGCGAGCTGGGCTATTTCCAGCACCGCTTTCAGGTCTATGACCGCGAAGGCGAACCTTGCGTAACCCCCGGCTGCAGCGCAAAAATTGAGCGGATGGTGCAATCCGGGCGGTCGTCTTTCTATTGCCCGATATGCCAGCGTTGACTTGCCATCAGGCAAGATACTGCTAGGAGTCACCGCATCGCCCAACCGTGGAGCCCGCGCATGGCCTATGATACCCTGATCGTCGAGGTCGAGGACTATGTTTCCCTGATCCGGCTGAACCGCCCCGACGCGCTGAACGCGCTGAATTCCAAGCTGATGAAGGAACTGGCCAGCGCGGTGCAGGCGGCTGACCGCGATGACAATGTCCGCGTCATTGTGCTGACCGGGTCGGAAAAGGCCTTTGCCGCGGGTGCCGATGTCAAGGAAATGGCCGAAAAGACCTTTACCGAGGTTTATTTCGACAATCTGTTCGGCGTCGAAGCCGAAATCATCGGCAATGTGCGCAAACCGATCATCGCCGCTGTTTCCGGCTATTGTCTGGGCGGCGGGTGTGAGCTGGCGATGCTGAGCGACTTCATCATCGCCTCTGACACCGCAAAATTCGGCCAACCCGAGATCAACCTTGGCATCGTGGCGGGCATGGGCGGCACCCAGCGTCTGACCCGCTTTGTCGGCAAATCCAAATCGATGGACATGCATCTGACCGGCCGCTTCATGGACTCGGCCGAGGCCGAGCGGTGCGGTCTGGTCAGCCGGGTGTTTCCGGCCAAGGATCTGATGACCGAAGTGATGAAGATCGCCGACAAGATTGTCGAAAAATCGCTGCTGTCGTCGATGGCCGTCAAGGAATGCGTGAACCGGGCGCAGGAAACCACCCTGGCCGAAGGCTTGCTGTTCGAGCGTCGGGTCTTCCACGCCATGTTTGCGACCGAAGACCAGAAAGAGGGCATGGCCGCGTTCCTGGAAAAGCGTCAGCCGCAGTTCCGCGACAAGTAGGCGGTTTTTCCTGTTTTCTTTCGGATCAAACCATCCTATACGCCGCCCCACATGCGCGTGGGCCCGCTTAGGCAAGAATCATCCCCTCCTATAAGGTGGGGTCTTGGGGCTTTCGTGCGATCGCATTGAATCAGACCCAGGAAAGGCCACCAAATGGCAAATAGTGAACAGTCCAAAAAACGCGCCCGCCAGTCCGAGGCGCGCTATGCCGTGAACAAAGCCCGCCGTTCGCGCATCCGTACCTTTGTCCGTAAAGTCGAAGAGGCAATCGCGTCGGGCAATTCCGAAGCCGCTGTCGAAGCGCTGAAAAACGCACAGCCAGAACTGGCACGCGGCGTGACCAAGGGCGTGCTGCACAAGAACACCGTCTCGCGCAAAATCTCGCGCCTGTCGTCGCGCGTCAAAGCCCTGTCGACCCCGGCTTCCTGAGTCGTTCTTATCAATTTTGTGTCAAGGGCGTCCTCTTCAGAGGGCGCCCTTTTTTCATGCCTCTCACGGGTTTTCAGGCGCTTTTCCGCCTGCACGTTGCCGATTTGCCAGAGCCCCCGGATTCGCAGAGTTCATTCGTCTGTCAACTTAATAGTTCGGTTGCGAAAGCACCTGCCAGCTTGCTAGCTTCCAGAGGCGATTCACTTCGTCTTGGGGGACATGACGCGGTCTTGCGCAATAATCTGATGTGTCTTGCTGCCAGCTATACCATCAGAGTTTTGTGAAAGATCAATGTGTTGTGCTGTCTGCGGTCCTTTCCGCACTCAGGTGGTTCAACGGAGCTGGCTTTTCGGGGCCGGCAACGTCGTTCTGTAATGTGTCCTTACCTGATCCGTTCCCGGGTCGGTTCCTGTTTGCACGCCTGCAAACAGGTATCAGTCCCGTTCGGCAGGCCTTGTGGGGTGGTGCGTGAGAAACAAAGTCCGACCGGGTCACCGGAGGTCGCGGGCAAATAAAAAAACAGGTCAAAGCGAATGACGAACGAGACGTGGGGACAGGTTCGGGAAGAACTGATCAAGAGGGTTGGTAAGAACAACTACACAACATGGATCGAGCCGCTTCGCCTGTCGCACCTGAAAAACGGCGTCGCCAGTTTTGAAGTCCCGACGACCTTTTTCGGCGACTGGGTGTCGCGCAATTTTGCCGACCACATTCGCGGCGAGCTTGCGGTTGCCGGAACGCCGGTCGAACGCGTGGAGTTTACCGTCGGCGCGATGTCAGAGCGGGCTCCGGCAAAGCCTGCGGCGCGGGCGGCAAAGGCCGCGCGGATGCGCCCGTCTGGTACGGATGAGGTCACCGGCGCGCAGCTGGAGCAGCGTTTCACCTTTGACAATTTCGTGGTCGGCAAGCCGAACGAACTGGCCCACGCCGCCGCCCGTCGGGTAGCCGAGGGCGGGCCGGTCACTTTTAACCCGCTGTTTCTGTATGGCGGCGTCGGACTGGGTAAGACACACCTGATGCACGCCATCGCCCATGAGCTGAAATTCAGCCGTCCTGACCTGCATGTGCTGTACCTGTCCGCCGAGCAGTTCATGTACCGCTTTGTTCAAGCTCTGCGCGACCGGCAGATCATGGATTTCAAGGAGCTGTTCCGCTCGGTTGACGTGCTGATGGTCGATGACGTGCAGTTCATCGCCGGCAAGGACAGCACGCAGGAAGAGTTTTTCCACACCTTCAACGCGCTGGTCGATCAGAACAAGCAGATCGTGATCTCCGCCGACCGCGCGCCGGGCGAGATCAAGGATCTGGAGGAACGCATCCGCTCGCGGCTGCAATGCGGGCTGGTGGTGGACCTGCATCCGACCGATTACGAGCTGCGGCTGGGCATTCTTCAGGCCAAGCTGGACCATTATGCCAACCAGTACCGTGGCCTGACGATGGCGCCGGGGGTACTGGAATTTCTGGCGCACCGGATCACCACCAACGTCCGGGTGCTGGAAGGCGCCTTGATGCGGCTCTTTGCCTTTGCCAGCCTTGTCGGGCGCGAGATCAATCTGGATCTGGTTCAGGAATGCCTCTCCGATATCCTGCGGTCTTCGGAAAAGCGGCTGACGATCGAAGAGATCCAGCGGAAGGTGGCCGAGCATTACAATGTGCGGCTGTCCGACATGATCGGGCCCAAGCGGTTGCGGACAATCGCGCGGCCCCGGCAGGTGGCGATGTATCTGTCCAAACAGATGACCAGCCGCAGCCTGCCGGAAATTGGCCGCCGCTTTGGCGGGCGGGACCATACCACGATCATGCACGGGGTTCGCAAGATCGAGGAGCTGATGGCGGCCGACGGGCAGCTGGCCGATGATGTGCAGCTGTTGAAGCGGCTCTTGCAGAGCTGAGGGCAAGGGGTGCCCGCAGTGTTACATCAGGGCGGCCCCTTTGTTTTCAACGGCTTGCATTTTCACTTTGACGGAAACTTAACGGCTCGGCGGTAAGGCAGCCTCTGGCCCTTGACCTTGCCTGCAAAGCCACACAATGTCGGTTCAAACACTTGTGAACCCGCGAAAAACGGGTATTGTCGGCGTCCCTTAGACGGCCCGACAGGGGGATGGAAGATGAAGCTTTCGATTGAACGCGGCACATTGCTCAAGGCCCTGGCTCAGGCGCAGTCGGTGGTGGAGCGGCGCAACACCATTCCGATCCTGGCCAACGTGCTGATCGAGGCCGAAGGCGCGCAGGTGTCGTTCCGCGCCACCGATCTGGATATCGAGGTGGTAGACCGGGCCCCGGCCATGGTGGAACGCCCCGGAGCGACCACGGTTTCGGCGGTGATGCTGCACGAGATCGTGCGCAAACTGCCCGATGGCGCGCTGGTCAACCTGACCGAAGACCCGGCCTCGGGCCGGTTGTCGATCATGGCGGGGCGGTCGTCGTTCAGCCTGGCCACGCTGCCGAAAGAAGATTTCCCGGTGATGGCAACGTCTGAGTATTCGTCGAACTTCTCGGCCAAGGCGTCCGATCTGCGGCGGCTGTTCGACAAGGCGAAATTTGCAATCTCGACCGAGGAAACCCGCTATTATCTGAACGGCGTCTATCTGCATGTCTCGACCAGCGAAGAAGGTCAGGTGCTGCGCGCGGTGGCAACCGATGGCCACCGGCTGGCGCGGATTGATACGCCCCTGCCCGAAGGCGCGACCGGCATGCCCGGCGTGATCGTGCCGCGCAAGACCGTGAATGAATTGCGCAAGCTGCTGGATGATGACGAGGCGACGATTGCGGTCTCGGTCTCGGAGACCAAGATCCGCTTTGCGACGCCTGCCATCACTCTGACCTCAAAGGTCATCGACGGCACCTTCCCCGATTACACCCGTGTGATCCCCACCGGGAACACAAGGCGGCTAGAAGTCGATGCCAGCGAGTTTGCCAAGGCGGTGGACCGGGTGGCCACCGTGTCGAGCGAGCGGTCGCGTGCCGTGAAGCTGTCACTGGACGAAGACCGGCTGATCCTGTCGGTCAACGCCCCGGATTCGGGTGCGGCCGAGGAAGAGCTGGCGGTGGCCTATAGCGATGAGCGGCTGGAGATTGGCTTTAACGCCAAGTATCTGCTGGAGATTGCGTCGCAGGTGGACCGGGAAAATGCGGTGTTCCTGTTCAATTCCTCAGGCGATCCGACCTTGATGCGCGAGGGGAATGATACCAGCGCGATCTATGTCGTGATGCCGATGCGCGTGTAACATCGGTTGGGCCGGGGGTTTTACCCCCGCGTCCAAGGTTACTTGAACCGGTGGTGCAACCCTGGACGCACCCCGGAGTATTTTTGCCAAGATGAAAGGGGCAGCGGTTGGCTGGCCTTGCGATCACTTCGCTGGTGCTGTCGCAGTTCCGCAGCCATGGCCTGACGCGGCTGGCCTTTGACGGGCGGCCTGTGGCCATTCATGGCCCGAACGGCTCGGGCAAGACCAATATTCTGGAGGCGGTGTCGCTGTTGTCACCCGGTCGCGGCTTGCGGCGGGCGGGGGCAGAGGAGCTGGCGCGGCGGCCCGAGGCGATTGGCTGGAAACTCTCGGCTGAGGTGGACGGGCTGGACGCCCCGCATGAGGTGGTGACCTATGCCGAAGGCCAGGACGCGCGGGTGGTGCGGATTGATGGCAAGGCGGCCACGCAGGCCATGCTGGGGCGGGTGCTGCGCATTTTGTGGCTGGTGCCGGCGATGGACCGGCTGTGGATCGAGGCCGCCGAGGGCCGGCGGCGGTTTCTGGACCGGATCACGCTGAGCTTTACCCCCGAGCATGGCGAGGCGGTGCTGGGTTATGACAAGGCGATGCGCGAGCGCAACCGTCTGTTGAAGGATCAGGTGCGCGATGCCCATTGGTATGGCGTGGTCGAGGCGCGGATGGCCGAGGCGGCCGCAGCGATCGACGCCAACCGGGCGGCGGCGCTGGCCCGGCTGGCACGGGCGCAGGACGGGGCGGAGACGGCGTTTCCGCGCGCCGATCTGACGTTGGTGCACCCCGAGGGCGGCTACGGCGATCTGGCGCTGGCGCTGGCCGAAGGGCGGGCGCGCGATATGGCGGCGGGGCGGACGCTGCAAGGGCCGCACCGGGTGGATCTGGCGGCGGTCTTTGCGGCCAAGGGCGTGGCGGCGGGGCAATGTTCGACCGGGGAGCAGAAGGCGCTGCTGATCAGCCTGATTCTGGCGAATGCACGGGCGCTGCGTGCCGATCTGGGCCGCGCGCCGGTGGTGCTGCTGGACGAGGTGGCGGCGCATCTGGACGCGGCCCGGCGCGCGGCGCTTTATGATGAGATCTGTGCGCTGGGGGCGCAGGCGCTGATGACCGGCACCGAGCCGGGGTTGTTTGAGGGCCTGGACGGGCGGGCGCAGGTTCTGGCTGTGACCGAGGACGGCGGCATATCGGAGGTTAAGGGATGACGGTGCAACGGGTGACGCTGATCACGCTGGGCGTGACAGATCTTGTGGCGGCGCGGGCGTTTTACGCCCGGCTGGGTTGGGTCGAGCATGCTGAGTCGCAAGAGGGGGTGGCGTTTTTCCAGATGCACGGGGCGGCGCTGGCGCTGTTCGGTCGCGACAATCTGGCGCTGGATCAGGGACGGCCCGGGGCTGTGCTGGGCACGGGGGCGGTGACACTGGCGCAGAACTTTGCCACCGAGGCCGAGGTGGATGCGGCCTTTGCAGCGGCGCTGGCTGCCGGAGCTGTGGCGCTGAAAATGCCGGAAGAAGTGTTCTGGGGCGGCTATTCCGGCTATTGGGCTGATGCGGATGGCCATATCTGGGAGGTTGCGATGAACCCGTTTTGGCCGCTGAATGAAGACGGGAGCCTGACGCTGCCATGACGGTGACATTGCATCAGCTGGCGCTCTATGCGCTGGCCATGGTGGGGCTGTGGGTGATCCCCGGCCCGGTCTGGGTGGCGCTGACCGCGCGGGCGCTGTCGGGCGGCATGGCGGGGGCCTGGCCGCTGGCGGTGGGCGTGGCGCTGGGGGATCTGATCTGGCCGCTCTGTGCGATTCTGGGGCTGGCCTGGGTGCTGTCGCTGTATGGCGATCTGCTGGAGGTGATGCGCTGGGTCGCGGCGGCGGTGTTCATCGTGATGGGGGTGCTCTTGCTGCGCAAACCGGCGGCGGTGCCGGGGGCGGACAGCCGGATGACGCGGCCCGGAGTCTGGGCCGGGTTTTCGGTGGGCGTGGCGGCGGTGATCGGCAACCCCAAGGCGATTTTGTTCTACATGGGGTTTCTGCCGGGATTTTTTGATCTGAGCCGGGTGACGGCCTGGGATATTGTGGCGATTCTGCTGGTTTCGGCGCTGATCCCGATGCTGGGCAATCTGGGGCTGGCGCTGTTTCTGGACCGCGCACGTCAGCTGCTGCGCAGCCCGGCGGCGCTGCGGCGGCTGAATGTGGTGTCGGGCGTTTTGCTGATTGCGGTGGGATGTGTGATTCCCTTTACCTGACCCCCAAATCTTGTGTCACAGGGGTGACATTCCCTGCCCCCGGCGGTATAAGTCGGACACATAATTTGGGGTTCATGACGCATGGCCGAAGCTGCCCGCAAACCCGCCGAATACGGCGCCGATTCCATCAAGGTTCTCAAGGGGTTAGAGGCGGTTCGCAAACGCCCTGGCATGTACATTGGTGACACCGATGACGGGTCGGGTCTGCATCACATGGTTTATGAGGTGGTGGACAACGGCATCGACGAGGCGCTGGCCGGGCATGCGACGGCGGTGACGGTCAAGATCCACGCGGATTCCAGCGTATCGGTGCGCGACAACGGGCGCGGGATTCCGGTGGATATCCATGAGGGTGAAGGCGTGTCGGCGGCAGAGGTCATCATGACCCAACTGCATGCGGGCGGCAAGTTCAACAACACGGACGACTCGGGCAACGCCTACAAGGTCTCGGGCGGGTTGCACGGCGTGGGCGTGTCGGTGGTCAATGCGCTGTCGGAATGGCTGGAGCTGACCGTCTGGCGCGATGAGACCGAGTATCGGGCGCGGTTCGAGCATGGCGAGTGCGTGGAGCATGTGCGCGCCATTGGCCCGGCTCCGGGGATGCGCGGGACCGAGGTGCGGTTTCTGGCCAGCGCCAAGACCAACATTCCGGAGGGGACGTTCTCGAACCTCGACTACAGCTTCAAGACGCTGGAAAACCGGCTGCGGGAGCTGGCGTTTCTGAACTCGGGCGTGCGGATCATTGTCGAGGACGCGCGCCCGGCAGAGCCGCTGCACACCGAGCTGTTTTATGAAGGCGGCGTGCGGGAGTATGTGAAATACCTCGACCGCTCCAAATCGTCGATCATGGCCGAGCCGATCTATATGATCGGGGAACGCAATGGCATGACCGTTGAGGTCGCGATGTGGTGGAATGACAGCTACAACGAGATGGTGCTGCCGTTTACCAACAACATCCCGCAGCGCGATGGCGGCACCCACCTCGCCGGGTTCCGGGGCGCGCTGACGCGGACGATCAACGGCTATGCGCAGGCCAAGGGCATTGCGAAGAAGGAAAAGATCGACTTCACCGGCGATGACGCCCGCGAAGGTCTGACCTGTGTGTTGTCGGTCAAGGTGCCGGACCCCAAATTCTCCAGCCAGACCAAGGACAAGCTGGTCAGCTCCGAGGTGCGGCCTGCGGTCGAGAACCTGGTGAACGAAAAGCTGGCCGAATGGTTTGAGGAAAACCCGTCGCAGGCGAAAATCATTGTCGGCAAGATCATCGAGGCGGCTTTGGCGCGCGAAGCGGCGCGCAAGGCGCGTGAGTTGACGCGGCGCAAAACGGCGCTGGACGTGGCATCGCTGCCCGGCAAGCTGGCCGATTGTCAGGAACGTGACCCGGCAAAGTCTGAGATCTTCCTCGTCGAGGGGGATTCGGCAGGCGGTTCGGCGAAACAGGGGCGGTCACGCTCCAATCAGGCGGTGTTGCCGCTGAAGGGCAAGATCCTGAACGTGGAACGCGCGCGGTTTGACCGGATGCTGGCCAGCCAGGAGATCGGTACGCTGATCACCGCCCTGGGCACCGGGATTGGCCGCGACGAGTTTGACATCAAGAAACTGCGCTACCACAAGGTCGTGATCATGACCGACGCCGATGTGGATGGCGCACATATCCGGACGCTGATTCTGACGTTCTTTTTCCGGCAGATGCCGGAGCTGATCGAAGGCGGATACCTCTATATCGCGCAGCCGCCGCTGTACAAAGTCGCGCGCGGCAAGTCCGAGGTCTACATCAAGGATCAGGCGGGTCTGGAAGATTACCTGATCGACATGGGGCTGGATGGCGCGCTTCTGCGGCTCGGCAATGGCGAAGAGCTGGCGGGCGAAGACCTGCGCCGGGTGATCAATGGCGCGCGGCAGTTCCGCCGGGTGCTGGACTCGTTCCCGACCAACTATCCGCGCAATCTGCTGGAGCAGGCGGCTTTGGCGGGTGCGTTTGATCCCGGTCAGGCGGATGCCGGTTTGCAGGCGGTCGCCGATACGGTCGCCGTCCGTCTGAACCTGATCGCGGCGGAATACGAAAAGGGCTGGGCGGGCCGGATCACCCAGGATCATGGCATCCGCCTGAGCCGCATCCTGCGCGGGGTCGAGGAATTGCGGACGCTTGATGGTGCCGTTCTGCGCTCGGGCGAGGCGCGGCGGCTGTCAACGGTGTCGCGCGACAGCCGCGATGCCTTCCGCGACCCGGCCAAGCTGGTGCGTAAGGATCGTGAGCAGCTGGTTTACGGCCCCACCGACCTTTTGAAATCGATTCTGGCCGAGGGTGAAAAGGGCCTGACCCTGCAACGCTACAAGGGTCTGGGCGAGATGAACCCCGAACAGCTGTGGGAAACCACGCTGGACCCCGAGGCGCGCACATTGTTGCAGGTAAAGGTGGATGATCTGGCCGAGGCCGATGACATTTTCACCAAGCTGATGGGCGATGTGGTGGAACCACGCCGCGAATTCATTCAGCAAAACGCCTTGAATGTGGAAAATCTGGATTTCTGATCTGTACCGCCCTGCTTTGCGGCGGGGCGGCGCGGAAAGTTTCCGTTGATCCCCTTGGGTTCTGCGATTGTTGAGGTCTGGCACTGGTTTAACGGGTGCCGGACCCCCATCTTGGAATAAGCTGCACAAGGTCTTTGTGCCGCGTCATGGCAGGCTCTGTCCCGGCCGGTTTCCAACCGAATCCAGCCTGACAGGAGCCTGACCATGGGATATTCCCCGCAAAAGACGCCGTTTGACCTGACCGATTTTCTGAGCAAGCCCGGCAGCCCGAAATCGCGCAAGTGGAAGCGTTTTGCCCTTGGCGCACGCCCCGCCGCCGAGCCGGAAGCGGTTGAACCGGAAGCAGAGGTCGAAGTTGAAGCCGAGGCTGCTGCGCCCGACGCGGAACCGGCTGACAAAGCCTGACGCCTGCCCCTTTGCGGGGGTGCTGTGCTGTAAAAGTCGCCCGGAGCCGTTTGGCTGCGGGCGTTTTCTGTTGCGGTCAGATCAGGGCGCGACAGGCGATGGCGGCTGCCGCCCGCAAGCGGTCGCGGTGAATGTGGCGGCCCGACCGAACCAGATGCGCGCCATGGGCCCAGACATCGGCCACGGTCAGGTCGGTGCCAAAGATCCAGCGGTCAAGCAGGCGGTCGTCGGCCATATCCAGCGCCATCGGGTCGTGCAAAGCGACCAGATCGGCGGGCGCGCCCGCAGCGATCTGCGGGGCGGGCGCGGCGAGTGCCTGCGCGCCGCCGCTGGCCGCGCCGTGAAACAGCCGCGCCCCGGTAGAGCCGGTATCGGCGCAGACGTTGCGGGCGCGGCTGCCAAGGCGTTGGGAATACTCCAGCATCCGCGCCTCGCCCGCTGCCGTGATCTGCACATTGCTGTCGGTCCCAAGGCCAAGGCGCCCACCTGCGGCCAG
Organism: Pseudotabrizicola sp. 4114; assembly: GCF_031457365.1. Taxonomy (NCBI): domain Bacteria; kingdom Pseudomonadati; phylum Pseudomonadota; class Alphaproteobacteria; order Rhodobacterales; family Paracoccaceae; genus Pseudotabrizicola; species Pseudotabrizicola sp. 4114. The sequence continues at coordinate 70,213 of NZ_JAVDWP010000010.1, read as the reverse complement.
AAACGGTTCTGCCGGGAAAATACCGTCGCCCAGATTGGCCTCGGTGATCGGGCAAAGTCCGGCGACGGCCTGTGTCGCGGCGATGCCCTGCACTTCCGCATCGGTCAGGTGGGTGGCGTGGATCAGGCACCAATCCGGGCCGACCGGGGCGTTGGCCAGCAGGTAGTCGACCGGGCGCTGGCCAGTGAACGCGACGCAATCCGCCACCTCTTGCAGTTGCTCTGCGATGTGGATGTGGAGGGGGCGGTTCGGGAAGGCCTGTGCCAGCGCGGTGATGTCGGCGATGGTGGCAGCCCGCAGCGAATGCGGCGCAAGGCCGATGCGGTCCTGCGGGCGGGCCATCGCGTCGCAGGCCTGCACCAGATCCGCAAAGCTGTCGGGCGTGTGGAGAAACCGGCGCTGACCCGCGCCCGCCGGTTTGGGGCCGAAACCGCCGTGGGCGTAGAACACCGGCAAATGGGTCAGGCTGATGCCCGTGTCTTCTGCCGCAGCGAAGATCCGCGCCGACATCTCGGCCGGGTTGTCGTAGGCGCGGCCATCCGGGGTGTGATGCAGGTAGTGGAATTCACCGACACGGGTGAACCCTGCCTCCAGCATCTCGACATAGGCGAGGGCGGCGATGGCCTGCATCGCCTCGGGCGTCAGGGAAAGCGCAAAGCGATACATCATCTCGCGCCAGGTCCAGAAGCTGTCACGGGTCGGGCCGCGCTGTTCGGTCAGGCCGGAAAAGCCGCGCTGAAACGCGTGGCTGTGCAGATTGGGCAGGCCGGGAATCACGATTTCGGCGCGGTGGTCGCCGGGCTGTGGCGGCGTACCGGTGGCAACGCTGTCAATCCGGCCCGCCTGCAGCACCAGCCGCACCTCGCGCGCCCAGCCATCGGGGAGCAGGGCGGTTTTTGCATGCAGGGTCATGGCAGGCGTTCCTTTGGCAAAGGGGCTATGCAGGCGGTCTTTAATATGTATATACTTAATCAGAGTGTAAAGGAAGTAGATTCCTGTGCCGCATCAGGGGGCCGCGATGACAGCCACGCTATGGACCAATGCCCGGGTTGTCACCGCTGACGGCAGCATTGACCGCGCGCCACAGGCAGGTGCGCTGGACGTGCTGACCGAAGGCGGGCGGATTTTGGCGGTGGGGCCGGGATTGGCGGGTGATGGGCACCGGATCGTCGATTGTGGTGGGCGGTTGCTGACGCCCGCCCCGGTGGATTGCCACACGCATATCGTGTTCGGCGGCGACCGGGCGAACGAGTTCGAGATGCGGCTCGACGGCGTGCCCTATACGCAGATCGCGCAGGCGGGCGGCGGCATCAAGGCCAGCATGCGCGCCACGCGGGCGATGAGCGTGGAGGCGCTGGTCACGGCCAGCCTGCCCCGGCTGGATCATCTGCTGGCCGAAGGCGTGTGCACGGTGGAGGTGAAGTCGGGCTATGGTCTGTCGGTTGCATCAGAGCTGACCATGCTGCGCGCCGCCCGAGCCTTGGGACACGCGCGGCGGGTGCGGGTTTGCACCACATGGCTGGCCGCGCATGCTCTGCCGCCGGAATATGACGGGCGGCCCGAGGCCTATATCGCCGAAGTGGCGATTGCGGGGCTGGAGGCGGCGCATGCCGAAGGACTGGTCGATGCAGTCGACAGTTTCTGCGAGGGGATCGCCTTTACCCCCGCGCAACTGGCCCCGCTGTATGACCGGGCGCGCGCGCTTGGCCTGCCGGTGAAGATCCATTCCGAACAGCTGTCGCACAGCGGCGGCACGGCGTTTGCCGCGCGCTATGGCGCGCTGTCGGCAGATCATCTGGAACATGCGACCGAAGCAGATGCGCAGGCGATGGCGGCATCGGGTACGGTCGCGGTTCTGCTGCCGGGGGCGTTCTACGCTTTGCGCGAAACCGTGCTGCCACCTGTCGCGGCGTTCCGCGCGGCGGGCGTGCCGATGGCCCTGGCGACAGATTGCAACCCCGGCACCTCGCCGCTGACCTCGATTCTGCTTGCGATGAACATGGGGGCCACGCTGTTCCGTCTGACCGTGGCGGAGTGTCTGCTGGGGATCACGGCGCATGCGGCGCGGGCACTGGGGTTACAAGAGGTCACCGGGCGGATCGCGCCGGGCCTCGCCGCAGATATGGTGCTGTGGAACGCCGAAACCCCGGCCCAGCTGGTGGCGCGGATCGGGTTCAACCCCCTGCACGCCCGGATTTTTCAAGGAGAGGTGGTCGCATGACCGAGATGATCCTGACCCCCGGCGCAGTGTCGCTGGCCAGCTTGCGCGACCTGTACTGGCAGGGCGGCGCGCCCCGCCTGACGCCCGATTGCGCGCCTGCCGTGGCGCGGGCAGCGGCGCGGATTGCCGAGGTCGCAGCAGGGGATGCGGCGGTTTATGGGGTGAACACCGGGTTCGGCAAGCTCGCGTCGATCCGCATCGCGGCGGGGGATGTGGCGCAGTTGCAGCGCAATCTGATCCTGTCGCATTGCTGCGGCGTCGGCGCGCCGCTGGACGGTGCAGTGGTGCGGATGATCCTGACGCTGAAGCTGATGTCACTGGGGCGCGGCGCATCGGGCACGCGGCCTGAAGTGAGCGGGTTGCTGGAGGGCATGCTGGCCCATGGCGTGCTGCCGGTGATCCCGGAAAAGGGTTCGGTCGGGGCCTCGGGTGATCTGGCGCCTTTGGCGCATATGGCGGCGGTGATGATCGGCGAGGGCGAGGCGTTTCTGGGCGAGGAACGTCTGCCGGGGGCAGAGGCGCTGGCCCGTGCCGGGCTGGCCCCGGTGGTGCTGGCCGCCAAAGAGGGGCTGGCGCTGATCAACGGCACGCAGGTATCGACCGCCTTGGCCCTCGCGGGGCTGTTCCGGGCAGAACGGGCCTTGCGCGCCGCGATTGTCACCGGGGCGTTGTCGACCGATGCGGCGATGGGATCGACCGCGCCATTTGCGGCGGAAATCCACAGCTTGCGCGGGCATCAGGGGCAGATCGACGTGGCGGCCAGTTTGCGCGCGCTGCTCGCGGGCAGCCAGATCCGCGACAGCCATGTGGAGGGGGATGAGCGGGTGCAGGACCCCTATTGCATCCGCTGCCATCCGCAGGTGGCGGGGGCGGCGCTGGATATTCTGCGCGGCGTTGCCCGCACGCTGGAGATTGAGGCGAATGCCGCGACCGACAACCCGCTGGTGCTGTCGGATGGATCGGTGGTGTCGGGCGGCAATTTTCACGCCGAACCCGTGGCCTTTGCCGCCGATATCACCGCTTTGGCGGTTGCCGAAATCGGCGCAATTGCACAGCGGCGGATTGCGCTGCTGGTAGACCCTGCGCTGAACTTTGGCCTGCCGGGGTTTCTGACGCCCAAGCCGGGGCTGAATTCGGGGCTGATGATCGCAGAGGTCACGTCTGCCGCGTTGATGAGCGAAAACAAGATGCTGGCGCATCCGGCCTCGGTCGATTCCACGCCCACCTCGGCCAATCAGGAGGATCACGTCTCGATGGCCTGCCATGGCGCGCGCAGGCTCTTGGCGATGACGCAGAACCTGTACTGGATCATCGGGGTCGAGGCGATGGTGGCGGCGCAAGGCGTGGGTCTGCGCGGGCCGCTGACCACCTCGCCCGCCTTGCAGGCCGCGATTGCGGCGATCCGGGCGCGGATTCCGGCGCTGGAGGCGGATCGGTTCATGGGGGCAGATATGGAAGCTGCGGGCGAACTGGTGGCATCCGGCGCGCTGGAGGCGGCGGGGGCAGAGCTGCTGCCATGGGTGGCGTGATGCAGGTGGTGCAGGTGCAGCAGGGCGACGGCCCGGTCATTCTGGCGTTTCCGCATGTCGGCACCGAAGTCCCGTCCGAAGTCTGGGGGCGACTGAACGATGAGGGCCGGGTTCTGCGCGACACCGACTGGCATATTCACAAGCTTTACGCCGGGCTGATCCCCGGGCTGACGACGGTGACAGCCACGCAGTCGCGCACTGTCATCGACCTCAACCGCGACCCGAGTGGCGAAAGCCTGTACCCCGGCCTGACCACCACCGGCCTGATCCCGCAGACGACCTTCGACAATGTGCCGATCTGGGACCAGCCACCGGGGGCTGCAGATGTGGCGCATTGGCTGGAGGTGGTGCACCGGCCCTATCACGCTGCCCTTGCGGCAGAAGTGGCAAAGGTGCGGGCGCGGCATGGGGTGGCGGTACTGTATGACTGCCACTCGATCCGGTCGGAAATCCCATGGCTGTTTCCGGGCACCCTGCCCGAGTTGAACATCGGCACCAATGACGCGGCCACCTGCGCGCCCGTGCTGGAACAGGCGGTGGCGGGGATTGCCGCCGCTTCGGGTCACAGTTGGGTGCTGAACGGGCGGTTCAAGGGCGGCTGGACCACGCGGCACTATGGCCGGCCAGAGACCGGGGTGCATGCGATCCAGATGGAGCTGTCGCAGATCAGCCATCTGGCGCAGGAGGAACCGCCGTTTGCGCTGGACCCCGCCCGCACCGACCATCTGCGCCAGACATTGACCGAAATCCTTGCCACGCTGGCCGATCTGGCCCCGCGTCTGGCGCACAGCTGAGGGAGCCATCATGACCCGCCACAACACCCGCGACATCTATCCCGCCACCGGCACCGAGATCAGCTGCAAAAGCTGGCTGACCGAAGCCGCCCTGCGCATGCTGATGAACAACCTGCACCCCGATGTGGCCGAAAACCCGCATGAGCTGGTGGTGTACGGCGGCATCGGCCGGGCGGCACGGACCTGGGAGGATTTTGACCGCATCTGCGCCGCGCTGCGCGATCTGGAGGGCGACGAGACGCTGCTGGTGCAATCGGGCAAGCCGGTGGGCATTTTCCGCACGCATGCCGATGCACCACGGGTGCTGATCGCCAACTCCAATCTGGTGCCGCATTGGGCGACCTGGGCGCATTTCCACGAGTTGGACCGCAAGGGCCTGATGATGTACGGCCAGATGACCGCCGGATCGTGGATCTACATCGGCACGCAAGGCATCGTGCAGGGCACTTATGAGACCTTTGCCGAGGCCGGGCGGCAGCATTATGACGGCAGCCTGCGGGGGCGGTGGATTTTGACCGCTGGCCTTGGCGGCATGGGCGGCGCGCAGCCCTTGGCGGCGGTGATGGCGGGGGCCTGCTGTCTGGCGGTAGAGTGTGACGAGACCCGCGCCGATTTCCGCATCCGCACCCGCTATTGCGATGCCAAGGCGCATACGCTGGACGCGGCGTTGGCGCTGATCGACCAGTGGACCAAGGCCGGAGAGGCAAAGTCGGTCGCCCTGATCGGCAATGCGGCGGATGTGTTCCCCGAGATCTACCGCCGGATGCAGGCGGGGGAGGTGATGCCGAACGGTCGGCCCGATATCGTCACCGACCAGACCTCGGCCCACGATCCGCTCAACGGCTATCTGCCCAAGGGCTGGACCGTGGCCGAATGGCAAGCCAAGCGCGAAACCCACCCGGAGGAGGTGGAAAAGGCGGCACGCGCGTCAATGCGCGAGCATGTGGCGGCGATGGTGGGGTTCTGGAACGCTGGCGTGCCGACACTGGATTATGGCAACAACATCCGGCAGGTGGCGAAGGAAGAGGGGTTGGAGAATGCCTTCGCCTTCCCCGGTTTCGTGCCCGCCTATATCCGCCCGCTGTTCTGCCGGGGCATCGGGCCGTTCCGCTGGGTGGCGCTGTCGGGCGACCCGGAGGATATCTACAAAACCGATGCCGCGATGAAGAAACTGTTCCCCGACAACGCGCATCTGCACCGCTGGCTGGATATGGCGCGTGATCGGATCGCGTTTCAGGGCCTGCCCGCGCGGATCGCTTGGATCGGGCTGGGGGATCGCCACCGCGCCGGGCTGATGCTGAACGAGATGGTGCGCTCGGGCGAGCTGAAGGCGCCGGTGGTGATCGGGCGGGATCATCTGGATTCCGGCTCGGTGGCCAGCCCCAACCGGGAAACCGAGGCGATGAAGGACGGGTCGGATGCGGTCAGCGATTGGCCGCTGTTGAATGCGATGCTCAACGTGGCCGGGGGCGCGACCTGGGTGTCGCTGCACCATGGCGGCGGCGTGGGGATGGGGTTCAGCCAGCATGCCGGGGTGGTGATCGTGGCCGATGGCACCGAGGAAGCGGCGAAGCGGTTGGAGCGGGTGCTGTGGAACGACCCGGCCACAGGCGTGATGCGCCATGCCGATGCGGGCTACGACATCGCGCGCGAGTGTGCGTCAGACCACGGTCTCCGCCTGCCGGGCCTCGGATGAACGGCGTCTACCCCGCCGCCGCCCGCGTCTTTCGCCCGTGGAAAAACGGCGGCGGGGAGACGGCGGAGATTCTGTGCTGGCCCGAAGGGGCGGGCCTTGACGATTTCACCCTGCGCCTGAGCACAGCGCGGGTGGACCGCTCCGGCCCGTTCTCGCTGTTTCCGGGGGTGGACCGGGTGCTGACGGTGATCGAGGGCGGGGCCATGGTGCTGAGCCTTGACGGCACAGACCATCGCCTTGCCCCCGGCAGCCCGCCCTTTGCCTTTCCCGGCGACGCGCTTTGCGAGGCCAAGCTTGAAGGCCCGCCCCTCCTCGACTTCAACGTGATGACCCGCCGCCCGCTACAGGCGCAGGTCACCGTCGGGCCACTCACAGCCGGGGCCCGCTTTGCCCTGCTGCTGGCGCCCGTCGCCGGTCTGGCACGGCTGGATCTGGTGGATTTGGTCGTGGCAGAGACGAACCTTGTGGCGCACCTGTTGGGTGCGCCTGTCATCGCGATCCGTCTGCCGCGCGCCTGACCCTTGCGGGATCAGTGAGTATTTGGGCCAAGATGAAACGGCATGGATTTCATCTTGGAAAAAATACTCAAATTCAACGCTCGTCCGGGGTGAAGCGGCTGACCAGCTGGTGCCGCGATCCGGGGTAGGTCTGGGTGACCAGCGTGACCCACTGCCCGGCGCTTTCGGTGCGGCGGGTGACTTCCAGACAGGCCTCCCCCGCAGCGAGCGCCAGCGCGCGGGCGATCGGGGCGGGGGCGTTGATGGCGCGGATGCGGTGGTCGGCAGATGTCCACGGGATTTCGCGCAAAAGCCACTGACCGGGGGCGATGGTGCGGAAATCCTGCGTAAGGGCGGCAGGCGCGCTGACGGGGTTGATGATGCGGGATTCGTGGCAGAACGGCTGGTCGCCCGCGTAGTGCAGGCCTTGCAGCGCCAGAACGGGTGCTGCCCCGTCGATGCAGGCGGTCTGGATTTCATCGGGGCGTGGCGGGCGCAGGTCTCGCAATGTCAGGGCAAAGCGCCAGGGCAGGCCAAGGGCGCGGACCTCGGCCTCGATATCGGTGATCGCCATCACCGCCGCCTGCGCCATTGGTTGGGCAACAAAGGTGCCCAGCTTCTTGCGGCGGACCAGAAAGCCCTCGCGCGTGAGCTGGCCCAGCACCTTGTTCATCGTCATGCGCGACACGCCATGCTGTTCGGCAAGCACGGTTTCAAACGGCAGCTGAAAGCCGGGGGGCCACACGCCGCCGGTGATGCGGTCGCGCAGATCGGCAAGGATGCGGTCGTGATGGGTGGTGCGGCTGTCCACAAGGGCCCCTGTTCTGCTTGGCCCGCAGCCTAGACAACCGGGCCGGGCGGAACAAGCACAGGGGAAGGCTCAGGGCATCTTGCCGGCGATATAGGTGGCGAATTCGAAATTTGGCCGCTCCAGATGGCTGAGCGCACCGGGGGAGGACATATCGGCGCACAGGCCCCGATAGACGCGTTCGACACAGCCTTTGTCTTCGACATTCACATCATCAAGCAGCGCCTTGAGTGCCGCAAAATGCGCAGGCGCCTGCGGGTCGGCGGCCCAGTCCGGCGCAAGACCGCCACCGAACAGGACATGCACCTTTCCGGGGCCATCGGGGGTGAGGCAGAGATACCAGAAATACCCCGGCGTCAGCGTGATCAGCAGGGCGGGGTAGACCGACACCAGCCAGGTGATCCGCCGCTCATCCCCGGTCAGGGTGGTGTTCGACGGGTGGGCGAGGGTCAGCGGCAGGGAGTCGTTCTTGACGATGTAATGGTAGTTAAACGCGGGGAACCCCTCGGGGCAAGTCATTTTCAACAGGTCGACCGTGCCGCCGATGGTGTCTGCATGGCAGACCGGCAGGTGGTAGCTTTCCATGAAATTCTCGGCCAGCACCTTCCAGTTGGTGTTCCAGTGGAACTCCTCCCGGAACGCCTCGACATAGTGTTCCATGCCGAGATAGCCGACGAGGTTTTCGACGTCGCTCAGGGCCTCGGTCGGGGCGGGGGCGTCGGGGTTCAGGGTGACCATGATCCAGCCAAGCCAGTTTTCGACCCGCACTTTCGGCAGCGCGATCTGGTCTTTGCAGAACCCCTCGTTCAGGGTCATCGCGGGCGCGCCGCGCAGCGTGCCGTCAAGGTTGTAGGTCCAGGCGTGATAGGGGCAAACGATGGCGCGGGTGTTGCCGCGCCCCTCGAGCAGGGTGCTCATCCGGTGACGGCAGACGTTGGACAGGCCGCGCAGGGTGCCTTCGCGGTCGCGCAGGATGATGATGGGCTCGCCCGAGATCTCCATCGTCAGGTAATCGCCGGGATTGGGCAGCGCATCGGCGCGACCGGCACAGAGCCATTCGCGGGCAAAGATGTGCTGCTGTTCCAGCGCGGCAAAATCGGGCGAGGTGTAGACCGATTTCGGCATGGCAGTGGCGCGTTCGAAGGGCTGCGCGACATTGGCTCGAAGTTCGGCCAGCGGGCTGAGGTCTGGGTCGTGGCGGGTCATCTGACACCTCCGTCTGCCGATGGGTTGCCCTGCGAGCATGCGCAGGGATCGGGGATCGGGCAAGCGCGCTGTGGCCCGGCGGCAAGGTTTTGCAGCGGCGTCGGGCGTTCTGCCTGCGGGTCAGGCATGTGCGGGCACCCGCGCGGCGATATGGGCAGCCAGCCGTTCGGCATCACGCCAGGCCCCCCAGATGAAAGCTGACCCCCGGCAGGACAGCCACGGCAGGCCGACGAAATACAGACCGGGCACCTGCGACACGCCTTCGGTGTGGAGCGGGCGGCCCTGTTCGTCAAACGCGTCGAGTTTGATCCAGCTGTAGTCGAGCGCAAAGCCGGTGGCCCAGATGATGCTGGTGATGCCCTGTGCGGCGAGATCGAGCGACAGCAGCGGCTGCGTCACGCAACCGGGCAGCGGGGCAAAGACGCGCGCGCCGGGGTCTTCGGGCAGGTCGAGGGCGTGGGCAACGGCATAGGCATCAGCCTCGTCCAGCACCGACAGATAGTTGGCGTCGCCTTGGGCGATGTTCCGGGCGAGGTCATCGTTGACCGTAAGCGCGCCATTCGCAAAGCCATTGGCGCGGCCCAGAAGCACCACGCCTTGCGCGGCGAGGCGGCGGAAATCCATCGTGTGGCCACCGTAAGCGCCACTGACGGCGATGGTGATATGCTCGGTGCCCGGCTCCTTGGCCTTGGCGTCCCATTTGCCCAGTTTGCCCAGCCACCAGACGAAATCCTGCCCGCGATAGCGACGGGGCGGGCGGTCGTGCGGGCCGACCGACAGATAGACCTGACGCCCCGCGCGCTGCAATTCTTCGGCGATCTGCGCGCCGGACGAGCCTGCGCCGACCACCAGCACCGCGCCTTCGGGAAGTTGGGCGGGGTTCTTGTAGGCGCTGGAATGAAGCTGGGTCAGCCCGGGTTGCGCAGGCACCATGGCCGGGATCAGCGGTTTCTGAAACGGGCCGGTGGCGACCACCACCTGCTCGGCCTCGATCACGCCATCGCTGGTTTCGGCGCGGAAGGTGCCGCTGGGGGTGCGGTGCAGCGCCGTCACCTCGACCCCGCAGCGGATCGGCGCGTTGATCTTGCTGGCAAAAGCCTCGAAATACGCGGCCACGCGGTCTTTGCCGGCAAAGCTGTCGGGGTCAAGGTCGTCAAAGGTCATGGCGGGGAAACGGTCATGCCAGGCGGGGCCGTTGGCGACCAGCGAATCCCAACGCTCGGACCGCCAGCGTTCGGCGATGCGGGCGCGCTCCAGCACCAGATGTGGTATGCCGTGTTGCACCAGATGCGCACTGGTGGCCACCCCGGCCTGACCTCCGCCAATAACCATCGTGTTGATTTTTTCAAGGCTCATCTGCGGCGTCCTCTCAAGAGTGGGGATGGGAAAGGTGTAATCCGTCCCTTGGTTCGGGAAAACGATGATCTGGCTCAGCCCGGATCAGGCTGCGGCTAAGCCACACCGGGGTCTATCGCCGGGCGCAGGCTGCGCACCTTTTCCGGGGTCAGCTGGTCGTGGCAATGGGCGACAAAGGCGCGCACGGTCAGCGCAGATTGCGCGCCCATGGTCAGGATCAGGCCCAGCTGCATGGGGCGCACCCCGCCGGTCAGCGGCACAAAGCGCAAAGGCTGGCCATCGGGCGAGCGGTCGGACCAGGGGCGGATATTGGCGATGGAATAGCCAAAGCCCTGCCCCACAAGGCTTTGCATCACCCCCATGTCACGGGTCCGCTCCACGATGCGCGGTTTCAGCCCGGCGGCGTGAAAGCAGGACAGGAAGTAATCCGCCGACAGCGGCAGGTCGAGCAGGACCATCGGGTAGGCGGCCAGATCCTGCGGTGTCACGGTGTCATTCCCGGCAAGCGGGTGGGTGACGGCCAGCACGGCATAGGGGGTCAGGCTGGCCAGCGGCACAAAATCCAGATCGGCGGGGATGTCGAGGTCGTAGCCCAGAGCCGCGTCCAGCGTGGCCTTGCGCAGGCCGTCGTAAAGATCGGGCTGGTCGCCTTCGGACTGGTGAAACTCGACCTGCGGGTGCAGGTCGGTAAAGCTGCGGCGCAGTTGCGGCAGGATCACCTGCGCAAAGGTGATCAGCCCGCCGACATGCAGCCGCCCCTGCACGGTCTGGGTGATGCTGCCCGCCAGATCGTTCAGCTGCCCGGCCTGCGCCAGAATCTGCCGGGCGTGATCACAGACCTGACGCCCCGCGCTGGTCAGCGACAGGCCTTGCGCATGGCGGCGGACAAAGAGTTGCAGGCCGAATTCATGCTCCAGATGCGCGATGGCGGCAGAGATCGAGGGGGAGGACACATTGACCCGCTCTGCCGCGACCGCAATCGACCCGGCATCGCCCACCGCGACGAGGTATTCCAGCTGCCGGAGGGTGAAGCGCAGGGGCATCTTCAGCCCTTGGCGCAAGGCGTGGGATCATTCATCGCCGGGCACACCATAGCTGGGGGCTTGAGTCGGGTCAGTGGCGCGCTGGACGTAGGCCAGCATTTGCGGGTGGTAGACATCCCAGGCGCTGCGCAGCATGCCGATGGGGTCATCGGCCCAGTCGATGCGCAGATCGGCCAGCGGCCAGCTGAGGCGGTCTGCCAGTTTCAGCCCGGCGGAATGGACCGGACCCGCCTCACCGCCTGCGGCAAGACCGGCCTCCAGCGCGGTCATGAGGCGCTCTCCCAAGGGGCCTTGGGTGGTCTCAAAGGCGGTGACCATGGCACCAGCGATGGTGTGATTTACCAGCAGATTGCCGCCTGCGGCACAATCTGTGCCCATCGCCTCCCCCCAGAGGCCGAGCACCTGTTTGCCCGAGTGGATGGCAGTGCGGCCCTGCGCGTCAATCGCCAGCAACTGGCGATAGTCGATATGCGCGCGGTCCGTGGTGATCTGCGCCAGAGCATCCGGCGCAGACAACCCGGCCTGCAGCTGATCGAGCAGCAACGGGCCGAGGGCGGGGTCGGTGACATTCTGGCTGGCCACCGCCCCCACGCCGGCGCGGACATGCGCGCAACGGGCCGCAACGGCGGGGGAAGATGAGGCAATGACCATGCCAAACTGGCCAGTACGCGCGCAACGGGCGATCAGAGAAAATGTCATGAAATCAATCCGGTATCACGGCCGTGCCGTCGATTTCCACCAGCCAGTCGGGCCGGGCCAAGGCGGTGACGACAACGCCGGTCGAGACGGGGTGCACGTCTTTGATGTACTCGCCCATGGTGCGATACACCGCCTCCCGGTGGCGCACGTCGGTCAGGTAGACCACCACCTTGCACAGGTGTTCCATGCTGCCGCCGACCTCTTCCAAGAGCTGGCGGATGTTCTGCATCACCTTATGGGTCTGTTCCACCGGGTCGTGGCTGTTGATATTCTGCGCGGTATCAAGGTCTTGCGGGCATTGACCGCGCAAAAACACCATGCGGCCACGGGCGACGACGGCCTGCGCCAGATCGTTATCGAGCTTTTGTTCGGGGTAGGTGTCCTTGGTGTTGAACTTGCGGTGGCGGGTGTGGGCCATGGGGGGGTCCTGTCTGCGGAAAGGTGCCGGTTTGCGTCGGAGGATGCGTCAGGTTTACGTATGGCAAAAGTAGGGCTTTCTGTGTCGCTGATTAGGTAGGGCCTAATCAGCACGCGCATCTGGTGAGGCGCAGAACCGGGCAAGGGCGGCATCCAGCGCGGCGTCGCAGGCGGCAAGCTCGGCGGTCTCGATATACTCATCCGGGCGGTGGCCCTGCGCCATGTCGCCGGGGCCGCAGACGACCACCGGCACGCCAAGACTTTGCGCGAACAACCCGCCTTCTGTGCCGTAGCTGAGCTTGCACGGTCGGGTGCCGGGCGGCAGGCAGGTGGCGAAAGTGTGGACGGCGGGGGAGAGCGGGGTGGACAGGCCGGGGTAGCCGCCAGTCTCAACGACGGTCAGGTCGGCGGTGGGGAAAGCGCCCCGATGCGGGGCGACGATCTGCGCCGCCAGATCGTGCAGGCGGGCGGTCAGGGCGGCGGGATCATCGGCGGCCAGAAGCCGCAGCTCCATCAGCAGCTCTGCGCTGTCGGGCACAAGGTTGACGACGGTGCCGCCGGTCAGGCGGCCGACATGCACGGTGGCATACGGGACGGAATAGCCATCTTCGGCCGGGCCGTGTGCTGCGATGTCATCCTGCAAGGCGCGCACCCCGGTCATGAAATCCGCCGCCAGATGCAGGGCGTTGAGCGCCAGCGGTGCCTCGGACGAGTGGCGGGCGGTGCCCTTGGCGGAGACGGTAAAGGCCAGCTTGCCCTTGTGACCAAGGCCAAGCCGCATCGACGTGGGTTCGCCCACCACCACCAGATCGGGGCGGATGTTGCGCGCGGCAATGGCGGCCAGCATCGGGCGGACACCGATGCAGCCGACTTCCTCGTCATAAGAGATGGCCAGCCAGAGCGGGCGGGTTAGCGTTGGCGCGCGCCCGGCCAAGGCCAGCATGGCGGCGATAAAGCCCTTCATGTCGGTGGTGCCGCGCCCATAGAGGCGGTCGCCCTGACGGGTCAGCGCGAACGGTGGCACGGTCCAGTCCTGCCCGGTGACCGGGACCACATCGACATGGCCCGACAGCATCAGCCCGCCGGGGCCATCGGGGCCGAGCCGGGCCAGCAGGGCGGCTTTCTGCCCGGTGGCATCGGGGAAAAGGGTGCAGACCGCGCCAAGGGCGGTCAGCGCCTTTTCAACCTCTGCCATCAGCGGCAGGTTGGTGACACTGCTGACGGTGGGGTGGGCGATCAGGCGGCTGAGCCATGTTTCGGTCGGTGTCATGTGATGCCCCCTTGGTGCCAGTCTTTACGAAGGCAGGCGCGAGGGCAATGGTTCCAGCCGCGCCACCTCACGCCGGAAGGCGGGGGTGTCGCCCCGGTCGTCGGGTTCGTCGAGCTCTTCGGCAAAGCGGCGCCCGGCATAGGTGGCCCAGGCAATCGGGCCGGGGGCAGCGGCATCGCCAATCAGCTTGACCGAGAGGATGCCGGCATCGGCCCAGTCGCCCTGACGGGCGCGCAGGTCGTGGTAGAGGCTGTCGTGTGGAAGACGTGAGGTGACCATGACCACGGCGTCGGCTGGCAGCGTGCTGTGCGCGCCGGTCCATGTGCAGCCCAGTGTGACGCCGGTGGCGGTGATGGCCTCGGGCGCTTTGCTGGTGTGGACGGTCACGCCCAGATCGAGCAGGCGGCGCATGATGATGGCCTGTTCCAGCGTGTTTTCGGACCATTCGGCCACTTTCGTGGCGGGGGTTACTAAATCGACCGCGCAGCCGCGCGCCATCAGCACCTCGGCGATGACCGACCCCATGTAGAAATGATCGTCATCATAGAGCGTGACCCGCCCGCCGGGGGGGCCGCCACCCTCCATGATGTCATCGGGGGAAAACACCGGCATGGCGGGATCGGTGGGGATGGGGTGCAGGTGCAGGCGGGCCACCGCATCGCGCCGCCAGCTTGACCCCGTTGCAATCGCCACATGTTGCGCGCCCATGGCCAGCACATCATCGGCAGTCAGGCGGCTGTCACGGTAGATCTCGGCATTGGTCAGCGGGGCCAGTTGCCCGGTGCGGAAGTCGGCCACCCTGCCCCAGGCCGACAGACCGGGCAGCATGCGTTCGCGCGCGACGCGACCACCAAGCGTGGTCGTCGCCTCGGCCAGGGTGACATGGTAGCCGCGCTTTGCCGCTTGCAGCGCGGCCTCCAGCCCGGTGGGGCCGGCGCCGACGATCAGCACGGTGTCGGAACGGCCCTTTGGCCGGGCGCGTTCGGGGTGCCAGCCCTTGCGCCATTCCTCCATGAAGGCGGTGTTCTGGGTGCAGCGGGAAATGCCGCCGGTCATGTCGCCGGAGACGCAGATGTTGCAGCCGATGCATTCGCGGATGTCGTCGAAGCGGCCCTCGGCGATCTTGTTCGGCAGGAACGGATCGGCGATGGAGGGCCGCGCCGCGCCGATGAAATCGAGGATACCAGAGCGGATCTGGCGGACCATGGCGTCGGCAGAGGTGAAGCGCCCCACCCCGACCACCGGCTTGGCGGTCAGCGCCTTGATGCCGCGCACGAGGTCTTCCTGCGCCCCTTCGGGTTTGAAGCGCGAGGTGCCGGAGCAGGCTTCCCATGTGCCGTGGGCCAGATCCCAGATGTCGGGCAGATCGCCGTGCATTTCGATGAAATCGCGCAGTTCGGCGTTGGAAAAGCCGAAGGTTCCGGCCTCGTGCAGCGACAGGCGCAGGGAGATTGCCAGCTCGCCCTTGGTTTCCTCGCGGGCCTCGTCGACGATTTCACGCAGGAAACGGGCGCGGTTCTGGAGGCTGCCGCCGTATTCATCGGTGCGGTGGTTGGTGGCGCGGGACAGGAAATGTTGCAGGATGCCAAAGCCATGCGCGCCATAGAGGCAGATCAGGTCAAAGCCCGCTGACTGGCTGCGGCGGAAGGCGTTGCGGAACCAGCGGCGCAGATCGCGGATGTCGGTCCGGTCCATGGTGCGGGCCTGCACCGGATCGGAGGTGAAGGTCAGGATCGGGCCGCCGCTGACCGCCAGCGGCACCTCACGGCTATAGAGGTTGGGGCCGTTGATGCCGGAATAGGCCAGCTGGATGCCCGCCAGCGCGCCATGCGATTTCATCGCATCGGCCATCGCGGCGAGGGCGGGGATATCCTTATCCTCCCACAGATGCTGTTCGATGAAGGGGGTGATTTCGGAGGTCGGGTGAATCTCGGTCTGTTCGGTAAAGATCACGCCCCAGCCGCCCTCGGCCTTGGTGCGGCGCATCTCGGCCACGGCAGAGGGGTCGCGGTAGCCGCCGCCATTGCAATGCGGCACCTGATAGAAGCGGTTTTTGGCGGTTTTGGGGCCGATCTGCATCGGCTGGAACAGGATGTCATAACGGCTGTCACGCGTGTCTTTCGGCATGGTCAGACCGTCCTGAAATCGGCGGATTGGGTGGAGAGGCGGGCGGGATCGCGCGGGGGCAGATCGGCGATCAGCAGGGCGGGGTGTTCGCCTGCCAGCGCAAGAGTCTCGCCATGCGGGCCAATGATCTGGCTGCCGCCGGTATAGGTCAGATCGCCCTCGGTGCCGCAGTAATTGGCATAGGCGATGGAGACGCCATGACTGGCGGCCATGGCGGGCACGGTGACGCGGGGGACATGGATGAAGGGGTGCATATTGGCGGTGGGGCACAGGATCAGGCTGACGCCCTGCGCGGCCAGCGCCTTGATATGCGGGGCAAATTCGATGTCGTAGCAGATCAGCAGGGCAAGTTTTTGCCCGGCCAGATCATAGGTCACATAGCCGGTGCCGGGGGTGTAGAGCGCCTGTTCGCGCGGGCCGTACAGCTGGATCTTGCGGTAGTTGGCGAGGGGGGTGCCGTCGGGGCCGATGCAGAGCGCGGAATTGTAGAGGCGGTCACCCTCCCGTTCGGCGTAGCCGATCACCAGCGCGCAGCGCGCGGCGCGGGCGGTGGCTGCAAGCCGGTCAAGCATGTGCGGATCGGGGGGGCTGCCCGGCACATCAGGGTGATTGTAGCCGGGCACGAACACCTCGGGCACGGTCAGGATGCTGGCCCCCGCTGCCGCTGCGGCGCGCAGGGCGGAGCCGATGGCGGACAGAGCGGCACCCGCATCGCCAGCGGGCGACGGGCATTGCAGGACGGCAAGGCGCATGGGAAAGGCCCCTTTCTGCGGCGGCCCATCGCTCCCTGTCGGGCGCTCTTCGCATCGAAGAGGCCCGCATGGGAGCGATGAGCGCCAGGGTTGGCTATTTTTTCAGGTTGATCCAGATCGCGTCGTAGAGTTTCTGCGTGTCCTCGTCGCAGACTTCGGCAAAGACGCCGGGGGCGGCGTCTGCGGGCGGGTTGTTTTCCGGGCTGGTGCGGATGGCTTCATCGAGGAATGGCTCCACCCCGGACACGCCCGAGGTGTAGGCGGCGTAATTGGTGACGGCGGCGGCGTTTTCCGGTTCCAGCAGGAAGTTCATGAAGGTGATCGCATTGGCGCGGTTGGGCGCGTCTTTGAGCAGCACCACATTGTCCATCCACAGCATATTGCCCTCGGTCGGGTAGCTGTATTCGACATTTGCGCCTTCGGCCCGGGCCTTGGCGGAAAAGCCGTTGTAGATCATGCCCGCCGCCGCATCGCCGGAGACCAGCACATCCTTGGCGGTGTCAGAGCCAAAGCTGGCCCAGTGCTGCTTGGCGCCCACCAGCATATCGGACAGCGCCTTGAGCTGGGTGCGGTCGGTGGAGCATTGCGGGATACCGAGATAGAGCGAGCCGAGGACCAGCACTTCGGCCTGGCTGTCGAGCACGTTGATCTTGCCGCGCAATTCCTCGGGCGGGTCAAAGAGGATGCCGAGGCTGGAGATGTCGCCTGCGTAGACATCGCGGTTCACCGCAAAGGAGGTGGAGCCCCATTGATAGGGGATCGAGGATGTGCGGCCCGGATCAAACGGCACATCCAGCCATTGCGGCGCGATGTTGGGCAGGTTTGTCATCTCTTCGGCCGTGAAGGTGTCGAGCATGCCGCTGTCGGCCATGATCTTGACCATGAAGTCGCCGGGCACCGCCACATCATACTGGCCCAGCTTGCCGGCCTTGAGGCTGGCGAGCATGGATTCGTTGCTGTCATAGGTGTCGATGGTCACGGTGATGCCGGTTTCCGCCGTGAACTTGTCGACCAGCTCCTGCGGGATGTATTCAAACCAGTGATAGACCGACAGCGTGCCTTCGGCATGGGCGGCCCCGGCGATCAGGCACAGGGCAGAGGTGGTGGAAATCAGGCGGTTCATGGCGGGCTCCTTGTTGGACGGGCTTGGTTTACGGGCCTGATTTACGGACTCTGGCGGCCCTTGCGGTTGATCAGGTAGGACAGGGTGACGAAGAGGATGGAGACGCCCAGCATCAGCGTGGAAATCGCCATGATATTGGGTTTGATCCCCTGTTTGACCGAGCCGAAGATCGCGGTCGGCAGGGTTTCCATTCCGGCCCCTTTGACGAAGTTGGTGATGATGAAATCGTCGAGGCTGATGATGAAGGCCAGGAGGTACCCCGAGATTACCCCGGGGGCCATCAGCGGCAGCAACACCAGCCAGAACGACTGCGCCCGGGTGGCGTAGAGGTCGCGGGCGGCGGCCTCATAACTGCCGTCGATGCCTTGCAGCCGGGCGGCAATGGGCAGGTAGGCGAACGGGATGCAGAAGGTGATATGCGCGATCAGGATGGTCAGATAGCCGGTGGTGAAGCCGATCATGGTGAAAAAGATCAGCGTGGCGACGGCGATCACGATTTCGGGCACCATCAGCGGCATGTTGATCAGGGCGAATGTCAGCGACCGGCCCTTGAACTTGCCCGCGCGCAGCATCGCCAGTGCGGCGGCGGTGGCGATGGCGGTGGCAATCGTTGCCGCCAGCACGGCGATGGTCAGCGAGTTCCACGCGGCGGCGCGGAAGCGCGGGGCCTCTGGCCCGGTGAACACATCAAGGTACCAGCGCAGCGACAAGCCGCCCCAGTTGGTGATCGAGGCTGAGTCGTTGAACGAATAGACCGTGACCACGACCAGCGGCGCATAGAGGATGATCAGGCACAGCATGGCGATGCTGAAAAATCCGGGGTAGTGGCGGACCGAGCGCAGGGCCATCAGCGTGCCTCCGCCCGGGCCGTGCTGCGCGCGTAAAGCAGGAGCAGGATCAGCACGAGGCTCATCAGGATCATCGACACCGCCGCGCCAAATGGCCAGTTGCCGAGCGAGCGTTTGAACTGTTCCTCGATCAGCGATCCGATCATGAAATTCTTGGCCCCGCCCAACAGGTTGGGCGCCAGAAACGCGCCCAGCGACGGGATGAAGACCAGCAGGCAGCCGGCGATGATGCCGGGTTTGACGATTGGCAGCACGATGTGGCGCAAGGTGACCCATCGGCTGGCATAGAGATCGGCGGCGGCCTCAGACAGGGTGAAATTATAGCGCTCGACCGCCGCATAGACCGGCAGGACCATGAAGGGCAGGTAGCTGTAGAACAGGCCAAGCTGCACGGCGAAGTTGGTGTTGATCAGGGCGAGGGGTTCGGTGATCAGGCCGGTGGCCAGCAGCGCATCGTTCAGGGGGCCGTTTTCGCGGATCAGAAAGCGCAGACTGACGGTGCGGATCAGCAGGTTGACCCAATAGGGCACGGTGATCAGGAACAGCCAGACGCCACGGGTGGCGGGCGCGCGGGTGGCGATGAACCATGCGGTGGGAAAGCCGATCAACAGGCACAGGGTGGTGGCGGTGGCGGCCTGCACGATGGAGCGGCCAAAGACGCTGATATAGGTCCATTCGAGGGAGGGAGGCTCGTCGCCGAACAGGCCGCGGTTGATGAAGAACTGGTCATAGGCAGCAAGGGAAAACTCCCAGATCACGCCGCCGCGCATTTCCTTGGTCAGGAAGGAATACACCGCCATCAGGGCCACGGGCAGGATCAGGAAAAACCCGATCACCAGCCATGTCGGCAGCAACAGCGGCACGCGGGCGCTGCGATAGGTTGTCTCGGCACTGGTGCCGGTGTCGGGGGCCGTGGTTGGGGCTGCGCCGGCCATCAGTCGGCCAGAAGGCGCGCCGCGCCCTCCTCCAGCTGCAGGCCGATGCGGGTGCCGGGTGCGGGAACTTCGGTCCGGGCGGCGTTCTGGATGCGGATCTGCAGCGGCGTGCCGCCATCAAGCCGGACGTGGATTTGCAGATCGGTGCCCAGATAGATCACCTGATCCACCACCGCCTCCAGCCCCGTGCCCACCGGGCCCAGCGTCAGCCGTTCGGGCCGGATTGACAGCTGGTGGCGGCCGGGATCGTGGGTCGCGGTGGAGCAGGTGATCGTATGACCGCCGGGCAGGATCACCTGTGCCTGATCGCCGGTGATGCGGGCGACATCCACCTCCAGCAGGTTGGTCTCGCCGATGAAATCGGCGACGAAACGGTTGACCGGGGATTCGTAGATGTCGCGCGGGGTGCCGATCTGCTGGACATGGCCCGCGCTCATCACCGCGATGCGGTTGGACATGGTCAGCGCCTCTTCCTGGTCGTGGGTCACGAAGATAAAGGTGATGCCGGTGTCCTGTTGCAGTTGTTTCAGCTCCATCCGCATCGCCTGCCGCAGCTTGAGGTCGAGTGCTGACAGAGGCTCATCCAGCAGCAGCACCTTTGGCTGCGGGGCCAAGGCGCGGGCAAGCGCCACGCGCTGCTGCTGGCCGCCCGACAGCTGGGCGGGCAGACGGTCGGCAAAGCTGGAGAGGTGCACCATTTCCAGCATCTCGCCCGCGCGCTTGCGCCGTGTGGGCAGGTCAAAGCCCTTCATCTTCAGCCCGAAGGCCACGTTGTCGATCACCGACATATGCGGGAACAGGGCGTATTGCTGGAACACCGTGTTGACCGGGCGCAGGTTGGGGTCGAGCGCGGCGATGTTCTGGCCAAACAGCAGGATGTCGCCTTTGGTCACATCCTCAAAACCCGCGATCATGCGCAGAAGCGTGGTCTTGCCACAGCCGGAAGGGCCGAGCAGGGTGAAGAACTCATTGTCCATGATCGACAGCGACACAGCCTTGAGCGCGGTGAAGGTGCCATAGGTCTTGGTCACGGTGCGGATGTCGATGGCGGTCTGCATGCAGCTGGTCCATACCCCCGGAATATGCCATCAAACGCTAATCACGGGATTTTCCGGGGTATATACCCCTAACGAGGTATGACACCGCGATGCAGGCGCTGCCCAATCTGGCCGAAGCGCAACTGGCCGAGGCCATCCGCCTGCGCGGGCTGCCGGGGTTTGAGCAGGCGCTGGCCTCGTTCTTTCGTGCGGTCTGTGCGCCGGATAACCTGATCATTCTGGCCTATCGCAGCGCGGGGCCGCCGCTGGTGCTGTACCGGCAGACCGACCATCCGCAGGTGTTTGCTGCGCTGGAGGGCACCTATCTGGCCGGGGCCTACCGGCTGGACCCGTTTTACGACCTGCACCTGCGGCGTGCGCCGGGGGGCGCGTACCGGATTGCCGATATTGCGCCGGATGCGTTTCAGCGCAGCCGCTATTTCATTGAATATTACGACCAGACCACGCTGATCGACGAGATCACCTTTGTCGCCTATCCCTCGCCCTGGGTCACGCTGAACATCTGTGTCGGGCGCGATGCGTCGTCGGGGCGGGTGTTTGCGATGCGCGAGGTCGAGACGTGCAGCCGGATTGCGCCGATTGTGCTGGCGCTGGTCGAGGCGCATTGGGCCAATATCGCGCGCTCTACCGGCCCCGCCGAAGATACCCCTGCCCTGCTGGCCGATGCCGCGCGGACGGGGCATGGCATTCACCTGTCGCCGCGTCAGGCCGAGGTGGCGCTGCTGATCTTGCGCGGCCATTCGACCGTGTCGATCGGGCTGCGGCTGGGCCTGTCGGCGCAGACGGTCAAGGTGTTCCGCAAACAGCTTTATGCCCGCTGCCGGATCTCGTCACAGGCAGAGCTGTTTGCGCTGATGCTGCCCTTGCTGAAAGACCGGGCAGAGCCGGGTCACAGCGCCTGATGCGTGATGCGCCCGCCGCAGATCGTGAGGGCGATGGCGGTGGCGCCGAGGGCGTCGGGGGCCAAGGTTTCCACATCGCCGTCGATCATCACCACATCTGCCGCCATGCCGGGGATCAGCTTTCCTGTCAGGTGGTCGCAATGCGCGGCCCAAGCGCCACCTGCGGTGTAGGCCTGCAAGGTTGCCATCAGCCCGACGCGTTCATCGGCGCAGCCGTCATAGGGCTGCCGCGTCAGCGCGGCCTGCATCCCGCGCATGACGGAAACATCAGTCACCGGCCAGTCGCTGGCAAAGGCCAGTGCAGCGCCCTGATCGGCGAGGGTTTTCCACAGATAGGCGTCTTTCCAGCGGGCCCGGCCGATCCGGTCCAGCGTCGGCATCAGCGGGAAATCCATTGCGCCCGGCGGGTGCGGCGGTTGCAGGCTGGCGGTGATGCCCAGCGCGCCAAGGCGGGGGATGTCTGACGGGTCGATCAGCTCGATATGCTCGATCCGGTGGCGGCTGTCGCGGCGGCCATTGGCCTTTTGCGCCGCCTCGTAGCCATCAATCGTGGTGCGCACCGCGCCATCGCCGATGGCATGCACCGCGATCTGAAGGCCCCTGCGGTCGATCTCGGTTGCGATTTCGTTGAAGCGGTCGGGCGCGAACAAGGGGTCAGAGCGGTGGCCGGGCTGATCGGGGTAATCGTTGACCATAGAGGCGGTGCGGCTGTCGACCACGCCATCCATGAACATCTTGACGAAACCGGATTGCAGCCAGTCGTCGTTGAAATCGCGGGTCATTTCCTCGGCCCGGTCCAGCGCGGACAGGTCCATATGCGGTTTGAAGTGGAACGGCACCTTGACGCGTGCGGTCAGGCGGCCCTCTGCCTGCATCTCGCGCAAGAGCTCCAGCGTGTAGCGGTTGCCATCCATGTTCACCATGCTGGTGATGCCATGGGCGGCGCAATGCTTCAGGCCAGCCTCGATCTTGGCCTTGTCGATGGCACGCTCCGCCGCGTCGGGCCAAGGGGAGGGCTCCTCTCCGGTGGCAATGCCAAGGTTCAGCCGCGCCTCGCCGCCCAGCGCGATCACCGGGGCGAAGGCCTCAAACTCGCGCAACTCGCCGGTGGCGGTGCCATTCGGGGCCATGACCACCTGATGCCCGTGCGGGGTCTGCATCCCGTGCAGGATGCCCGCCGCCTGCAACGCCGCCGTGTTGGCCCAGACGGTGTGGTGATCATGCGCTGTCATGGCGATGGGGCGGTCGGGCAGGATGGCATCCAGATCCTGCCGGGTGACGGGATGGTCCAGCATGGCGTAATCCGCACCCTGCGCCATCAGGAGCGGGCGGTCGGGGTGCGCCGCACCAAAGCGGCGAAAGGCGTCGCGCAGGGCGTCGATCCCATGCAGGCCCGAGACATGCAGATGGCCGAGTTCCGCCCCGCCAAGCACCAGATGCAGATGGCTTTCGACAAAGCCGGGCAGCACGGTGCGGCGGTTCGCGTCGATCACCTGCGTCTCTGGCCCCGCCAGCGCCCCGACCTGCGCGGCAGAGCCTGTGGCGAGGATGCGGCCTGCGGCGATGGCCACGGCTTCGGCGCGGGGGTTGGATGCGTCCATAGTCAGGACGCGGGCGTTGGTCAGGATCAGGTCGGCGGTCATCTCAGTCCTCATTCAGGGGCGGGCGACGGCCCGGCCAGTCGGTGGCAAGGTGATAGGCGTGTCCCATGGCCAGAATGGCGGCATCGGTGCCGGTGGCCCCGGCAATCTGCATTCCCATCGGCATGCCGTTTGTGCCAAAACCCACCGGCACCGACAGCGCGGGCAGGCCGATCAGGCTGACCGGGATCACCACCTCCATCCAGCGGTGATAGGTATCCATCGCATGGCCGTTGATCTCTTGCGGCCAGCGCCAGCCGACCGGGAAGGGCCAGACCTGTGCTGTGGGCAGGATGATCGCATCAAAGCGGGTGAACAGCCGCGCCATATGGGCGTAATAGCGGCTGCGGATCGTGGAGGCGTCATACACCGCCTGGGCGGTGAGGTTCTGGCCCTGCTCGATCTCCCACAGGGTTTCCGGTTTGAGCTGGGCACGTTTGGCGGGGTCGTCGTACAGTGGCTTCATCCGGCCCGCGTTCAGCATGGCGCGCAGGGTGGTCCAGGCGTGCCACAGCTTTTCGGCGGGGAACGGCGGGGCAATCGCCTCGACCTCGGCACCTTGGTCGGTGAAGACCTTGAGGGCGGCTTCACACAGCAGCAGGATCCCCGGCTCCATCGCATAGGCTCCGCCCCAATCGGCCAGCCATGCGATGCGCTTGCCTTTCAGGGTCGCGCGGTCCAGCGCGGCGGCGTAGTCCTGCACCGGCACGGCAAACGGCACCTCGGGGTTCGGCCCGGCCTGCACCTGCAACAGCCGCGCCACATCTTCGACCGTGCGGCCCATCGGGCCTTCGGTCGCCAGCGTGGCGAGGAAAGTGTCGCCCTCGGCATCACCGGGCACCAGCCCCCAGCTGGGACGGAAGCCATAAACGTTGCAGAACCCGGCCGGATTGCGCAACGACCCCATCATGTCGCTGCCATCGGCCACCGGCACCATGCGGGTGGCGAGGGCTGCCGCCGCGCCGCCCGACGAGCCGCCCGCCGTGCGCGTCAGGTCATAGGGGTTGCGGGTGGCACCGAACACCGGGTTGAACGAATGGCTGCCATGGCCCCATTCCGGCGTATTGGTCTTGCCGATAAAGATCGCCCCGGCCGCCCGCATCCGCGCCGCCAGCAGGTCATCGGCCTGCGGCACATGGCCCGCAAACAGCGGGCTGCCCCATGTCGTTCGCAGGCCCTTGGTCGCGCACAGATCCTTGACCGCCAGCGGCAGGCCGTGCAGCCAGCCCTGCGGCGGCGCATCATCTGCCGCCCGCGCCTCGGCCATCAGCACATCGTCATCGCGCAGCGACACCACGGCGTTGACCTGCGGGTTCACCGTAGCAATTCGCTTCAGACAGGCCGCCATCACCTCGGACGGGGCCACCTGCCGGCCCGCAATCAGCCGTGACAAATCGCTGGCCGACTGGTTCCAAAGCTCCATCCTGCATTCACCTTGGAAAAATACTCTCGGGGGGGTGTGGGGGGGCAGACAGCCCCCCCACGGTTTGGCGAAGGGCGCTTACTTCAGCAGTTCGGTCCAGATCGCCGCCATATACTGCTGTGCGGTGGGCGAGCAGGTGGGCAGGAATTTGCCCGCCGCCTTGTGCTCTTCGGGCGTCACCACTTCGGGGGCGGCTTTCATATCTTCGGGCATGAACGCCTCAGAGCCGGTGATGCCGTTGTTATAGCGGGCAAAGGCCGAGATCATCGCGGCATTCTCCGGCTCCATGACGAAGTTCATGAAGGTATAGGCTTCGTCGACGTTGCGGGCATCGGCCAGCAGCATCACCGAATCCATAAAGATCGGATAGCCTTCTTTCGGGTAGCCATGTGCAACCGCAGGATTGGACAGACGCGCCCGCATGCTGGACCCGTTCCAGTTCACCGATGCCGCCCAATCGTTGTTAGCCAGTTTTTCGGTGGCGCCGTAATCCATGCTGATCCAGTGCGGCTTGGCCGCAATCAGCACATCGCGGGCCTTTTTCAGCACCTCGGTGTCTTCGGTACAGGGTTCGCCGCCGACATACATCACGGCCAGATTGACCACATCGGTCATCTCGGGGACGACGTTGATCTTGCCCTTCAACTCATCGGGGACATCCAGAAACACCGCCGAGGTATTGATATCGCCGCCATAGACCGAGGTGTTGACCGAAATCCCGATCGACCCCCACTGCCACGGAATGGAATGGGTGCGTTTCGGATCCCAGTGTACATCCACCCATTCGGGGGCAATGTTGCCGTGGTTGGGCAGCTTGGTCAGGTCCAGTTCAACCGCCAGCCCCTTTTCGACAAAGATCGGCACGTAGTTTGTGGAGGGCACCACCAGATCAAAGCCATGGCCGCCGGCCTCGATCTTGGCCAGTGCCGTGTCATTGCTGTCGTAATCGGTGACGGTGACCTTGATGCCGGTTTCAGCCTCGAATTTCGCCAGCAGATCGGGGCCGGTGTAATTGCCCCAGTTGTACAGGTTCAGCACCCCTTCGGCCTGCGCCAGTGAGGTGGTTGCGGCCAGAATGGCCAAAGCGCTCAGCGTGGTTTTCATGTGTCGTCTCCCGGTTGGTCAGTTTTTTTTGCGCGTCAGGATGAAGAACAAGGTCAGCAACACCACCGTCAGCCCCAGTAGGGCGGTCGAGATGGCGTTGACCTCGGGCGTGATGGCGCGTCGCATCTGGCCCAGCATATAGGTGGGCAGGGTATCCTGCCCGCCCGACTTCACGAATTCGGTGATCACCACGTCATCCAGTGAGATGACAAAGGCCAGCATCGCCCCGGCGGCAATGCCGGGGGCCAGCAGCGGCAGCGTGACATGGCGGAAGGTCTGCCACGGGTTGGCGTAGAGATCGCAGGCGGCGGTTTCGAGGGAAAGGTCCATCCCCTCCAGCCGGGCGCGGATCGGCAGATAGGCAAAGGGCGTGCAGAATGCGGCATGGGCGAGGATCAGGTAGCCCAACCCCTGATAGCCGGTGGCCTGCTTGACCACGCCGAACAGGATCAGCAGCGCCACCGCCGTCACGATTTCGGGCACCATCAGCGGCTGGTTGATCACCACATAGATAAAGGTCTGCCCGCCAAAGGCCGCGCGCCGGGTGGTGCCCAGGGCTGCCATGGTGGCCACGCTGGTGGCAATCGCACTGGCACAGGTGGCGATGATCAGCGACCGGATGGTCGCACCCTTCACCGCCTCGTTGTTCCAGGCATCGGTATACCAATGCAGCGACCAGCCCTGCCACACGGCGATGGAGGGGCCGGAGTTGAAGGAAAAGATCACGAGCGTCAGGATCGGCAGATAGAGCAGCACGAATACGGCGATGGCGACGGTGGCAAAGCCGGGCAGACGCGACACCTCGAACGAGCGGTCAGCCATGTGGATTGCTCCCCTTTGTGCTGGCGCGGACATAGACCAGCAGCGCCGCCATCACGATGAGCAAGAGCGCCATCGACAGCGCCGCACCGAGCGGCCAGTTGCGGCCCTGCCCGAATTGCAGCTCGATGAAATTGCCGATCATCATGTTCTTGCCGCCGCCCAGCACGCGTGGCGTGACATAGGCCCCGAGCGAGGGCACGAACACGAGGATCGACCCCGCCACGATGCCGGGTTTCACAATCGGCATGATCACATGGCGCAAGACCTGCAGGCGGCTGGCGTACAGATCATAGCCCGCCTCCAGCAGTTTCATGTCGAAACGGTCAATGGCGGCAAACAGCGGCAGCACCATCAGCGGCAGATAGACATAGGCCATGCCGATGAACACGGCGGTATCGGTGTTGATCAGCCGGATCGGTTCGGAAATCAGGCCGATGCCGGTCAGAACGGTGTTCATCAGGCCTTCGTTGCGGATCACCTCGTTAATCGCAAAGGTGCGGATCAACAGGTTGGTCCAGAACGGAATGGTGATCAGGAACAGCCACATCGCGCGCTGCGCCGGTGGGCGGGTGGCGATGAACCATGCGGTGGGAAAGCCCAGCGCAAAGGTCAGCGCGGTCGTCATCAGCGACAGTTTGACCGAGCGCCAGAAGATCGTGAGATGCGCGTCGGCAAGGTTCATCGTGCCGTCAAAGATGTCGCGGGTGTAGAGGATGCCGATCCAGCCATCAAAGCTGAAATCCCAGATGACATTGCCGTATTGACCGGGGGTCAGGAACGAATAGACCAGCACGATCAAGAGCGGGCCAGAGGCGGCGAGGAACAGCAGGGTCAGCGCAGGGGCCGACAAGAGCCAGCCGTTGCGGGTTGATCGCTTTCGCTGGCTTTGTTCGGCGGGGCTCATGGCGCTATTCCCGGATCAGGCGGGCAGCGCCCGGCTGGAAGGTCACGGCAACGGCCTGCCCGGTGGCAAAATCCGCGCCGCCATCGACCGGGCTGGGCACCCGCGCGGTGAGGAGTGTGTCATCGGCCAGCGACAGGTTTACGTGAATATCGGTGCCGAAATAGACCACATTGGTCACCTTTGCCGCCAACCCCGCGCCCAATCCGGGCGGACCAAGCCGCAACTGTTCGGGCCGCACGATCAGCACGCTGCCCTCACCCTCGGCTGCGATCACATCGCCCGTGCTCAGCCGCGCGCCTTGTGGCGTGGCGGTGACGGGCAGAAAGTTGGTCTCGCCGATAAAGCTGGCGACAAAACGGTTGACCGGGCGGGTGTAGATGTCGCGCGGCGCGCCGATCTGCTGGATGCGCCCTGCGCTCATCACCGCGATGCGGTCTGACATGGTCAGAGCCTCTTCCTGATCATGGGTGACAAAGATAAAGGTGATGCCGGTCTCGGTCTGCAACCGTTTCAGCTCCACCTGCATTTCCTTGCGCAGCTTGAGGTCCAGCGCCGACAGCGGCTCGTCCAGCAGCAGCACCTTTGGCCGGGGGGCCAGCGCACGGGCGAGCGCCACGCGCTGTTGCTGCCCGCCGGAAAGCTGGCTGGTCTTGCGGTCGGCCATCGCGTCGAGCTTGACCAAGGCCAGCATCTCGGTCGTCGTTGCCGCGACCTCGGCCTTGGGTCTGCCCTGCATTTTCAGGCCAAAGCCGATGTTTTCGGCCACGGTCAGATGCGGGAACAGCGCATAGGACTGGAACACCGTGTTCACCGGGCGGCGGTTGGGCGGCTTGTCGGTCACATCGGCGCCGTCGATCAGGATCTTGCCTGCGGTCGGCATCTCGAACCCGGCGATCAGCCGCAAGAGCGTGGTCTTGCCACAGCCAGAGGGGCCAAGCAGAGTAAAGAACTCTCCCGTTGCAATGTCGACCGATACATCATCCAGCGCCCGGACGGCGGCGGCACCCTGGCCAAAGGCTTTGACGACATTCTGCGCGGTGATGGCCACCTTTTGGGTCAAGTGACTCGCTCCCTCATATTTTGATCATATTGGGCGAGGCTTTTGCCATCGGGCAAGCAAAACCTTTGTCAGGGCGCAGTATTGTTCAAAAGCGCTGACAGATCAGGCAGTCGGTCAGGTCAGTGGGACGATATGATTGTCCCACGCGGTATCGCCCCGCGTCAGCGGGCTAAGCTGCCGATCGTCCAAAGACCACAGCGCGCCAGAGCCATCGCTGAGCAGAAAGCCCGCACCCAGCGCCGTGACGCCACAGACATCGGCGCGGGCATGGGTGGCCAGATGGGTGCCGTCCTGAGCATGAATCGTCACAACGCCGCCACGGGGCGAGGTCAGCGCGATCCGGCCCGAGGCGCTGATGGCAACCGATCCGGCATAGCCCTGCATGCGAAACGCCTCCGCCTCTGGCGGCGGGCACAGCTGCGGCGGGGCACCCACCTGCCACAGCCCCAGCAGCGGCACCGGCTCTGCCGGATCGCCCTCCCATTGCATGGCAAAGGCGACGGTGCCATCCGGCGCAAGCGCCAGGTGGCGGATGGAGTTCTGCCACAGCGCGGGCGGCAGTTCCGCCTGTGCCGTAATGTCACCTTCGGGTGACAGGCGGGTCAGGTTGGGGCGCATCGTGGCGATGTTCAGCTTGCTGCGATCCGCGGGGTCGGTGGCAATGCCGCCATTGGCGACGATCAGCCCGCCATCGGACTGCCGCTTCAGGTCATGCGGCCCGATGCCTCCAGAGGACCATTCGCCGATGCGCTGAAAGCCTGCCGTCTCCCAAATCCCGATGCGGCCTTGAGAGGTTTCGGCGATCACTTCCGATGTGTAAAGCAGGCTGCCGTCAGCGGAAAACACGCCATGGCCGTTGAACTGGCGGCCAGCGGGTGGGGTCAGATGATGTTGTTCTGCGCCGGTCAGGCAATCGAGCACAATGGCAAAGGTGCCGGGGCGGCGGGCAAAGGCCACGGCCAACGGGCGGTGCGGATGGGCTGCGGCGGCGTGGCCGCGCCCGGGCAGATCAACGGCAAACAGGCTTTGCCCGTCCGCCGACAGACCGTGCAGCACATAGCGCTCTGCGGTCTTGCCTGCGGCTAGGCAATGCGGGCTGCCCACGGCGGCCCAGCCCGGTTTTGGCAGCGCCAATGCCGCAAGGCCGGACAGAAAGGCGCGCCGGGTGGCCATCAGTCCCCATCCAATGCGTTGAAGCCAAGGCCGACGCCCAGCGCCGGACCGATTTCGGCCAGCACGGCCAGCCGGGCCTGCTCCACTGCCTGTTGCAGCACCTCGACCTTCAGCCGGCCAGAGGGCGTGGCGGTGCCCGCGAACACCGGGTCGTTGAGGGTTTCCGTCAACGTCACAGCATGGTCCAGCGCCGCCTGTGTCAGCGGCGCGGCCTCTGTCAGGCTTTCGGTCAGCGCGCGGAGGGCCTGCAGGGACAGGCGCACATTGCGCAGGCTGCGGCCCGAGGCGACCGCCTCGGCCCGTTCCGGGGTCGGGCGGTCAAACGTGCCCATCGGACGCCCCAGCCGCTGATCGTGCAACTGCGCCAAGCCGGTGACCAGCACGGTGAACAGCGCCTGCCGGGCCTCGGCTTCGGAGAGATAGCGGGTGTTGCCCGGCGCGCCGGCGGTCAGCAGCTGATCGGCGAAACCGCTGGTCCAGCCACCCTGCACCTCGGCGGCCAGCCGGGCCAGATCGGCAGCGGTGGCGCGGATCAGGGGGCAGGTGTCGGCGGGCCATGGACCCGTCGGGTAGAGCAACCGCTCCAGCCCGGTCAGGCCACGCGCGGCGACCGACTGATCGGCAAACGCCTCTGGGGTCAGCTTTGCCGGATCGCCCTGCACCAGCGCAAGCTGCGCCTTGCGGCCCAGCCCCTTGGGGTCGGGCCAGAACACAATGGCCAGACCCCGACCCGCCTCTTCGACCGGGCCAAGGTGCAGGTGTTGCACCGCCATCCACGCGTCAAAGGCGGTCTGAAACGCCGGGCGCAAGGTGTCCGGATCGCAGGACGCCGCTGCCTGCAGGTCAAGATCCGCCGTCGCTTGGGCAAAAGCCGCGTAGCCGGGCAGGATATGGTCTGCCACGACATCGGCCACATCGGCATGCACCGGAGAGGTGAGCAGCGCGAGCATCAGGGTCAGACGTTTGAGCATCACAGGCTTTCCAGAAAGGCGATGAGCGCATCGCGGTCGGTGGTTGGCAGCGCGATCACGCCGTCGCGGGCGGTCTGCGCCTCGCCGCCGTGCCAGAGGATCGCCTCCAGCAGGCTGCGGGCGCGGCCGTCGTGCAGAAATTCGGTATGACCGCTGACACCTTGCGTCAGTCCGATGCCCCAGAGCGGCGGGGTTTTCCATTCCTGCCCGCTGGCGCGGCCTTCGGGGCGGTTGTCAGCGAGCCCTTCGCCCATGTCGTGCAGCAACAGATCGGTATAGGGCCAGATCAGCTGAAAGCTTTGTTCGGGTTGGTCTTTTAGCCGGTGGGTGACGTGTTTGGGGGTGTGGCAGGCCGCACATTGCAGGCTGTAAAACATCTCTTTGCCGCGCAGCACCTGCGGATCACTGACCGCGCGCCGCTCTGGCACGCCGAGGTTCTGCGCGTAGAAAGTCACCAGATCGAGGCTTTGCGCATCAACCTCCAGCCCGTCGCGGATGCCGTCTTCCTGACCATGTACCGCCGTCACGCAGGCCGGTTGCCCGGGGGTGCAATCGCCAAATGGTTGCGGATGCAGCGGGTTGGACAGCCCCATATCGCCCGCAAAAGCCCCGGCAGATTGTTCCCTGACCGTCGGTTTGCCCGCCTTGAGGCCAAACCGCCCCAGCATCGGCACGCCATGCTCAATCGACATCACAATCTGCGCGCGGCCCGAGATACCATCGCCATTCGCATCCTGAGGGTCGGCCCGGGACAGGATGTCGGCGGCGGGAATCGCCTCCAGCAGGCCAAGGCCGATCATTTGCGGTGCCACGCGCGGCGAGATCATCAGATCGGGGTGCAGCGGCCCGTAGCCGGGGTTGGAAATGGCATAGGCCGGATCGCGCAGCTTGACCACAGTGCCATCGGCCAGCGTGACCGGGATCTCTGCATAGGAAATATCCATCCTCCCTTCGGCGGCGCGGCCGGGGGTGGCAAAATCCTGCAACTGGCCGCCATAGACCGGGTCGGGGCTGGTGGCGAGCCAGTCGCTGATCGCGTCGGGCGTGATGCCTCCGGGCACCGACAGGCGCAGGAACATCGACACGCGCGCATCCTGCGCGTCGGCGGGGGTATGGCCGCGCCCGTCTTTCAGGTGGCAGTCCTGACAGGCGCGGGCGTTGTAGAGCGGGCCCAGCCCGTCTGATGCCAGGGTCGAGGCGGGCGAGGCCACCCAGGTCTTGCGAAACAGCGCGTTGCCCAGCTTGAAATCCATCTCATGCGCAAAGGGCATGTTGCCGGAAAACTGGCTGAACGCGTCAGACGAGTCGCTCGCACGCACGGTTGCGGCGCCCGCAGGCTTGGCCTCGAACGGCTCTGGCTGCGAGAAATCCTGAACCGGGCGCAGGATGGAGGCGACCTTTGCGGCGTCTTCGGCGGTTCTGGGGATGACCGGCAGATGGCGGTCATCCAATGTCTGGGCAAAGCCGGGAAATGCCAGGAACGGCAACAGAAAAAGGGGGCGCAGCATGGTCAATACCTCTGGCCCCCATCTACTGCTCTAAACCTGACCGATTCAATCAGTTATTTGATCTGCGACACCCTGTCTCACTGAAAGACGGCGGACGGATTGTCGAGACTGTCGGAACCCTCGAAATCAATCTCGGTCAGACCCAGTGTCGTGACCGCCCGCTCAATCGAGACGGTTTGCGTCACCAACGCATCGACCGCGCCCATGATCAGCGCCTCGCCGTCTTTGTTGCCGGCTTCGAGCATCTGATCATAGGCAAACCCACCTTCGGCGGCTTGCTTGAGTGCCATCAGCGCCGCGACCGAAGCATCAAGTTCGGCCTTGAGCTGGGTGTCCACCGCCGCATCCTTTTCCGCCACAAGATCGGACAGCGACGGGCCGGTCAGTTCGGTGCCGTCGAGCCGGGTGTAGCTGCCAAGGTAGACGTTGCGGATGCCCAGACCATCGTAATAGTGGCTGTTGTGGGTGTTGTCGGAAAAGCAGTCATGCTCTTCTTCGGGGTCGTTCAGCATCAGGCCCAGCTTCATCCGCTCGCCCGCCTGCTCGCCATAGGACAGGCTGCCCATGCCGGTCAGCATCGCCAGAAGACCGGCCTGCGGATCGGCGGTCACGGTTGCCCGCCCCTCGCCGCCCTGACCCCAGGCGGCGGCCATGAATTCAAGATCCGAGATCAGCAGATCGGTCGCGGCCTTGAGGTACGCCACGCGGCGGTCACAATTGCCGCCGGTGCAGGCATCGCCCTGCACGAAATCGGTATAGGGCCGGTCGCCCGCGCCGGGGGCGGTGCCGTTCAGATCCTGCCCCCAGAGCAGGAATTCGATCGCGTGATAGCCCGAGGCGACATTGGCCTCGATCCCGTCTGCTTCGTGCAGGGTTTCTGAAATCAGCGCTGGCGTGATCGCGGTCGCGTCGATCTCGGTGCCCGACAGGGTGAATTTCGGCGTCGCGATGATGTTGAGCACGGCGAGGCTGTTTTCCTCATTCTGCGCTGACCCGGCATCGACATAGTCGATCAGGCCCTCATCCAGCGGCCAGGCGTTCACCTTGCCTTCCCAGTCATCGACGATGGCATTGCCAAAGCGGAACACTTCGGTCTGCTGATAGGGCACGCGGGCGTCGATCCAGGCGGCTCGCGCGGCGGCCAGCGTCTCGGGCGAGGGTGCTGCGACCAGCGCATCGACGGCAACGCGCAGGCTTTGGGCGGCTGTCAGACTGTCGGCATATTTGGCGGCGGCCAGATCGGCATAATGCGTCACAACGGCGGACGGATCGGCAGCAAGAGCAGAAGTTGCCGTGAATGAAGTGGCAAGCGCGGTGCCCAGCGCTGTGGCCGCAAGCAATTTTCTCATCTGGAAATCCTTTGATCAGGGATGGCCCCGTCAATGCGGCGGGCTGATGGCAAGGATATACCTGAGTAAAATACTTCCCGTAAAGTTTATTATTTAAGTAGGCTTTTAAAGACTATGACCTCAAGTCGCCTGCAGCACGGCCAGATGCCGGGCAAAACCGGGCGTGGCCATCAAGGCCCGGCAGCGGGCAAACCGGTCCTCGGCATAGGCCTGAAAATCATCGGCAGGGTTGGCGTTGGCCAGCTGGATCAGGCCCCACAGGGTCCACAACAGATCACACATCGCCTTGCAGATCACCATCCGCGCCACGTCCTGCGCGGGCGCAGGGCCGTTGAAATAGGCGGTCAGCATCGCCTCATCCTGCGCCGCATCAAAACCCGCTTCGACCGACAGATCGCCCAGATCCCACATCGGATCGTTCATGCCGGCATATTCCCAATCGACGATCCACATCCGCGACCCGGTATCCAGAAAGTTCTCGCACAACGGATCGCAATGGCAGGGCACCAGCGGCACCGGCGCGCGGGCAAGGGCTGTGCGCACCGCCTCGGCCTCGCGCACAACCGCATGGTAGCCGTCTGGCAGGGCCACATCCTTGCCCGACAGCAGGCGCAGGTAGTCGTCGATCATGGCGAACAGCTCGAACCGGGTGGCAAAGACCTGTCCCGACTGATGCAGCTGCCGCAACGCCAGAGCGGCCCGGGCGGGGGCACCGGGGCGGGTGCGAAAGGCGTCGGGCGTCATGGTGACCGTGTCTGCGACATAGCGGGTGACCATGAGGCCGCTGGCCGGATCATTGTACATCACCGCAGGGCTGACCCCGGCCTGCGCTGCCGCCTCGGCAGCCACCGCCTCGGCGGTGCGGTCGATGTAATCCGCCGTGCCCTCCCCCGGCACCCGCAGGATCGCCTCGCCCAGACGATAGACCCGGTTGGTCAACCCGCCCAGGCGCTGCGCCGGCCCGGTCCACCCGGCCAGCACCGGGATGTCTGCGATCAAGCCTGCGATGTCATCCTGCATCCTGTTCTCCCGTTGCCTTGCCCTGCGGTCTGGACCAAGCTAGCCGCCGGAATACGGGAGAGTCCACCATGAGCACGGGTCACCACGACGGCCATCTGGGCAAGGTCTATGAGGCGCGAGCCCCGGAACAGGTGGCGGCTGCCTATGACGCATGGGCGGCCAGCTATGATGCCGAGATGGCGGCGGCAGGCTATCGCCACCCGTCGATCGGCTGCGCGCTGCTGGCCCGCCATGCCCCGCGCGGCGCCGGGCCGGTGCTGGATGCCGGCTGCGGCACCGGGCTGTTGGGCGATTGGCTGGGGATCCTGGGCTTTGCCCCGGTCGAAGGCTTGGATCTGTCGGCAGGCATGCTCGCCGTCGCCCGCGCCAAGGGCAGCTATGCCCGGCTGCATCAACTGGCGCTGGGTCAGCCGCTGCCTTTTGCCGATGGGGCGTTTGCGGCGGTGATCTCGACCGGCGTGTTCACCACGGGCCATGTCGGGGCCGAGGCGCTGCCAGAGCTGATCCGCATCACCCGCAGCGGCGGGCCGCTGGTGCTGACCGTGAAAACCACGCTGTGGGAGGGTGGGTTTGCAACGGCCCTGAACAGCATGGCGGGGGTGAGCGTGGTGGAAACCACCGCGCCTTACGTCTCGATGCCCGGCGAGGCGGGCACCATTCCGTCACTGGCCGTTGTGATCCGCCGCAGCTAAGAGCACCCGTGTTCCGGCGAGGGCGAGGGCCGCTGCCAGATCCGGTGGCGGGGCAGAGTCGGTGACGATCTCATCCACCACATCAAAACCGGAGACGCGGATAAAGCCGCGCCGCCCGAATTTGCTGGCATCGGTCACCACCACCCGGCGCGCGCCGCAGGCCAGCACGGCGCGGGCAAATTCCGCCTCTTGCAGGTCGAAATCCATCACGCCGCTGGCATCAACCGCACCCGCCGAGATGATGGCGTGTTCCACCGCAAAGGCGCGGATGAACGCCAGCGCCGAGGCCCCCAGCGACGCCCCGGAATCGCCGCGCAACTCGCCCCCGGCCATGAACACCCGGTTGCCGTTGACCGTGGCCAGCGTGCGGGCGATGTCGGATGAATTGGTCACCACCGTCAGCCGTCGGTGCCCCAACAGCTCACGCGCGAGGAAGCTGGTGGTGGTGCCGGTATCCAGCATCAGCGAGTCGCCATCGGCGATCTGCGCGGCCATGGCCCGCGCGATGGCCTGCTTTGGCCCGGCATTTTCGCGCATCCGGCGGTGAAACGGCGCCTCGCCCACCTGCCCCGCCAGTCCGACCGCACCATGCACCCGCACCACCGCCCCGGCATCGGCCAGCGCCCGCACATCGCGGCGCAGGGTTTCGCTCGACACCTCCAACGTGTCGGCAAGGGCGGCCACCGACAGCGGGCCCCTCTCCTCCAGCAGCTTCAGAATCGCGCCGTGTCGTGGGGTCAGCATGGGGCGGTGTCCTGTGGTTGGCATGCAAGATTGGGGGTAAGCTTGACCGTTTATTTAACAAAAGACAAACAAACGGTCATCAAAACCACAAATTTCCCAAGTTTTCGTTGACAGCTGCCCCGGTGACGCGCGGTAATCGGGTGACGATCAGAAGGCGCAGGCCCGCTTTCGCGCCCCAAGCGCCCGGAACCAGACCCACAGGCCGCACCCCACGCGGCCCCGTTCCACAACAGGGAGTGACCGATGCGCCTGACCCTCAGCCTTGCCGCCATGCTCTGCGCCACCACCGCCATGGCGCAGGACTCAACTGACCCGATCAAACTGACCCTGCACGACTGGACCGGCCAGCTGATCACCACCCAGCTGATGGGCGAGGTGCTGCGCAAGGGCGGGTATAATGTCGAATATGTGCAGGCCGATTATCTGGCCCAGTTTGCCGGGCTGGAAACCGGAGATCTGCATGTGGCGATGGAGATCTGGGAAACCACCGGACGCGAGGCGATGGATGCCGCCGTGGCGACCGGCGGCGTCGAGGTGCTGGGCCCGACCGGGATGCAGGCGAAAGAAGAATGGTGGTATCCGATCTACATGAAGGAAAAGTGCCCCGGTCTGCCGAACTGGGAAGCGCTGAAAGACCCCGCCTGTGCCGAGGCGTTTTCCACGCCCGAGACCGCGCCAAAGGGCCGCTATCTGGGTGGGCCGGTGACATGGGGCGGGTTTGACGAAGAGCGGATCGAGGCGCTGGATCTGCCGTTCGAGGTGATCCACGCCGGCACCGATGCCGCACTGTTTGCCGAGCTGGAATCGGCCTATCAACGGCAGGCTCCGGTCCTGTTGTGGATCTACGCCCCGCATTGGGCCCCAGCCAAGTATGAGGGGGAATGGGTCGAATTCCCGACCTATGACGCCGCCTGCTACACCGATCCCGCCTGGGGCGGCAACCCGGATGCCGCCTATGATTGCGGCAAGCCGTTCGGCGATATCTGGAAAGTCGGCTGGTCAGGCGTCAAGGACAAGTGGCCCGGCGCGCACAAGGCGATTTCCGCCTTCAGCATCGACAACGACCAGATGGGCGCGATGATCACCGAGGTGGATCTGAACGGCAAAACGGTCGAGGCCGTGGTCGCCGACTGGATCGCCGCCAATGAGACCACGTGGAGCGGCTGGGTCGCCAAGTAGCCGTGCAGCCATGACCACGGGTCCCGACACGCTGATCTGTCGCAATGTCTGGAAGGTGTTTGGCGCGCGTGCCGCTGAACACCTGACAGCGGCGGGGCACGACGCTGCCAAGCTGGCCGCGCTTGGGCTGGTGCCTGCGGTGCGCGCGGTCGATCTGTCGGTACGGCGGGGCGAGATCTTTGTGATCATGGGGCTGTCGGGGTCTGGCAAGTCGACGCTGGTGCGCTGCCTGTCGCGGTTGATCGAGCCGACGGCGGGCGAGATCCTGTTCAACGGCCAGAACCTGCTGACCGCGACCGAGGCCGAGATGACCCGGATCAGGCGGCACAAGATGGGGATGGTGTTTCAGCATTTCGCGCTGCTGCCGCATATGACGGTGCTCGACAACGTGGCCTTTCCGCTGGAGGTGCAGGGCATGGCGCAATCCGCGCGGGAGGCGCGGGCGCTGGAGATGATCACGCTGGTCGGGCTGACCGGGCGTGAGGCGTCGTATCCCCGGCAGCTGTCGGGCGGCCAGCAGCAGCGTGTCGGCATTGCGCGGTCGCTCGCGGCAGAGCCGGAGCTGTGGTTTCTGGACGAGCCGTTTTCGGCACTGGACCCGCTGATCCGGCGCGAGTTGCAGGGCGAGTTCATGCGGCTGCAGTCACGGCTGCACAAGACGATTGTCTTTATCACCCATGACTTTGACGAGGCCATCCGGCTGGCCGACCGCATCGCCATCATGAAGGATGGCGCGGTGGTGCAGATCGGCACGCCCGAAGATCTGGTGCTGCATCCGGTCACCGACTATGTGCGCGAATTCACCCGCGCCGTGCCACGGGCCAAGGTGGTGCGGCTGGCCTCACTGATGACCCCCGGCCCGGTGCCGGGCGACCTGCCGCGCCTGCCCGCCCGCGCCACCGTGGCTGAGGCCGGGCCGTCGTTTCTGTCGGGCGCGGCGCAGGTGGGCGTGACCGAAGACGGGCGCGCCATCGGCACGGTACGGCGCGAGGATGTCATCCGCCTGTTGCTGGGGGGTGAGGCATGACGGCATTGGCGCTCGCCCCCGCTTACCCGTTGAGTGGCCGGACGGTCTGGGCTGTGGCTCTGGCCCTGACGCTGGCGCTGTGGGTCTGGGGGCAGGCGCTGTTGCCGATGGCCTTTGACTATCCGAAGGGCTGGCAGATCCCCGCAGCAGCATGGATCGGGGCGGCGATCAATTGGCTGGTAAAGGACGCAAGCCTTGGCCTTGTCGGATTTTCCGACCTGACGCGCGCCATCGCGGCGCTGGTCGATCAGCCGTATCAACTAGCGCTTGGGCTGCTGGCAAACGGGGTGCAGCAGCAGACCGGTGGGGTGATGGTGCAGCATGTGCCGCCGGTGTCCTGGATTGCGGTCATCGGCATGATGGCCGCGCTGGGGCATTGGGCCGGGGGCCTGCGGCTGGCGCTGCTGATGGCGGCGTGTTTTGGCTTTGTCGCGGTGTTTGGCCAGTGGCACAGCGCCATGGTCACGCTCGCCTCGATCCTCGTGGCGGTGCCTTTGGGGGTGGCCGGGGGTCTGGTGTTCGGCATTCTGGCGTGGCGGCATCCGTGGTTCGAACGCGCCTTGCGCCCCGTGCTGGACCTGATGCAGACCATGCCGGTGTTTGCCTATCTGGTGCCGATCCTGATCCTGTTCGGCTTTGGCCCCACGGCGGCGGTGATTGCCACGCTGATCTATGCCACGCCGCCGATGACCCGGATCACCACGCTGGCGCTGTCGCGGGTGCCGGAGGAGGCGCATGATCTGGCCCGCATGGTGGGCTGCACCCCGCACCAGACGCTGTGGCGGGTGCTGATCCCCTCGGCCCGCGAGCCGCTGATGGTGGGGGTCAATCAGGTGATCATGCTGTCCTTGAACATGGTGATCATCGCCTCGATGATCGGCGCGGGGGGGCTGGGGTTTGATGTGCTGAACGCCTTGCGCCGGCTCGATTTCGGGGCCGGGCTGGAGGCGGGGCTGGCGATTGTGGCGCTGGCCATTGCGCTGGACCGCTTCAGTCAGGCGGTGGCGCATCGTGGCACGGTTCCGGCGGTGCCAGGCGGGGTGATCCGGCGGCATCCCTATCTGATAGGTGCGCTGGCGATGATTGCAGCAGGCTTTGTCTTCGGGTTGCTGATCCCGGCGGTGCAGACCTATCCCGATGCGGCGCGGCTTTCGACCAGCCCGTTCTGGGCAGCGGCGGTGCAGTGGATCAACGTGACCTTTTTCGACACGCTGGAGGCGGTGAAGACGTTCTTCCTCGTCTGGCTGCTGGTGCCGGTCAAGCGGTTCATGCTGGGGCTGCCGTGGCTGGCGGTGGTGCTGCTGCTGGGGGTCGCGGGCTGGCGCCTGGGCGGGTGGCGGCTGGCGCTGCTGACCTCTGGCCTGTCGTTCCTGATTGCCGCGACCGGACAGTGGGAAAAGGCGATGATCACGGTCTATCTGTGCGGCATCTCCACCCTGATCGCCATGGCTATCGGTGTGCCCATCGGCATTGCGGTGGCGATGCGCGACCGGCTGTGGGGCGTCACGCGCGCGGTGATCGACACCGCGCAGACGCTGCCGAGTTTCGTGTATCTGATGCCGATTGTCATGCTGTTCCGGGTGGGTGATTTCACCGCGATGATAGCGGTTGTCGCCTATGCCATCGCGCCTGCCATCCGCTACACCGTGCTGGGCCTGCAATCGGTGGACCCCCGGCTGATCGAGGCGGGGCGGGCGATGGGATGTACGCCGTGGCAGATCCTGACCCGCATCCGGCTGCGGCTGGCGCTGCCCGAGATTTTGCTGGGCCTGAACCAGACCATCATGTTTGCGCTGTCGATGCTGGTGATCACCGCTTTGGTGGGCACCCGCGATCTGGGGCAAGATGTTTATATCGCGCTGACCAAGGCCAATCCCGGCAATGGGTTGGTGGCAGGACTGGCCATCGCCTTTATCGCCATCATCGCCGACCGCCTGCTGTCGGCTGCGGCCCGCAATGCCCGCGCCCGGCTGGGGCTGGAGGGTTCGGCATGACGGCACCCCCACAGATCCTGTCGCTGCCCTGCTGGACCGGCACGCCCGTCGCGGTGCCGCTGGAGGGCGGCTTGTCGAATGAGAGCTGGCGGGTGACCGACGCGGCAGGCCAGCATGTCGCGCGCTTTGGCCGGGACTTTCCGTTTCACCACGTGGACCGCGCGCGCGAAGTGGCGACCGCGCGCGCCGCCCATGCCACAGGCTTTGGCCCGGCGGTGGAGTATGCGGCCCCCGGTGTCAGCGTGGTGCAGTTCATTGCGTCACGGACATGGACGGCGGATGATGTGCGGGCCGCCCCCGACCGGATCGGCGCGCTGCTGCGCCGGTTTCATGATGGCATGGCGCGGCACATCTCTGGCACGCCCTATATCTTCTGGCCGTTCCATGTGATCCGCGACTATGCCCGGACCATCGCGGTGGGGGGCAGCCCGTTTGCGGAGGGTCTGCCGCGCTGGCTGGCCCTGGCCGAGCGGCTGGAGGCGGCGCAGATCGCGCTGCCGGTGATCTTTGGCCACCACGACCTGTTGCCCGCCAACATTCTGGATGACGGCGACCGGCTTTGGCTGATCGACTATGAATATGCAGGCTTTGGCACCGCGATGTTCGACCTTGCCGGGGTGGCTTCCAATGCCGGGATGACCCCGGACGAAACCGCCGCGCTGCTGCACAGCTATCTTGGCCACGCCCCCGAGCCTGCGTTTCAGCGCGCGTTTGACGCGATGCAATGTGCCAGCCTGCTGCGCGAGGCGATGTGGGCCATGGTGTCGGACATTCACCTTGCCGCCCCCGGCGCGGATTACCGCGCCTACGCGCAGGAAAACCTGACGCGGCTTGATGCGGCGCTGGACCAGTTCACCCAAACACACGGGACGCTTTGACATGACCCTTCCTGCGCAGGCCCAGATCATCGTCATTGGCGGCGGCATCATCGGCTGTTCCACCGCCTATCATCTGGCGCGCGATCACAAGGCCGATGTGCTGCTGCTGGAACAGGGCAGGATCACCAGCGGCAGCACCTGGCATGCGGCGGGGCTAGTGGGGCAGCTGCGGTCTTCGGCCAGCATCACCCGGGTGCTGAAATACTCGGTCGATCTGTACAAGGGGCTGGCGGCGGAAACCGGTCTTGATACCGGCTGGAAAATGACCGGCTGTCTGCGGCTGGCCACCACGCCCGACCGCTGGACCGAATATCGCCGCCTTGCCACCACCGCAGGCAGTTTCGGGATGGAGATGCACCTGATCTCACCCGAAGAGGTCAAACGGATGTGGCCCTTGATGGACACCTCAGACCTGATCGGGGCCAGCTGGTTGCCGACCGACGGGCAGGCCAGCCCGTCAGACATCACCCAGAGCCTTGCCAAAGGCGCGCGCATGCATGGCGCGCGGATTGTCGAAGGCTTGACGGTGACCGGCTTTACCATGGACCGGGGCCGCATCACCCATGTCGAGACCGATCAGGGCGTCATCGCCTGCGATACCGTGGTGAACTGCGGCGGCATGTGGGCGCGGCAGATCGGGGCGATGGCGGGGGTGGCGGTGCCGCTGCACCCGGTCAAGCATCAGTATATCATCACGGAAGCGATTGACGGGCTGTCACCCGATGCGCCCACGCTGCGCGACCCCGACCGGCGCACCTATTTCAAGGAAGAGGTCGGCGGGCTGGTGATGGGCGGTTATGAGCCCAACCCGCAGGGCTGGGTCACC
The DNA here is from genome assembly GCF_031457365.1 of Pseudotabrizicola sp. 4114. NCBI lineage: Bacteria > Pseudomonadati > Pseudomonadota > Alphaproteobacteria > Rhodobacterales > Paracoccaceae > Pseudotabrizicola > Pseudotabrizicola sp. 4114. The sequence goes on along the minus strand of NZ_JAVDWP010000010.1, from coordinate 28,618 downwards.
GGGGATATTCCGCCCAACTGGGAGTTCCGGCTGTTTGACGATGATTTCGAGCATTTCAGCCAGCATCTGGAACAGGCGATGGCCCGGATTCCGGCGCTGGAGAGCACCGGGGTCAAGCAGATGATCAACGGCGCGGAAAGCTTTACGCCGGATGGCAATTTCATTCTTGGCGCGGCACCTGAATGCCCGAACATGTTCGTCGGCGCGGGTTTCAACGCCTTTGGCATCGCGAGCGGTGGCGGGGCGGGTTGGGTGCTGGCGGAGTGGGTGATGCGGGGCGAGGCGCCGCTGGACCTGTGGGCCGTGGATATCCGGCGCTTTTCCGCGATGCACCGCGACCGCGACTGGGTGGCAACGCGCACGCTGGAGGCTTACGGCAAGCATTACACCGTGGCGTTCCCACATGAGGAATACGACTCCGGCCGCCCGCTGATCGTCTCGCCGCTTTATGACCGGCTGAAGGCCCGTCGCGCCGTGTTCGGCTCGAAACTGGGGTGGGAGCGGCCGAACTGGTTTGCGCCGGACGGGATGGAGGCGAAAGACGTTTATTCGATGGGCCGGCAGAACTGGTTTGGTCCGGTGGGGGAGGAGCATGCCCATGTCCGCAGCCATGCCGGGCTGTTCGACCAGTCCAGCTTTGCCAAGTATGAACTGTCCGGCCCCAAGGCCGCCGAGGCGTTGGAGGCGATCTGTGCCAACCGGGTGGCGCGCGATGTGGGGCGGCTGACCTATACGCAAGCGTTGAACACACGCGGCGGGATCGAGGCCGATCTGACCGTGGCGCGGCTGGCGGCGGATCTGTTCTACATCGTCACCGGCACCGGCTTTCGCACCCATGATTTTGGCTGGATCGCCGACCATCTGCCCGCCGAAGGGGTCAGCTTTGCCGATGTGACCGAAGACTGGGGCACGCTGTCGCTGATGGGGCCGCGCGCGCGCGATATTCTGGCGCGGGTGACGGCGGAGGATGTGAGCAACGCGGCTTTTCCCTTTGGCCATGCGCGCGAGATCAGCATCGCCGGGGCAAAGGTACGGGCGCTGCGGGTAACTTACGTGGGCGAGCTTGGGTGGGAGCTGCACATTCCGCTGGCGCAGATGGGCGCGGTGTTTGATGCGCTGATGGCGGCGGACCCGGACCTGCGCCCGGTGGGATACCGCGCGCTGGAGTCGCTGCGGCTGGAGAAAGGCTATCGTGCCTGGTCGTCGGACATCACCCCCAACGACACCCCGTTCGAAGCGGGTCTGGGCTGGGCGGTGAAGATGAAAGGGAATGCGCCGTTCCTTGGCCGCGCCGCGCTGGAGGCCGTCGCCGGGCAGCCGCTGAAAAAGCGGCTGGTGGGGTTTACCGTGGCGGACCCTGATGCGGTACTGGTGGGGCGGGAAACCATTCTGCGCGATGGGGTCGCGGTCGGCTACCTGACCTCGGGCGGCTATGGCTATACGCTGGGCCAGAGCATCGGCTACGGCTATGTCCGCCATGCGAAGGGCGTTGCAGATGACTGGCTGACTGCAGGGCGCTATGCGCTGGTGGTCGCGGGCGAGACGCTGCCCGCAACGCTGTGCCTGCGCCCGCTTTATGACCCGGAGGGGGCGCGCATCCGCGCGTGATAGGTCTGGTCAGGATTGATCTGGTCCGGCGGCGCCCTGGCGATCACGGCGCACAGATCATTGAACACACAGGGTCCTGCGGCCAGAACCAGAACGCCGCCCGGATCGGTGCCGATAGGCAGCGCGCGGCCCCCGGCCTCGGTGATCATCAACGCGCCGGCCAGACAATCCCACGGGTCTCCCACGGTTTTGGCTTGGCTTAGCGATAGGCAGACAGAATGCACTCTGCCTCGGCCTGCGCGCCTTGCAGCGCCGCTTCGGGCGTGGCCTGCCCCGTCAGGGCCGACTGGATGGCCGCGTTCAGCACCTCATTGATGCGCTGACCTTCAAAGGTCGAGATTTCGGGAACCGAAACCGCGATCTGGCGGCGCGCCACCTCTGCCTGCGGCACTTCTGCAACATAGTCCTTCATCACCTGCGTTTCCCAGGATCCGTCGCGCGGGGCGACATAGCCGGTCTGGATGCCCCAGTCGGCCAGAATCTCATCCGAGGTCAGGAACTTGACGAATTCAAAGGCGGCAGCCTTCTGCTCGTCGGAAGCGCCCTCGATGATATAAAGGTTGCCGCCCCCCAGCACCGATGCCGGATCGGGATTGCCCGGATAAGGTGCGACGCCGAAATCGAAACCGGCATTTGTGCGGATGTTGCCAAGGTTGCCAGTGGTGTGCCAGACCATGGCAAGGCGGCCTTCCATGAAGTCCGAAGGTGTGGTGCCCCATTCCAGCCCCGCGCGCTGGGCATTGAAATCAGATTATTGCGCTGCGCACGCGGGCCGAGACCCATTCCGAGACGACCACGGTTCCCAGAATGACGACGAGGATCATCGTCACCTGCGGCCAGGCCAGCGTGTTGAGCGAGGCTTGCAGCTTCAGCCCCAGCCCGCCCGCGCCGACCAGCCCGAGGATGGCGCTTTCGCGGATGTTGATATCCCAGCGAAACACCGTGATGCCCCAGAACGCCGGCAAGATCTGAGGCACGATGGCGTAATTCAGAACCTGCGCCGGGCTGGCCCCGGTGGCGGTGACCGCCTCGATCTGGCGGATGTCAGTTTCCTCGATCGCCTCATACAGCAGCTTGCCGATGAACCCGATCGACCGCAGGCCGATGGCGATGATCCCGGCCAGCAAACCCGGTCCAAGGATCGCCACCAGCAAAAGCGCCCAGATCAGCGAATTGATCGACCGAGACGCCACGATGATGAACAGAGCAGCGGGGCGCAGGATCAGCAGCGAAGGCGAAGTGTTGCGCGCCGCCAGAAACGCAACCGGCACGGCAAGGATCACCCCCAGCAGCGTGCCCAGAGTGGCCATGTTCAGCGTATCCCACAAGGGCACCAGAAGTTCCGGCAGATAGGACAGGCGCGGCGGCATCATCCGCCCGCCAATATCCGCCGCCTGACGCGGTGCATCCCAGATGAAGGCCCAGATCGTATTTCCCGTCATCACCTGCCAGCAGTACACGAACAGCGCCACCAGACACAGCCAGCCAAACCACAGTGCCAGCCGGGCACGCGGGCTGCGAAAGGCCCATGTTTCCGGAAAATCGGTCATTGCAGGAACTTCCGCAGGTAAGAGGAGGCGTATTCCGCCACCATCACGATGGCGATGATGACCAGCAGGATCGCACCCGCGCTGTCATATTCATAGCGGTCGATGGCGGTGTTCAGCGTGGCCCCGATTCCGCCCGCGCCGACAATCCCGATCACCGCGCTTTCGCGGAAATTGATGTCGAGCCGGTACAGCGACAGCCCGATCAGCCGTGGCATCACCTGCGGCTGCACTGCGTAATGCACCAGCTGCAGCCAGCTGGCACCGGTCGCCCGGATCGCCTCGGCCTGCGCCTCGTCGATGTCCTCGATGTCTTCGGCCAGCAGCTTGGCGATAAAACCGATGGTCGCAAAGCTGAGCGTCAGGAACCCGGCAAAGGGGCCAAAACCGAACATCGCCACCAGAAAGATCGCGACGATGATTTCCTGCAGCGACCGGCTGATCGCGATGATGCTGCGGCAGGTGTAATAGACCCATGGCGGGGCCAGATTGCGGGCCGCGCCGATGCCGATGGGGATCGAAATGGCGACGCCGACAACGGTAGAGGTCAGCGTCATCGTCAGGCTTTCGATCAGACCGTTGGAGATGTCTTTCCAGCGCGAGGTGAAATCGGGTTGCAGGAAGCCGTTGATGAAGCGCAGGCCACGTTCGCCGCCCTCCATCATCCGGGCCCAGTTCACCTCGACGCTGCCCATGCCGATCAGCAGATAGGCGATGATGGCCACGGTCAGCACAATGCGCCAGCGCCGCTCGGTCACGATCTGCGGCGGACGCCGCCATGTGGTGGGATAGCCGGTCATGCGCTGATCATCGCCAGACGGGCGACAGCCTCGGCCTCGGCCATGCGGTCGGCCTCGCCATCCTTGCGCATCGCGGTCCAGTCTTCGGCCCCGTAGATCGTGGTCAGCACGCTTTCGGTCAGCTGTTCCGGCGGACCGTCAAACACCACACGGCCCGCGCGCAACCCGATGATGCGCTGCATGAACTGCTGCGCAAGCGGCACGTCATGGATGTTCACAATCGCAGGCAAGCCGCGTTCGGCACAGATCTCGATCAAGAGCCGCATGATCTGGCGGCTGGTCTTGGGGTCGAGGCTGGCCGTCGGTTCATCAACCAGCAAGAGTTCGGGTTCCTGTGACAGGGCGCGCGCGATGCCCACGCGCTGCCGTTGCCCACCCGACAGCGCATCGGCGCGCTTGTCGGCATGTTCCATCAGGCCAACCCGGTCCAGCAGACGGTATGCGCGTTCAATATCCGCTGGCGGAAACCGGCGCGTGAAGCTTTGCCAGAACGACACATAGCCCAGTCGCCCCGACAGTACGTTCTCCATCACGGTCAGCCGCTCGACCAGCGCGTATTCCTGAAAGATCATGCCGATCCTCCGTCGTTCACGCCGCAGGGCGCGCGTGCCCAGACCGGAAAGCTCGGTTCCCGACAAGATGATCTTGCCGCTGCTGGGCTCCACCAGCCGGTTGATGCAGCGGATCAGCGTTGACTTGCCCGCCCCCGATGGCCCGATCAGGCCCACAACCTGCCCTTTCGGCACGGTCAGGCTGACCTCGGACAATGCCTTGTCTCCGGTCTTGTAGGTTTTGGTCAGTGCAGCAAGTTCCAGCATCACGCAGTCCGCCTTCAACAACCACATGCGGGCGGAAGGTCCGCCCGCATGTGTCTGATTTCAACATTTCACTGGCAGGTGTATTGGACGCCCATGGCGGCATCGATCTCGCGCACCACAGTCCAGTTGTCTTTGAAGGTGATCGGAATAAACTGCTCTTCGCCGGATTTGTTGAATTCGGCGGCCAGTGACGAACCTTCCCAAGGGAAGCTGAAGAACGCCTCCTGAATCTTCGCCTGCAGCTCAGGCACCAGATTGTGTGCGGTGCCGTAGCCGGTGGTCGGGAAAGTTTCCGATTTGTAAATGCTGACCAGCTGATCGGCCTTGATCACATCGCGCTCGATCATCCGGACCATGATGGAATTGGCGATCGCGCCGGCGTCATAGTCCTTGTTGGCCACACCAAGGATGGTGTTGTCGTGCTTGCCGGAGAACGCCGGGGTAAAGTCGGTGCCCGCGATCATGCCATAGTTGGCAGCCAGCAGGGCCGACGGCGCCTTGTAGCCCGAGTTTGAGGTTTCCGCGCTGAACGCCAGCGTGCGACCCTTGATGTCCTCGATCTTTTCGATGCCAGAGCCGGGATAGGTGACAATTTCCATCTCATAGCCATAGCTGCCATCCTTGGCGGCCATCATCGCAAAGGGGCGGAACCCGGCGCAGGCGATTGCCAGCGGATTCGACCCGGTGTTGAAGCCCGAGATGTGCAGCCGTCCCGCCCGCATCGCTTCAATCTGGGCGGCGTTGCTGTCGATCGGGAAGAATTGCACCTTCTTGCCGGTGACGCTTTCCATATGGGCAAGGAAATCGGTCCAGACCTCAGCATAGACCGCCGGGTCCTCGACAGGGGTATAGGCGAAGATCAGGGTATCGGGATCGACCAGCGCCGCCGGGTCGGTCGGGATATCGGCGACCATGTCACCGTCCGAGTCGATATAGCGGGCATCGAGCGCAAATTCTGCCATGGCCGGGGCCGCCAGGCAAACAAGGGCTGTCGCGGTCAGAACGTGACGCAGCATGTCGTCCTCCTTCAATTAAGACTGGCGACCGGATACCCACACTCTGTGACAGGTGCGCGACAAGCACACGACCATCCGTCGCACCAAAGCCCCTGACACTGGGTCATGCGGGGACATGCACGCGCCTGGACTACAAAAGCACCGGCCCCGTCGCGGACCAGCTACACCGTCAGTGCCGGGCAACTGGTGAGCAAGGCCCGGACGTGCAGGTGAGGCTAATGCAGCGCGCCTGACCCTGCCCGCATCAGGTCGCCGCCGACAGGTTCACCCGCTTCATCAACGCCTGGGCCGTTTCCTTGCGTTCAGAATATCGGTCCACAAGATATTCGGCGCGGTCGCGGGTCAGCAGGGTGAATTTCATCAACTCCTCCATCACATCCACGATCCGGTCGTAAAGCGGCGATGGGCGCATCCGGCCCTCGGCGTCAAATTCCTGAAACGCCTTCGGGATCGAGGATTGGTTGGGAATGGTGATCAGCCGCATCCAGCGCCCCAGCAGCCGCATCTGGTTCACGGCGTTGAAGCTCTGTGACCCGCCCGACACCTGCATCACGGCCAGCGTCTTGCCTTGGGTTGGCCGAACGGCACCCTCGGACAGCGGAATCCAGTCGATCTGGGTTTTCATCAGGCCGGTCATCGCGCCGTGCCGTTCGGGCGAGGACCAGACCATCCCCTCGCACCACGCCACCAGATCGCGCAATTCGCGCACCTTGGGGTGCGTCGCATCCACGCCATCATCGACCAGCGGCAGGCCGGATGGGTTGAAGAACCGCACCTCGGCTCCCAGCCTGGTCAGGATGCGCCCGGCCTCTTCGCCCGAAAGACGGCTAAAACTGCGCGGGCGGAGTGAGCCGTAAAGGATCAGGATCCGCGGGGCATGGGTTTTGTGCGGCGGGATCAGCAGGGCAGCCTCGTCCAGTGCGGGGAACAGGGCGTCGTCAATATTGGGCGTGTCAGACAAGACGATTTCCTTCCGCGTCGATGATCAGCTGGCCGTCATCTTTGGCCAAAGGGCCGGCCGGCATTTGGCCAAGCAGGTCCAGCACCACCTCGGACGGGCGGCACAGGCGCACGCCCTTCGGGGTGCAGACGATGGGGCGGTTCACAAGGATGGGATGGGTGATCATCGCTTCCAGCAGTTGGTCATCGCCGACGGCCGGTGCCGTTAGCCCCATCGCCGCGGCCGGAGATCTCGCAATGCGCAATGCCTGCCTCGGGGTGATACCGGCGGCAGCAAAGAGCGCCAGAAGCTGCGGCCGCGTCCAGCCTTCGGCCAGATAGTCGATCACCGTCGGCTGGTAGCCCGCCGCCTGGATGATCCTCAGCACATTGCGCGAGGTGCCGCAGTCTGGGTTGTGATGGATGAAAATCGGAAAGCTCATCCCGGAAACCTTTCCCGCGTGCGGTTGGCAAATGCCACCAATGACAGCATCACCGGCACTTCGACCAGCACACCCACGACGGTCACCAAGGCTGCGCCAGAGTTCAATCCGAACAGGCCGATGGCCACTGCGACCGCCAGTTCGAAGAAGTTTGAGGTGCCGATCAGCGCGCAGGGGGCGGCAATCTTGTGTGGCAGCCGCCAAAGGTAAGCCCAACCGTAGCCCAGCGCGAAAATGCCGTACGACTGGATGATGATCGGCACGGCAAGCAGGGCGATCAGGCCCGGCTGCGCCAGAATGACCGGACCCTGAAAGCCAAACAGCAACACCACCGTCAGCAGCAGACCGAGCATTGAGCCGGGTTTGATAAGGGCGGTAAAGGCGTTGACGGCGACCTCGCCCCCCTGACGCAGCAGAGCGGTGCGGGTGATGAGCCCCGCCAGCAGCGGGATCACGACATAAAGCACGGTGGACAGGATCAGCGTTTCCCACGGCACCGCAATATCGGTGACACCAAGCAAAAAGGCGACAATCGGGGCAAAGGCCACCACCATGATCAGATCGTTCAGCGATACCTGAACCAGCGTGTAATTCGGATCGCCCTTTGTCATCTGCGACCAGACAAACACCATCGCGGTGCAGGGGGCAGCGCCCAGCAGGATCAGCCCGGCGATGTATTCCGGGGCCTTGCTGCCGTCGATCAGCCCGGCAAACAGGTGCTGAAAGAACAGCACGCCCAGCGCCGCCATGGTAAACGGCTTGATCAACCAGTTGATCACCAGTGTGATGATCAGCCCCTTTGGCCGCTGCCCGACCGATTTGAGCGACCCAAGATCGACCGCGACCATCATCGGATAGACCATCGCCCAGATCAGTACCGCAACGATCAGGTTGACCGAGGCATATTCCAGACTGGCCAGCGTGGCAAAGACACCGGGCATCAGGGAGCCCAGCGCCAGCCCGGCAAGGATGCACAGCGCGACCCAAAGGGTCAGATAGCGTTCAAACAAGCTCATGGCGCGGCTTTCGGCTCGGGGATGCAGCAGGCATCTGAGGCAGGGGATTGCAGCGACGCTGCAAAGTCGGCGAGCAGCGACAACGCCTTTGGGTTCAGGGCATAGCACACGCGCGGGCCGTCGATTTCGCCGGTGATCACACCCGCCGCCTTGAGGATGCGCAAGTGCTCGGACACAGTGGATTGCGCAAGGCCCACTGCCTCGACAATCGTTCCGCCGATACAGCCGGGCGTGGCCAGCAGCAGACGCAGAATGCGGATCCGCGCCGGATGGGCCAAAGCCTTGGCGAGGGCAGCAAGCGTTTTATCGTCAGACATCGTGGCCCCGGGTCGCAAAAAGAACATTTGTTCGACTATCGTCGATTTACGATATTATGGCAGCATCTGCAAGAGCCAATTGCCCCCTTCCGCTTTGCGCTGACCCGGTCTTTCTGGACAATGACACCGCCGTAATCTCTTCGCTGCGGGATGCGCTGATGGCGGCGATGGGGCAGGATATCGAACTGGTGCAGCGGCGCACTTATCAGGAAATCACCGGGGCATGGCTGGACGGCTCGGTCGATGCGGCCTGGACCTGCGGCTATCCGTTTTTGCAACACAGGGCACACCTGTCGCTGATCGGCGTGCCGGTGTGGCACGGCAAGCCGCTGTATCAGTCTTACCTGATTGCCGCGGCAGATGATCCGGCTGTTCACGGCTGCGTCGCGAGGGCCGGTGAAATCTTAATGTGAGCATGATCGGACGAAGGATGGCTGCCCCCGGTTGATGCGGTGTCCGGGACGATGATTGCGCTGACGATGTCGGTTGTATTGTGAGTGGCCAGGGCAAAGCGCTTTGCCCCGCCCCGGGACCGGCGCTTTCATGACACGAAGGACGGGAAAAGTTTTGTGGGCGGGTCGGCATGGGCTGCCCTGCCCCTCTCAGCTGGTGGCTGAAATCCCCCACCAGCGCAGGGTCTGGATCAGGTGACGCTCAATCTCGGCCACCGCCGCCCCGGCGCTGCCGCTGTCGATGGCGTCCATGATCGCCAGATGCTCTTCCATTGCCGGGATCACCCGGTCGGGCAGGAAGACCCGGGCATTCTGGATAACGGTGATCCGGTTGCGGTTCGCCTCATACGCCTGCCGGAGGAAGATATTGTCGAGACCGCCAGCCATGAAATCGTGCAGCGACAGGTCGGTCGCAAGGGCCCTGCGCGACAGATCGGCACCGGGGTGGTTCCGCGCCTCGTTCAGCAGGGCTGTGTGTGTGGCGCGCAGATGGGCCAGTGCGGGCCTTCCGGCAGCCAGCATCCGGCGCACGCCATCAGCTTCCAGCGTGGCGCGCATGTCCATGCAGGCGCGGGTGGTATCGGGGCCGGTTTCCATGACAACGAAGCCGCGTTTCGGAAGAACCGTGACCAGCGCCTGAACTTCCGCGCGCTTGATTGCCTCACGCGTCGCGGCAACCGGAAAACCCAGAACTCCGGCAAGCGCGGGCATGGTGTGAAACTCACCGCTGCGCAATCTTCCGGTTTTCAGGGCCACCAGCAGGGCGGCAAATGCCTGATCTGACTGGAGGTCACAGGATGTCTGCATGGCATGTTCTCATGGCGCGCGGGCCTTTTTCAAAAATTCCGCAACAGACCTTTCGGAATTTACAAATAGTTACACTCTGATTCATCATGTAACATTTTACAAGAGATGGCAACTAAGATGTCTGTGAAGGGCACATTGCAAAGCTGGCGCACGGCGCCCAACCGGGAGAATACAATGTCTGACACATCCACCGATCAAACCGGGGACGATGCCGCGCAGCGGTCCCGCATGCCGCATATCTATGTCATCCTGTTTGTCTTTACGGCAATCGCGGCGCTGCTGACGCATATCATTCCGGCAGGGCTGTATGACCGGATCACGCTGCCCAACGGGCGGGTGGCGGTCGATGCCGCGACGTTCCGCTATGTCGACTCCACCCCGGTGGGTCTGGAAGGCTTCATGATGGCCGTGCCGCTGGGGCTGATGGGGGCGGCTCAGGTGGTGTTCTTCACGCTGATCATTGGCGGCATGTTCATGGTGATCCGGCACACCGGCATTATTGACGTGGCGGTAGACAAACTGACCCGCCGTTTTGCCGGTCGCAGCGTGCTGATGATTCCGGTGTTGATGGCCGCGTTCGCGGTCATTGCCACACTGATCGGCACGCAGGAACTGGCGCTGGTTTATGTGCCGGTCATTCTGCCGCTGATGATTGCCCTGCGCTTTGATTCCGTGACCGCCGTGGCTACGGCGCTGCTGGCGACGACCGCCGGGTTTACCGCAGGTGTGCTGAACCCTATCAACACCGGGCTGGGGCAGACCATCGCCGAGCTGCCGCTGTATTCCGGTTTCGGGCTGCGGTCGCTGCTGCTTTTGTGCCTGCTTGGGGCCGCCATCGCCTATCTGATGCGCTATGCGCTGAAAGTCCGCGCCAATCCCGCCGCCAGCCTGATGGCGGATGATGCGGTCGAAGCCGAAAAGCGTCAGGCGTTTGTGCATGACCTTGACACCCCGGCCAAGCGATTCACCCAGCGGCAGATGTGGGGCGGATTTGCGACCATCGGGTTCTTTGCGCTGATGGTCTGGGGCGTTCTGACCCGGGGCTGGTTCATGACCGAGATGGCGGGGCTGTTCGTGATCATGGGCATCAGCGTCGGGCTGATTGCCGGGCTGAACACCGGCCGGATCTGTGCTGCGTTCAACAAGGGCTTTCAGGATGTGCTGGTGGGCGCCATCATCGTGGGCCTTGCACGCGCTGTCGCCATCATGCTGGAACAGGGCCAGGTGATGGATACGCTGGTGCATGCCCTGGGCAACCTGGTGGGCAGCATGCCTGCAACCTTCTCTGCGCTTGGCATGTTTGCGGCGCAACTGTGCTTCAACTTTGTTGTGCCGTCGGGCAGTGGTCAGGCGCTGGTGACAATGCCGATCATGGCGCCGCTGTCGGATCTGATCGGCGTGACCCGGCAGAATGCGGTTCTGGCCTATCAGCTGGGCGACGGGCTGTCGAATATCCTCTACCCGACCTCGGGTTATTTCATGGCGACGCTGGCGCTGGCCGGGGTCAGCTGGGACAAGTGGGTGCGGTTTTTCCTGCCATTGTTCGGGATCTGGATCGCCATTGCCTCTGCGTTCCTGATCTACGCGCAGATGGTGGACTGGATCGGCTGAGGGGCCAGCGCGCAATCGCCGCGCCGATCCCGGTGCCGCCGCCCGAGATCGGCGCGACCTTTCCGCTGAACCGACCGCTCATGCCGACACCCTCCCCGCAGCGACGATGCCCTCCGCAACCCATTCGTCCAGCTTTGCCAGCACTGCCTGGCAGAACTGGGCATCGTTGATATGACACTCAAGCGTCGTCAGCCCAACCCGTCCGGTCAGGGCGCGTTCGGCCTCGTCGGCAAAGGCGGCAAGCCCTTCGGGATCATGCGCTGCCTCACCGGGGCGGTCCCATTCCTCGATCCCGCCTTTCGGCAGAAAGAAATGCGTCGGGCCCTTTGCCCCGGCCAGCCTCTCGGCCATGGCACGGGCCAAGGCGCGGCGTTCCTCGGCGTTAAAGGCCACATTCTTGATCAGCCGGTTGTGCTGGTGGAACGGGCGATCATGAAACCGCGGCGGGATTTCCTGCCAGCCGGCGAGATCAAGGATATCCGCCGCACCCGGCGCCACCAGCTGCGGCGTGCCGCTCCGGCCCGCTCCGGTCAACCGGTCTGCCCCGGCGCTGACCAGCGAACCGTGCTGGACATTGACGAATTCCTGCAGCGAGAAATCCATCACACAGGCGAACACCCCCTCGACCGCCAGCCGCTCGAAGGCCATGCCGCCCATGCCGGTGGTGTGGAACACCGCGATGTCATAGCCGCGCCGCGTCAATTCGGGGTGCAGGCGTTTCATGTATTTCAGGCAGGATGATCCAAGCGAGGTCATCCCGATCATCGGTCGGTCGAAACGTGGTGGCTCGACCGCCTGTGCCGCCCCCAGCACCGCGCCCGCGGCCTGACTGAGCGAGGATTTGCACAGCGGGTTCAGCCCGTAAAGCCCCCCGGCCCAGAGGATGAACTGCACATCCGCCGCCATCCGTTCCGCGGCGATCAGGGGCGATCCGGCAACGGTCGAGACAATGTATTTCGGCACACCCAGCGGCAGGGCCTGGGCGCAATCCAACGCAAGGTCAGTCCCCATGGTGCCCCCCAGTGCGATCATGCCGTGGACCCGGCCCGCCTCGTGCAGGCGGCGGGTCAGCAGGGCGGCGCCCGCGCTCATCTTGGCAAAGGCCTCGCCTTCCTCGCCCAGTGCGATCAGTCCGTCTATGGTTTCGCCGACGGCTGCCGCGACGTGGTGCTTGCTGACCTCGACCGGGATCTTTGCCTCGCCCAGAACGCTGACGTCCATCGCCAACACGGCCCCACCCTGTGCCTCGATCCGACCGATCAGATAGGCCAGCTCATCCGCCTTGGTGTCGAATGTGCCGATGACCAGAATCGTTTTCGTCATCTGTCCTGTCCCCTTGAAACGCCATGTTGTCCTGAAAGCAGGCCGCGCACAGGTCTTTTGCCTGGGCGACAAAGCGCGCGTTCCTGTCGGCCCCGCCCTCTTCCTGAATGCGCGGCACGATCCAGCCGACATAGGTCAGCGCCCGGATGGCGATGAACAGGTCCAGATGCGACAGGTCCAGCGGTCTCTGGCTGTGATAGCCCTTGATCAGGGCGCCCTTCAACGACCGGTAATCCGGCTCTACGATGGTTTTCAGCAGGACGGTCGCCATGTCGAATTGCCGGAAGCCGAAGCCACCATCGTCAAAGTCGATCATCTGGATGACCGGCCCATCCAGAAGCACGTTTTCGCGCACCAGGTCGGCATGGATCAGACCCGTATCCAATGCGGTCCCGGCCCTGACAAGGCGGTCGCGGGCCGCGTCGCGAAATCGGAGGAAAAGCTCTTTCGTCAGAGGCGCCAGCGTCGGGTTGTCCCAGAACCGGCCCCAGACCGGAGCCTCTCCCAGAAGCCCATCAATGTCCCAGTGACAGCGCCGAAACCCGGCGGGCCGTTGCCACGCATCGCAGGCGGCATGCAACCGCGCCATTTCCCGGCCAAGCGCGTAAAACACCGCTTCCCGGTTCTCCAGCGCCAAGGGAGCGCGGCTTTTGCCCATGGGCTTGCCCGGCAGCCACTCGACCACATCAGCAAAGCCCGTCTCAAGGCGTTCAAGCAGCTTGCCCCCCCGCGACGGCAGCGGTCGTGGCACATGCAGCCCGGCCCTGTCCATTGCTTCAAGCCAGGCAAGCTCGGACAACAGCTCATCCTCTTGCCGGTAGCCGGGCCGCTTGATCCGCAGTGCGAGGTCGCCGGTTGATGCCCTGACCCGGTAAACCCGGTTCTCGCGACCCGCGACAAAGCTGCACTCAGCCGCCTCAAGGCCCCAAAGTGCCAGTGCCTGCCTGACCGGATCGCTCATGCCGCTACCGGAGTTTCCGCCAGAACCACGTCCAGCGTCGTCATCAGAAGGTCGAGATGCTCCTCGCCGAACGGCATCGGCGGGCGGATCTTCAGCGTGTTCTTGTCCCGACCAAGCCTGGACAGGATGATCCCACGCTCGCGCATCCGGTTGACCACCAGATCGGCATAGGCGGCGGCGGGAGCTTTCGTTTCGCGGTCCAGGACGAATTCGGCACCAAACACCATGCCAGACTGCCGGACATCGCCGATCACCGGGTATTTCCGGGCCAGGTCGGTCAGCCGCTGGTGCGCCAGCCTGCCAATCCGCGCGGCATTGGCTTGCAGGTCCCTGACCTGCAATTCCTCCAGCACCGCCATGGCCGCCGCGCAGGACACCGGGTTGCCGCCGAAGGTGTTGAAGTACCGGAACGACCCGCGAAACCGTGCCATGATGTCGGGCCGCGTCACCAGCCCCGCAACCGGGTGGCCATTGCCCATCGGCTTGCCCATCGTCACCACATCGGGGACGATGCCCTGCTTCTGATGGCCCCAGAAATGGCTGCCCGAGCGGCCGAACCCCGACTGCACCTCGTCGCAGATCAACAGGCCACCGGCGCGGCGCACGGCATCTGCCGCGGGACGCAGCCATCCTTCCGCCTGGGTCGGAAAGCCCTCGTTCAGGAACAGAGGGCAGACGATCAGCGCGGCAAAGCCGGTGCCCGCGCGTTCCAGATCGTCGATCGCCGCCTGCACCTTGCCCGCAAAGCGCTGACCGTCCGGGTCGGGGATGCGATAGCTGTCCGGCGCCTCGACATGGCGCAGATATTGGCCAAGGCCAAAGCCCACCTCGGGCACGTTCGACCGTGACAGATGGCTGACCAGCGTCGTATTGCCGTGATAGGTGGCATCGGTTGCGATGATCCCGCGCTTGCCGGTCATGCCCTCGGCCATGCGGAGCGCGATGTCATTCGCCTCAGACCCGGTGCACGTCAGGATAGCGGTCTTCAGCGGATCGCCAAAGGTTGCGGTCAGGCGTTCGACATAGTCGAGGATGCCTTCGTGCAGGTAGCGCGTATGGGTGTTCAGCGTGGCCGCCTGCTTGCAGATCGCCTCGACCACCCGCGCGTTGCAGTGGCCGACATGTGGCACGTTGTTGTAGCAATCCAGGTACTTGCGGCCCTTGGCGTCCCACAGCCAGACGCCTTCGCCGCGCACGATGTGAACAGGATCGTCGTAGAAGGTTGAGACTTTCGGCCCCAGCAGCGTCCTGCGCCTCTCCATCAGATCAGCCATTTCTGACACCCTTTTTTGTTGCGCGCCGCGCCTTTATCGCCGTCCAGCCCTGCCCGAGTATGGCGACAAGGATCATCAGGAACAGGACAAAGGCGATCGGGCGGTCGATGAAATCCAAAGGCTCACGCACCCGTGCCATCGCGGTGCGTAGCCGGTCTTCCATCAGCTTGCCGAGCACGATGCCAAGGATGATGGGCGAGGTCGGCAGTTCCAGCCGCTTGAGGATGAACCCGAAGAACCCGAAAGCTGAAGCGATGGCGACATCGGTCAGCGAGTTGCGCAGCGTGTAGACCCCGATCAGGCTGAAGGTCAGGATCATGATCCCCAGAAAGCGATTGGGGATCAGCATCACCTTCATCATCGTCCGGGTCGCAAAGAACAGAAACGCGACGACGATCACATTGAGCAGGAACAGGCTGATGTAGAGCGCGTAGATGAAATCCATCTGCTCGGCAAAGAGGCGGGGTCCGGGGACAACATTGTGGACGTAGAACACCGCCAGCATCATGGCTGTCAGTTCTTCGCCCGGGATGCCAAGCGCCAGCAGCGGGATCATCGCTGCGGCCGGCACCGAATTGTTCGCGGCCTCTGATGCGACGATTCCCTCCGGGTTACCCTTGCCGAACAGCTCGGGCGTCTTGGATGTCTTCTGAGCGTAGCTGTAGGACATGAATTGCGACATGAACTCGCCCACACCGGGGATCATCCCGCAGATCACGCCGAAAGAGGATGCGACCGTGGCAATCCGCCGGTAGACCCACAATTCACGCATCTGGGTGAAGAAGCCGATCTTGTCGACCTTAGGCAGGATAATGGGTTTGTCCTTGCTCATCAGCAGCACCAGCGCCTGACTGACGGCAAAGAGGCCCAGTACCACGACGATCAGGTCAATCCCC
Source organism: Pseudotabrizicola sp. 4114 (assembly GCF_031457365.1). Taxonomy (NCBI): domain Bacteria; kingdom Pseudomonadati; phylum Pseudomonadota; class Alphaproteobacteria; order Rhodobacterales; family Paracoccaceae; genus Pseudotabrizicola; species Pseudotabrizicola sp. 4114. Next base: position 12,790 of record NZ_JAVDWP010000010.1, on the reverse strand, counting down.
GATTGCAACCAAGGCTGGCCGAAGGTGAACCGTTGCGTGTAGGCGCTTGGCTCGATCCCGATGGTCGACAGGAAAATCCCCAGACAGGCCAGAATGGCAGCGGTCAGAACTTGCCCGCGATGGGTGACCACGACCAGCACTATCCCCAGAAGGGCCGCCAGAAAGATCTCGCGCGCGCCGAACATCGGCGCCACCTTGGCCAGTATCGGCGCTAGCAGCATCAGCGCCGCGATGGAAAGAACCGCGCCATAAAACGACGAGGAATAGGCAAGGCTCAGCGCCCGCCGCGATTCCCCCCGCTTTGTCATCGGATAGCCATCATAGGTGGTCAGCGCGTTGACAGGGGTGCCGGGGGTGTTGACTAGAATTGCCGGGATCGCGCCGCCGAACATGGACGAGCCATAAATGCCCAGAAGCAGGGTCAGACCGACAATCGGCTCAAGCGAAAAGGTCACCGGCAACGCGATGGCAATGGCCACGGCCGCACCCACACCGGGCATCGCGCCCACCAGAACGCCGCCAATCGACCCGATCAGCAGGGCAGCAATCACATCCCAACGTGCAAGCAGTTCGATGCCGGAAAAAAACGAATCCATGTGGCCCTCAGAAATAACGCATCAGGATGTAGCGAAGCGGCTCCGGCGCGAGGTCGTAGGCCGCACCCGAAGGGATCTTCACGTTCATCGCCGTCTTGAAAAACAGGACGACGAACAGGCCAAAGGCCGCCGCGATCCAGACGGTCCTGCCGCGATAGCCCATCCGCAGCGCCAGACCGGTGCAGAAGACCATCGTTGCGGCAAGGTAGCCGATCACCGGGATCGCCAGCACATAAAGCATGTACCAGCCGATGAACTCCAATGACCGCAGCCAGAGCGCCGCCTCTTGCCAGCGGCCGGGTGTGCGGGCGACCCGCACCCGCGACAGGGCGTTGATCAGCCCGAACAGGACAACCCCGCCAAGCGAGAGGGCGGGCCAGAAACGCGGCTGTGCCGCAAATCCCTTGCCCGGAAGCCAGGTCGTCTGCCATGGGATCGCCGCAAGCAGCGCCAGCGCGATCATCATGGTGATGGTCACGAACAGGATCTCGCCCGGCTTTCGGCCTTCGGGGAAGACATGCGGATGATCGTCCTCTTGTCGGCTCATCGGGCCAACCTCCCTATCTGGCTTGCTTTTGGGGAATGCGTCGCAGGCCCTTGGCGCGCTAGGCAAACAGCGGCCCGTGCGGATTGCAGGCTTACTCGGCAATCATCGTTGCAATGCGACCCGACACCTCGATATCCGAGGCGATACGGGCGGCGGCAGCTTCGGCGTCCATCCAGTAGACGATCGCCCCGGTCTGCGCGGCAAGCCCCTGCGCGCGGTCTGACGCCATGGTTTCCTTGGCAGAGGCAATGATCTTTTCGCGCACCTCGGCCGGCGTGTCTTTGTGGACGAACAGCCCGTTCCACAGCGAGATGTTCAGATCGGGGGTGACCGAAGCCAGGGTTGGCGCGTCCGGCACCACGGAAATCGGCCCTTCGGTGACGGTGGCAAGGATCTTCACGCTGTCCAGGCAGGGCAGAAGCTGCTGGATCGTGGTGTTGATCACGTCAAAATCGCCCGAGGCCAGCGAATTGCAATCCAGCGACCCCGACGAGGCCTCACCGCCCCATTCGAAACCCAGCTCCTTGGCGGCGGCAAAACTTGCCTGCGTGGGCAGCAAGAATGCACCGAAATGACCCAGAAGCTGCGGCTCAGATTGCGAATACGCCGCAAGCTCGGCCATGGACGCGTACGGCTTGTCGGTGGCGGTCGCGATGACGAAGGGATAGGTCAGGAAGATTCCCAGCGGCTCGAACGGGTCGGGGTTCAGGCCGGGAACGCCGACCTCGGGGCCGACGACTGGAATATCGACGACAAATGATCCGATGGTGTACCCATCCGGCGCGGCAGCGGCGACTTCGGCGGCACCCGGAAACGGACCACCTTCAGAGGGCTTGTTCACCACGGCCGCCGCAACGCCGTACTTGGCCTGGAAATCCTCGGCGATCATGCGCGTCAGGACGTCTTCAAGATCACCCGGCGGGAAGGGGACGACGAAGCTGACGGGGCGGTCAGGGTATTCTGCGGCAACCGGTGCAGCAAGGCCGGCGGCAGCCACAGCCAATACGGCGAGTTTCGAGTTAAGCATTGACGACCTCTCTGTGGTTTATTATTATCACCAGTGGTTCAATGTTAGTCGCCGCGTCTGGTTCCGTCAATGATTTTGACATGAGTGGCCGGACCGGCCAGGAAAGAAAAAAGTCGGATATGTCCAGCACCGTTGCCAAAGCCTTGTTATTACTTGACTATTTCTCGGAATCCGAACCAGAGATCGGTCTGTCGGACTTGGCCCGCCGGTCCGGAGTGGACAAGGCGACGGTGCATCGGATGCTGGTTGTGATGTGCGATCACGGGCTTCTGGAAAAGCGCGGCGATGCGCGGCTATACCGGCTGGGCGCGGGCGTTCTGCGCCTTGCCCGGGTGCGTGAGACCGCCTTTCCGGTATCTTCCATCTTTCAGCACTCGCTGGAAACCCTTTCTGCGGCAATCGGGGAAACCGCCCATGCCTCGTTGATATCGGGTCGCGCGCTTGCAACCATCGGCGTCAGTGAAAGCAACCGGGGCAGCAGGGTCTCATTGGTCGCGGGCGAGATCCTTCCGATGCACAGCACCGCGTCCGGGCTAGTGGTCCTGGCGTTCTCGCGCCCGGACTTTGTCGACCGTGTGCTCAGCGAGCCCCTTTTTGCGAAGACCTCGCGAACGATCACTGACCCCAATATTATCAGGGCGCGCTTGCAGGAAGTCCGGCTCACCGGATATGCCGAAGCGGACCAGACCAATGAAGATGACGTCTATGGCATAGCCATGCCCGTCTTCGACACCGATGGCACGCCGGCCGGCGCCATCGCTGTGGCGATGCCCGCACACCGGATGACAAATGACTTGCGCCGCCAGACGATTGCCGCGCTTTTCCCCGAGGCCGACAAGCTGAACTTCGGCACCGGGGGCCGTCCGCCCGCCGAATTCCGAGCTGCCGCCGCCAGGTTTTCGCAAACCTGATCCTTGCGCGCGTGGTCTTGCGTCAGGGCCTTGCCGCTTTGGTCGGTCCCGGTGCGGCGATTGTCCGGTTGACCCGTCACCGCTATCGGTGCATGATAACCACCAATGGTGTAAATATAGAACCGACATGAGCCAGAACCAGATCGAATCCCTGCGCGCAGCGCCGTTGCCCGCGTTCCAGCACATCGTGGATGGCCGTCAGGTCTCGGCCTCGGACGGGGGAACCATGGCGGTCGTGTCGCCAATCGACGGCAGTGTGTTGACCACCTGCGCACGCGGCACTGTGGCCGATACCGATGCTGCGATCACCGCGGCACGCCGGGCGTTTGACGATGGCCGCTGGTCCGACCTGCCCCCTGCCGCACGCAAGAAGACCTTGTTGAAATGGGCCGAACTGATCGAGGCCAACGCGCTGGAAATCGCCGTTCTTGGAGTGCGCGAGAACGGCACCGAGATCGGCATGGCGCTGAAGGCCGAGCCGCTGTCTGCCGCAGCGACCATCCGCTATTATGCCGAGGCGATCGACAAGCTGCACGGCGAAATCGCGGCCACCGATCCGGCTTTTCTTGGCCTCGTCCACCGCGAGCCTGTAGGCGTCGTCGGTGCCATCGTGCCGTGGAACTTTCCGCTGATGATCGGTGCCTGGAAATTCGGCCCGGCTCTGGCCGCGGGTTGTACCATGGTGTTGAAGCCGGCCGAGACCGCGTCTCTGACGCTGTTGCGGGTGGCGGAGCTTGCGCTGGAGGCGGGCCTGCCCCCCGGCGTGTTCAATGTTGTCACCGGCGAAGGCGCCGTCGTTGGCGCGCGGATTGCGGACTCCATGGATGTCGATGTGCTGGTCTTTACCGGATCAGGCGGCACCGGACGGCGGCTTCTGGAGGCGGCGGCGCGGTCGAACCTCAAGCGCGTCTATCTGGAGCTTGGGGGCAAGTCGCCGAACATCGTCTTTGCCGATGCGCCCGATCTGGATGAGGCAGCGAAGGTAGCGGCCCACGGCATCTTCCGCAACTCGGGACAGGTCTGCATTGCCGGGTCGCGGATCCTGGTCGAACGCAGCATCCACGCGGCATTTGTGGAAAAATTGGCCGCCCATGCCGCCGCCATCAAGGTCGGCGATCCGCTGGACACGGCGACGCAAGCGGGTGCGGTGAATTCCGAACGCCAGTTGCTGCAGAACCTCGCCTTCGTTGACGAGGCGCGGGCGCTGGGTCGCAATGTCATCGGCGGGACCCGCATCCTGCAGGAAACCGGTGGCTTCTATATGTCTCCCGCCATCGTGGCCGATGCCAAGCCCGAAGACCGCCTTTTCCGCGAGGAGGTCTTTGGCCCAGTCGTCGCCGTCACCGCCTTCGACACCGAGGCCGAGGCGGTGGCCTTGGCCAATGATACCAGCTACGGCCTTGCCGCAGCGGTCTGGACCACGAACCTGTCGCGGGCGCATCGGATGGTGCGCAAAATCCGCGCGGGGATTGTGCATGTAAACACCTATGGCGGGTCCGACCTGACTGTCCCCCTGGGCGGGGTCAAGCAATCGGGCAACGGGCATGACAAGTCGCTGCACGCCTTTGATAAGTTTCTTGACCTCAAGACCGCCTGGGTGAAGCTGTGACCCGGGCGCTGGTGCTGGATTTCGGGGGGGTAATCTCGAAAACCCTGTTCGAAACGCACGCCCTGTCCGAAGCCGCGCTTGGCCTTGCCACGGGCACCCTGACCTGGCGCGGGCCTTTTGATCCCGACCAGGATGCCCCCTGGCGCGCGATGCAGGCGGGCGAGATGACCGAACGCGACTACTGGGCGCTGCGGATGCAGGAAACCGGCGCCCTGGTTGGCGAGGTCTGGACTGAGTTTCCCCAGTTCGTCGGGCGCTTGCGCGGCGCCGATCCGGCGGCAGTGATCCGGCCCGAGGCGCTGGCGGCGATGGTCATCACCAAATCGGCGGGTTGCAGGCTGGCGATCCTGTCGAACGAGCTGGACCTGTTCTACGGCAAGGATTTCCGCAGCAAGCTGCCCTTCCTGGCCGATGTCGACCTGATCGTGGACGCCACCTATACCGGCATTCTGAAACCGGACCCGCGCGCCTTCCATCTGGTAACCGAAGGTCTGGGGCTGCCCGCCGATGCCTGCGTCTTTGTCGATGATCAGGCGAAAAACCTGCGCGGGGCCGCTGAAACCGGCATGCCCTTTGTCCACTTTGACGTCACGCAGCCCGGCGAAAGCTATGCCCGCGCGCTTGGACTGCTTTGCCAAGGAGATTGATCCCATGAAAGACTCCAATTTCCTCAAGGAAAACAATGCACGGCGCTTGTGGCATCCGATGTCCCACCCCGCCGAAAGCCTGGCAAACCCGCCCGACATCATCGTCGAGGCCGAAGGGGTCGAGATCATCGACATCGACGGCCATCGCAGCGTCGATGCGGTGGGGGGCCTTTGGAACGTGAACCTGGGCTATTCCTGCCAGCCGGTGAAGGATGCCATCGCAGCACAGCTTGACCGATTGCCCTACTATTCGATCTTCCGTGGCACGACCAATGACAACGTGATCGAACTTGCCGAGATGCTGGCCGCCTTCTTCGCCCCCGACGGGCTGAGCCGCGCTTTCTTTACCTCGGGCGGATCGGACGGGGTGGAGGTCGCGCTGCGGCTGGCGCGGCAGTATCACAAGATCCGGGGTGAGGGCGGACGGGTCAAGTTCCTCAGCCTGAAGAAGGGCTATCACGGCACACACACGCTGGGCGCGTCTGTCAACGGCAACGCCAATTTCCGCACCCAGTATGAACCGCTGATGCCGGGCTGTTTTCATACGCCAGCACCCTATACCTATCGCAACCCCTTCAACGAGACCGACCCCGAGCGGCTGGCGCAGCTCTGCCTTGCCGCCATCGAGGATGAGATCAGGTTTCAGGATGCCTCGACCATCGCGGCCTTCATCATGGAGCCGGTGCTGGGTGCGGGCGGGGTGATTCCGCCGCATGCATGTTTCATGCCTGGGGTGCGGGCCCTGTGTTCGAAATACGGGATACTGCTGATAGCGGATGAGGTCATCACCGCCTTCGGACGCACCGGCAGCTGGTCGGGGTCGCGTCATTGGGGGGTGCAGCCGGACCTGCTGGTGTCGGCCAAGGCGATCACCAACGGCTATTTCCCCTTCGGCGTGGTCATGGTCGCCGATGCCGTGGCCGAGGTGTTCGAAAAGGACACCACCGGCAAGGGGGCTATCGGGTCTGGGTATACCTATTCCGGTCACCCGGTCGGCGCCGCCGCCGCCATCGCCTGCCTCAAGGAAACAGAACGCCAGCAGGTCCACCTCAACGCAGCCGCACGCGGCAGCCAGCTTTTCGCCGGGCTTCAGGCGCTGATGGCGCGGCATCAGGTGATCGGCGATGTGCGTGGCGGGCACGGGCTGATGTGCGCGCTGGAACTGGTGTCGGACCGTGCCAGCAAGACCCCGATCGACAAGAAAGCCATCGGCAAGGTGCATCGCGCGACCTATGAGGCGGGGGTGATGATCCGGGTATCGGGCAACAACATCATCCTGTCGCCGCCGCTGGTCGTCAGCGAGACGGACGTGGCGAAGATCCTGTCCGCATTGGAGGCCGGCTTCTCGTCACTCTGATCCAGCACCGGCCAGAGGGCAGAGTTCGGGCAGCTTGATCCGCACCCGGCAGGCCGCCGAGGACCGCCAGTAGTCGTAAAGGACGGTCTCGGGCATCCCGCCCTCCAGATCGTAACGTTTGCAACTTTATCTTGACTTGGTAGCATTCGCAACTATAAATCGGATCAAGCCAGCCCAGTCCGCTGCGGGCCTGACCTGCTTCACCATTCTGGAGACGCCCATGACCAGCCATTCTCTGCCTCAGGGCATGATCCGTGCCGCATCGGTTGCCGGTCCGCATCAGGGCTACATGCCCGGCTTCGGCAATGATTTTGAAACCGAAGCCTTGCCGGGTGCACTGCCGCAGGGAATGAACAGTCCGCAGAAATGCAATTACGGGCTGTATGGCGAACAGCTGTCCGGCACCGCCTTTACGGCACCGAGCCATCAGAACGAACGGACGTGGTGCTATCGCATCCGTCCTTCGGTCAAGCATACGCACCGCTTTCGCAAGATTGATGTCCCGCAGTGGAAATCGGCGCCCTGCATTGATCCTGATGTGATCAGCCTTGGCCAGTACCGCTGGGATCCGCTGCCGGTTCCGCAAGAACCGCTGACGTGGATCACCGGCATGCGCACAATGACCACGGCAGGCGATGTGAACACGCAGACCGGCATGGCAACGCATGTCTATCTGGTGACAGAGTCGATGAAGGAGTCCTATTTCTTCTCGGCCGATGGCGAATTGCTGGTCGTCCCCCAGGAAGGCCGTCTGCGGTTCTGCACCGAGCTGGGCGTCATTGATCTGGAGCCAAAGGAAATCGCCATCCTGCCGCGTGGCCTCGTCTACCGGGTAGAGGTTCTGGAAGGCCCGGCGCGCGGTTTTGTCTGCGAAAACTACGGCCAGAAGTTCGAATTGCCCGGTCGGGGCCCGATCGGGGCAAACTGCATGGCGAACCGGCGCGATTTCAAGACGCCGGTGGCAGCGTTCGAGGACCGCGAGGTGCCCTCGACCGTCACCGTAAAATGGTGCGGTCAGTTCCATGAGACCCGGATCGGCCACAGCCCGCTGGACGTGGTGGCATGGCATGGCAACTACGCCCCGGTAAAATACGATCTGCGCACCTATTGCCCCATTGGCGCGATTCTGTTCGACCACCCCGACCCGTCGATCTTTACTGTCCTGACCGCCCCGAGTGGGATCGAGGGAACTGCGAACATCGACTTTGTACTGTTCCGCGAACGCTGGATGGTCGCTGAGAACACCTTCCGCCCGCCGTGGTACCACAAGAACGTCATGTCTGAAATGATGGGCAACATCTACGGCATCTATGACGCCAAGCCAAAGGGCTTTGTTCCCGGCGGCTTGTCGCTGCACAACTGCATGCTGCCGCACGGACCGGACAAGAATGCATTCGAAGGCGCTTCGAACGCGGCCCTCGGGGCCGAAAAGCTGGACGATACCATGTCGTTCATGTTCGAAACCCGCTTTCCGCAGCACCTGACGCCCTTTGCCGCGCAGGCGGGTCACCTTCAGGAAGACTACATTGATTGCTGGGGGTCGCTCGAGAAGAAGTTCGACGGCACGCCGGGTGTGAAGTGATGGGATTGCACAGATCCTGGGTCGACAGGGCCAACGTGCCGGATTGCCCGTTTCCGCTGAACAACCTGCCTTGCGGGGTGTTTTCCACCGGTGCCGACGCACCGCGCTGCGGTGTGGCCATCGGCGATTTCGTTCTGGATGTGGCAGCGCTGGAAGCGGCGGGGCTGCTTACCCTGCCGGACGGCCCTCTGCTGGACGTGCCCTTCTGGAACGATGTGATGGAGGCCGGGCCTGCGGTCTGGACGTACCTGCGCGACCGATTGACGGCGCTTCTGGCGGAAGGCTCGGCCGAGCGGAAAGCGGTTGACCCGTTCCTTGTCCCGGCTGCCGATGTGACGCTGCACATGCCCTTTCTGGTCAGCGAATACACCGATTTCTACGCAGGGCGGCACCATGCCTTCAACGTCGGCACCATGTTCCGAGGGCCGGAAAACGCCCTGCCGCCGAACTGGCTGCATATCCCCATAGGCTACAATGGCCGGGCCTCCTCGGTCATCGTCAGCGGCACTGATGTCCGTCGTCCTTGGGGGCAGGTGAAGGGGCCGAACGATGACGCGCCGCGCTTTGCGCCCTCGGCCCGGTTTGACATCGAGCTGGAGATGGGGGCCATCGTCGGCACCCCGTCCGAGGGGCCGGTGACCGTGGCCGAGGCCGATGCGATGATCTTCGGCTATGTGCTCCTCAACGACTGGTCGGCGCGCGACATCCAGGCCTGGGAATACCAGCCGCTGGGGCCGTTTCAGGCCAAGGCGACGGCGACGACGATCAGCCCCTGGATCGTGACCCGTGCCGCGCTGGAGCCGTTCCGCACCCCGACCCCGCCACGCGAGGTGCCGCTGCTTCCGCACCTTCAGGAGCCGGGGCCGATGCTCTACGACATCGCGCTCGAGGTCGGACTGACCCCGGAGGGTGGCCGAGAAACCATCATCGCGCGCACCAATTATGCCGAGATGTATTACTCGGCCGCCCAGCAACTTGCGCATCACACCACCAGCGGCTGCCCGATGAATGTGGGTGATCTTCTGGGGTCTGGCACGATTTCCGGGCCGGAAAAAGGCAGCCGTGGCAGCCTGCTGGAACTCAGCTGGGGCGGCAAGGAACCCTTCCCGATCAACGGCGGCAGCCGCAGCTTCATTCAGGACCACGACACCCTCACCCTGCGCGGCCAGTGCAAGGGCGATGGCTACACGATCGGCTTCGGCGACTGCGTGGGCAAGGTAATCCCCGCACTCGCCGCCCCCTACGCACGGTAAGGAACAAGAACCATGGCCAAGGCATTCGCGTCGCAAAGCGACCTCGCGGAAAAGAACATCAGCTTTACCGAAATCGGCGAGGGGCTTTATGCTTTCACCGCCGAGGGTGACCCGAACTCGGGCGTCATCATCGGCGATGACTCGGTGATGGTGGTCGAGGCTCAGGCCACCCCGCGCCTGGCGCAAAAGGTGATTGACTGCATCCGGGGCGTCACCGACAAACCGATCAGCCATGTCGTGCTGACACACTACCACGCGGTCCGTGTGCTGGGGGCCAGCGCCTTCAGCGCACCGCAGGTCATCATGTCGGAAGCCGCCCGCAACATGGTGGCCGAGCGCGGGCAGGAAGATTGGGACAGCGAGTTTCAGCGCTTTCCGCGCCTGTTTCAGGGGCATGAATCGATCTCCGGCCTGACCTGGCCCACCACAACCTTCAACGGTCGCATGTCCGTCTGGCTGGGAAAGCGGCGGGTTGATATTCTGCAACTGGGCCGTGCCCACACCGCGGGGGACGCGGTGATCCACGTTCCCGACGCGAACGTGATGTTCACCGGCGACATCGTCGAGGCCCATTCCGCATGCTATTGCGGCGACGGCCACTTTGCCGACTGGGGCGCCACGCTCGAGGCGATCCGCGCTTATGATCTGGACGCCATCGCCCCCGGTCGCGGGGATGCCGTGGTGGGACGCACAGCGGTCAATGCAGCGCTTGACCGCACCAAGGACTTTGTGGACAGCACCTACCGCCCGGTCGCCCGGATCGCCGCGCGCAACGGCAGCCTCAAGGAAGCCTGGGACGCTGCCCGCGCCGAGTGTGACCCCAAGTTCAAGGACTATGCGATCTACGAGCATTGCCTGCCCTTCAACGTCGCCCGCGCCTATGACGAGGCCCGCGGGATCAGCCACCCCCGGATCTGGACCGCCGCGCGCGATCTGGAGATGTGGGCGGCACTGCAGAGCTGACCGAAGCTTAGGGAGAAGCACATGACTGACCTTGTTGCCGAACGCTACCCGCTGGCGTTCCGCCTTTATCCCTATGCCCGGTCAACGGATCAGGAAGCGCCTGCCCCCGTCCGGCACAAGGTCATCGTTGCGGGCGGCGGACCCATCGGCCTGGCTACGGCGCTTGACCTCGGTCGCCGCGGGGTGCCGGTCGTGCTTCTGGACGATCACGAGGGTGCGGGCCTTGGCAGTCGTGCGCTGTGCTTTGCCAAGCGCACACTGGAAATCTGCGACCGTCTGGGCGCGGCCGGGCCGATGCTGGCCAAGGGCGTGCAATGGAACGTCGGCAAGGTCTTCCACGATGACCGGCTGCTTTACGAATTCAACCTGTCGCCCGAAAGCGGCCACGCCTTCCCGGCCTTCATCAACCTGCAACAACCCTGGTTCGAAAAGTTCCTGCATGACGCCATCGTCGCTGCGCAGGCGGAAGGTGCGCCGATCGAGGTGCGGGGCAGGAATCGCGTCGATACCATCATCCCTTCTGCGAACCATGTGACCCTGGGAATCATGACACCGGATGGCCCTTACAAGCTGGAGGCCGAGTGGCTGATCGCTTGCGACGGTGCCCGCAGCCCCTTGCGCGGCATGCTGGGCTTGTCCTTCAACGGGCGGGTGTTTGAGGACAACTTCCTGATCGCCGACGTCAAGATGAAGGCCGATTTCCCGACCGAACGCTGGTTCTGGTTTGAGCCGCATTTCAAATCAGGGGATTCTGCGCTGTTGCACAAGCAGCCCGACGATATCTGGCGCATCGACTTTCAACTGGGCTGGAACATCGACCGCACGAAAGAGCTGGAGCCGGCCAGTATCCGCGCCCGCGTCGATGCGATGCTTGGGCCGAAGGTCGAATACGAGCTGGACTGGTGCTCGATCTACACCTTCCAGTGCCGCCGGATGGACAAGTTCCGCCATGGCCGCGTGCTGTTCGCCGGTGACTCGGCCCATCAGGTCAGCCCGTTCGGCGCACGGGGGGCGAACTCGGGCGTTCAGGACGTGGACAACCTCGCCTGGAAACTGGCGCTGGTCGTGGACGGGACGGCACCGGAGAGCCTGCTCGACAGCTATGATGCGGAACGGGTTCACGGTGCCGACGAGAATATTCTGAACTCTACCCGCGCCACAGATTTCATCACGCCCAAGACCCCGGTATCCAGGCTGTTCCGCAACGCGGTGCTGGAACTGGCCGAAACGCTGCCATTCGCGCGCACGATGGTCAACTCGGGTCGGTTGTCATTGCCCTGCACCTATGACGGTTCGGCCTTGAATGGCCCTGACCAACCGGACATGCCCGCGCGCACCCGCCCCGGCAGCCCCTGCCCGGATGCGCCGCTGGCCGAGGGATGGTTGCTGAACCATCTTGGGCGGGGCTTCACGCTGCTGACGATCAATCGGACTGCCCCCGACAGCCTGTCCGCCCATGGCCTGACCGTGCCGCGCCTTGCCCTCGAAGCAACGCCAGAAGTCATGGCCCGGTATCTGGGCGCTGCCGGAGGCGCGGTCTACCTGATCCGCCCCGACCAGCACGTCGCCGCACGTTGGGCGGAATTCGACGAAAGTGCCGTTGCCGCCGCGCTTGCCCGTGCCATCGGAAAGGTCTGACCCATGCTGATCACCCACCCGAACCTGACCCGACCCGATGAAACCTATGCGCGCCTGATCGCCATCCATGACGGGCTGACCGAGGATGAAAGTCACGCCCTGAACGCGCGGTTGGTGCTGATCCTGATGAACCATATCGGCGATCATCAGGTGCTGGACCGGGCCGTCAGACTGGCCCGCGATTCGTCCCACGTGCCAGACTGATCCCTGCGGCCTTCAGCCTGGCAACTGTGTTTAGGGTCCAGACTCATTGATCGTCAAAGCCAGAACATGACGATAGCAGCGAGTGCGACTGCTGAGAGGACGGGCTTGGCGCATCGGTCGTAGCGGGTTGCAACCCTGCGCCAGCCTTTCAATCGGCCGAACATGATCTCGATCCCGTTGCGGCGCCGGTAACGTCGTTTGTCGTAACGGACGGCCCTTCCGCGCCCCTGCCACCCGGGGATGCAGAGGCGTATTCCTTTGTCTTTCAACGCATCCCGGAACCAGTCGGCGTCATAGCCTCTGTCAGCAAGCCTCCATTCGGCAGAGGGCAGACTGCCCAGCAGAGCTGCAGAGCCGGTGCAGTCGCTTCTGTGGTTGCCGCCCGTAGTGCAAGGAGTTTTCGACCGTATTGGCGTGTAATCGAGTGCGAACTTCTGTGAGGCCTTCATAATGCGG
>NZ_JAVDWP010000009.1:0-140741 GCF_031457365.1 Pseudotabrizicola sp. 4114 | reverse complement strand
TGGCCGGTGGCGGTGGACCCGGTAAAGGCGATCTTGCGCACCAGCGGATGGTCGACCAATGCCGCGCCCGCCTCGTGGCCATAGCCGGTGACGATGTTGACCGCGCCCTTCGGGAAGCCGACCTCGTCAATCAGCTCCGCCAGCCGCAATGTGGTCAGCGAGGTCTCTTCGGAGGGTTTCAGCACCACGGTGCAGCCGAAGGCGATGGCGGGGGCGATCTTCTGGATGGCCTGGCCAAGCGGGAAGTTCCACGGCGTGATCCCGCCGACAACGCCCACCGGCTTGCGCTCGGTATAGGCCCGGTAGATGCCGCCATCATCGAAAAAGGGCGAAAGCGTGATGTATTCACCGGGCGTCTTGGAGGCCCAGCCGCCGAAATAGCGCAGCGCGTCGATGGTGACAGAGAGGTCGATGTGACGGGCAACGGCATAGGGCTTGCCATTGTCCAGCGATTCCAGCCGCGCCAGTTCGTCCGCGTGTTCCTCGACGACGATGGCAAGCCGTTCCAGCAAGCGGCCGCGGTCCAACGGACGCATCCGACGCCAGGCCGTGCTCTCAAAACAGGCATGGGCCGCCTCTACAGCGCGGTTGACATCCTCTGTCGAGGCGGCGGAGAGTTCGGTGAACCGGGTGCCGGTCGCCGGATTGAAGACCGGGATGGTCTTGCCAGAGCTGGCCTTGACCCACGCACCATTCACATAAAGGTCGGTCCGGGGCAGTCGAAGGCCCTTGTCTGTCGCGTTCATTGTCGTTCCCTCCGGGCTTGTTGGCTGGGCCGCTGCGCTGTTCATGGGGTGCTCAATGCGGGGCGTCTGACCCCCCCTTCGATCTCGGCATCGAAAGACCGGATCGCGCCGTCGAGTGCTTTCCCTTCTTCATCGCCCAGAGCGGCCTTGTTCATGAATGCCAGCCAGCCCGCGGCCCCCGGCCGACCTGCTATGCGCGGCACCTGAGCCAGAACCTGGTCGAACTTTGACAGACCGCGGCTATGGGTGTCGGAATAGCCTTTGATCAGTCTGCGACTACGCACAATTTCGACGGCCAGCGGATAGTCGGTCGGCAGGTGTGCCAGGGCGGTGTCCAGCCAAATCGCAATATGGGCCATCTCACGTCCGTGCCGCAGGCTGCGCCGCCGCAGCCGGCGCAGGCGGCTGAGCGTATAGAGCGAAAGGAACCATAACACCGTGCCGGTCCGCACCCGGCGCCCGCGATTCACCAGCCGGTCGAGCGCCTTGAACAGGCGGGGACGGTTTTCGATGGCAGACCCGAGCGACGCGGGCAAGAAGCCGACGATCTCTTCCATCCGCGGGTGCATATACTCGGTGGTATAGAGGATTTGCGATGCCGATGCGCCGACTTCATCCTTGACCCTCCGGAAGCGGCTGGCCCGTGTTTTCAGATCAGCGACGCGGAGCACATCATCATAGGCCATGCCAATCGCCAGATATTTTGCGGCCGTCTCGGTGAAGCTATAGGTCTGTGCCGCACCGCCGGCGTTCCGGTCGTGACTGTGAAGGGACACCAACCGGTCAAGATACTCTTGCGCATAGGCCGGATCCTGATAGTCGACCAGCCGTCGCAGTCCCGCATAGATCATCGGATGCAGGTGTGGCGGAAACTCTGCCCGGACGCGTTTGAGCAACGCATCGAGTTGTGAATGTCCCGCTGATACCGGCAGCGGTGGCAAGCGCTTTTCCGGGCCTTGCTTTACGTCGGGGGCCGGCGGATTGGCACGTGCAATATCATGCGCTTGCGCGAAAGCAGCCAGGCTGGCATCGACCCCCTTGCCGCTGGCGCGCACCGCAGTTTCAAAGACATCGCGGCCAAATGGCAAGACGCCAGCACCGCACAGGGCACCAAACAGCGCTGACGAAACGACTGTGCCAGCCCGTTCGGCCACTTCCTGCATGTCAAAGGCGATGATCTTCCTGGCCGCGATCCCTGCCGCCTCGATCACCGTCATTGAATCTCCGACGCCATTGCCGGGCACCTGTTTTTCGACCACCGCATAGAACCGATGGCTGGAGGCGATCAGGACGGTCTGCGCGGGGTTCACGAAACCGCGCAGAATGGCCCGCCCGGCCTCCATGAATTCGGCGGCGAGAACGATATCGACATCGCCGGGGGTGGGCATCAGCGAGAAAACGGGCCGCTTGCCGTCCAGCGGGCGCATCATCTCGACATAGTAGATGGTCGCGCCGGTCCGCTGGGCGACACCAGGAACCGAGGTAGATTGCGCGGCCCAGCCTTGGGCTTCCGCGATCGACACGATCCAGTCCGCCAGAACACCCCCGCCCTGCCCCCCCATGGCGAGGATGGCGATGGAGATCGGCTTTTCGTGGATACGGCCTGGCAAATGGTCGATCAGAGCTTTCATGATTTTCTGCCTCAGTCCGGGAAAGCGACGCGGTTGGTATCCGCAAAGTTCTGCAGGCTGCCAATGACAGCATTGCGGAAGCGAGCGATGAACCGGTCCCACCGGGTCGGGTTGTGGATGACATCGGCACGGTAGAAGGAAGGGCACAGAACCGCGGCCTCGGAGACCTCGCCACAGTTGCCGCAACCGACGCAGGTATTGTCGATCGCCGCGACCGGATCGTCCTTCAGCGGATCATCCGTCTGCTTGACCGAAAGCGAGGGACAGCCTGACAGGCGGATGCAGGCGTGATCGCCGGTACAGATATCTTCGTCCACGCCAAACCGTTCCTTGACCATGCGTTGGCCAGCCTTGACCGCTGCACGGAACTGCGGTTTTTCGCGCCGCTGCTTGTTGAGCATGCATTCCGAGGAGGCGATGATCACCTTGGGACCGGTCTCTTTTGTGGTCAGCGCCTCGGTCAGGGTCGCGCGCATTTTTGACACGTCATAGGTGCGGTCGATCTGCCTGACCCATTTCACGCCCATGCCTTTGACCGCGGTGGCGATGCTGTGCTGGGTTGAACGGCGCGGATTGTCGGCACGCGAGGACAAAATGTCCTGCCCTCCGGTCGCGGCTGCATAGTGGTTGTCGACGATGACAAACACCCCGTCATGTTCATTAAACACGGCATTGCCGATGCTCGAGGTCAGGCCGTTGTGCCAGAAGCCGCCATCGCCCATGACCGAAATCGTGCGCTTATCTGACTTGACGTTGAAGGCCGAAGCCCCGGCGCCGGACAGGCCATACCCCATGGTATTGCCGCTGACGTTGAACGGGGGAAGGTTGGCAAAGATGTGACAGCCGATATCGCCCGAGACATGGTGCTCGCCGATGTCCTTCTCGGTAAGCTTCATCGCGGCGAAAATCGGTCGTTCTGGACAACCTGTGCAGAATCCCGCCGGGCGTGGCGGCACGACCTCCGCCAGTTTCATCACGGGTTTGGATGTGAGGATCGGAACCGGATCGGGAGCGGGCGGATGGTTGCCGAGCATGGCGACGGCGTGCTTCTCAAAGAAGCGACGAACGCCCTTTTCTACCACCGCGGCAGTGTAGTCTCCACCCATCGGCAGCATGTCCTTTCCATGCACCTTGGTCGTGATATCGTGGCGGTGCAGGACGGAAATCAGCGACTGCTCGATATAATTCGGATGGCCTTCCTCGACCATGATCACCGCCCGCTTGTCGCGGCAAAACGCCACGACTTCGTCATCGATCATCGGATAGGTCACATTCATCACATAGATGGGAACCAAAGTCTCGCCATAGGCATCCGCCATTCCCAGATAGAGCAGCCCGCGCATCAGGCTGTTATAAAGACCGCCCTGCACGACGATCCCGACTTCGGCATCTTTCGGGCCGAAGAATTCGTTGAGTTTTGCGTCGCGGATATGCTGGATGGCTTTGGGAAACCGCTCTTCGAGTTTCTCGACATCCTGTGCAAGCGATGCAGGCGGCAGCACCACCCGGCTGATGTCGCGGCGCGGGGTCTTGAGCGCATCGCGCAGCTTGAACGCAGGCGACCGGTTGTTCTTGGCGACAAATTCGCCATGGACATGGCAAGCCCGGATTCTGACCTGCATCATGACAGGCGTATTGGACGCTTCGGACAGTTCGAACCCCTGCTCGACAGTATTGACCAGGGACTCGAGATTGGGACGGGGATCCAGCAGCCACATCTGCGACTTCATCGCAAAGGCGTGACTGCGCTCTTGCGGGATGGAAGAGCCCTCGCCGAAATCTTCGCCCAGAATGATCAGGGTCCCGCCCGTCACACCGCCAGAGGCCAGGTTGGTCAGCGCGTCCGACGCGACGTTGGTGCCGGCAGTCGATTTCCAGGTTACGGCACCCCGCAGCGGATACATGACCGAGGCAGAGAGCATCGCCGCCGCAGAAGCCTCTGATGCGGAAGATTCGAAATGAACATCCAGCTCGTCGAGCAACTCATTGGCATCCGCCAAAACATCCATCAGATGTGAAATCGGAGAGCCTTGATAGCCGCCGACATAGCTCACCCCGGATTGCAACAACGCCTTGGTGATCGCCAGGATGCCTTCGCCGCGAAAGATCTCTCCTTCACCGATGCGGAGTTCCTGCACCTCTTTCTTGAATGATCTTTCCGCCATGTTCTGTGTCCCTTGCCTGAAGAGTTTTCGTCTCGTGGGTCCGGGGCCGGATCAGCGCTTTACCACGATGCCCGCCGCTTCCCTGTCCCAGGTGTCAGAGGTCAGACCACGGTCGCGCAGTTTGAACTTCTGAATTTTGCCGTTTTCGGTTCTGGGAAAGCTTTCAAGGAATTCGAGGTATCTGGGCACCGCAAAATACGACATCTTGCCCTCGCAATGGCCGATGACCTGCGCCTCTGTCAGCTTTGCGCCTTCGGCAAGAATGATGCATGCCATGACCTCGTCCTCGGCAAGATCAGAGGCCACGGGAAAGACGGCGGCCATTTCGATATCGGGATGGGCGACCAGGACCTGTTCTACCTCATAAGAAGAGATGTTCTCTCCCCGGCGCCGGATGCTGTCTTTCATCCGGTCGATAAAGCGGTAATAGCCATCGCCGTCGCGCAACATTCGATCGCCGGTGTGCAGCCAGAGATTGCGCCAGCTTTCAACCGTCTTTTCCGGCATCCCGAAATAGCCAAGCGCCATGGAAAAGGGCTCTTTCGCGCGCAGCACCAGTTCGCCTGCTTCGCCATCTGGCAGCGGATTGTCAAAACTATCGACGATCTGCGCCTCGAATCCGTCGCGCAATTTGCCCGCCCATCCCGGCCTTACCGTCGTGACATCCGCTCCAATGACAGCATTGCTTTCCGTCGCGCCATAGCCTTCAAGAAGGACAATGCCGGTGCGTGCGGTAAAGGCTTCTGCCGCGCTGGCCGGCACCCCTGGCGACAAGGCAACCCTGATCTTGTGCGTTGTCTCCGCTGCGCTCGCCGGACGCGACAGCAACATGGGAACCATTGCGCCGAGCAGATAGGTCACGGTTGCGCCGGAGGCGTTCATCGAGGTCCAGAAGTTGCTTGCGGAAAAGCGCTGCTCGACAACCTGCGTCGCGCCGAACAGCAGGGCCTGAAAGAAGCAATTCAGCGCATTGGTATGAAACAGTGGCAGCGGCGTGTGCAGCACATCGCCGTCGACGACCCCAAGCTGGGTTCCGGTATAGTAGCCCCACCAGAAGAATTGCGCATGCGGACAGACGACCCCTTTCGACATGCCGGTGGTGCCCGAGGTATAGAGGATGGTCAGCGGATCATCGGGCTGCACCACGGCCGGCGCAATCGCTGAACCTGCGGTTGGAAACGGCAGGAAGTGCGGACCGCCGGACGGCTGCGACAGCTCTTGCTCCCCGATCACCCAGACGGTCTTGACCTGAAGCGCTGAAAAATCCAATGCGTCCAGCGCTGCAAGCACCTCCCGCTCGATGATCAGCAGAGTAGCGCCGGAATTTGACAGAATGTGCTGAAGCTGGAAACCGCGCGACGCCACATTGATCGGAACCGAGACCGCGCCGCGCCAGCCGCAGGCAACAAAGGCCTTGATGAATTCGACCCTGTTGGAAGCCATGATCGCAACCCGGTCGCCGGGCACCACACCCGCCTCCGCCAGCCTGTCGGCATAGCGCGCCGCCGTGTCCTGCATATCACTGAAGCTGATCCTGGAGTCGCCGCAAATGAAGAGATCCCTGCCGCTGAACCGGGCGGCCTGGCGCTGAAGCATTGTGGAAAACACCCGGTCTTCAGGCCGGAACATATCCCTCAAATCTTCATGAACCATAGCTTTCCCCCTTGTTGCGGCGACCGGCGGCTTTGTTGTCTGCTGCTTGGCGACCAGCACCATAGCCACCAAACTGCCTTGCCTTCTGATTCCGTTAATCATATGATAAATCATATGAAGATGTCCACTGTTTTTGCAAGCTAAACCGACGAACCGATGCTCTTACCGAAAGGAATAAATATGCAGGGGCTGTATTTCGAAGATATTTTCGTAAACCAAGTGTTTGAAACGAAAGAGATTACTGTATCCAGAGCCGATATATTGGACTTCGCCGGTACGTTTGACCCCAACCCTTTTCATCTCGACAAAAATGCTGCGACGCAGCTCGGTTTTCCAGACATAATTGCCTCAGGAATGCACACGCTGTCCTTGAGCATGAAACTGTTTTTTGAACTGAAGCTTTGGGATGAAGCCATCCTGCCCTCTCCGGGGCTGGAAAATGTGCGTTGGCACCGGTCGGTTTTTCCGGATACCCATTTGTATGTGAAAGCAACAGTCCGCCAAATCCTTCCCTCTACCTCGAAACCGGATCGGGGCATCATCAAGATCCACCAGGAAACCCTGGACAAGACAACCAACCAGGCGTTGATGACCGTCGACGTGATGCATCGCCTCAGGCGGCGGCGGCCGGGCTCAAATCCCGGTAGCCCGTTGCAAGCCAAAGAAGTGGAAGACAAGGCATGACCGGAACCGCAAAGGAAGAGCCGATCATGGATGCCAAAGAAGAGAAAATCGATTTCGACAGCTTTCTGCCCTATTACTTCTATCTGATCTCGGAAGGACTGGGCCAAAGGTTCAGTACCGTTCTGAAGCCCTATGGTGTGACCATCCGGCGCTGGCGGGTCCTGATGGTTCTGATGAGCGAGGGTCCGAGCAATATGACTGAACTCAGGAAGAAATCGCTAATCGAGCAGTCTGCGCTGACCCGGGTCGTGGATCAGATGGAGCGGGACACTCTTGTTACCCGGCGCCCCAACCCCGACGACAACCGGGTCACTGATGTGTTTCTGACCGATCAGGGCCGCAAGATGTATTACGATCTGCGGCCAGCGGCCGAATCCTATGCTGATGGCATTGTGGCAGGTATGCACAAGCCGGAGCGTCGGGCGCTGGTCAAATCCCTCAAGAAAATCCTTCAGAACCTCGACGCAGGATAGCTGCAAAGCCGCGCCGATCCGCACGCAGATCAGCGCATACCCCGTCATGCTGACGTCAGCTTCAGTGTCGATTTCCGGCCATTGGCAATCAGATCCCGGAAATCGTGGATCGCCTGAGCTGGTGAAAGGTTGCAATGCTGGCCACGGCAGATTCCGGTACCGTTCAGCCGTGCGAGGCGAACCTGCATCTCGGCACTGAAAAGAGTGACGGCAGCGGCATTGACGACAGGCGCAGGTCCGATTGTCATGCCATGCTCCGAACCAACCAGCAAAGCGGGCAGAATTCCCGCAGCCACAATAACATCGGCGCCCTTGTCGACCAGTGGCTGAGCGGCTGCGCGGAAGGCACCGAGCATGCGTGCCTTGGCCTGCAGATTGCCAGCGAAAGCTTCCGAAAAATCTGACGGCTCGCCATTCATGCCGGCCACATGCACAACCCGGTCGCCCAGTCCGTATAGCGCGGCCTGTTCCAGATGATACGACCGGTATAGCTCGTCCAGCGAAACCAGGCCGATCTCACGGCCGAGTTGGGCAGCAAAATGCATCGTCGCTTCACCCGCGCCGATCACAGGAATGGTCACGGCAGATTTCATATCGTACAGACCAGGGTCCTGGAAGTGACCCATGACCACCGCATCATACCCTGCCTCGGCGGCGGCAATGGCATTGTCGATCGCCAGCACCGCGCAGCGCAATTCCGACAAGCGGCTGAAGGCGCGGTCGGGCGGCGACAGACCGAACACATCGACGGTTGTGCCGGGCATCGCGATTTCGTTGAGAACCTTGGCCAACCGCTCCATGTAGGGCGCGCTGGCGCTTTCATCGACGAAGCTCTGCCAGAAAATGCGCATCTTTCCGCTCTCTGATGGATGTGTCATTCGGTATCCGCCAGTGCCAGAACGCGCAGCGGGCTGCCGGAACCATCAAGCACTTTCAGTGGCGCGGAAACGATGATCGCGCCCCTTGCGGGCAATTTGTCGAGGTTCGTCAAGCACTGCAGGCCATACTTTCCGGCACCATGCAGCAAGCTGTGCGCCGGAAAGGGAAGCGCGAAGTTCCCCGCCTGTCCGGCATCGGTCCCGATGGTTTCCGTCCCGAAACCGATGATGTCACGTTCTTCGATCAGCCACTGGATGGCCTCCTGCGTCGGTCCGGGCGTGTGGGCACCATCAGCTTTCAGATTGGCATAATCGACACTGCTTTTCTTGTACCAGTCGGTCCGCATCAGAACCCACCATCCCGCCGGAATCTTCCCGTGCCGGTCTTCCCATTCCTTCAGAACGTCCACGGTCAGAAGATAATCTGCATCTGCGGCGCATGCGCTTGAGCAATCAATCACACATGCCGGGCGGATCATGTTTTCCAGCGGCATCGTATCGACGGTGTTGAGCGGCAGGTCGCGCCCGGTAACCCAATGCGCCGGCGCGTCGAAATGGGTCCCGGTATGTTCTGAAAACGTCAGCTTGTTCCAGTACCACGCCGGCCCAGCCGCGTCGTAGCGCGAGAGTTGCTCGATCTTCACCGGGGTCGCCTGGGCAAATTCAGGTGGCAGCACCAGCGTTGGAAAATCCGGCGAAAGCGTATGAGTCAGATCAACAATCCTGAGCGTTCCTTGCGTCAATGCCTCTGCCAGAATGTCCTGTATTGATGTCGTCATGGTTCAACCTCCGAATCTTGTGGATGAGATTTCGCGCTCGGCGGCCTTGGGATTGGCCCGCAACCGTTCCTTGATGTCTTCTGCCACGGCCCCGACATGTACATCTTCAAGACCACCCCGCAGGCCATCCAGAATACTGCGCGACAGGACGCGCGCCGTGACCCTTGGCTGGGGCATGGTCTGGAACCAATCGGAATCCGAGGCGCCGCTGAAGACGTTCATGACACGAATGCCGCCGCCCGCCAGCTCGGCCCGCAGGCTGAGCGAGAAATTCAGCGCCGCGGCATGGGCCATGGCATATCCGGCCAAAGCGGCGGAAGGGGTTTGTGCATAGGCTGAAAACAGGTTGACCCAGGCCACCGCACCGGCTTCGCCATCCGCGCCCCGCCCCGCCATCACCGGACCAAAACTTGCTGCCAACCGCATCAGCCCCATCGCCAGCATATCCAACGCATCGGCGGCATGACAAAGCTGTCCGGGGGCCAGATAGCCGCCCGGGCGAATATGATCGGCGGTATTAATCAGGATTTCGATCTTGGCCCCATAGGCACGGACAAGCTCGTAGACCGATCGCTCGCTTCTGACATCGAGCGGCACCACCTGGACTGCCGCGTGCTGGCGCAGTTCATTTTCCCAGGCAAGTGGCTTCCACAGGTCAGGCAAACCCACGAAAATCTTGCGCGCACCGGCCTGCAGAAGATCGCGAACCAGCGCCGGGGTCACCGGATTGCGGCCATCGGTGATCAGGATGCGACGGTGACGGGGATCCGCGGTCATCTCGCGCCATTGCGGATCGCTCAATGGGTCGCCACCGGTCTCTGCGGGCGCGGCATAAAAGACCGCCTGCCCTGCCTTGTCGAGCTTGAGGCTCATCGTCGCCCTCCCGTCGATGGCACAATCATAGTGCCCATGCGCCAGCACAGTGGGCCCACAATCGAGGCGCACCAGCACCACCCGCCAGGGTGCGCGCTCGCGAAAATAATTCAGAAAGGGAATATCCGCCTCTGTGACAGAGAGAACCGTTCCGCTGGGCGCCGTATCGGCAAGCTCATATTCCCCCCCCAGGCAGTTGGGGCAACAATCACGCGCCGGAACCGAAAACTGGCCGCATGTCTTGCAGCGCGGCAGTGCGAAACGGCCTTCGGCTGCGGCCTGGGTGAACAGATGGGCCTGACGGCTGCGCGCACGCGGTGGAAGAACCAGCTGACGCGTCCGGTGCAGCGGATCCTTGTTCTTCGGCGGCTCAAGCGGTTTGAACATCATGACTCTCCCGACAGAATAACTGCCGCCGAAGCAAGACCGCGGTCGTAGTTGATCATTCCAAATCCACAGGACATCGCATGTTTTGCCTTGGCAACCTGGGTAGCACCGGCCCGGCCCGTGACCTGTCGCACCGCCTCGACCAACCCCAGAAAGCCGCCGCCGACCCCTGCCTGACCGACCGACAGCTGGCCGCCCGAGGTATTGTGAGGAAAGCTGCCCGCGATTGTCAGATCGTGGCTCCGCACGAATTCGGCGCCCTCGCCCTTGGCGCAGAAGCCCAGATCCTCGAATTGCATCATCGAGATGAACGGATAATCGTCATAGGTCTCAATCACGTCGATCTGCGACGGCTGCAACCCGGCCATCGCGTAAAGCTCATCGACATCCACCGCCCAGCCGCCGCGTTCCTGGATCAGATCACCGGAAAACGCATTGTGCCGCTCGATCGACCCGCTGAGGCGGGCGAAGGGCAGACCTTGAGCTTTGGCCGTCGCCTCGCGCATCACAAGAAAACCTTCCGCGCCGGCGCAGGGCATGACGCAATCAAACAGATGGATCGGCGCTGCAATCGCCCGCGCCTTCATATAGGTCTCAAGGTCCAGTGGCACTTTGAACAGCGCATTGGGATTCCTCAGCGCATTCTCCCGCTGGGCAACGGCGATTTTGCCAAAATCCTCGCGCCGGGCGCCGTATTTTCGCATGTAGTGCGACGCGATCAACGCGAAACTCACATTGGGTCCACCCGCGCCATAGGGAAACACGCCGTCTTGGGAGAAGCGCGAAAAGGATTTCAGAGATTCCTCGAAACTGTCGACCGCATTGGTATCTGCCCCGATGCAGGCGACAATGTCGACATCCCCCGCCTGCACCGCACGCGCGGCACGGCGCAGCCCAAGAATGGCGGCCGCGCCGCCAAATGGCAGGAAATCAATGAATCGCGGCGACAGGCCGAAATGCTGCGTCAACCCGATCACAGTGTCCGGCGCGGTTGAAAAACTGCCAATCGAAAGTCCGTCAAGATCCCGATGATCGAGACCAGCCTCCCCTGCCAGAGCGGCAAGAGCCCGCCCGATCCACCAGGTCGTGTTTTCGGATGAATACCTGCTGTAAGGAATCGTGACAGGCGTGGTGATCACCACATCGATATAGGATTGTCGCGTGGGTTTGCTCATTGCGGCCGAACCTCTCTATGCTCCGCCTGCCGTCAGGTGACGGCGGTGAGCTTGACTTCGATATTGCCGCGCGTGGCGTTGGAATAAGGGCAGCGCTCATGCGCGCCTTCCAGGATTTCATTGGCCAATCCCTGATCAAGGCCCGGCATGGCGACCACAAGTTCAACCGCCAGTGCATAGCCGACTTCGACAGGCCCCATGCCCACTTTGGCGGAGACCGTGGTTTCGATGGGCAGACTGATCTTTCTGGTTCTGGCGACGAGTTTCACCGCTCCCAGAAAGCAGGCCGCATAACCGGCGCCAAACAGCTGCTCGGGGTTGGTTCCGCTGCCGCCCGGACCACCAAGCTCCTTGGGAACGACCAGTGCCACGTCAAGATTGCCATCGTCGCTGCGGGCACGGCCATCGCGGCCGCCCTCGGCAGTCATGGTTGCTTCATACAGGATTTTCTGAGGTGTCTTCATGATAGGGCTTCTTTCAGCAAGCAGGTGTTTCCGGTGGTGGTCAGCAATGGCATCGCGGCGCGTAGCCGAGTCACAACCCTTTGGAGTTTGTTCTGAATTTCTGGAGAATTGCGGCGGGACCAATTCGCCGTTCCGGCTGATGCCGGGGTCGGTCAATCGCTTCTGCCCTGCTGCCCGTTCCTCGTCTACCTCGTCTTGATACCAGTTTCACCTTGCTCAGTTCCTGATGAGTTCGGGAAGCCACAGCGCCAGTTGCGGAAAGATAACCAACAGAACGACAAGCAGCAGCGTGCACAAGATGAAGGGCACCGCTGCGCGCGCGACTTCTATGATCGTTGTTCCGGGCGGGCTGACGCTCAGCATCACGAACAGAAGCAGGCCGAATGGCGGAGTCGCAAGGCTCAGTTCAAGGCCAAGCAGCATGACGACCCCGAACCAGACCGGATCGAAACCGTGCAAAGCGATCAGCGGCATGAAGATCGGAATGGTCAACATCATGATGGAAAGCTGGTCCATGAACATGCCGAGGATCAGGACGATCAGGAACATCAAGCCGACAAGTGCCATCGGGCTGAGATCAAGGGTTTTTGCATAGCCGATCAACCCCGCGGACGCACCGGAAAACGCCAGCAGCTGGGAAAACGTTGTCGATCCCACGATGATGATCAGCATCATTCCCGAAACCTTCAGCGCCTCCATCAGCGATTTATTGATCGCACTGAAGGTCAGAACCCCTTGGAAGACCGCGAGGATGATGACGGCCAACGTGCCAAAGGCTGCCGATTCCGAAGGCGTCGCCCAGCCCAGAAGGATCATCCCGATCACGGCAAAGACCACCAGCCCCATCGGCAGAACATCGACGACCACTGCGTGGAAGATTTCCCGCGCGCTTGCGCGTTGGGTGTCATAGCCGGGCGCGGCATCCGGATCGAGTTTGATCTGCACGGCAATGACGATGATAAAGCCCACCGCAAGGATGAGGCCGGGGATCAGGCCCGCGATCAGCAGAGCCCCCACATCGATCCGCGCCAGCGATCCTAACAGCACCGCAAGCGACGAGGGCGGGATGATCATCGCGAGGCCACCCGTCGCCAGGATCGGCCCCATGATCATGTGCTTTTTGTAGCCCCGTTTGATCATGTCGGGAAGCAGTGTGGTTCCCAGCAGGGCCGTATTGGCAATCGAGGATCCCGAAAGCGTTGCGAAGAGCGTTCCGCCGGCGACGGTCAGATAGGAAAGCCGCCCCTTGATTGATCCAAAGCATTTGTCCAATGCGTCGAAAACCCGCGCCGCAAGTCCCGTGTGAAACAACAGCGCGCCCATCAGCATGAATAGTGGCACCGGAACAAGTGCGAAACTTGTCACTGCCGTCGTCGAATTGGTAATCGCCTGATCAATGCCGGCCATTCCGCCCATAAAGATGGCTGCGCCGAAGACGTTGACCGCAAAGAAAGCCACCACCACCGGCGTCCCGATGAACATGCAGAACAGCAGACCACCAACCAGGTATAGTGCGGAGAGATACCATTCCATCAGCCTTCTCCCTGCGAACCATGGAAACGCTCACCGCGCACCAGAATGAGAAGAAACTCGATGGCCATAAGCCCAAGCCCGACGCTCAGCATCACATAGAGAACCGAACCAGGGAAATTGATGGATCGCATGTCGACCGCACCGCTTCGGGTTACCTCGACAGCAATGACGGCAGCGCGCCAACTCACCAGTCCAAGCACCAGCACCGACAGCATCAAGGAAAGCCGCGACGCGACATACTGACCAGCTTTCGGCATTTTTTCGACAAAAGACTGGATCGCCACATGGCCATTGGTGCGAACCAGATAGGGCGCGATCGCCATCGTACTGAACAGAAGACCATACTCTATCAGCGCACTTGTCGATTGGATTGCGCGATATCCAAGATTGCGCAGCGCCACATCGGCGATGATCGCCACAGTGATAAACACAAGACAGGCCGCACCCAGAGCAACCAGGACCTTGAGCACGCCGTCATATAGTCTCATCAAGAACATGAGCAGGATCTTCCACATGTAAGGAAGGGCGCTGCTTCAAAGCAGGCGCCCTTGCAATCTCGGTTACGGACGATAGTACGCAGCGCGCAAGCCGTCGTAATATTCGGACCCAGCATCTTCCATACGCTTCCAAACCGAGTCAAAGGCCCCATTCAGGTACTTTTGCTCGGCCTCCCCTTCCAGCGCGAGGAACTGCATTCCAGAGGCCTTGACCGCGTCTTCTGATTTCTTGGTCTCAGCCTGGAAATAGTCATAGGAGATCTGCTCATATTCCGCAGTCAACCGCGTCAACAGCTCTTTCGCCTCATCGCTGAGCGCATCATATTTCTCAACGTTGGTGGCAACAGCCAGGTCGGTCTGGAAAAAGCCCGGGTCGATCCGATAGTTCAGGAACTTGTCCCATGACAGATCTTCAATGCCATTCGCCGTCCAGCCAGTCCCGTCAAAGGTACTGCGTTCGAGGCCGGTAAAGACATCCGTCACAGCCATATTGACAGGGATGATTCCGAGCGACTCAAAAAAGGTCGTGTAAAGGGGCGATGTCCGGATCCGCAGGCCGTCAAAGTCAAATCCGCCATCTTCGGTTCGCTTGGGTTCGTTGATCGTGTAGATATGGAACTTGATGCCGCCGTCGAGCTGCCCGTTTATAACGATCCCGAGTTTCTTTCGCGCAGCTTCCTGCATGATGGCAAGGCCGCCATTGGCGCGGGCTTCCATCGGGGTGACGGTCGAGCCGGTCCATGCATCGCCTTCGGGCATAGACCCCAGATAATAGGCCAGCGGGCCGTAATACATGTCGACGACACCGCGTCGCACCGCATCTACCTGCTGATTTTGCGGAAACATCTCGGGCCCGCCGATATACTCGATCCGGATCAGGCCTTCGCCATTCTCATTCACGTAATCCACATAGCGTTTGAAACTCTGGGTGAGGATCATGGAATCAGGGAAGGCCGTGATCGCACGCAGCGTCTCTTCGGCAGTCGCCGATGTGGTCGTTCCGGCGGCCAGGATGAGGGCAGCCGACAGCTTCTTTATCGAGAGTGCAGAAAATGGTCTGAGTAGATCGAACAGCATGTTTCCCTCCAGTTGAACTTAGTATCTTTTCGTTTCCGTTGGCTGTCGCGCGACTGAGATAAAGCGATCAACCCCTTACCATCGGGATGCGCAGGGAATCCCGCTATCCCGCAGGGGCAAGGTCGTGTGCATTTTGGGGACTATCGACCCTTAGGTTGCGCGTGGTTTGAGGCTATTGTCTTCAACGGCTCTGCGCGATGTCTTCAGTCGGTTCGGCATTACACCTCCTGGCGGGCCGGGTGTTACAGGGCCACCCAACCTGCGGGCGGCTTACCCCTGCCCGGGTGCACGGCTCCGCAATTGGGGCAGGTGCGCGCCTCGATGCTGTTGTGGAACGCCTCGTAGATCTTCGGCAACTCGGTGACGATGCCCTCAGGGCCATGGAGCGTGACCTCGGCGCGGTGCACCAGTGCCTGACACTCGAAGCAATACCATTCGAAGCCTTCTTTCATGCCCGGCTGCCGCGGCGCCTCGACGACGATCCCGATCGATCCTTCCTGAGGGCGCTGCGGTGCATGGCGCACATGCGGCGGCAGAAGAAATACCTCACCTTCGCGCACCGGCACATCGTAGATCTTGCCGCCATCGGCGATCTTCAGCATCATGTCGCCCTTCTGCTGAAAGAACCACTCCTCGACCGGGTCATCGTGAAAATCGACCCGAGTATTGGGACCACCCACCACCATGACGATCATGTCGCCCGCCGTGTGCATCAGCTTGTTGCCCACGGGCGGGCGCAGATGGTCGGCGTTGTCTTCACACCATTTCTTGAAGTTGAACGGCTTCAGGCTGGGGTGCAGTGGCATGGAATCCTCCGGGTTGGCCTGGTCGCGGCGGATCAGAACGCCGTCATTTAAGTATCATATTCAAAGCCGCGCCTTCGGTGAGCAATATTGTATAAATTCGGTATAGGGATACTGAATACCAGAGCGTCATGAGAACAAGATAACTGATCCGATCAGGGCCAGCCCTCCGGCCAGACCCAGCAGACCTCCGTTGAAGCGTTCGCCCTTGAAAAACAGCGCGACGAGTGCGGCCGAGAAGAACAGATCGAGCGCGCCCAACAGCGCGACCGTAGACACCGGCGCCAGACTCAAGGAAAAGAATTGCAGCGTCTGTCCGATCCCGAGCGACAAGGCCGTCGTCCAGTGCCAGATCCCGCGGTCGCACAGCAGGTGGTGAAAGGCATGTGCCGGTCTGGCAGAGATCACGGCGAGCGCAGAAAACCAGATCAGCCCCACCATTGCCCCCAGCAAGGTGCCCAATAGCGGATCAGGGATGTCCACCAGACCCATGCGTCGGAAGCTGTAGGCAAGCGCGTAAGACAGCGCCGAGGCAATGCCGATCAGATCTCCTGCCAGACTCGGATTCCGGGCGTCGCGCTGCGACAGCACCTGATAGCAAAGCACGCCCAACATGATGATCGCGCCGCCCATCAGCACCTTCAGATCCGGCCATTCGCCCAAAAGCACCAGACCACAGGGCACTGCAAAAACCGGGATCAGGCGGCGCAACAGACCGGCCTTGATGGCACCGATCCGCTCGATTGACCGATACATGGTTATGCGACCGACGACCGTGGCGCAGAAGCCGGCAAGCGCGAACAGGCCAAGGCCGCGCCAACTGTCCCGGTCGGCCAGCTGGTGCAGGGATACCTTGCCCCAGATCCCCCAGAGACCCAAGGTCAGGAAGAAGACAACGATGACTGACAGAAAGACGCCGTTGTCGCCTTTTGCCTCCGCCTTGCCCCGCGTGATCGCAACACCGGCAACGCCATAGGCCATGGCCGACAACACGGCGAGAAACTCTCCCGTCATCGCCTTAACGTCAGAGCGTGAGACCGCAGGTCTCGAAGGCGGCGCGGGTGGCAGCCTTTTCCGCGTCCGTCAGCTCCAGCATCGGATGGCGGACGTGGCCGCCGACCTGGCCCAGCAATTCCTGCCAGTATTTGCCATGCGCCGTCGGCTTGCCCGGCGGTTTTGTCTGCCTGATCGCCTCGCGTACCGGGTTCAGACTGTCGCGCACTTTGCGAGCCGCGTCGAACTTTCCGGCAAAGGCCAGCTGCGTGTATTCATGCATCCGCATGTCGTTCGCCGTCTGCAGCTGATAAGGCGGCGAGGAGCAGAGGTAGAGCTGCCAGCCCAACTCCTCGATGTTGTCGAGCCATTCTTCCTCTGAAGAGGTTGATACAAGGATGCGGTCGCCGACCATCCGGGTGAGCCGCGCATACATCTCACGCGGAACCGAGTATTTGATCGCCATGATGTTGGGCAGCTCGGCAATCCGGGCGCAGGTCTCGGGTGCCATCAGATAGCCGCTATCGGGGTGCGACCACATGGCGATGCCGATATCGAGGCGATCACAAAGATACTTGTAGTAGTTATAGAGGACCTCGTCGCGGTCGCTGCAAAAGCTGAGCATCGGCGCATGGACGACGACATAGTCGGCACCGCAATCCTGCGCATGCAGACCCAGTTCCAGCACCGTATCGACGTTCTGGTCCGAGATCGACATGATCGTCCCGGCCTTTCCACCGCATTCTTCGGCAGCGATCGTCATGTTGCGCTTGCGCTCGTCCAGAGACATCGACCAGAACTCGCCCTGTTTACCCGCGATGAACAGGCCTTGAATCTGCAGGTCGTCAATCCAGTGGCGGATGTTACGGCGCAGGCCGGCTTCATTCAGACTGCCGTCCGCTTGAAATGGATTCAGCGCAGCCGCCCAGATGCCACGCATGGAGGCGCGGGCATGTGCCTTGGCGTCGTGTTTGGTATATTTCATCGGACAAGCGCCTTTGATGGTGCGGGTTTGATGGGTCAGGCGCGAAACTGAGCGGAAACAACCGCATTTTCAAATTGAATCTTTGAAATCAGGTATAGACAAAAAGAATGTCAAGCGCTTTTGGTTTCAGGTTATTGGTCGCGCAAAAAGCGAGGAACGTCATGAAGATTGGTTTGATCGGTCGCGGTGCCATTGCCCAATACGTAGAAACCATGCTGGAAGCCAAGGGCCACCGGGTCGCGGCCTATCTGTTGCGACCCGAGCGCGCAGCACAGATGGGGCCGCAGCAGAGTGACGGGCCGGTATTCGTGTCGGCAGTCGCGGCATTGCCCGCGGATCTGGATCTGATCGTCGATTGTGCCGGGCATCAGGCGCTGCGCGAATACGGGGCCGAGATTCTTCGCGCCGGTCACAATCTGACCACGGTTTCGCTGGGCGCGCTGGCCGATCCGGTGATTGAAGACGAACTGCGGCGTGCGGCGGCCGACGGCGGAACCACGCTTTATCTGGCCAGTGGTGCGATCGGTGCGCTCGACGCGCTGCGTGCAGCCCGCATCGGGACACTGCACAAGGTGCGCTATGTGGGACGAAAGCCGCCCGAGGGGTGGCGCGGCTCCCGCGCTGAAGATCGGCTGGATCTTTCGGCGCTGAAAGACGGACCACAGACCCATTTCACCGGCACAGCACGCGAGGCGGCGCAGCTTTATCCCAAGAATGCCAATGTTGCCGCTGCCGTCGCCCTGGCCGGGATCGGCTTTGACCGGACAGAGGCCGAATTGATCGCCGATCCGACGATTTCCGCGAATATTCATGAAATCTTCGCCGAGGGAGACTTCGGCGAATTCAAATTCTGCATCGCAGGCAGCACCCTGCCCGGCAACCCCAGAACTTCCGCCTTGGCAGCCATGAGCGTTGTCGATACGATTCAGCAGCTCTCCAACGCAATTCGTTTCTAGGAAAGACGCCTTGGCATCCGGTCATGCCCGTATTCTGGATCATGTATCCACGCGGTTGAAACTCAAGCAGCTGCGACTGCTTGTTGCGGTTGGCAAGCATGGCAACATCCAGAATGCCGCGCGCGAGATGAATGTTTCCCAGCCCTCGGCGACGAAAATGATCCAGGATCTGGAGCTGGATTTCGAAGTTCAGCTGTTTGAGCGCACCAATCGCGGCGTTGTGCCGACCTCTTTCGGTGAAGTCCTGATCCGCCACGGCAAGCTGATCTTTGCGCAGATATCCAACGCCGCACAAGAGCTCGACAACCTCAATGAAGGCAGCAGCGGGCGTATTGTGATCGGCACCCTGCTGGCGGCCTCTGCCAATCTTTTGCCACGGGCGATCAAACAGGTTCTGGCAGAACGCCCCCGGCTTGCCATCAAGGTTGTCGAGGGCACCAATGAAGTGTTGATGCCCGAATTGCGCACCGGCGCGATTGACCTTGTCGTCGGCCGGCTTCCGACCCACCGCCACCGGAATGAACTGTTTCAGGAAAAGCTGTTCGACGAACAGGTTCTGGTCGTTGTGGGCACCCAGCATCCGCTGGCACAGCGCAAGGCCCTGTCGTTTGGCGCGCTCAAACCCTATGGCTGGATCGTGCCGCCGGTCGAGACCAGTCTGCGCCGTCAGCTCGATCAGTACTTTCTGAAACAAGACCAGTATGTGCCGCCGTTTTCGCTGGAATCTGTCTCCTATCTGACCAACCGCAACCTGCTGCAGACGAATGATTTTATCGGTTTGATGCCGGCCCAGGCGGCGGCGCAGGAAATCGCCTCCGGCCATCTGGCGCAGCTTGATCTCGAGTTGCCGTTCGGCGGCGGACCGGTCGGCGTGACCTACCGCATGCAGGGCCAGCTGTCCCCTGCCGGAGAAGCGATGCTGCAGGCCCTGCGCAATGCCTCAAGCAGCATCAGCTGATCCATGACAACCGCCCTTGCGGCGGTCACGGCGCAGCAGGTATTGCGAAACACGATATCCGTATTCGGTCAATTCAGTTGAAAGCGTAGGGGGCCTCGCGCGATCTATCGGTAACCGTTCTCTGACAGAGGCCCGATCATGTATCCTGACCTGAAGCTCTATATTGCTGGCGAATGGCGTAAGACCTCTGAAGATCTCGCCGTGCTCAATCCGGCAACGGAAGAAGAGATCGGCAGGCATCCCCGGGCGTCGCGGCGCGATCTTGACGATGCGCTCTCTGCCGCTGTCGAAGGGTTTGCGATCTGGCGCAGGACCGCGCCACGTGAACGTGCCAATGTGATCCTCAGAGCCGCCGCACTGATGCGTGAACGCCTGGAAGAGATTGCCCGATCAATCACCCTGGAACACGGAAAGCCCCTGCGTCAGGCCCGGTTGGAAGTGATCCGCGGCGCCGAGTTCTTTGAGTGGGACGCGGGCGAGGCGATGCGGACCTATGGCCGGGTGATCCCCTCCGGGCCCGGAGAGAGCTTTACCGTCCATCACCAACCCTGCGGTGTGGTCGCGGCCTTCTCGCCCTGGAACTTTCCGATGAGCCAACCGGCGCGCAAGATCGGTGGCGCGCTTGCCGCCGGCTGTTCGATCATCCTGAAGGCCGCCGAGGAAACCCCCGCAGGTGCCCTCCATATCGCCCGGGCGTTTGAGGACGCAGGATTGCCGCGCGGCGTGTTAAATCTGGTCTTCGGCGATCCGGCAGAGATTTCGGGATATCTGATCCCGCAAGAACCGGTCCGTCTGGTCGCCTTTACCGGCTCGACCGTCGTCGGGCGGCATCTGACGACGCTGGCCTCGGAACATATGACGCCGGTGCTGATGGAGCTTGGCGGCCATGCTCCGGTGATCGTCTGCGAAGATACCGACGTGGAAAAGGCCGCGATCAGCGGGGCGGTCCGCAAGTATCGCAATGCCGGGCAGGTCTGCACCTCGCCCACCCGGTTCTTTGTGCATGACAGCGTGTACGAGCGCTTCCGGGATACCTTCGTCCGGCGTGCCGCCGAAACCGTCGTCGGCAACGGTCTGGAAGATGGGGTAGAGATGGGGCCCCTGGCCAACGAGCGGCGCATCACCGCCCTGAGCGAGTTGGTCGAGGACGCCCGCGCCAAGGGTGCCGAGGTCCTTGCCGGCGGCAAACGTCATGGCGACAAGGGATATTTCTTCCAGCCAACCGTTCTCGCCAATGTCCCCGAAGCAGCGCGGGTCATGCAGGAAGAACCGTTCGGCCCGCTCGCCGTCATCAACCCGGTGCCGTCTCTGGACGCGGCCATCGCGCAAGCGAACTCGGTTCCCTATGGGCTGGCAGGCTACGCCTTTACCAACCGGGCCGACTACCTGGCCCAGCTGAGCGAAGAAGTCGAAGTCGGCAACCTCTCGATCAACACGCTGGAGGCCTCAATGCCCGAGACTCCGTTCGGCGGGGTGAAATCAAGTGGTTATGGACGTGAAGGCGGCAGCGAAGGGATCAGCAACTACATGGTGATCAAACATGTCTGGCATAGCAGTAAAATCGCCTGACAAGTATCCATGTGAAGACCTGCAGGCGGCACGCATCGCTCGGCTTTCAAAGCCCCATCGCCTTCGGGCGAAAGGCCCGGGAAGTGAGCTGAACGCTCTTCACAAAAGCCGGGCAAGTCCAGGAAGATGTGCTGCCAGTCCGTCGACCATTTGATTTCCGCCCTGCACTTCAATGAAAATCCCGGCTCGGGAACAGCTTTCTGGCCTGTTCGCGCGGGTGGCGGGCGCTGGATTGGCTGCGGCCCATGACGGGGCGTTTCGTCTCATCCGCCCGCCCGTCGTTGGACGGGATCATCACGGGGCGGCCAAGGGTTGCCAGCAGCGGCGAGACGTCTTCGACGTGTTCGGCAATCAGGTGGATCACCGGGCCGTCGCGTTCGATCCGCCCACGTACCTGCACAAGTCGCCCCGCGATCACCGCCTTGCGAAAAGTCTCGTAGATCTTTTTCCAGACCACGATATTGGCGGTGCCGGTTTCATCCTCCAGCGTCAGGAAGATCACGCCGGAGGCGGTGCCGGGGCGCTGGCGGGTGATGACGAGGCCGGTGACGGTGACGCGGCCTTTGGCCTGCGCCAAGCGGTCATGGGGCAGGCTTTCCGGCAGGCGGGGGCGCAAGAGTTCCATCGGGTGGGCCCGCAGGGACAGGCGCAGGGACAGGTAATCCTCGATCACCTCTTGCCCAAGTGTCATGCGTGGCAGGAAAACCGCAGGCTCGACTCCCCCTTCGCCATCCGGGCCGAACAGCGGCAGCGGTGCCGGCGCGCGCAACGCCTTGGCCGCCCAGAGCGCATCGCGGCGGGTCAGGCCGAGGGCGGCAAACGCATCGCCTTCGGCCAGCCGCTCCAGCGTGTCGGGAGGCACCCCGGCGCGGCGCCACAGGCTTTCGACATCGGGATAGCCGTTGCCACGGGCAGCGACGATCCAGTTGGCATCTTCTTCACGCAACCCCTTGATCTGGCGGAACCCCAGCCGCAGGGCCAATGCGCCATCGGCGCGGTGTTCCAGCGTGCAATCCCACTGCGAATGATCCACCGACACGGGCCGCACCTCGACCCCGCAATCGCGGGCATCGCGCACCAGTTGGGCGGGCGCGTAAAAGCCCATCGGCTGGGAGTTCAGCAGCGCACAGGTGAACACCGCCTGATGATGGCATTTGAGCCAGGCCGAGATATAGACCAGCCGGGCAAAACTGGCGGCATGACTTTCGGGGAAACCGTAACTGCCGAACCCCTCGATCTGCGCAAAACAGCGCGCGGCGAAATCGGCGTCATAGCCACGTTCCAGCATGCCGGAGACAAAGCGGTCGCGGAAGGAGCCGATGGTGCCCATGCGTTTGAAGGTGGCGAGGCTGCGGCGCAGGCGGTCCGCCTCGGACGGGGTGAAGCCCGCCGCCACCACGGCAATCTGCATCGCCTGTTCCTGAAACAGCGGCACGCCATAGGTGCGGCCCAGCACCTCCATCATCGCGGGGCCAAGGTCTTCGACCGCTTCGCGGCCCTGACGGCGGTTGATGAACGGATGCACCATGCCGCCCTGGATCGGACCGGGGCGGACGATGGCGACTTCGCAGACCAGATCGTAGAATTCCCGCGGGCGCATCCGGGGCAGAAAGTTCAACTGCGCGCGGCTTTCGACCTGAAACACCCCGATGGCATCAGCGCGGCACAGCATGTCATAGATCGCCGGATCTTCAGCAGGCGTGTTGGCCAGCGTCAGGCCAAGGCCGCGATGATCCGCCAGCAGTTTGAACGCCTTGCGGATGCAGGTCAGCATCCCCAGCGCCAGAATATCGACCTTCAACAGCCCCAGCGCGTCGATGTCATCCTTGTCCCATTCGATGATGGTGCGGTCGTCCATCGCGGCATTCTCGATCGGGCACAGCTCATCGAGGCGGCCTTGGGTAATCACAAAGCCGCCGACATGCTGGCTCAGATGACGCGGAAAACCGATGATCTCGGCGATCAGCTGGGCGGTCAGCATCATGCGTCGGTCGGTCGGGTCAAGGCCAGCATCGCGCATCCGGTCCTGTCCGGGGGCAGACGACGACCAGCCCCAGATCTGGCCGGACAGGCGGGCGACCACATCCTGAGACAGGCCCATGACCTTGCCCACCTCTCGAATGGCGGCGCGGCTGCGGAAATGGATCACGGTGGCGGTCAGCCCGGCGCGTTCGCGGCCATAGCGGTCATAGATCCACTGGATCACCTCTTCGCGGCGTTCGTGTTCGAAATCCACGTCGATATCCGGCGGCTCGCCGCGCTCCTTCGAGATGAACCGCTCAAAGATCAGGGTGATGGATTCAGGCGGCACCTCGGTGATGCCCAGAAGATAACACACAACCGAATTGGCCGCCGACCCGCGCCCTTGGCAGAGGATGCCGCGTGACCGGGCAAAGGCCACAATGTCATGCACGGTCAGGAAATAGGGCGCATAGTCCACGTCGCGGATCAGGGCGAGTTCCTTTTCCACCCGGGCCGCGATTTTGGGTGAGGCCCCATCCGGGTAGCGCCAGTGCAGGCCGTTGCGGGTCAGCCGCTCCAGCCTTGCCTGCGCGGGTTCGCCGTTCAGCGCCTCGTCGGGGTATTGATAACGCAGCTCATCCAGACGAAAGGCGCAGGCATTGGCAATCTCGACCGTGCGGCGGAGCGCGGCGGGATAGCGGTGAAACAGCCGCGCCATCTCAGCCCCCGACTTCAGCCGGTGTTCCCCATTGGTCAGGCGGTGCTGGCCGATGTTGTCGATGGTGCAGCCAATGCGCAGGCAGGTCAGCACATCGGCCAGCGGGCGGCGCGCGGCGCGGTGCATCAGCACATTGCCGACCGCCACCATGGGCAGCGCTGTGCCTTGGGCAAGCGTGGCCAGACGGTCAAGGCGCGTCTGGTCGCGACCATCATAATGCGGGGCAGCGCCCAGAAAGCACTGGCCGGGAAACGCCTTTGCAATGCGGGACATGTCGCTGCGGATAGCGGAGACCTGCCGCGCATCCGCCTCCATCAGATCGGGCGGCAGGGCGATCAGGATCAGGCCCGTGCCCCAGTCCAGCAAATCGGCGCGGGTCAGGTGGCACTCGCCTTTGGGCGCGCGGCGTTTGCCCAGCGAAAGCAGCCGTGTCAGCCGCGACCACGCCGCGATATCGGTCGGCAGGGCAAGCCACTCGACGGCAGAGTCCGTGAACACCAGCCGCGCGCCGGGGATCAGCCGCGGCAGGGCTGTATCGGGCAGGACCGGCGCAGCGGTGGCCCCGCTGAAATGCGGCACGGTCTGACGGCTGGAATGGTCAGTCACGTGCTGCGACCGGATGCTCGGCCCGTCCTGCGCGGCCTGATCGGTAGTCTGTGCTTCCTCGCGCTGCCGCGTCAGTTCCTTCAGCGCTGAAAACGCCCGCACCACGCCCGCCACAGAGTTGCGGTCGGTGATGGCGATGGCGCTGAGGCCAAGCTCTGCCGCGCGTGTGACCAGCTCTTCGGGATGCGAGGCCCCGGTCAGGAAAGTGAAGTTCGAGGTCACGCACAGCTCGGCATAGGGTGGGGAGGATTTGCCCCGCCCATCTTTTGTTAAAGGCAGGGGGGCTTTGCCCCGCCCATCTTTTGTTAAAAGCAGGGGGGCTTTGCCCCCCTGACCCCCCAGAGTATTTTTGCCAAGATGAAGGGGCGGCATCAGACAAATTCCCCCTGCACGCACCAGTTTTGCGCCCCTTCAGGCGCGGGCCAATCCGGGGCTTGCGGAGTGTGGAACAGCCACAGGCGCGGGCCTTCGCGGGTCTCGATCCGCCAGTAATCCCGCAAACCGCTGCGCCATGTCGGATCGTCGAACCACCATTCCGGGGTGATCCGTTCGGGCCCCTGCGCGCGCAGGGTGGTGAAGCGCATCCGCCGCCAGCGGAACTGCGCGGGCGGGTGGCCCGAGGCATGGCTGACGGGTTCGGGGGGGAACAGCGTGAGGGGGCGCGCCGGGCCATGCCGGGGCGGGGCCGCGACCGGCTCGGACCACGCCGCAGCGACCAGCTGAAAGCTGCGCTCGGGGATCTTGCTGTCGGCGGGCTGCATTCGGAGCACGCGGTCAAAGCCGATCCGGTTGCCGAGGCGTGAGATCAGATCGGCCAGCGCATCCTCGTGCCGCAGGGTGGGGCCGCTGCCGATTTGTTCGGGCGGCATCGGCTCGGTAATCGGGGCGGACAAGCGCATCGCGTCGATGCCAAAGCCGGAGTCGATCTCGTCCACCCCCTTGGCGAACAGGGCGGCGATGCGGGCGGGGTCGCGCATTGGCCGCGCGAGGCCAATCTCGACCTGCGCCGTGCCATGATCGACCCGGCGCAGTTCCAGCCGCAGGCGGCGCGCGCCGTGGTGATGCAGCGCCAGCGTGGCACAAAGCCGGTCCAGCAGGCGCGAAAGGCCTGCCATCACATCCGATTGCAGGCCTATCGGCTCCGGCAGGGTCATCCGCACCCCGAAATGCGGCGGCTCCGCCCCGGCGGCAACCGGCTCTGGCTGGTGACCCAGCAGCTGATCCAGACGCAGCACCAGCCCTTGACCAAAGCGGCGGGCCAGAGGTGCGCGCGGTTGAGCCAGAAGGTCGCACATCTGCGACAGGCCGACACGGGCCAAGGCCTCTGCCGTGGCATGGTCGATGCGCAGGGCAGAGACCGGCAAGCGGCTGATGCCCGCCGCCAGATCGCCATCGGCAATGATCCCGCCGCCATGGCGGGCCAGCGCATGCGCCGCCCCGCGCGTGCCTGCAATGGCGCTGCGGACCGACAGCCCGGCACGCTCCAGCCGCGCGTGCAGATCCGCGCGCAACTCTCCCTCGCCGCCAAAAAGATGTGCGACCCCGGTGATGTCGGCCATCAGCCCGTCGGTGCCGTCGCTGGCGACCATCGGCGCATAGCGGCTGGCCCAGCGGCGCAGACTGGCCAGTGCCACCGTCTCCCGCGCCAGATCGGCGGGGCGGGTGGAGAGATCGGGGCAGATCGCGCGGGCATCGGCCAGCGGCATGCCACGGTGAACGCCGCGCCGTTCCGCCGCAGGGTTCAGACAATGCAGGTGATCGGCATTGCCCGACCGATGGGTCAGGGCAAACGGCCCTTCAACGGGCCGGTTCCGCAGGCTGGCGTCGCTCGCCAGTCTCGGAAACCAGATCGAAAGCAGCCGACGCACCATGCCAGTTCAACACCCAATGCCCAAGTGTTCCCTTTTTGTTCTTACTAAGAGCCCAGCGATGTAGAGTCGAGTCCGCTGCCGCATGTGTCGCAGGCCCGGACACAGGAACGTGTGCAGACACAGGGTCGCAGCGCCAGCGCGTCTCGGTGGCAGAGCTGCCTTGGCCCTCGCGGATCAGCATCAGCCCGGTGGTCCGCCCGGTCTCTGCCGCCAGTTGCAACCGACGGCCTGCGGTCAGGGACAAGAGCTGCTGCGGCTCGGCAATGACCAGCGCGACCGGGGCCGCGCGCAGCGCCTCTTCAACGCACCACAACAGATCCGTCTCGCTCCTAGGGGTCAGCAGCAGCAACCGCTCGGACAGACCCGCAGGCAGACCGCGCAACATCGGCCGTTGCGGCTCATGCGCGGGCAGCACCCAGAGCACCGCGCCGGGATGGCGCAGGATCTGGAACAGCGCAAAGCTGCGCCGCCCCGGGCCCTCGGCCTCATGCACCCGGGCGCGCGTCAGGGCGAACGGATCGGCAAGTGCCGGGCGGGGGGCAAGGTTATGCAGGGTCGTCACGCGCATCCTCCACCACAATGTCCAGCTCGCCATCCGGCAGGGGGCGTTGCAGATGCAGCGCCTGTTCGATGGGGGCAGTCAGCCAGGCGCGCCATTCTTCGGGGCGGACCAGAATGACCGGCATCGCCTTGGGGTGAATGCGCTCCACCTCACGGTTGGGCGCACAGGTGAGGAAGCCAAAGGCATCCAC
This sequence comes from Pseudotabrizicola sp. 4114, assembly GCF_031457365.1. Taxonomy (NCBI): domain Bacteria; kingdom Pseudomonadati; phylum Pseudomonadota; class Alphaproteobacteria; order Rhodobacterales; family Paracoccaceae; genus Pseudotabrizicola; species Pseudotabrizicola sp. 4114. The sequence continues at coordinate 113,553 of NZ_JAVDWP010000009.1, read as the reverse complement.
CGTCACCTCGCCCTCCTTGAGTTTACGCACCGAGGTCCAGTCGGTGCGGATGCCCGCAAAGAATGCATGCGGCTGATCTTCACCAAGCGCGAACCACACCGGTTTGCCTTTGCCGGGGCCCGGGCGGCTGTCCGGCTCGGCAAAGCTGGTGAACGGCACAAGGCACCGATGTTCCACCCCCAGCCAGCGCCGCCAATATGGTGAGGCGAGGTTGCGGATGTTGGTGACACCGGGATCAGTGCGCTTGCCCGCCAGAAACTGCGGTGGCGTCGGCATGCCCCAGCGGGCCATCGACAGCTGCCAACCGCCCTGCGGTGCGTGCCGAAACACCGGCGCGGAGTAATCCGGCCAGATGTCTGGCATCGGTGGCAGGTTGCCGGTCAGGTCGTCAAACGTCTCACCAGCTTCAACGATGTCGTCAAACACATGACGCATCGCGTCCTGGCTTTTGGTCTGGGAATAGAGATTGCACATGGGCGGGGTCCGGAATCGGGAAGGCCCAAGGGTGCGAACATTTGGGGAACTTGTCCAGTGTCAGATTGCGATGTTGCTCGTGTCCCCACTTCGGCCACCTGAGCCCCGGTGGGGCGATGAATGCGCGGCACGGCCGCTGTAGCCCAAGGCTGAACCTTGGCCCGTCGCTCCGGTAGCCCGGCTGCCATCCCGAAGAATGCAGCCCTCTTCGTCCTTCAGGTCGCGCTTTGGCGGGCGGTCTTTATATGATCAAGGACAAGCGCGGCGATTTTCTCAGGCTGGTCTTCCGGCGCGAAATGTCCGCACGCGTCAAGGACAGTCAACCGCGACCCGGGGATCGCGCGATGGAGCTTGTGCGCCCAGTCGATCACCTGCCAGTGGTCATCAGCGCCCCAGATCAGGTGCACCGGCAGTTGCCCCAGTTCGGACAGCCTGTCCGCAACCTCCAGAGTGTGGATGGGATCGTAATGCCGCACCTGATGCTGAAACAGGCTCGGCTGACCGATCCAGCCGGAAATGTAGTCCAGATAGGTCTCGAGCGGGCCATCGGCGAAGCGCGCCTTGTTATGGACGGCGCTCAACAGCCAGGCGCGGAAATGGCGCCGGTGGTCGTCATCCGGCATCTTTGTCAGCACGTCCAGACCCTTCTCCATCTGCAGCCGGGTGCGCGGTGACGGGTAGCTGTCATAGCTGACCACATCAATCAACGTGAGCGACAGCAGCCGCCCCGGGTGAAAGATGCCGAACCGCTGGGCGATACCGCCCCCGATGTCATGCGCCACGAGGTGAAACCGATCAAGGCCCCAATGATCCAGCATGGCCAAAAGGATCTTTACCTGCGCGGTCATCGAGGTATCGACCTGCGGATCCTGCGGACGTTCCGACAGGCCGAAGCCCAACAGATCGAAGACATGGGTGCGGAAGCCCTGCTGGGCCACGCGCGGGGCAACGTTGCGCCAGATCAGTGATGAAGATGGCGTGCCGTGCAGAAAGACCACAGGCGCGCCGTCTCCGTGACTTCCGCTGGCGATGCGGTGGCCGTTCACAACGACCTGTTCCGTGATGAGCTGGTTCATGGGGGTTCTCTCCATAATCGCATTCAGCACCCAGGATAAATCGTCCGCTACATGCGGTAAAACACAGTGTTTGACGAAAATGATCGAAATCTGTCATGTCTCTGACTATGACAAAGCTGGAAATCGGGGCGCTTCAGGCCCTCTGCGCGATTCAGGACCAAGGCGGCGTGTCCCGCGCCGCAGCTGCGCTTGCGCTGTCGCAATCGGCCGTTTCTCACAAGATCAAGCGGCTGGAGGACGTGCTTGGCTGCGCCCTGCTGGACCGCCGGACCGGCCGCCCCCGCTTCACACAGGAGGGCGAGAAGCTGCTTGGCTATGCACGCCGCATCCTCGCCCTGCAGGACGAGGCACTTCATGCGCTGAGCACTGAGCCTTTGAGCGGCCGGATAAGGTTGGGCGTGACCGAAGACATGACAAGCAGCGGGGTGTCCCGCGTCCTTGGTCGCTTTACCCGTCTTTACCCCGCGATATCGGTGCAGATCAGCGTTGCGCAAAGCCGGGTGATCGCGGATCGCCTAGACCGGGGTGAACTGGATGCAGGCGTCTTTCAGGTGTTCGCAGACGAGCGTCGGCCAGATGACGTGACGCTGTTCGAGGACAGCCTGAACTGGGTCAAATCGCCTGAACTGGCACTGGACATGGATCGGCCGATACCGCTCTTGGCCTTCGATGACGACTGTTTCTACCGCGACTGGGCGCTTCACCGCGCCCCGCAACCGGGGGCAGGGTTCCGCCTCGTCATGGAATGCGCGAGCATTGCCGGCATGACATCAGCAATCCGCGCCGGACTGGGTGTCAGCCTTCTGAACGGTCGGCATGTCGAGCCCGGTTTCGACGTTCTGACAGGCCACGTCCCGCCGCCGCCCAACCTTGCCTGTATCGTTCGCACCGGTCCGAAAGCGCGCAATGCGACCATCATGGCCCTGATCAGGATCGTGGCTGACGAACCCGGCTGGCATGCGGACAAGAGTCTTGGGAAAGCCGTTGATCTTGTGAAAGGCCGGAACAGACGCGGCACCGCTGCGCCATAAGTCATGGTCGAGAGTCGGCTGCTTTGGCAGGGTCAGCTTGGCGCGTGGTCAGGCTGATCCAGAGGCGCAAAGGCTTGCGCGTCTTGCTTTGAGTGATCGACGCCCGTTCCTTAACGTGGCCCGCAGCATAATCGTCGTTCACCTTCAGGCAGATCAGTAAGTGACGACCACCACAACCCTGTCAAAGTAAGTCCCGACCATCCCTTGCTGACCAGCAAGAAGCCTGCCGAAAACGGTCAGGACCTGTTGAGCTCCGGTGCCGACGCTTGTCGCGAGAGTTCCGGCGCCAAGCCCCCAGTTCTGGCTGCGCGATGCGTCATGGTAAAGACCGTAGGCAAGCAAATGCCCGCCGTTTTCCATCCGACGACCCGACGCGCCTGTGTCGACGGCGTGAAGTCCCTGATCCAGACCCACCGTGTAGGCGGACCCATTGGTGCAGGACACGGATATACTGGCGGTCTCGTCCACCGGGGTCACGATCGCGGCCTCAATGGTCCCGAAATCCATGTTGGACACGTTGACCGTGCAGCTTGCGACGACTGTCGCCTGAACCGTGAATGACGTTGCGGTGCCCGTCTGATCGCAGGCCGCCTCGCCATAGGCCAGCAGGACATCTGCGCCAGCCTCAAACCGGGACATGTAAGGTCCGATCGTGGCCTGAGCGCCGATCGAGGTGACTTCGGCATAAATCGTCGGCACAATCGTGGCGCTGCCCGACGCATCGAGCGCGAGGGCGAAACCGGCGGTCTGCCATGTGATACCACCGGCCGAGACCACGTTGTTTGCTGTCAGCTGATACGCAAGCGAAGCTGCCCCGGTCCCCGACAGAAGCCGCGGCGTCAGGCCCGGGCCGCTGCCGCCGCTGCCCGCCCCGATCGTCACGCAGGCCACAGCCGATGCGCCCGGTGTGCCGCCCGAGCAGGAGATGGTCACCGGGCCGCTGGTTTGTGGCGATTGCCCGTCACGCACCGAAATCTGGCCGAAATCCAACGGCACCAGATCTGCTTCGCAGACCAACGCCGCGCGGGCGGGAAGTCCGGCACTGGCAAGGATCACCACGCCTGCGCCCAGAATCAAGGATCGGCCTGTCATCTGCACTCCACTCCCTCGATGTATACCTGATCCTCTGCCTGCCTGGCATAAGCGAAACTGGCGGAGCAGTTGCCACCGGCTGTCTGCGCCGTGATCTGATTGCGTGCCCCGAGCCCGGTGATCCAGACCTCGCCATCGTATCCGACCGGAAACGCCGCAGATGACCCGGCCAACCGGACCTCGGTCCCGGGGGCCAGAAACGTGCCGTTGGCGTCGCGCAGCACCACCAGCGCGGCAGCGTCGGGCTGGCCGCCGAAATCCAGCACCACGCCAGAGCGCCGCGCCGGAACCACATCCATTGCCGTCGCGGCGATGCTGGCCTCTGACGGCAGGTCAAGTGGGTCTATGGAAACCCGGTTCAGTCGATATGATCTGAGGTCCGGTACCAACGCCCGGCCCTGTGGGCCGGTCTGGGCCACCTCTCGATTGTTCAGGCTGACCGGGACACCCGCAAGCCCCAGATCAAGCACGGCAAAGCCATCCTGAATCCGGTTGCTTGCAAACACCCCGCCGCCTGCCATTACCAAAGCCCCGTCAAATGTTGCACTTGCGCTTGCGCCAGCTGTGCTGTCGCGCAGCGCAAGATCCGCCCGGCCAAAGCGGCTCTGATAGGTCGCACCAAAGGCGCGGTTCTGACGCGAAAGGTTGGCCCGGTAGCCATAGCTTCCTGCCCGGCGATCCGCTGCGCGTGACAGGCTGGTGACGGTGTCGGTGCGCCCGTATCGGTCGCGCTGCAAGCCAACGCTCGCATGGTCGGACGTTCCAAGCAGCATGGACAGGCCGATCGAAGCCCCAAAGCCGCCGTCGCCCGCGACATCCTTGAACGCGTTGACCCGCACCGACGCCGCCCGCCAAGGAAGCTGCCGTGCATAGGAAACCGAGAAAATGGTGTTGGTCAGAGCGGCCCGTTCGGAATTGATCAGACTGAGCCCCAGACTGCTGGTGTTGGCCAAGACCGGAAAGGTCAGTGTGAGCGCATCGAGGGCTGTGATGTCCCCAAAAGAGGATATGCCCGGCAAAGTCTCGCCCGACCCGTCAGGCGAGGTCACCGTGGCCAGATCCTGAAACGCGCCAAATGTCCGCCGGCTGCTGAGCCGGACGGCAACGCCGCCGACTTCGGTGCGCATGGCGCCAAAAACGAAACTGCCGGTGTCAGGCCCATTGACGCTTTTGCCGCCCGCCAGAGTGACTTCGGCCCGGTTGAACAGAACCGTGTGAACCCCGAACCCGGCCATCTTCAAGGCGCCAAGCGTTTCGGCGCGGGCCTCGAGTGTCAGGCGATCCGAAACACCGTAGCGCAGACTGGCCGCAACGGCAGTGCCCTTGCCATAGGAAGACCGCCCGTCGCCATAGGGCAGACGCGCGCGCCCGGCTTCGAAGGAATAGTCCAGCATGCCGCCGGTCAGAAGGTTCTGGGTGGCGAAGAAGGGCACCATCGTGGTCTGTTCATTGCCAGCAGCGTCGCGCAGCACAAAGATGGCCTCGCCGCCGCTTGTGATCATCGGAACATTCGACAGATTGAACGGCCCGGCGGCGACCGCCCCGGAATAGGCACGCACGTTGTCGACATAAACCTCGAGGCTGGAGGGAACGGCGGGCGATCCGGAAAAGGACAGCAATGGGCTGGTCACCACATCGTCGCGCAAGGAAAAATCGCGGCGGATCTGAAGCCCGCCAAGGCGCACGGGCCGCGCCCAGGCCGGGCCGGATGTCGTGAAATCCCCCGCAGTCAGCGACATCATCCGGCCGGGGCTGGACACGGTGAAAGCGGTGTCATGGCGGTTGAACGCGGCCGAGACAGGCTCGTTGAACCGGGAGCTGACGGTGCCTGTGGTGGTCAGCACCCCAAGTGGGGTGAAGGCCCGCAGATCCAGGCTGGCAAAGGCCTCTTTGGGTCGAAATCCGTCGGCGAAGAGGTTATCGCCCAGATTGGCCGTGACCCGGTAGTTCAGGACCACCCCAAAGCCCGCCTGAGCTTCGGGCCGGTCCTGTCTTGGCACCGCGGAAATCTCGACAGGAATCAGGGCTGCACCCCGGGCAGTCAGATGCAGGGCTTGCCCGGGTGCATCATAAACAAAGGCAAGGCCCGGTATCTGGTCCAAAAACAAGCTCTGCCCCAGATGGCGTGGCGCCGAGATGCCAATGCCTTCCAGTTCGTGGCGCTGCACTGTCATGCGCTGCGACTGACGCGACAACGCGACCTCGGCCACCAGACCTGTATCGCGTCCGTTGATCGAAATCAGCAGGAACAAGGCTTCATCGGCATCAGGGTCATAGTCTGATCCGCCGCCATTGGCCGCAGGTTCGGCTGACAACTGCGCAATTTCGTCACGCGTTTGCGCGCCCGAGGCAAGGACAGAGGCCCATCCGACGATACAGAGGCCGATCGCCGTTACGGGGAAGTGGGTCCAACTGCGCACTGGTGTTCCCCCTTGTGTCGGACGGCAGCGCAGAGGTGCGCTGCCGCAAGCGCCATCGTGGTCAGACCGGAGGGCCAAAGCACAGGGGCACAGAGTGACGCACGGTGAACTTCACCACCTGATCTTGCTGGCTGGAACCCGGCAGCTGATCCACCAGAACCCGGTAGCACTCTTCACCCCGCACGGCGGACTTGGCGGTACGCACCAGGCGGATGGTCAGTTCCTGGTTCGGAGCCATGCGCATGGCGGGCGGGCTGGCCACAACATCGCGCGTCGCCGTCAGCCTGTTCTTGCCGCCGTCACGGTGCCAGCGCATCACGCGGACCTGACCCAAAGTGGCACCGGGCCCGCCCGCCTTTACGGTCAGCGTCGCCGTCTTGGTTCCGGCGGCAACTTTTATGGAGGTCGGGGAAACGGTGAACTCATTCGCGAGGGCGGGACCGGCTAGCGACAGCACGCTCAGCAGAACGGCAGCGCATATCTTTGACCGTGCAAACATCGACATGTCATGAACCTTTCTGCGCCTCATGGCGCATAGACTGCAGTCAAGATGACCGTGTCGCCGTAGGTGCCCATCGGGTAAGCAGAGTTCGGCTGGATCTTGCCATAAAGAGTCGTGTTGTACGTGTTGGTTGTTCCCACCCGCACCAGCGTGACCGCGCCTTCGGTGGCGATATCCGCACCGCCCGCCTCCAGCACATGCAAGGTGTATGGCACCAGATCAGACCCCGAAGCCAGGTTGCGCTGCGTGGTGGGTGGGGCCGCGTTGGCCCCCATCCCGACCAGAATGGTGGTGACCGTCGAGGTGCCGTTGCACACCAGGGTCACGACAGCAGACCCGTTGGTGACTGCCGAGACGCTCAGCGTACCAAAGGCGAGCGGAGCCGCGGACAGTGTGCAGGTTCTGCTGACCGTCGCGGACACACCCATTTCACCGACGGCGGTCTGTGCCTGAGCCAGACTGACGGCAGCAAGCATCATTCCTGCGGCAACCGCAGGGACAGAGCGAATGTTCATTGGGTTGTTCCTTGTTCGGAACCGGCAGTCCCGAATGCAGCCCGTCATTAAGACCAGCTATGGTTAACATGGCCATTTTCAGCTGAGTTGCAATGCATTTGCACAGCTTCAGGTTGACTGCTTGATGCATCTTTGTGCAATGCCACCCCAAAAACTGACTGGCGCGCGGAATGGTTTCAATGGCCAGCGGTGGGAACGCGTTGAAATCGCATGGTAACTCAAAAAGTAACCTGAACTACAGCAGCAAACGCCAAAGGGTCAACAGGGCCTGAACTTTCTGAGCCAGACCCTTATGCGGGCCTGTACGGCGCCGACAATTCCTGCCCCCTGTGCGCAGTGACGCGGAGCGCGACACCGATCACCCCTTTTCAAGGGCTTCCAGAATACCCCCGTGAGCCGCGTCTTGGTCCGCGACGACATCCGCGACAAGCCTGGACCACTGCCTGATCGTCATTCCCTCGGATCAGGGGAATTTTCTGGGCGATCATTGGCTGGGCGAAAAGACCTTCGGTCACGACGCCTCGGTCAACGCGACCCGAGGCAGGGCGGGCGGCCATAGCTTTTGTCGCAAGGTCCACAATATGGCGTCGCTGAACTGGTATTCTCGTGCTTTCTTCCCTCGCCCACCTGTCCTGGGTCTTATTTGGGTTGCCAGAAGCGGATTTGCAGAAATACTATCTGCGTCAGAGGTTGCGGGTGGTTCCATCTGATGGACGCACCCGAGGGTTGGGAGGCCCTTTCCACCTGAAGGAGGATAGCACATGCAGTTGACCGACACCCGGTCGGAACCTGAAGCGGCGCTTGGCGGTATCGAGACGATGACCGAACCGAAGCGGGCCGAAGGCTGGATGCGTCCGGTCGAATGTCTGGCCGCAGCACTGCTGCTGGTGATGATCACCATGGTGCTGGCGAATGTGTTCTTTCGCTATGTGCTGGCCACGCCGCTGATCTGGGGGGATGAAGTTGCCTCGCTCAGCTTTATCTGGATGGCGATGCTGGGCGCTGCAATCGCGGTGGACCGGCACGAGCACATGAAGCTGACAATCTTTTTGCCGATGATGCCCCCCGCAATTGCCCGCATGGCCGAGATCGCGGGACAGGTGCTGGTCTGTGTCCTGTTGTTGCGCCTGCTGCCGGTGGCGGTCGAATATGCCTATGAGGAATCCTTTATCACCTCGCCCGCGCTGGGTCTGCCGATGACCTGGCGGGCGGCGGCATTGCCGGTGGGAATGGGGCTGATGACGGTGCTGATGGTGCTGTCGGTGGTGCGTACCCGCGAATGGCGGATCATCGCGGCAACCTTGGTGGTGACAGCGGCTGTCGTGGCGCTGCTGTGGTTTGTCCGCCCGACGATGCTGGGGATCGGCAACTGGAACCTGCCGCTTTATCTTGGCCTGTTCGTGGCGGTGCTTCTGGTGGTGGGGGTGCCGATTGCCTTTTGCTTTGCGCTTGGCACGCTGTCTTATCTGACTTTTGCCACCAATGCCCCGGTGTTCGTGATGATCGGGCGGATCGACGAAGGGATGTCGTCGCTGATTTTGCTGTCGGTGCCGGTATTTGTTCTGCTGGGGTGTATCCTTGATGCCACTGGCATGGGCCGGGCCATTGTGATGTTTCTTGCCTCGCTGATGGGGCACATCAAGGCCGGGATGAGCTATGTGCTGCTAGGCTCGATGTTTCTGGTTTCGGGGATTTCGGGGTCTAAGGTGTCGGACATGGCGACGGTGGCCCCGGCGCTGTTCCCCGAGATGAAGCGGCGCGGCCATTCGCCGCCCGAGATGACGGCGCTGCTGGCGACCGGGGCGGCGATGGCCGATACCGTGCCGCCGTCCATCGTGCTGATCGTGCTGGGCTCGGTGGCGGGGGTGTCGATTGCAGGGCTGTTCACGTCGGGCTTTGCCATCGCCATGGTGCTGCTGGTGGTGCTGGCCCTGCTGGCGCGCTGGAAGGCCCGGCACGAGATCATGGACGGCATCCGCCGCGCCAGCCCGCGCGACATTGGCCGTGCGCTGCTGATCGCCGTGCCGGCGCTGGTCTTGCCGTTCATGATCCGCAGTCTGGTCGGCGGTGGCGTGGCAACCGCGACCGAGGTGTCGACCATCGCGGTGGTCTATGCCTTTGTGATCGGGATTGTCCTTTACGGCGGCATTCCGCGCGCAAGATTGCTGCCGATGCTGGTGGAAACTGCCGCGATGTCGGGGGCGATCCTGCTGATCCTGGGGGCTGCATCCTCTATGGCCTGGGCGCTGACCCAATCGGGCTTCGCGCGCGACCTGATGGCCATCGTGACGGCCCTGCCCGGCGGTTGGGCCACGTTCATGCTGGCCTCGGTCGTGATCTTTCTGGTGCTGGGCTGCATTCTGGAAGGGTTGCCTGCACTGGTGCTGCTGGCCCCGATCATGTTCCCCATCGCCCGCAGCCTTGGCATCCACGACATCCATTACGCCATGGTCATTGTCACCGCGATGAACATCGGGCTGATGGCACCGCCCATCGGCATCGGTTTCTACATCGCCTGCAAGATCGCGAAGGTGCCCGCCGACGCGGTGATGGGCCGGATCTGGCCCTATCTGGTGGCCTTGCTGATCGGGCTTGGCGTCATCGCCGCCGTGCCCTGGTTTTCGACCGCATTGCTTTGAACCCTTAAGGAGGAGGAACCCTTATGACCATCACCCGCCGCACCATCCTGATGAGTGCAACCGCATCCGCAGGCCTGCTCGCCGCGCCCTTTGTGCGCCGCGCCGACGCCCAGGCTGCCGAATTCACCTACAAGTTCGCCAACAACCAGCCGCTGACCCACCCCAGCAACATCCGCAGCGCCGAAGCCGCCGCTGCGATCCTTGAGCAATCCGGCGGGCGTGTCGACATCCAGATTTTCCCGTCGAACCAACTGGGCGCAGACACCGACGTGCTGGGCCAGCTGCGCGCCGGTGGGGTGGAGTTTTTCCTGTTGTCACCGCTGATCCTGTCGACGCTGGTTCCCAACGCCTCGATCAACGGGATCGGCTTTGCCTTCCCGGGTTACGATGCGGTCTGGAAAGCAATGGACGGCGACCTTGGTGCCTATGCACGCGGGCAGATCGAAGCTGCGGGACTCGTGGTGATGGACGCGATCTGGGACAACGGGTTCCGGCAGATCACCACCTCGACCAAGCCGATTGAGACCCCTGCCGATCTTGAGGGCTTCAAGATCCGGGTGCCGGTGTCGCCGCTCTGGACCTCGATGTTCACCGCCTTTGGCTCCGCCCCGGCCTCGATCAACTTTGCCGAGGTCTATTCGGCCTTGCAGACCGGGATTGTCGACGGGCAGGAAAACCCGCTGTCGATCCTGAAGGTCGCCAAACTGTGGGAGGTACAGAAATATTGCTCTGTCACCAACCACATGTGGGATGGGTTCTGGCTCTTGGGCAACCGGCGGGCATGGGCCGCCCTGCCCGAGGATCTGCAACAGATCGTGGCCACGAACTTCAATGCCGCCGGGGTGAACCAGCGCGCCGATCTTGCCACGCTGAACGCATCCTTGCGAGCAGAACTGGAAGCCGAGGGTTTCACCTTCAACGAACCCGATCCTGCCCCGTTTGAGGCCAAACTGCGTGAGGCCGGGTTCTATGCCGAATGGAAAGGCACCTATGGCGACGAAGCCTGGGCCATTCTGGAAAGCGCCGTGGGGCGCACGCTGGCCTGAGGACGAAAGGTCATGACCCTGCCGATGCAAGACCCGGATGTGACGGCCACCTCGCAAGGGGCGACCGGCGCACAGGCCGTGCAGCGGGCGCTGTCGCTTTTGTCGCTGGTCGGCAGGGGGGGCAGCGCGGGTCTGGGGCTTGCACAACTGACAGCGGCGGCGCGGCTGACCCGGCCAACCGTCCGCCGTCTGCTTCTGGCGCTGGGGACCGCGCGTCTGGTGGAGCAGGATGCGGTAACGCGGCGCTACCACCTTGGCCCCGAAGCGTATCTGCTGGGCAGCCTTGCCAGCCCGCGGCACGGGATGCTGCGCCATGCCGCCGATGCCGTGCAACGGCTGGCAGATGAGACCGGCGACACCGCCTTTCTTTCGGTGCAGCAGGACGATCATGTGCTGTGTCTGATGCATCAGGAGGGTCGCTTTCCCATCCGTACGCAGGCGCTGAAGACAGGTGACCGCAACCCTATCGGTCTGGGGGCGGGCGGGCTTGCCCTGCTCGCGGCGCTGCCAGAGGCCGAGGCGGACACGCTGTTTGCGCGCATCACCCCTCTCGTGACGCGGATTGCCATCGCTGATCTGCGCGCCGATGTGGCACGTGCCCGCATCTGCGGTCATGCGCTGAATCCGGGACGGGTGGTGCCGGGGTCCTGGGCGCTTGGCGTCGCCGTGCGCTGGCCCGATGGCCGCCCCGCCGCGGCCCTGTCCGTCGCCGCCATCGAGAACCGGATGGCCCCCGACCGCCAGCCTGCACTTGTGGCGCTGTTGCAGCGCGAGGCGGCACTGGTCGAGGCGCGGCTGGCGCAGCATTTTGTATCCTCCGAACGACAGGACACCGCATGACCGATCCGATGATCGTGGGCTGGGCCCATAGCAAGTTCGGCAAATCGCCCGCGCCGGACACCACCAGCCTGATGGCCGAGGTGGCAAAACCTGCGCTTGACCACGCCGGCATCCCGCCCGATGCGGTGGATGGCATCTTTGTCGGCGTCTACAACAACGGCTTTTCGCGGCAGGATTTTCAGGGCGCACTGGTGGCGATGGGCACGCCCGAGCTTGCCGGCATCCCCTTTATGCGCTGCGAGAATGCCTGCGCCACCGGGTCGGCGGCGCTGTATGCCGCAGCGGATTTCATCGCCTCGGGGCGCGGGCGGGTGGCGCTGGTGATCGGCGCCGAAAAGATGACCGCCACCCCGATGGCCGAGGTCGGCGAGATTCTGCTGTCAGCCAGTCATGTCCCCGAGGAAGCCGGGATCGACGGCGGCTTTGCCGGAGTGTTCGGCCAGATCGCCAACAGCTATTTCCAGCGCCACGGCGACCGGTCAGAGGAAATGGCCCTGATTGCCGCCAAAAACCATGCCAATGGCCTGCGCAACCCCTTGGCGCATATGCAAAAAGACTTCGGGTTCGATTTCTGCAACCGACCGTCCGACAAGAACCCGCTGGTCGCAGGCCCGCTGCGGCGTACCGATTGTTCGCTCGTGTCGGATGGTGCGGCGGCCATTGTGCTGGCCGACGCGGATGTGGCGGCGAGTCTGGCCCGCGCGGTGCGGTTCCGGGCACGGGCGCAGGCGGGCGACATCCTTGCCCTGTCGCGGCGCGATCCGATTGCCTTTGACGGCGCGCGGCGGGCCTGGGCAGCGGCCTTGGCGCAGGCAGGCTGCGGCGTGATGGACCTTGATCTGGTGGAAACCCACGACTGCTTTACCGTGGCCGAGATGATCGAATACGAGGCGATGGGTCTCGCCCCCCCCGGCATGGGCTGGCGGGTGGCGCGCGACGGCACCACGGCGCGCGGCGGTGCCCTGCCCGTGAACCTGTCGGGCGGTCTCAAGTCGCGCGGCCATCCGATCGGGGCGACAGGTGTGTCGCAGCACGTGATGGTGGCTGCGCAGCTGATGGGAGAGGCGGGCGACATGCAGTTGCCGGGTGCCACGCTTGGCGGGGTGTTCAACATGGGTGGCGCGGCGGTGGCCAATTATTGCTCGATCCTTGAGAGGGCGCGATGACAGAACCGAAGGGCGGCGTCACCCCGGTTTCGACGCGGGTGATGAACCTGGCCACCTTGCTGAGCCAGTCGGCCCGGCGCGACCCGGGCGGCATCGCGCTGGTGATGGGCGATACCCGCTGGACATGGAGCGCGTTCGAGTCGCGGACCGATGCGCTGGCCGCCGGGTTGCAACAGCGGTTGGGGCTGGCCAAGGGTGACCGGGTGCTATGCCAGTCACAGAACTGTCTTGAAATGTTGCAGGCCATGTTCGCGGTCTGGCGGGTGGGCGCGGTCTGGGTGCCCGCCAATTTCCGCCAGACGCCGGAAGAAGTGGCCTACCTCGCCCAGTCTTCGGGCGCCCGGCTGATGCTGTGCAACGCGGGTTTTCCGGCGCATGCGGCGGCCTGTCCGGGGGTGGAGGTGCTGTCCTTTGGCGAGTCCGGTTTTGCGCCTTCGGTTCAGGCGCTGACCGAGGCTTTCACGGGCCAGCGTCCGCAGGTGGCGGAGGTGGATCGCGACGATCCGTGCTGGTTCTTCTATACCTCGGGCACCACGGGGCGGCCCAAGGCATCGGTGCTGACCCATGGCCAGATGGCCTTTGTCGTGAACAACCACCTTGCCGACCTGATGCCCGGGTTGACGGCTAATGATGCGTCGCTTGTGGTGGCCCCCTTGTCGCATGGCGCGGGCGTACACCAGCTGACCCAGATCGCGCGGGGGGTGAAGACGGTTCTTTTGCCGACCGACCGCTTTGATGTGCCGGTGGTCTGGGCACTGGTCAGGGAGTGGCGCATCTCCACCATGTTCACCGTGCCGACGATCCTGAAACTGCTGGTAGAGCATCCGTCTGTGGCCGGGGCCGACACCTCATCGCTGCGCTATGTGATCTATGCGGGCGCGCCGATGTACCGCGTCGATCAGCAAAAGGCGCTGGAAACGCTGGGGCCGGTTCTGGTGCAGTACTTCGGTCTGGGTGAGGTGACAGGGGCAATCACCGTGCTGCCTTGCGCGCTGCATCAGGCCGAGGACGGCCCGCTGGCGCGCATCGGCACCTGCGGCCATGCGCGGACCGGCATCGAGGTGCAGGTACAGGATGCAACCGGAGCCGAGGTGCCCCCGGGCCAGACCGGCGAGATCTGCGTCATCGGTCCGGCGGTGTTCACGGGCTATTACGACAACCCCGCGGCCAACGCGAAAGCCTTCCGCAACGGCTGGTTCCGTACCGGTGATCTTGGCCACATGGATGCCGAAGGGTTTCTCTACATCACCGGGCGCGAGTCCGACATGTATATCTCTGGCGGGTCCAACGTCTATCCGCGTGAGGTTGAAGAAAAGATCCTGACCCATCCGGCAATATCGGAGGTGGCCGTGCTGGGCATGCCCGACCCGCTGTGGGGCGAGGTCGGCTGGGCGGTCTGTGTCCCCGTCCCGGGCGGACAAGTGACCGAAGACGAAATCCTGTCGCATCTGGACGGCCAGCTTGCCCGCTACAAGCTGCCCAAACGGGTTGTGCTGTGGGAGGCGCTGCCGAAATCGGCCTATGGCAAGATCACCAAAAAGATGATCCGCGAAGAACTGGCCGCCCGTGGCCTGACCGGAGAGGACGCATGATCCACCCCGGCCCCCGAAGTGCCGACCGTGTGCAGGCGGTGCACACCACACTGATCCCGGTGCGGGGTGTGCTGCCGGCGGGTACGACGGTGATGCAGGCGGTGGGCGATCTGTTCGCGGCGCATGGCTGCAAGGGCGGGGTGCTGGCGCTGGATGGGGCCACCTGCGCGCCCTTGCGCTATGTGCTGCCGGCGCTTTCCACCGACGGGCTGCACGCGGCCTGGTATTCTGACACTCACGCGCCGGATGGCCCGGTCACCATCACCCGCGCCACCGCGACTGTGGGCTGGCGCGACGGCGCGCCGTTTCTGCATTGCCACGGCATCTGGACGCCCGGCGAGGTGCCCCGGATGGGCCACCTTTTGCCCTTTGACTCGGTGCTGGCGGCTGATGCGCAGGTCTCTGGCCTTGGCAGTTCTGACGCGTGGTTTGAGGGTCTGCCAGACCCCGAGACAGCCTTTACCCTGTTCACGCCGCAAGGCGGCGGCAACGGCCCTGCCCTGCTGGCGCGCATTCTGCCCGAAGAAGATTGCATGACGGCGATCGAGGCGCTGTGCGCCGCCCATGGCATCCGGGACGCCCGCCTGCATGGCGTGGGCAGCATCGACCACATCCGCTTTGCCGAAGGCCACCGGATGGATTGCCTTGCCACTGAGCTGCGGCTGGACGGGGCCACCATCCGTGCCGGACGCGCGACCCTGCCCATTCAGGTGGTCGACATCCACGGCACCATCGCCACCGGCACGCTCACCCACGGGGGGAACCCCGTCGGCGTGACACTGGAACTGATCATTGAACCGGAGACACTCACATGACCAAAGTTGCCCTGATTACCGGCGCCTGCCGGGGCATCGGCCTTGCCACGACCGAGCTGTTCCTTGAGCAGGGCTGGCGCGTGGTCATGGCCGACCGCGACACTGACGAATTGCATGCGGTGGCGGGCAAGTTGCAGAACGTGCTGGCGGTGCAGGCCGATGTCTCGATCCCCGCCGAAGTTGACCGCATGGTGGCCAAGGCGCTGGCAGGGTTCGGCCGCATCGACGCGCTGGTCAACAATGCCGGTGTGGCGCTGTTCGCGCGGGTGGGCCAGACCACGTTTGAAGGCTGGCGCGAGGTGATGGCGACCAACCTTGACGGCGTGTTCCTGTGCACTCAGGCCGCGACCGAGGCCCTTGCGGAAACGCGCGGGGCCATCGTCAATATCGCCTCGATTTCCGGCCTGCGCGCCTCGACGCTGCGGGTGGCCTACGGCACGTCGAAGGCGGCCGTGATCCACATGACCAAACAATACGCTGTGGAACTGGGCGAACAGGGCATCCGCGTGAACTGCGTGGCACCGGGGCCGGTCAGGACCAAGCTGGCGATGGCGGTCCATGCGCCCGAGATCATTTCGGCCTATTACGACGCTATCCCGCTGAACCGCTATGGCGAGGCGCGCGAACTGGCAGAGGCCGTGGTCTTTCTATGCTCGGAAAAGGCCAGCTTCATCACCGGGCAGGTGCTGGCGGTGGATGGCGGATTTGATGCGGCGGGCGTGGGTCTGCCTGCCCTGCGCAGGGAAAACCAGTGACAGTGGGGGCTGGCCGCAGTCAGGGCGAGGTGGCAAGGCCACCTCACCCTGACTGGCGTCAGCCGCTGAACAGCCCCGCATAGTCCTGTCGCAGCAGGTTTTTCTGCACCTTGCCCATGGTGTTGCGCGGCAGGTCTGGCAGGATCAGGATCTGCTTGGGCTGCTTGAACCGGGCAAGCGACTGACCCAGGGCCGCCGCGATGCCAGCGGTGTCGATGCTGGCACCTTTCTCCGGCACCAGAACCGCCACCACCGCCTCACCAAAATCAGGGTGGGGCACCCCGATCACGGCGCTTTCCAGCACGCCGGGCTGGTCATCCAGGATCAGCTCTATTTCCTTCGGGTAAACGTTGTAGCCGCCGGTGATGATCAGATCCTTTTGCCGCCCGACGATGCTGACATAGCCATCCGCATCAATCTGACCGATATCGCCGGTGATGAAGAACCCGTCCTCACGCAGTTCCTCGCGGGTTTTTTCCGGCATCTGCCAGTAGCCCTTGAACACGTTCGGGCCGCGCACTTCGATCATGCCCGGCTCTCCCTCCGGTACGGTGTCGCCGGTGGCGGGGTCGGTGATCTTCAGCTCCACCCCCGGCAGCGGCAGGCCGACGGTGCCTGCGCGCCGGTCGCCCTCATACGGGTTGGAAGTGTTCATGTTGGTTTCGGTCATGCCATAGCGTTCAAGGATGCGGTGGCCGGTGCGGTCTTCGAACTGCACATGGGTTTCGGCGAGCAAGGGTGCCGAACCCGAGGTAAACAGGCGCATATGCGCAACCAGATCGCGGTCAAACCGCGGATCGTCCAGCAGCCGGGTGTAAAAGGTCGGAACCCCCATCATGGTGGTGGCCCTTGGCAGCAGGCTGATCACCTGATCCGCCTTGAACCCCGGCAGAAAGATCATCGACGCCCCGGACAGCATCACCACATTGGAGGCCACAAACAGCCCGTGCGTGTGAAAGATCGGCAGCGCGTGCAGCAGTACGTCATCGGGGGCAAAGCGCCATTCTGCCGCCAGAACCTCGGCATTCGACAGCAGGTTCTGCTGGCTCAGCATCGCGCCCTTCGACCGGCCCGTGGTGCCCGAGGTATAGAGGATCGCCGCCAGATCATCCGGGCCGCGCGGCACGGGCGTAAACGTCTCAGGGCCGGCATCGGCAAGGTCTGACAGCGTACCTGCGCCCACATCGTCCATTGTCTGGAACTGCGCGCCGTTCCGGTCAGCAACCGCAGAGAGTGCCTCAGCCCGGGCCGGACTGCCGACGAGCAGTGCCGCACCAGCGTTTTCGACGAAATAGGCCACCTCATCCGCCGTATAGGCGGTGTTCAGCGGCAGGAAGACCACGCCAGAGGCAAGGGCGGCGGCATAGAGCGCCAGCGCCTGCGGGGTCTTGTCGATCTGAACGGCCATACGGTCGCCCGGTTGCAGCCCCAGCCCGCGCAGCGCCGTCGCATAGCGCAGCGCAGCGGCATGGAATGCGGCCCCGGACATCGTGTTGCCGCCCGCATCGGTCAGAAACGGGCTTGTGCGCCCGGCCAAAGGGGCGACCAGAGTATCGAACAGCGGATTGGTCATGGTTTTCTTCCTGGAGTACTGCCCTGCGACAGGGCCTTCACCTGTTTCGACGCAGCAACTGTTTTGCTGGTGACGAAGGTTTCGTTATTCCGTTCGACCTTTGCCAGATCGTACAGATAGTTCACCATGGCCGAGCAGGATTGCTGCATGCCGTTGGCCGAGGTATCGGCCAGACCATGCACATCGTGCAACAGCGCGCCATTGCCCAGATGGAACCGCGCCACCGGATCGGCGGGCATTCCGTCACCGCGTTTGGCGGTCAACAGATACTCGGCGGTCAGCGACCGGAGCGTTGCCAGATGCGGGCCAAGCGCGTCGGCGCTGCCTTTGGCTGCCGCCTCCAGCACCGCCGCCGCCTCTGGCCGGTCTTTGGCGATGGCCTTCAGGTGCCGTGACAGTCCCGGCACAGGCGACAGGGTGACAAAGGTTTTCACCTGCGGCAAGTCACGGCGCAACTCGTCAACCACCTGTTTGATCAAGGAGTTGCCAAAGGAAATGCCGCGCAACCCCTCCTGACAATTGGAGATCGAATAGAATACCGCCGTATCGATTTCCGTATCGGGCAGCGGCACCCGCCCCTCGGCCAGCAGGCGCTGGACCGAGCCGGGGATCCCGGCACACAGCGCCACCTCGACAAAGATCAGCGGCTCTTCGGGCATTGCCGGATGAAAAAACGCAAAGCAGCGCCGGTCCGACGGACGAAGGCGGCGTTCAAGGTCATTCCAGTCATTGATGGCATGCACGGCTTCATAGGCGATGATTTTCTCAAGGATATTGGCGGGCGTGCGCCAGTCGATATGACGCAGGACCAGAAAGCCGCGGTTGAACCAACTGGCGAACAGATGCGCGAAATCGAGGTCGATGCGCTGCAGGGCGGGCGATTTCTTCATCTGCAAAAGGTCCAGCCGCATCTGCACCAGTTCCTCGGTCGCGCCGGGGGCCTGGTTCAGGCGGCGCAACAGTTCTTGCCGACGCGGCTCGGCCGCGCGGCTCAGATCTGCGTAGGCAGCGGCATCGCGATCAGTGGCGTAGCGTTCGGCTGCCGCTATGACTTTGCCGCAGTCGATGTCAAATGCCTCGGCCAGATGTTCGAAGAAGGTGTGTTTCTCCTCCGGGCTCATTGCGCGGTAGCGTTGCAGGATATCCCGCGCCAGCCGCATCCCCGACACCTCGCCCTGCGCCGACAGCAGCTCTTCGCACATGGCGGCCATCGGTGCGTGGCTGGGCGTGTCAGCCTTGCCCGGCCGTCGCTCGAACAGCGTTCCCATGATATCGGCAAAGAATGCGATCCTGCTCATGTGTCGTGCTCCTTCAGGACGGGCCCATCACCAGATCGGGCAGCCAGGTTGCGATTTCAGGAACAAGGCAGAGGATGACAATGGCAAGGATCATGCATCCTACAAACGGCGCCGAGCCCACCAGAATGGTTCGCAACGAGATGTTGGGGGCGATGGAATTGATAACAAACAGGTTAAGCCCGACTGGCGGCGTGATCAGGCCGATTTCCATGTTGATCGTCAGGATCACCGCGAACCAGTAGGGGTCGAACTGCGCGGCATCAAGGATCGGCAGCAGGATCGGCGCTGTCATCAGAATGACGGCAACCGGGGGCAGGAAAAATCCCGCGACCAGCAGGAACAGGTTGATGATCGCCATCAGCACCCAGCGGTTCACATCCAGTTCCGCAATCCACTGCGCCACCGACTGGGTGATGAACAGCGATGACATCATGTAGGCAAACACCCCGGCTGCGGCCATGATGAACAGGATCATCACGCTTTCGCGGGTGCTGTCGCGCAGCACGGCCCAGATCGCCAGCGGGTTCCACATCCGGTAGATCACGATGGCCATGCCAAGGCAGAGCACCGCCCCCACCGCCGCCGTTTCCGAGGTGGTGGCGACCCCGCCATACATCGCGTAGAGCACACCCAGAATGACAACCAGAAACGGCAGGATGCGGGGCAGGATCTCGAGCTTTTCGCGCAGGGAATAGTGGCGAGGTGACAGCACGGCAATATTGCCCGACCGCCAGGTGGCAAAGATCGCCCAGGCCATGAACAGCGCCATCAGCATGATACCGGGCACCACGCCTGCCAGAAACAGCCGCCCGATCGAGGTTTCGGTGGCGATGCCGTAGACGATCATGGTGACAGACGGCGGGATCAGGATGCCAAGCGTACCGCCCGCCGCAATCGCACCGGCGGCGACGCCATCGGGGTAGCCACGCTTTTGCATTTCGGGAATGCCCATCTTGCCAATGGCGGCGCAGGTGGCGGGGCTGGACCCTGACATCGCGGCAAACAGGGCACAGGCCCCGAGGTTTGACACCACCAGCCCGCCGGGCACCCGCGTCAGCCAGCGCTCCAGCGCCTCAAACAGATCGGCACCGGCCCGGGTCGAAGCAATGGCCGCGCCCATGATGATGAACATCGGGATCGACAGGATGGTAAAGCTGTTGAGATCGGCAAAGAAGATCTCGGGCATCATTTCCAGTGACCGCGCGCCGTCAAAGATCAGCAGGAATGCCGCAGACACCACCAGCAGCCCGACGGCCACCGACACACCGGAAAACAGGACAACGATTGTCGAGAGGGCGACCAGTCCGCCCAGAAGCAACGGATCCATCACGCCTCCCTTGCGCCGAAGGGCGCGTCAATACCTGTGGCCAGCGCAACCAGATCGGCCAGCAATTGCAGAACAAACAGCCCGAACCCGATGGGCAGCGCCAGATAGGGCACCCATAGGCGCGGGGCCCAGACACTCGACGACTTCCAGTTCCGGTCGTAAGCCTCAAGCCAGATGTGCATCGAATGCCAGGCCAGCAGCGCGATCACCACAATCGTGGCGCTCAGCACGACATAGGCCAGCACGCGGCGCGCTCGCAGCGGCAGCGCAAGCGGGATCAGGTCCACATTCACATGGCCGCGCAGCTTTTGCACATAAGGAAGGCCGATGACGGTGGCGGCGATCATCAGATAGATCACCGCTTCGGTCTGCCAGATCGTCGACTGGCCCAGCACTGTGCGCACAAAGATCATATGACACGTGACAAACAGGGCGATCACGGTGAATGCGGCGGCAACCCAGCCGCAGACAGTGGACACGGCGCGAACTGCACGAACAAAACCTGCCCCTTTGCGGTCAGCAGGGGTGGAGGGGGAGAATACGGGCATGAGGCGTCTCCGAGAGAGGCGAGCAATTTGGTCTGCCGGTCGGGCGCGGAGGACTGGCCCCGCGCCCGCGCCCGGTCACTCTACCGAAAAGGCGAGGTCGAGCAGGCGCTGTCCGTCCGGCACCTCGGCCACAAACTGCTTGTACGAAGACTCTTGTGCCAGAGCTTTCCAGGCGTCGAAATCTGCCTGCGTCATTTCAGCGATCTCGACTCCCGCAGCGCGGAATACCTCGACCGACTGCGCATCCTCCTTTTTGGCCTCTTCCAGATAATAGGCTTCTGCCTTGGCCGCACCGGCCATCAAGGCTGCCTGTTGCTCGGGTGTCAGCGCATCAAAGGTGCTCTTGGTGATCAGCATCGGCTGATACATGAACCACAGGGCCACATCGGCGGCCGGTGTGTAGCACTTGGCCAGTTCCTGCAGCCGGAACGATACAAAGGATGAGGACGAGGTGTTAAGCGCGTTCAGCACATTCTGCTGCATTGCATTATAGGTTTCGGACGACGGCATCGACGCGATAGAGGCCCCTGCGGCCTGCAGCATCTCTTCAAACCCCTTGCCGGCGGCACGCACGGTCATGCCCTTCACGTCTTCAGGGCTGGTGATGCATTCGCCCATGCTGGCAAAGCCACCGGCCAGATAGCCGGGAACCAGTGTCATCACGTCATCTTCGTTCAGAATGGTCTCAATCTCATCCATGAAGGGTGAGTCGTTCAGCCGCGCGGCGTGGTCGTGGTTCTTGACCAGTCCCGGCATCAGGGTCAGGTTGTATTCGGGGCGCTGACCGCCCGCATAGGACAGCGGCAAAACTGTCATGTCCAGCTGGCCACGGCTCAGCGGCAGGTATTGCTCGGTCGCCTTGAACAGCGAGCCGGATGGAAAAATCTTGATGGTCAGATCCACGTCTGCCGCCGCGACCTCTTCGGCCACAATCTCGGCAATGCGGTGGCGCAGATCACCCGGCGAAAACTGGTGCGAAAGCCGAAGCTCCTCGGCTCCGACTGATGTTACGCACAGGGCCAGCGATGCTGCGGCACAACCCGCGATTGTTGTATATTTCATGGAAACCTCCTCCCAAAGGCTGCATAGATTGCGTCGTCATGAAGATCATGATTGCCGTTGCAAATATACAATGTCAATCTTATTGTATACAAGAAGAGACATCAGGTATTCCAGCCATGCAAGAGCTTCCCCTCGACAGGCGTACAGACCAGATCCGCGAAGCGTTGGAAGAAATGATTGTGGAAGGTCACTTCCAGGACGGTGACCGTCTGGACGAAGTCAGCCTTGCGAGGCAGTTCAATGTCTCGCGCACACCCTTGCGAGAAGCCTTTCAATCACTTGCAGCATCCGGACTGGTAGAGCTGCGCCTGAGACGCGGGGCCTTTGTCAAATTCCCGGCGCTGGAAGACGTGATCGAGATGTTCGATGTCATGGCCGAGATAGAGGCGATGTGCGGTCGATATGCGGCCCGCCGGATGACAAAAGGCGCTGAAGCAGAGATTTCTGCCGCCCTTCTTGGCTGCGAAAGGGCCTTTGCTGCCGATGACTTTGACGGCTACTACCATGCAAACCATGCGTTTCACGCGTTGATCTATCGCGCGTCGGGCAACCGCTTTCTGGCGGGCGAAGCAGAACGCCTGCACCGCCGCCTCAAGCCCTTCCGCCGTCTGCAACTGCGTCTGCGGGGCCGGATGCGGGAATCGCTCAAGGAACACCGCATGATCTTTGATGCTCTGGTCGCCGGCGACGAGGTGGCGGTGACTGCCAAATTGCGCGACCATGTCGCAGTACAGGGAGACCGCTTCAACGACCTTGCGGCCCAGTATCGCCGATCAATCGGCGCTGCAGGACGGCAGAGCGAGCGGATGTAGATGTGCGGCACCAGCCGGATACGGACCCGGTCGCAGATCCTTGTCCGCCCGATGCCCGATGCCTGGTGCAGTTCGGACACCTTGGCCTCGGCAGGCAATGCATGCAGCTCCGGCAACCGCCGGGCCTGACCGCGGTCAGCCGATGGTGCGGCGCAGCACGTCCATCCAGTTTCCCCAGCAAAGCCGCGCGATCAGATCCGTGCCATACCCGGCCTGTTCCATCGCCTGCGTCAGCCTGGGCAGGCCCGCCGCTGAGCCAATGAAGCGCGGGATCATCGTGCCGTCGAAATCCGACCCCAGCGCCACGCCGCCCTCACCCAGCCGTGCGATCAGATGGTCGACATGGCGCAGCATCACCTCGGGCCCGGTATCGGCGTTCTTGATACCGTCCTCACGCAGAAAGGCCACCCCGAAATTCAGACCCACCAGCCCCTTGCTTTCGGCAATCGCGTCAAGCTGGCGGTCGGTCAGGTTGCGGGTGGCGGGCGCCAGCGCATGGGCTGCGGAATGGGTGGCAACCAGCGGCGCATCTGACAGCTTTGCCACATCCCAGAACCCAGCCTCGTTCAGGTGGCTGAGGTCGAACAGGATGCGCAGGCGGTTGCAGGTCGAAAGCAGGTGTCGCCCCGCCGCTGTCAGCCCCGGCCCGGTATCGGGCGAGGCGGGGAAGTTGAATGGCACGCCATGGCCAAAGATGTTGTCCCGGCTCCAGACCGGGCCGAGGGACCGCAGGCCAGCGGCGTGGTACAGGTACAACTCGTCCAGATTGGCGCCGATCCCCTCGCAGCCCTCGATATGCAGCAAGGCCGCGATTGCGCCCGCCGCCTGCGCGGCCTCGATGTCAGCGGCACTCCGGCACAGGCGGATCGCGTCGGGCCGGTCTGCGGCCATGCGGTGCAGGATTGCGGCCATTTCCAGCGTCACCTGACGCGCCATCTTGGGGTCGACGGGTTCAAAAGCACGATATGTTGCCATCGGATCCGGTGCCGTCGCCGGATCGCCAGGAGCCCAAACTGCGAAAAAGCCGCCCGCAAACCCACCCGCGCGGCACTTTTCCAGGTCAACATCGCCATTCGCCCCCTTGAAGAATGCAGCCCCCGTCCGGTCGCCAGCCGACCAGAGTTTGCTCAGAATATCATTATGACCATCGAAAACCGGGCACATCGGCATGGGTTTCTCCTTCTTTGTGACAGCAACAAGACTCGCCTTGACAGGGGGGTGCAAAAATTGCCCAGTTGGTCAAAGTTGCGCCTGCCCGGTCCGGGTATAGACGCTTGGCAACAAGAGAGACAGGGAGTCTTCCATGAAGTTTGACCTTACCCTTCGCCGTGCCGGTGCCCTCGCGCTGGCATCTTTTCTGGCCGGGACCGCACCTGCCGCGCTGATGGCGCAGACCCCCGCCGATACATTGGTGATCGCGGATGCGATCGACGACATCGTGTCCATCGACCCGCATGAGGCCTTCGAATTTTCCGGCACCGACCTTATAAACAACACCTATGACACGCTGGTCGAGCTGGACCCGACAAAACCGGGTGAACTGGTCCCCGGTCTGGCCGAGAGCTGGGACGTGGCAGAGGATGGCGTGACCTATACGTTCAAGATGCGCCCCGGCGTCACCTTTGCCTCGGGCAACCCGGTCCGGGCCGAGGATGCGGCGTTTTCCCTGCAGCGCGTGGTCAAGCTGAACAAGACCCCGGCCTTCATCCTGACCCAGTTCGGATTTACCCCCGAGAATGTCGAGGAAATGATCACCTTTGACGGTGACACGGTCACTTTCAAAACCGATCAGCCCTATGCGCCGAGCTTTGTCTATAACTGCCTGACGGCGGCTGTGGGGGCAATTGTGGACAAGGAAACCGTCATGGCCAATGAGGCCAATGGCGATATGGGCAATGAATGGCTGAAGTCGAACACGGCCGGGACAGGGGCCTATGTGCTGCGGTCCTACAAACCGTCTGACAGCTATATCCTTGAGGCGCGGGAAGGCTATTGGCGCGGTGATGCCAAGCTCAAGCGCGTCTTCATGCGCCACATCCCGGAAGGCGCGACCAACCGCCTGCTGCTGGAGCGTGGCGATATCGACATCAGCCGCGAGGTGACTTCGGTGGATATCGAAGGCATGGAAGGCAATGCCGATATCCGCGTGGACACCGACCTTGCGGGCTATATCTATTACATCTCCGCCAACCAGAAGAATGAGGCACTGGCCAATCCCAAGGTGCTGGAGGCGATGCGTTGGGCCATCGACTATCAGGGCATGACCGAAAGCTTCCTCAAGGGCGAACAGACCGTGCATCAGGCCTTCCTTCCGCGTGGCTATCTGGGTTCGATCGAGGAAACCCCGTATTCGCTGGACATTGAAAAGGCCAAGGCGCTGCTGGCAGAGTCCGGGGTCGACCTGCCCCTGAACATCAAGATGTCGGTGCGCAACAGCCAGAACCGCACGGATATGGCGCAGTCGGTGCAGAACACCTTTGCCCAAGCCGGGATCAACCTGACCCTTTCCATCGGCGAGGGCGCGGAAGTACTGGGCGAATATCGGGCCCGGCAGCATGATCTGACGCTGCAAAGCTGGGGGCCCGACTATCCCGACCCGCATACCAACGCCTCTACCTTCGTGATCAACGGCGACAACTCGGATGAGTCCCAGTTGACCGGCAGCCTTGCCTGGCGCAACGCCTATGATCCGGGCGAGCTGATGACCATGACCGAAGCTGCCGTGATGGAGCGTGACACCGACACGCGCCGCGCCATGTACGAGGACATTCAGCGCAAACACCGCGATACCTCGGCGTTCATCATGATGTTCCAAGAAAACAACCGTACCGCGATGCGTACCAACGTCAGCAATTTCTACACCGGCGGCACCGTGGATTCGGTGACTTACTGGCTGGTCGAGAAGTAAGGGCCTTTCGGCGGGCGGGATCTTCCCGCCCGCCGATGCCTGTCGCGCATGACCGCAGCCCCCGACACCCCCGCCCCTCCCCAAGGCCGCTTGTCCGGCCTGCCCCGTCTGTTGCGCCTGATCGGCGGCACGGCGCTGTCGCTGGCCATCACCATCCTGGGCCTGTTGCTGGTGACCTTCATCATCGGGCGCGTGGTGCCCATCGACCCGGTTCTGGCCATTGTCGGCGAACGCGCCACCACCGCGCAATACGAGGCGACGCGGCTGGCGCTTGGCCTTGACGAGCCAATGTGGAAGCAGTTCGCGATCTATGTCAGCAACGCGGTGCAGGGCGATCTGGGTCAGTCCCTGCGCACCAAGCGCGAAGTGTCTGAGGATATCATCCGCTATTTTCCCGCCACGCTGGAACTGGCGACCATCGCCACGCTGTTCGGCGTGCTGGTGGGCGTGCCCGCAGGTGTGTTGGCCGCCACCCGGCCCGGCACATGGGTCGATCAGGTTGTGCGGATCGTCGGGCTGATGGGCTATTCCATGCCGGTGTTCTGGCTGGGGTTGCTGGCGCTTCTGGTGTTTTATGGCATCCTTGGCTGGGTGGGCGGGCCGGGTCGGCTGGACGCCGGGTTCTCGATGATGTTCGAGCTGGATGTGCAACAGCGAACGGGGATGATCCTGATCGACACGGCGCTGGCCGGTGAATGGGAAATGTTCCGCAATGCGATCAGCCATATCATCCTGCCGTCGGCGGTGCTGGGCTATACCTCGATGGCTTATATCAGCCGCATGACCCGCAGTTTCATGATGAACGAGCTGGGTCAGGAATACATCACCACCGCGCGGGTCAAGGGGATGCCCGAATGGCGGGTGGTCTGGGTCCATGCGCTGAAAAACGTGATGGTGCCGCTGATCACGGTCATTGCCCTGTCTTATGCCTATCTGCTGGAAGGGTCTGTGTTGACCGAGACGATTTTTGCCTGGCCGGGGCTTGGCAGCTACATCACCGACGCCTTGTTTGCCGCCGACATGCCCGCCGTTCTGGGGGGCACGGTGGTGGTGGGGGTGGTGTTCGTGACACTGAACATGGCGTCCGATCTTTTGTACCGCCTTGTCGATCCGAGGGCGCGCTGATGGCCGGGATGACCGAATGGCTGCGCGACCCCAGCCCCGCCTCGCGCACGCAGGCGCGGCTGGGGCAAAGTTACCTGGCATGGCTGCGGATGCGGCGCAATCCGCTGGCGATGGTCGGACTTTTCATCATTCTTGTCCTGTTGTTCGTCGCGGCGTTCGCGCCTTGGGTCGCCACACATGACCCGCTGGCGCAAAACCTGAGCCAGCGTCTGTTGCCACCCGGAACGGCAGGGCATTGGCTGGGCACCGACGATTTCGGGCGCGATATCTGGAGCAGGATCGCCTACGGCTCGCGCATCACGCTGTACATTGTGACGCTGGTCGCGGTGACGGCCCCGGTGCTGGGGCTGCTGATTGGCACGGTTGCAGGCTATTTCGGTGGACTGACCGATCAGGTGCTGATGCGGATCACCGATATTTTCCTGGCCTTTCCACGGCTGATCCTTGCGCTGGCGCTGGTCGCGGTGCTTGGCCCGGGGATTGAAAACGCGGTTCTGGCCATCGCGCTGACCGCATGGCCACCCTATGCGCGGGTGGCGCGGGCTGAAACGCTGACGGTGCGGACATCGGATTACATCGCCGCTGTGCGCCTGCAAGGAGCTGGGTCGGGCAGGATCATCTGGGGCCATGTGATGCCGATGTGCCTGCCCTCGGTCATCATCCGCGTCACGCTGGATATGGCGGGTGTGATCCTGATCGCCGCCGGTCTGGGCTTCCTTGGCCTTGGCGTGCAGCCACCGACCCCGGAATGGGGCTTGATGATTTCATCGGGGCGCAAGTTCCTTTTTGAGCAGTGGTGGGTCGCGACGATGCCGGGGCTTGCCATCTTTATCGTCTCGCTGGGCTTCAACCTGCTGGGCGATGGCTTGCGCGATGTGCTGGACCCAAGGAGTTCGGGCAAATGACGCTGCTCTCGGTAAAAGACCTGCGGGTGACCTTTGACACCGAGGCGGGCCGCGTCGAGGCCGTGCGCGGCGTGTCCTTCAGCCTTGGCCGCGAACGGCTGGGCATCGTGGGCGAAAGCGGATCGGGCAAGACCATGACCGGGCGCTCGGTGTTGCGGCTGATCCGCCCTCCGGGGCGGATCGAGGCGACCGAGATGGTGTTTGACGGCACCGATCTTATGGCTGCGTCAGAACGCGAGATGCGCGCCTTGCGCGGCCAGCGGATCGCCATGGTGATGCAGGATCCGAAGTACTCGCTGAACCCGGTGATGAAGGTCGGCGCGCAACTGACCGAAGGTCTGCGGCTGCGCGATGGCATGTCGGCCAAGGCCGCCCGCGGGAAGGCGATTGAGGCGCTGGAGGCCGTGCAGATCCGCGGCCCGGAGCGGGTGATGGAGGCCTATCCGCACGAATTGTCGGGCGGTATGGGCCAGCGGGTGATGATCGCGATGATGCTGATCCCGAACCCTGACCTTTTGATCGCGGATGAACCGACCTCGGCGCTGGATGTGACCGTGCAGGCAGAGGTTCTGTCAATCCTTGACGGGCTGGTGCGGGACCGGGGCATGGGGCTGATCTTCATCAGCCATGATCTGCGGTTGGTGGCGCGGTTCTGCGACCGCGTTCTGGTGATGTACAAGGGCCGCGTGGTCGAGGAGCTGGAGGCAAAGAACCTGATGCAGGCAAAGCACCCCTATACCCAGGGCCTGCTCAACTGCCTGCCCCGGATCGGTGGGCCTCGCGCCCCCTTGCCGGGGCTGGACCGGGCTGCGGAATGGGCGGAATAGCGCGATGGCACTGATCGAGGTTGAAAATCTGTCGGTCCATTACGGGATCAAAGGGCAATTGGTGCGTGCCGTCGAAGGCGTGAGCCTGCGTGTCGACGCCCGTGAAAGTTATGGTCTGGTGGGGGAAAGCGGGTCGGGCAAATCCACGATCCTGCGCGCGATCTGCGGGCTCGCACCCATGACGGCGGGCGAGATCCGCATCGACGGGCAGCCCGTGCCTACCCCGCGCGGCCGGGCCTTCAGCCGACGGGTGCAGATGGTGTTTCAGGACCCCTACGCCAGCCTGCATCCGCGCCACACGCTGGACCGCACCCTGTCGGAACCGCTGGCGATCCATGGCATCGGCGGCAGTGATGCACGGGTGGTCAAGGCGCTGGAGGATGTCGGCCTGCCCGCCAACTTCCGCTTTCGCTATCCGCATCAGTTGTCGGGCGGGCAGCGGCAGCGGGTCGCGATTGCCCGCGCGCTGATGCTGGAACCGGAAATCCTGCTGCTGGATGAACCGACTTCGGCGCTGGATGCCTCGGTGCAGGCCGAAACGCTGAACCTGCTGAACCGCTTGCGAGACGAGCGCGGGCTGACCTTTCTGATGGTCAGCCATGACCTTGCCGTGATCGACCATATGTGCGACCGCGTGCTGGTCATGCAGCATGGCCGCGCGGTAGAAGAGCTGACGCGCGACCAGCTTGCTGGTGCGCAGATGACCACGGATTATGCCCGCACGCTGTTCGACGCGAGTGCGGACCGGATGCTCGGAGCCTGAGCGCTCCGGAAAGGACAAGATGGATTTCCCGGTTTTTGACGGCCACAACGATTTCCTGCTGCGGCTCTACAACGCGCCTGACCGGCGCGAGGCGCTGTGGCTGAAGGGCGAGGTGGATGCGACCGGCAAGCCAGTCGGGCATCTGGACCTGCCCCGCATGCGGCAGGGTGGTTTCGCGGGCGGGCTATTTGCGATCTACATTCCTTCGCCCGTTGCGCATGACAGCATCGACTATCAGGCGCTGATGGACACGCCCCCCTATGACCTGCCGCTGCCCGAGCTGATTGACGCCAGGGGCGCGCAGCCGGTGGCGCTGTCGATGGCTGCGCATCTGCACTGGATGGCGCGGGCAGCACCAGATGATTTCACCCTGTGCACCACCGCCACCCAGATCCGCGCGGCGATGGCCGACGGCCGCATCGCAGGCGTGATGCATATGGAAGGGGCCGAGGCGATCAGCCCCAACCTTGATGAGCTGCCGCTCTGGTACGCGATGGGGCTGCGGTCGATCGGGCCGGTCTGGTCGCGCCCCACCGTGTTCGGCCATGGCGTGCCCTTCCGCTATCCGGGCGACCCCGACACCGGGCCGGGGCTGACTGATGCGGGCCGCGCACTGGTGCGCGCCTGCGCCGAGATGCGGATCATGCTGGACCTGTCCCACATGAATGAGGCCGGTTTCAACGATGTGGCCCGGATCTCCGATGCACCCCTGGTTGCCACGCATTCCAATGCCCATGCGGTGACCGCCTCTACCCGCAACCTGACCGACCGGCAGCTGGCGATGATTGCGGAGAGCGGCGGGCTGGTTGGGCTGAACTTTGCAACCTCGTTCCTGCGCGAGGATGGTCGGCAATCCCCCGTCATGGGCTGGGATCCGGTGATGCGCCACCTCGACCATCTGCTGACCCATCTGGGCGAGGATGGGGTTGGCCTTGGGTCCGATTTCGACGGCGCGACCATTCCCGAAGGCATCGGCGATGTCACCGGCCTGCCCGCCTTGCTGCAGGCGATGATCCGGCATGGGTTTGGTGCGGATCTGGTGGAAAAGATCGCGCATCGCAACTGGATTGCGCTCCTGCACAGGATCTGGGGCGCGTGACCTGCTGCCCGTCCGGATCCGGATCGCGGTTTCAGGTTACCTAAAGGCAGGCACAGGATCCAAGGCCATCGTGGACCGTTGAAAACGCACGCAATTTTGTTTTCATGCGGCACAGGATTCACAGTAATGTCCAGATGATGGGGCAGTCCAAATCTCAGCGACTCAGTATGGCCACCAGGCATAGATCCCGTCTTCGCGATCGTTTGCTGGATCGTTTTCTCAAGCTCACCGAAAGGACCGGCACGCGGCATCTGAACACGATCTTTATCGCGGCAATTTTCGCCTGCAGCCTGTTTATATCGCTCACGATGGCGCTGATTCTTGATCCGCTGATCGGGTCAGGGTCGCATCCAGAGCTCTACACGATTGTACTGATCATTGCCGGCATCGTGCCGCTGGTTATTGCGGTGCCTGCGGTTTTCTACGCTGACGCCATGATGCGGCGCCTGCATCGCACACGGCAAGAGCTGCATGATGCTCTGGCTGTGGCAATACTGGCAAGTCGTACAAAGTCAGAGTTTCTGGCCAATATCAGCCATGAAATCCGCACGCCGATGAATGGCGTTCTGGGGATGGTGCAGGTTCTGGACGCCACCGAACTGACAGATAGCCAGCGCGAAAGCTTGCGTCTGATCCGGGTTTCCGGGGACATGCTGATGGCGCTGATCGACGATATCCTCGACCTGTCGCGGATCGAGGCCGGGCGGATTGACCTGGAACCGACAGCCAATGCGCTGATCACGTCGTTTGCAGACACAGTTGCGCTGTTTCAGGCCCGGGCCGAAGAGCGCGGCACCACATTGCGCTTTGATGCCGCCCCCGACACGCCGGAGCAATTGATTTATGATTCCGTGCGGGTCAGGCAATGTCTGGGCAATCTGGTGTCCAACGCGGTCAAGTTCACGAAAGACGGCACGATTACAGTGACCCTGGCGACCCAACCGGCCGATGCAGGGCACTCAGAGGTCGTGGTGACGATAACGGATAGCGGGATCGGGATTGATCCGGTGTCGCAAAGCCGGCTTTTCGAAGCGTTTAACCAGGCAGAAACCAAGACGGTCAGGGAATATGGCGGCACCGGGCTGGGGCTGGCAATTTCGCGACGGTTGGCCAGGATGATGGGCGGCGATATCACAGTCACGTCGTCCCCTGGCAACGGATCAACCTTTGTGTTCCGGTTCCGGGGTCAGACAATTCTGCCACGTGCCGAACCGCCAACCGACGCAGAGCCGCCAAAAGCCGTCTCAAAGTATGAACTAAAGGGTGTCTCTATTCTGATCGTTGATGACAGTGCGGTAAACCGGCACGTGGCGAGCTGCCTCTTGGCCCCTTTGGGTGCCGTGTGTCATGAGGCATCGGGGGGCGTTGAAGCACTGGCGCTTTTGTCCAACAATCAGATTGATCTGGTTTTGCTGGACATGCAGATGCCGGGCATGGATGGAGCCGCCACATTGCAGGCGATCCGCGCATCGGGCACGCCCTGGGCCGACCTGCCGGTCGTTGCCGTCACAGCAAATGCAATGGGAGGTGAGCGGGAGCGCTGTCTGCAGATGGGCATGCAGGGCTATGCCAGCAAGCCGGTGCGTCTGGCGGTCCTGCTGGAAGAAATCAGGCGTGCCATGTCTTTTACCAGTCCCCGCAGGAGCGATCTGTCATGATGCTGCCCGGGTCGCCGCAATCGCCTGAGAGCAACTGTAGGCTTGCCCGCCGGGACTGTCCGAGGTGACCGGCCTCGGCTTCGGCTCTGTCCTTGCCGGTCACTGTCGAGGCCGTCGAAGCATATGTTTAACAATGTTGCCTGTTGTTGAACATGGCCGTATGTTCAACACAAACTATCATTGTTGAGCACGCCGATGAACCGCCATTCCGCCATCGCCCACGCCGCCTATCACGACCTGTTGCGGCTCTTGCTGGATGACCGTGTGTCTGACCTGCGCGGCACCCCCAGCCGGGTGGAGCGTGGCGCGCGGGTCTATTGGTATGACAGTTACCGTGTCGGCAGCGAGGTGCGCAAAACCTATATCGGCGAGGACAGCGATGCGCTGCGGGCGCGGATTGACCGGCACCAGCAGCTGCGCGCTGAAACCGATGCGCGGGCGACCGAGCGCGCGCGTCTGGTGCGGATCTTGCGGGCAGAGCGGTTCATGAGTCTGGACGCCACCACTGCCAGCCTGATCGCCGCCTTTGCGCAAGCGGGGGTGTTCCGGCTGGGCGGCACCATCGTCGGCACCCATGCTTTCCGGCTCTATGAGGGCGAACTGGGGCTGGCCTATTCGCTGGATGCCACCGCGCAGACCGGCGATCTGGACATCGCAAGCTTTGAGCGGCTGTCACTGGCGCTGGACGACCGCACCGATCCGCCGGTGCAGGACGTACTGCGGGACTTTGCCTTTGACCCGGTGCCCGCGCTGGACAACGCCCCCGCCTGGCGCTGGCGGCAGACGCGCGGGCAGGCGCTGGTGGAGTTTCTGACCCCGGCCTTTGGCGATGAGGGCATCCGGCCTTTGGCCGCTTTGGGCGTCACAGCGCAGGCGCTGCATCATCTGAATTACCTGATCGCCGAGCCGATCCATGCGGCGCTGGTTTACCGCTCTGGTGTGCTGGTGCAGATCCCGCGACCTGAGCGGTTTGCCATCCACAAGCTGATTGTCGCCGAACGGCGCGCCGGGCGCGACCGGACCAAGGCGCAAAAAGACCGCGCGCAGGCAGCCATGTTGATTGAGGCGTTGGCCGAAGACCGGCCCGATGATCTGGCCCTGGCTTACCGCGAGGCGCTGGCAATGGGACCGAAATGGCGCGAGCGACTGGAAAACGCGGTGACGCGGCTGCCGGACGCTTTGCGCGCAGCTTTGCCCGGCTGATCTTGCGGGAAATGCAAAGGGGCGCAGCTTTTGCCACGCCCCAACATATCCGCGCCTCTGCGCCGAGCCGGAAGCTCTGCGTCAGAACCAGAGGACGTGTTACTCGTTTACGATCATGAAGACTTCATCCGAGAGCCGCTCTGCAAAGGCGAAGCGCTCATCCAGAAAATCGTCATAATGCCGGAACCGCTCGGCAAGGCGTCTTTGTGCCTCCATGTGTGCTTCGGCTACGGCGAGATCGGGGGCGAAGGCAACAATCTTTTCGACTGCGGCAGACGGTGCCAGATCGTACAGGTTGAGATAGCTTTCGGGTGGCGCGATCTGATCGACCCGATGGTTGGGTGAGGCCCAGTAAAGCGGAATCCCTCGGGCTGCAAAAGCATCGAAAATCTTCTCGGACACATAGTCACGCTGGTTTGTGTTTTCGATGGCCGAGATGATCATGCTGCGCCCACGTAACGTCGTCAGCTTGTCCAGATGCCAGTCCGGCAACTGTTGGCGGATCGTCGTTGAAGACCACCCTGCCCCGACCCGCATTGTGCCCTTGTCGGGCATGCCCTTGGCCACATCGGTCCGATACACCGACAGACCCCAAGTGGCGATCTCTGGCCAGGAAACGCTGTACTTCTTTTCCAGATTGCGGTTTTCGGCGAAAAACGCATAGCGGATCGGCGCCGCTTCCCAGCTGTGCAACAGGGCCTTGGGCGTCTCACGGGCATTTTCACTGAACGCCCGTGAGTATCGAAGATAGAATTGGTCATCCGTGGTAACGAAATAGGGAAACCGACGGAACGCATAAACCTGCGATGTGTGATGGTTGATCACCGAATAGGGGATGTGACCATCGGGAAGCGCCATCACATTATGCCGTTTACGGAAGTCACCACTGTTTGTGGTGTCCCACAGCGGTTCTTCCGAAACCACAATGACTTTCAGGTCTGGCTTTGCCCTGATCAGGGCCTGTAACCTGCCGCCTGACTCACTCAGGTTGCGCGCATAGGAAAAGATGATCGTATCCGCCTCGGCCGGGTCCTGCACATAGGTAAATCGCCGTTCGAACAGACTGCGGTACACCGGATATGCAAAGGGAGTCCGGGAATGATTTGCTCCCATCAGGTGGATACGCATATCAGGCTTTTTCCCAAATGTGGTCGATGTTCCGCAGCTGAAGCGCCCGGACAAAGATGTCCTTCTGTTCAGCGCTGGCTTGCGCCACCAAGGTTTCGATCTCGCGTCTGCTATCCTGCAGCCGCGACGCTGCTTTTTCGGGATAGACCAGGATATCGCACATCAGGCTCGTCCAATTGGCGAAGTGGGAAGCGTCTGCAGGCGTGCTGTGTATCGCCGGGGGCGAGAGGGCGGGTGCCGACAGCCGGTTCTCCTGACTTTTGCGCAGCAACAAAGCTCTGACATCATACACAAAGCTGTCTATCCCGTAGAGCTCCCAGAGCTGCGCCATCGCGTGGCGCTTTGTCTTGAGAGCTTCAGGATCACTGTGCAGCTTTGCCAGTCGGGCCGGAAGCGCCATGATGCTTGCACGATCTTCCGCACAGAATACTGCCGCCTGCTCCCAGAGCGCAGGATCGCCTGGCAAGGCCAGAGTGTCGGCAATGA
Source organism: Pseudotabrizicola sp. 4114 (assembly GCF_031457365.1). Taxonomy (NCBI): domain Bacteria; kingdom Pseudomonadati; phylum Pseudomonadota; class Alphaproteobacteria; order Rhodobacterales; family Paracoccaceae; genus Pseudotabrizicola; species Pseudotabrizicola sp. 4114. The sequence continues at coordinate 78,868 of NZ_JAVDWP010000009.1, read as the reverse complement.
TTACCGGGATAGAGCCCAGGCCGATTGATTCCCACAGACGGATCGAGTTTGGTCCGGTTCCCGAAGGGCAAAGTGAGAAAACGCTTTCCAACAGAAGTTGGCGAAACTGCTCTGACGCGGAATTGTCTACCAGTGCATCGGGCTTGTCGACCAAGCCCCGCACCTGGAAGTCATAAACCACCTTGTTGTAATGCCAGGTCTCGTTGCCGACGATGAAGCCGGTTTTCGTCTTCGACAAATCATCAATAATGATATTGCGCGCTTCGGTCAGGTAATACTGGTTCGCCTTGGCGCCGACAAAGGAATACAGGTGCTTCTTGCGCTTTGGCGGTGCATTCCAATGCCCCTCAGCCTGAACAGGGTAGAGCGGGAACGGATGCAACGCGATTTCCGGATGGTCTGGTAAGCCGGGCAGGCCTTTTACCGCGTGTGACCAGAAAATGTCGGTGACGCCCATTTCGTGAAAAATGCTCTGGAAACGCAACATGTGAATGTGTTGACAGACCGTCACGACGGTCCGCGCGCCCTGAAGTTGCGGCTTGAGCGACAGCAGTTTTTGCTTGAAAAACGCGGTACGCTCGGGGTTCTTTTTGTTGTGCAGCAGGTTGTCGATCAGGGTGGCCCAGGGAAACGCCAGATAGCGCACGCTTTCGTCCCCGTGGCGCAGGTGCGTATCCTGCACAAGCTTCTCGTAGGCGTGTTGCTCGGTGATGGCCGGAAACTGCCAGTTGTGGTCATAGGCGACGATCAGGCGATCAGCCTCTTTGCGCGGACGGCCCAGCCCCTGCTTTTCCTTGACGATGATCGTGTCGTTGACCTTGATACGCTCTACCGGTTCCGGCTTCAGTGTCCAGACATCGAAGACCATGCGCGACGGGGTGTCGATGGCTTCGGACGCATAGACCCACGCAGTCCCGCCGAGTATCCGCTTGTCGACGTGTTGGTCATACGCGCGCAACCGGGACTCGTGCAGGTGGTAGCTGCGCACAAACTGACATGGGTTGAAGATGTCATAGCCATGCAGCGAGAATATATAGGCGACCTTGTTGTCGCACCGGGGCACGCCAAGCGGAATCGACAGTTTCAGGCGCAGCGCATCCGGCAAAGACACACGCCCGTCAATCGCCCAGGCATCCTGCGACCAGTGTGGGTTCGGGTGCATGGAGATCTCGTCGCCGACAACCTCGTAGCGGCTGAGTGCGACGAACGCATGCGGGCTCGCTGCCAGAACCTTTTCCATCCCGACAATGCCCTCGTCGAAATAGATATCAGAGTTGGCAAGAACCGATATCGCATCCTGGCTGTTTTTCTGTGTAAATTCAACCCACTGAGCATAGTTTGGGCGCCCTTCGGTGTGGATCTGGGTGATTTTGTCCGAGGTGATGGGGGGCTGATGCCCATCGTCGATCAGGAGGAATATCCGGTCGATCGCTCCGACTTCGGTGTTCTTTTGTAGACACCTGTCAAGTTCCTTCTGCCGTTCGAAATCGTCAGAGAGATAATAGGGTAGATAAAGATGGATTTGCCGCTTCATGCTGAACTTCCGGCCCTCAGAACATTTGAAAATCGTTCCGCTTGTCTTCGTCACGGTGGAGCAAGCGGAGTCTGCGTGAGTGATGCTATACGTGTCCAAAAAATTCATGACAACCGTAGTCGAGGCATTCACCGGGGCCCGCAGCACAGTTTTGTGCCTTGAACGGAAAAGTGATGCTCCACGCACAAATGATAGACTCTGGACGACGTTTCGGCCCGCACCCCAGATCGGTCGACGATCAGCGGAAACGAGGCACCCAAAGCGAACCACCACCGCTTCAACGCCCGGAGTATCGAAGCGATTTGTTGCCAGATCGTGCTTGGCCGTCGCCGCATGGCGACACCTGCCGCCATCAACGGGCACTTTCCCCGACGTCATGAACCCAGCTTTCGTGGCTCAGATGACACTGGAAAGTTGACTGGCATCCATGTGGCCATCGCGCCTACCCTCCGCTATGGTAATGACGAACCGTAGTATCGCTACCCTCGGTACTTTCTGTGGCGTTGCACAGGGTTGATACAGTCGGGTGGGGTGCCGAAGGTATACCTCAGGGATGAAGCATGGTTGTCAGCGGCATTTTTCCCGGCTAAGCGGCTGTTGTCTATTCTAGATGAAGCATGAGGACTTATTATGAAATTCTTAGTTTTTGGGTTTAGCGTAACCGCCGAAACAGGCGGATTTGTAGAACAATGTGCCGCTAAACACCCCGAAAATGAGATAAAAAAAGTCGCAATAGGCGGCATGCAACCCAATCATGCAAGACATTTAATCGAAGGCATTTTACGGGAGCATAGGCCCGATGCGCTCATACTTGAGATAGCCACAGCAATCTATCGTCTGCGGCCCAAAACGGATGCTCAAATATCAGATCACGTCACAACCATGGAGGCAATTTTCGATGCTTGCAAGCGCCACTCTATTCGTTGCGGCATCTTAATTTTACCTCAAGTAGGAATACGTGAAGACGACTGGATACCGACGACGGATTCTGAGCTTGCAAGAAAGTACAACCTACCGATCATCAATATTGATTTGAACGAACAGGCGCTGCGCGATAATGTTCATCCCAATGCTATTGGCAAAGAGCTATATGCTGAAGCACTTTACAACCTGATCACAAAGGTTGCCGATACCGCACCCGACTTTTCCCGGCTGGAAGCCAAGAAAAGGTTTGATGCGGTTAAAGTGGAGGATATGGATATTGATCCGCCGGAATTCGAATTCCGGGATTTTGCACGGGCTGAATTCCGGGCAAAAATCTTGTCTCTTCCCGCAGACAAGTCATTTCTGTTGTCACTGCCAAGGAAGGTAAATGTTGTTGGTCTCGTTGTTCTGATGGGGCCCACAGTCGGCACGATCAAGGTTCGGACCGGCACCCGCAATACGGCGGTGAATTGTTTTGATCGCCATTGTTATTATGAACGGATTAATGGCCGCACTCTTGGTTCCGAAGTTACAGATAAAGTATGGTTGATTCAACAGTCAGACCTTCCAACGGAAGAGCTGATCAAAGGGGATAGAAATGTCGGCGCACGAATAGGTGGCGTGTCGCATGTTTTGTTTGAGGAGTAGATTGCGCATTGAAAATGCACGCGGCCTGCCGGCTGCTTGTGGATACCGGACCGCAGCACAGCAGGTCGTCCGTGCCCTTGGCCAGGATGAACCGTCCCATTTAAGCCGCACCATCAGGCGCAGTCTGACCCGCTGTCTGGCGCGTGCATTTCTGCGGGTCGGGAATCCGGTTGTCCCCCCTGCCCCGCGCGACTCCGCTCAGCCTTTGCCGACGTAAAAGTCGCGCAGATCGCGCCGCATGTGCATAAGCCCCAGAATGCCATCGCGGGATTGCCGGATATGGCAACGGCTCAAGGTGCAGGCCCGGGCGGCATCTTTGGCTGCGATGGCCCCGACAATCGCCCGGTGATCTGCACGCGCAGTTTCAAATTCCTGCATCTGGGTCAGCTCCATCCAGACAAAGACCTGGCACTTGATCAACAGCCCGTCCAGAGTCTCTGCGAGCAAGGTATTGCCGCTGCATCTGGCAATGGCGCGGTGAAGATCCATGCCTAGTTCCATCTCGGCCAACCGGCCGAGCCTTGTGGGGTCAGTGCGGGCCACCTCGTCACCTGCGTTCAGCAGATCGTCCAGCACCTTCAGGTCAGCCGGTGTGATGCGGTCAACCGCCAGCCGGGTGGCATAGGCATCAAGCTCGGCCCGCAGGTCGAACACCTCATGCAGCATGGTTTCATCAAAGGCGACCACGGCGAAACCCGTGCGCGGGCGTTCCACCACCAGACCATCCCGCTGCAGCCGGTTGAGCGCCTCACGCACGGGGGTGCGGCTGACCTGCAACTGCTCTGTCAGGTCTTGTTCGGTCACACGGCGGCCCGGTGCCAGATGACCGGTCACGATCATCGCCTTGATTGCTTCATAGGCAGAATGGCGGCGCGCGCCTGGTGGCAGTGCGTTCATTGTTCCCCCCGGAAGCCATGCCGCCCGAAACTTCAGGTCAGGCACTGTTCCGGACATTAGTAGAACTTGACTGTTTTTCAAGCAAGCATGCCTGTATACAAAAAAGGTATGCACTTGAAGCGCTTCAAGAGCGTATGAGTCACAGTGAGCCGCCAAGATCAGGCCGAATTGACCGCCGGCATGATCTGCCGCCTGTCGGCATCCTGACGATGGGTGACGGGGCGCCATTCTTCCTCGGGCTGACAATGGCCGGGTGATGTCTCGCCGCCTTCTGTCAAAGGCGAGACGGAAATGCGCGAAAAACATCCGCTCCCATGCCGCTGCAGATGCCGTCACAAGCTTTCGGCTTGCCAGAGGGGCGCGGGGTGCGAGGGGGCCGACAAGAGTGGATCGGAGGGGCTGAGCCGTATTGGTCTATGTCCGCGAGCGTGCAGACATCATGGCAAAGCATGGCCGTGGCGGACCGTGCGACGCTGCATTGCAGCAGTTTTTCCGGCACACCGCGACCGCGAACGGTGTGCCGACGAGCGTCTTTCGCCCTCTCGCGCTATTCAGCTACCGTCACGGCCGGATGTGACAGTGCGGTCATGATGCCGCGCAGTTCCGCCAGACCTTTGAGCCGACCAATGGCCGGATAACCCGGCTGTGCTTTGCGGGTCTGGTCATCCAGAATATCCTGCCCGTGATCGGGGCGCATCGGGATCTGCCAGTCGGCACGGCCTGCTGCCTTGCGACGGTTCTGCTCTGCCAGAACAGCCGCGATCATCGCCACCATATCGGTGTTGCCCTCCAGATGCGCCGCCTCGTGGAACGAGCCGCCCAGATCACGGTCCTCCAGCGCGACATTGCGCAGGTGAAGGAAATGCACCCGGTCACCCAGCCGCGCCATCATGCCCGGCAGATCATTGTCGGCGCGGACACCGAGGGATCCGGTGCAAAGCGTGATGCCATTGGCCGGAATGTCGACTGCATCCATCACCGCCCTGTAATCGGCCTCTGTCGACATGATGCGCGGCAGGCCCAGCAGCGGGAACGGCGGATCATCGGGGTGGCAGCACAGCCGCATGCCGATGTCCTGCGCCAGCGGGCTGACTGCGGCCAGAAAATCAATCAGATGGCGGCGCAGCTTGTCTGCCGATATGGTGTCGTAATACGCCAGATGGGTCTTCACATCCTCCATCGACATCCGCTCTGCCGCACCGGGCAGACCGTAAACGACGTTCCCGCACAACTCTTCCTTGCGGGCATCCGACATGGTGGCAAAGCGCGCACGCGCCGATTCTGTCACCTCGGCGCTGTAATCCCCTTCAACGCCTTTGCGCTGCAACAGGAACAGATCAAACGCGGCAAAGTCGATGGCGTCATAGCGCATGCAGGTTGCGCCATTGGCGAGCCGATAGGCCAGATCAGTCCGCGTCCAGTCGAGGATGGGCATGAAATTGTAACAGATCACCTCGATCCCGGCCTCCCGCAGGTTCCGCATCGAGGTTTTCCAGTTCTCGATATGGGCTTTCCACTCCCCACTCTGCCGTTTGATGTCTTCCGACACCGGCAGGCTTTCGACCACCTCCCATTTCAGACCGGACGGCGCGCCATCCTTCATCACGGCCAGTTCCGCCTGACGTTGCGCAATCTCGGCGGGGGACCAGACCGCGCCGGTCGGAATATGGTGCAGCGCTGTGACCACCCCCTCGACCCCGGCCTGCAACATGTCGTCAATCGAAACCAGGTCTTTGGGACCAAACCAGCGCCACGTCTGTCTCATGAGAATGTCTTTCCGTCTGATATGCCGCGCCTAGGCGCTGACAAAGGAGAGTTGAACCTTGACCGATTTTGCGCGGTCGCGGGCGGTGTCAAAGGCGGCCAGCGCCTCGGTCACCGGAAAAGTGCCGGTAATCATCGGGCGCGGGTCAATCGCGCCGGACCCGATCAATGCGACAGCGTCGGCGAATTCCACATCAAAGCGCTGCGAACCGATGAACAGAATTTCCTTGCCGACCATCACGTTCAGCGGCATCTGCGTCGGCCCGGCCACGCCGACTTGCACCAGCGTTCCGCGCGGGCGCAGACAGGTCACCGCATCGCGGATGGCGGGGGCGGCGGCAGAGCATTCAAAGACCAGATCAACCTGGCCTTTGCCCGCTGTCCACTGTGCCAGCCCGTCCGGGTTTCTGGCCGTATTGACTGCGTGATCTGCCCCCATCTGCCGCGCCACTGCGAGCGTGGCGTCCTGAATATCGGTCACGATGATTTCGGCCGCCCCCCGCTGGCGCGCAACCGCCACACACAGCGCTCCGATCGGCCCTGCCCCGGTGACCAGCACCGTTTTACCAGACAGGCTGCCGCCGACGGCCTCGCCGCGGTTGGCAGCGTGCAGGCAGACCGCCAGCGGCTCGGCGCAGGCGGCGGCGCCCGGGTCGGTTCCGTTTGGCAGGGCAAAGCACTGCGCCGCGCTGATGACCATCAGATCACGGAACATGCCCTGCTGATGCGGCAGATACATCGCCGAGCCTTTGAACTTCATCGCGCTGCAGTGAATCGTCAGCCCCTGCTGACAAAACGCGCAGACCCCACAGGGCTGCGACGGATTCAACGCCACCAAGGCGCCGACGGCAAGCCCGGTCACACCCTCGCCCAAAGACTCGATCCGGCCTGCCACCTCATGTCCCAGAATGATCGGCTCCCGCACACGGATGGTGCCGATGCCGCCTTCCAGCCAGTAGTGCAGATCCGACCCGCAGATGCCACCCGCCAGAACCGCCACGCGCACCTCACCCGGACCGGGCATCTCAACGGCCCGGGTTTCGAGCTTCAGATCATCCTGGCCATGCAGGCAGACGACACGGTTTTCGGAAGGGTTGGTCATAGGGGCCTCAGGGCATTAAGTGTCTGGCATGAAGAAAGGATTTGTCTGCGAACCAACAGGCGTTGCGGTCAGGATCGCATCGGGTCGTGGGATAGTGCGGGCCGCCATCGTGCCTGCCTGGCAGGCAGGTCGTCGCCACCAGCCGCAATCAAAGGAAATACTCGGGCTGTTCCTGCTTTATCACCGGCAGGTCGGTCAGAATGCCTTGCAGATGTCGCCGGATAGCGCGCTCAGCTTTGATCGGATCGCCACCGGCAATGGCCTCAACCACATCGCGATGCTGGTCGATCAGCCGGTCTACCGGAAAGTGCGTACTGGACAGGAAGCGCACCCGATCCATCTGCGCCTTCATTTCAACCACGATGTGCCAGGCTTTGCCCTTGCCTGCGCCCTCGGCCAAGGTGCGATGAAAGGTTTCGTCAGCTTCCATGAAATCGCGCGCAGAACCGCCGATCAGATCCTGCTGACGGTCAACCTGCCCCCGCAGGTCGGCTATCAACGCGGAATCCGGCGCCTGCGCCAGCAGTCTGACGATATCCGCCTCGACCGCTTCGCGCACGAAGCGGGCATCCATGACATCGGGAAGCGAAATCTTGGCAACATATGTGCCGCGTTGAGGGCGGATTTCCAGCAGGCCCTCATTGGCAAGAGTGATAAAGGCTTCACGCACCGGCTGACGGCTGGTGCCGTATTGCAGGGCAACATCAGCCTCAGAAATCCGGGCGCCGGGGTGCAGGGCGTTGTCAATGATCGCGGACCGCAAAGCTGTGTAGAGCTGATCCACAACGCTGGTGTGCAGCGGTTTCAAACGGTCCGAGATTTCAGCGCGACGCAACATTCCGAATCCTCCTCTGCTGACACAAATAAACCATACTACCATACCAGTCAATCCGGATCTGCAGCGTTTCCCGTTGCAGGTGTCTGACCGGGATCATTGCTGGCCCGGCATCTTGACGCTACCATACAGGCAGTGTGGGGCCGCTCTGACCGTGAACGTCCCGCCGGGTTTGAAAGGTGGGGCGGCATGAATACAGTGATCGACAGCGACCAGATAGATCAGCGTGGATCTGTCGGGCGGCAACTGGTCGAGATTCTACGCGAACGCATCATAGAAAACAAAATGAAGCCCGGTGAGCGGGTATCCGAGGCAGAGCTGAGCGTTCAGTTCGGCGTCAGCCGACAGCCGGTGCGTGAGGCGTTCATCAAATTGTCCGAAGAAGGTCTGGTTCAGGTGCGTCCGCAACGTGGCACCTTTGTCTGCAAGATCTCACTCCGCGCGGTCGAGGACGCCCGGTTTATCCGGGAATCGATTGAAAGTGATCTGGTACGCATCCTTGCTGTTGCCCACGAAGCCCAGTTGCTGAAGGAACTTCGCCGGCAACTCGAAGCCCAGATGCGGCTATGCGCCGGCGGCACAACCCAGCAGAACCGTACCGAATTTCTGCGGCTTGACGATCTTTTCCACCGGACCCTGGCCGAAGCAGCAGGGCGTCAGCATCTTTGGCAGATCATGGATGGTGTGAAATCGCAGATGGACAGGGTCCGCTACCTGACAACGCAGAACCTGGATATCGAACGGCTTGTCGCCCAGCATACCGCCGTCGTTGATGGCATTGAAATGCAAGATCCCGCTCAGGCCGAAGCCGCCATGCGCCGTCACTTGCGGACCATCCTGCAGGATCTGATCATTCACCAGTCACGCACACCCGAAATATTCGAAAGCGCAGATGTTGATCTGCAGCATATGCTCCGCGTTCCGATGGATATGCCGGAGCAGTAAGGGGGCAGACGATCCCGCCTGCCCCCCATCTTTTAGTCGCGCAGGTTTCAGTCGCGCAAAGCGTCGATTGCTTCCAGTTTATCCGCCCCACCGAACTCTGCGATAAAGCCCTCGCGCACCGGCGCCGTTGCCGCAACAAACGGGGTCTGGTCAAAATCCTCTGACACAGTCTTACCCATCGCCCGCAGTTCTGCGACCTGCCCTGCCAAAGCGTCGCTATTCAGCTGCCGCTGAAACGCTGCAGTCTCGACCGCCGCATCAATCAGCATCTGCTGCTGTTCCGGGGCCAGCGCATCAAACTTGGCCTTGCTCATCGCGACAACCAGCGGGCTGTAGGCATGGCGGGACAGAGTGATGTTGTCCTGCACCTCAAAAAACTTTGCCGACATGAACACGCCCAGCGGATGCTCTTGCGCGGTGACGGTTCCCATTTCAAGCGCGGTGTACAGCTCGCCAATCGGCATCGGAACCGGGTTTGCGCCCAAAAGCTCGAACGCCTTGATATGCACCGGCGCACCGGTGGTGCGGATTTTCATTCCGGCCAGATCTTCCGGTTTGGCGACGATGCGGTCCTTGGTGGTGATCTGGCGCCAGCCGTTTTCCCAGAACGCCAGGCCCTTGAGGCCGACATCATCCAGTTGGTCCAGAAGCGCGCGGCCCACTTCACCGTCAAGGGTGCGGTAGGCATGGTCGCCGTCCTGAAACAGGAACGGAATGTCCAGCATCCCCATCTCGGCCTTGAGCCCGCTCAGGTTGGAAGAGCCGGTCACGAACATATCCACGGTGTTGCCGCGGGTTCCGGTGATCACGGCCTGCGCATTGCCAAGCGTCCCGCCCGCAAAAATCCGCAAGTCAAGCGTCCCGCCGGATTTTTCGGCCAGCAGCTCGTTCATATGCTCGGCAGCCTTTACCTGCGAATCCGTGGCCGGCGCCTCGGCGGCAAAGCGAAAGGTCTGGGCCTGGGCAGTTCCCGCGCAGATCGCCAGTGCAGCCCCCGCAGCAAGCAGCATTTTCTGATAGCTCATTTGGTTTCTCCTCCTCTTGGTTTTGGTAGAATCCGGGGCTAACGCAGCCATTCGAGTGGCGTGATGATCAGGCCCGGAAAGATGACAAACAGGACAAGCAGCCCCAGCATCGCGCTCAGGTAGGGCAGCACCCCGACTGCGCACCGGTCGAACGGCATGCGCGAAACCCCGGCAATCACGTTCAGCACATTGCCCACTGGCGGCGTGATCAACCCGATCGAGCAGTTCAGAATGAACATCACGCCAAAGTAGACCGGGTTGATATCGGCCGCGATCACCACCGGCATCAGGACCGGACCCAGGATCAGAACCGTGGGTGTCAGGTCCATGACCATTCCGACCGCCATGACCACCAGCATGATGGTCGCCATCAGCAGGATCGGGTTGCCGATCAGCGGCTCCAGCATCGCCACAACCTGCGCCGGAAAGTCGGCAATCGTGATCAGCCAGGCCGACACCGCCGCCGCTGCCACCAGCAGCATGACAATCGCCGTCGTCTCTGCCGCGCTGTAGAACACCTCGAACAGATCCTTGAGCGCCATCTCGCGATAGACAACCGTGCCGATAAAGATCGCATAGACAGCGGCGACAACACCCGCCTCGGTCGGCGTAAAGATGCCCGAGCGGAAGCCGCCGATGATGATGACCGGCAGCATCAGCGCCCAAAGACCGGACCGGACCGAAGCCGCAACTTCGCGCCGCGTCGCCTTTGGCATCGGCGTCAGGTCCAGCGACTGACACTGCCACCACCAGACCAGCGCCAGCGCCACCCCCATCATCACGCCCGGCGCGATCCCTGCCAAAAACAGCTGCGAGATCGAAACCCCGGTCGTTGCCCCAAAGATGATGAACGGAATCGACGGCGGGATGATCGGCGCAATGATGCCTCCCGTCGCGATCAGTCCGACAGACCCTTCGGCGGGATACCCCGCCTGCTTCATCATCGGCAGCAACACCATCGCCAACGCCGCAGTATCCGCCGCCGCTGACCCTGACAGGCTGGCCATCAGAACCGCCGCGATGATGGCGACAAAGCCGAGCCCGCCCCGCCGGTGCCCGACCAGCTTCATCGGCAGGTCGATGATCCGGCGCGAGATGCCACCCGCATTCATCGCCTCCCCCGCCAGAATGAAGAACGGAATCGCCAGCAGCGTATAGCTGTCGGCACCGTTCATCAGATTCTGTGCCATGATCTGCGCATCGAACAGGCCAAGGTCCAGCATCAGCCCCACGGCCGCAACCAGCAGGGCCAGCGCGATCGGAATGCCCATCGCAATGGCCACCAGCAAACCGCCCAGAAAAATCAGTACGGTCATGTCTGCTGCTCCCCGGTCGTGCCGCGCAAACGGTGTGCCATCTGCCGCAGCACAAGACCCGCCACCGCAATCCCGAACGGGATGCCAGCCGCATACAGCCAGGCGACCGACAGACCGGTGACCGGCAGGAAGTTGACCGTATTCAACGCGGCCAGCTCATAGCAGCCGCGCACGATCAGGTAGCAGCAGACAAGGATGATGATATCCCCCGCCAGCAGAACCACCGTCCTCGGCCGTTTCGGCAACATGTTCACGAACAGATCCATCCGCACATGCCGGTTGCGGGCAAAGGCCAGAATGCCGCCCAGAAACGTCAGCCAGACGAATGCATATCGTGCGATTTCTTCGGTCGAAATAAGGCTGGTGTTAAAGCCGTATCGTAACACGACGTTTGTAAACACCAGCACGCTCATGGTCAGGATGCACAGGACCATGAGCACCTTCAACACCTGCTCCGCCAGACGCACAATCAAGCCTTGGCTCCGATCTGTCATGGGTTCCTCCTCCCTTGTCGATCATCGACATGCCCGTGTCCTGCGGACCGGGCATGAGCCGTTTGTTCAGGTCGGGCGCTTCTCCCCGGCCAGCGCCTGAACGTCCCGCCAGATGTCATCGTCGACAATCACACCGTTTGCCCGGTGATCCTGCCGCGTGGCCAGGGTGTTCTGCCCCGGATAGGTCACCTTGCGCCCCGCTTCGGCCGGCGTTGATCCGTTGACATAGTCCGCCATGCCATCAACAATTTCCTGCAGATGCTCTGCAGAACCGAGACGTTCGGGATCAAAGACCAGAAAGATCTGCGAACACCCTGTGCAACTTCCCTGATCAATCTTGTCGATCTGATAGGTGGCTGAACCCTCCGAAAGCGCCGCAGCCAGAACATCGAGCAGAATCGTCAGGCCAGATCCTTTCCAGAACCCGGTCGGCAGAATGCGACGCGACGCCTCGATCGAGCCGGGGTCGGTGGTCAGTGTGCCATCACTGTCAAAGCCGCCGGCATAGGGCAGTTGCGCGCCGCGCAGCCGCGTGGTCTGCAACTTGCCGTAGGAATACTGTGACATCGCCATGTCCAGCACCACATGACCCCCGGCGCGCGGCACCGCCATGACCAGCGGGTTGTTTCCCAGCCGGGTATCGCTTGCGCCCCATGCTGGCATACAGGATTCGGTGTTGGTCCAGGCGATCATGACCTTGCCGCGATCTGCCGCATACCAGCCAAACGCACCACCGCGCATCCAATGCGTTGTATTGCGCAGTGCCACGATGCCGACGCCATGTTCGGACGCAAGTTCCAGTGCCCGGTCTGTGGCATGCAACGCATTCAGAATGCCCGGCCCGCGCTGACCGTCCAGGACTTCGATCGGGCCGATCTGCCGCACAGGGGCCGGCTCAGCCTCTGCGTCAACCCAGCCCTTGGTCAGGTATTCAACAAAGCGTGGCACCCGGTTCAACCCGTGTGAATAGACGCCATCGCAACTTGCTTCGGCATGAAAACGGGCACTCGTCCGGGCCTTGGCCGCGCTCATACCCGCCCGGACAAATGCCCGCGCAATAGTATCCTCAAGCTCCTGATAGGGAACCCTGCTCATGAAATCTCCTCCCCTCGTCGCGGCACCTCCGCGATGCGGCTTGCCTCAGATCCACAATATGCATACTACCATACTTGTCAACAACCGTCGTTTGGACCCTGACTTTCAGGCATATGGGATTGCTGGTTGCCCCAGAGGTGCCCACCCGGAAAGGCGCGTCCAGTCACAGACAGAAAGGTGCCATCATGCTGACCCGCTATGTGTTTTTCGAAGGCAAACCCCTGATCGACAGTGACAGTTTCCGCCAGCAGATCAATCGGGAGCTGTTCCCGCTCTGGCAGGCTATGCCCGGCAATACCGGCGTCCGGCTGACCTTTGCCGATTCGCGCGATCCGGATGCACCGGAGATTCTTATGGTCCTCGCCGTCGACTATCCGGATCACGCGACGCTCGATGCATCCCTCGCCAGCCCACATCGCTACACAACCCGTGACCACAGTGCAGTGGTTCTGGCCCGGCTGTTTGCAGGTCGTGTTCATCATCATGTGACACGGATGCAGCCCGCTGACTGATCCTGTCAATCGTAGCCGACAATAGGCGAAGGCGAAGGTTGTCCTGCCACACGCAGCGGGGGTTGCTCGCGGAACAGCCCCTAAAGTGCCGAGGCACGCCACATCCGATACCGCCCCTGCCCGGTCACTTCGCGGATCAGACCGCGCGATTCCATCCAGGCGAGGTTGCGCTGTACTGCAGCACGGCTGGCTCCGGTCAGAGCCTCTGCCATCGGCGCGGACACGAGGGGCCATTCGGTCAGCACGGCGCGCAGAGCTGGGGGTGTCTTGCCCGACAGCGCCGACATCTCGGCTCCCGCCCGCGCCGACCAAGCCTCGATATCATCGAGATGTCGCATCGCGGTCAGACAGGCCGTCTCCATCCCGTCGAGCCAACGCACCAGACGCGCAGCGGGTGAGCCACCGGCGCGCAGCCCCCCTGCCCCACCCAAGGCCAGCGGCGCAAAGACCGCTCCCCCACTCGCAGTCGGACCCGCGCTGACCGCGATGCGGGCCGCGGTGACCGCCGCTTCCATCCGGTCGCCCTGCTGCCCAAGACCCGCGAGGCTCCAGATGTGAAACCCCATGCAGGCGCGCGTGATCGGGTGAAGAGCGGCGGCTTGTGCCATCAGGTCCAGCCAACCACCCGCGCGGTCTGCGAACGGCTCTGCTTCGATGCCCAGGTTTTCCGGGTCGCGGCGGTCAAGGAAGGCCGACAGATCCACTTCCGGCCCCGGTCCGCCTGTCAGACGGCGTACCGCCCATCCGACACGCGCGAGCGCCGCTGTGTCGTCCTGCACGCCGCACAGGCGCAGGGAGATCCAGAGCGCCAGCCGATCCGGTCCAACCCGGTCGCCGACAAACCAGCTGAGATCTGCTGCTTCGATCAGCGCGAGCCGATGCCGCCAGCCCTCCGGGCCGCGCTTCAGCCTGTCGTCCAGCGCGCCGATTCTGGCCGCGACACGGGCGAGACGCGCGGCATTGCCTGCCTCAGCTTTTCGCCAATCGTCGCAAACAGCCGCCTCGCGCGGTTCGGCTTTTGGCCCGGGCGGCAGATAGTTCTGCTCCTCTTCCATCGGTCCGGGCAAAAACCACAGGTCATCCTCGGTCGTGTGGTCCACCCCCTCTTCGTCAATGACGCGTGGATGGGACTCACTATAGTGATAAGAAGTCTTGGAATTCATCTGTGCAAAATATGGCCATTTTGCATTTTACCCAAGCGTTATATTAGAATCCGTTCATAAGCCATTTATAGCACGCTGTGCGCGCTGTCTGAACGCTTGAGAATCGGTCCAAGTATTACGCGCAGGATCACCTTTTACAACCTGATCCGATCCCGAGCGTGAGCGCACGTGGCCCACAATTATCCTGCCTCTGAGGCGCAGCCAGCGTCTTCCGCGGTGGTTTCAGGCAATCCTCTGTCGGGCATTGCGATTGGCTGACGGCGCATCTGTGGAACTGACAGCCCGACATCCCTTCATCTGCCATTGGAGCGTCGAATTTGCCGACCTGTTCGGTGATTGGGTTGAGCAGTGTTTGTTCGCTTAGGGCCCATAAGTCATGGAGGGAAATGTCGCCGGTCGAGTCTTTAACCCGTGCGCCAGCCTTGGTCTGACACACGCAGCCTTCGGAAATTGTCCGCGGACAATCCTTGCTCGGGGGATGGAGCGGCATATCCACTGCCCTCTCGCTGCTGTTGTCCGCGGACAATTTCAACACCTTTGCAGAGCATTCTGCTTCATAAGGCTTTTGACCAATGCCCAAGGATTGAAAGTCTGGCTTCGTTTCCCTGTGGTTATCGCGCGAAAGTAGGCTCCGGTCTTTCGGATCTTTCCTTGCAGCTGAAGCAGGCTCCAAACGGTAACGGCAGTTCCGATAGTACCATGCCTGTCTTCTGCCGCATGGTATGCCGCGCTGTCGATCCCCATCATTGGAGCAAGGGTTCGTGCGTGACCTATCACATCAGCCATGCTTTCAACCGGGTGCTGTAGGTAACTTGCCGCTTCGTTGCAGGCTTCCATCAGATTTCTGATCGTCACCTCTTTTCCTTGTGACTGTGCGCTTGCGACCCGCTCTGCACCATCAGAATCTATAAGTTCTTTTTTTGAGTTCTGATGGTGGCGGACATTTTGTCCGTCAGTTGCGGACATTTCGACCTTGGTTGACATATCAGCGTCGGTGTCTGTTGCCTGATTTTCTTCGTCAGAGGCAAAGCCATCGAGTATGTTGCAGAGCTCTTCAGCACTTAGCTTACGCCGCAAGGCGCGCAATGCAGTTTCCGTATCACTGTTGGCTTCATCCAACTCTCTGGTTCGGGCAATGGCGCACCTGATTTTTGTCCGCAGGAAAGAAATATGACTGGCCTGTCTGGTGCAGTCTTCCGCCATCGCGCAGATCTGGTCATAGCTTTTGAAAAGCGGGGAAAGATCGAAACCAAAGCGCAGGATGCTGCCTGTGGACAGGTCGCTTTTGGTGAAGCGCTTGCCGTTGGGACTATCGGAGCGCATGAGCAAGCCAGCATTCGCCAACTGAGTTATGTGTCTACGGATTGTCCGGTCCGAAATGCCATTGCGTTTGAACGCAAGTGTCGCGTTCGACGCAAAAACGAAGTTGTGGCTTCGTTTTGGGGGCAAGCAGGACAACAATGCGTCCAGTGTTCCGATGACGGGAGCCTTGAGGCCGAGGAGTGTACTGGCCTTGCGGATAACTTCGATCAGGCTGAACCTGTCGGGTTGACCGTTGTTCGCGGGCAATACTTCTGTGGCCCGCGACCCCGAAGGTGCGGTGATGTGTTGAAAGCGCATGTTTTTTCACGGCAAGCCTGGGCAAAAGTTGCCACAGCAAGGCACCGATGAGTTCGCCTTTTGGCAAAACTTATTCGATCAACCAAATCGGTTGTTCTTGACTGACAGGGAGAAGCTGGTAAATCTGATGATGCTAGGCAACAGATTGGGCTCTCCGAGGGTGACCTTGGGGGGCTCTTTCTTTTACTTTGGTTGCGAGTGCTCCCTTTGTTGTTGATCTGCTCGGTTCTTATCAGTCGGCTTCAGTTGCCGACCGCCAGGCCTGGTAGAGGCGCAAGACCTCTGTTTCGGCATGTTCTCTCATCCATCTTGTGAACTCTGGTTGGTCAGAGCCAGTAAAGCGGATCGTCAATGATCGCGGAGTGTCTTTGATCTCGGCGACCTTGGACCCGTTGTAAGTGACCGGTAGGGCAGGGGCCGTGCCAGCCTGCGTGGTGCCCGAATGACCCACTTTCAACGCCGCATCAGACAGACGTGCGAACCGCTCATCTGAGGTAAGCAAACGAGAACCTTCATCGAAGGTAGCGACAAGAGCGTCGAGGTCGATCTCTTTATCGCGCACCAGGTCAGCCAGCTCTTCCCAGCGACGGCGCCCGATTCCATGGGCTGCGCCAATGAACTGAACCACGCTAAGCGGCAGCGTCCGGGCCACTTTGGTCATGCGGGACAGCATGGGCCTGTCAATCGCCAAGGCATCCAGCACCACCGACTGGTCATAACCGCCATCGGTCAGATCAGTGACAAAGAGAGCCTTTTCGATGAAACTCGGATCGAGTCGCACACTGTTCTCCTGGCCCTGCGCCAGGATCGCCTGTTCGTCGGTGAGCGTTCTGATCAGGGCTTTCGCCGGGATGCCCGCCAATTTCAGGGCAAGCAGTCTCCGCCTGCCGTAAACGATGCGATAGCGTCCCGGGTTTTCCAGCAGCGGGCGCACCATGATTGGCACTTGCTGACCATGAGCCCGAATGCTCTGCACAAGATCGGCAACATCGGCATCAGTGATCGTCAAACGGTCCTTCGGGCCGCCGTCGTCAATCAGTGACGGGTCAATTTCCCGGACCGCATTCGAAGACAGGTCGCGCAGTGTCGACTTGACACCTGACATCGCTCCGGTGTTGGGGAACCGGGGTTTGCTGTCCGGCTGGTTTGCCTCCGATGCGGACTCGGGTGGCGGCGGCGGCTGAAATATGTTGCGACGAGCCATTAGTCAGTTCTCCGTCCCCAGGCTTCCTGGATGACCTTTTCAAACTCATCCGCGACGCCGTTCACGCTTTCGAGGATGCGGTCCAGCGTCTTGCGGATGACCTGAGTAGGGTCCAATTCATAGATCGTCTGTTGGGTCATGCCCGCATCAGAAATCGCGGTGGACTTCAGCATGGGGGTGTTCAAGACCTGATCCAGCAGGATTGATCGCAGAAACCCTGCCATCTGCGATTGCGGAACGTCCGTCGGCTCATAGCGCGCGATCAGGAACTTAAGGAATTTCCAATCAGTCGGCCCGGTCGACTCTTCAAGAACCCGGACTGTTTCTCCCGCCATTTCAAGGAATTGTGCCATCGACGCCACGTCCAGCATGCTTGGGACGACCGTGATGAGAAGTCCGGTCGACGCCAGCAGCGCGGTCATGGTGGTAAAGCCAAGTTGCGGCGGGCAATCAATTAGAACGAGGTCGTAGTTTTTCTCGACTTCCTCAAGTGCAATGGCGAGGCGCTGGGTAAACGGCGGATCAACCCGGTGTTGCAAAGCATAAGCCGTCTCGGTTTCATACTCTGACAAGATCAGACCCGCCGGGGCGAGATCGAGATTGTGAAAGTATGTTTTGCGAATGACCTGGCTGAGCGGGACGGGATCTTCATACCGCAAGGCATCATAGATCGTCCCGGTTTCCGAAAACTCGATCTCCGGGCGGTAGCCGAACATTGTTGTCAGGCTTGCCTGTGGGTCCATATCCAATGCCAGGACCCGGTAGCCACGCAGCGCATAGCGTTGAGCCAGATGGATGGCGGACGTTGTTTTGCTGCTGCCGCCCTTGAAGTTAACGACAGAAATAACCTGTAGCCCGTCGCCGTCACGGCGACCGGGCAGATAAGCTTCCCCATTGCGCCCTGTGCGCGCCATGACCTTGCGGATGGTGTCAATTTCTTCGGCAGTGTAAAGACGTCTGCCACGCGCGTCAGTCTCTACTTCGGGGAAGTCGCCTTCCTGATGTCGCGTCCGCAGGTTAGACATGCTGATACCCGTCAGCCCCGAGACTTCGGCAGGATGGAACTTGCGCAGAGTCTTTCGGCTTTCGGGCTGAAAGCTGTTGCGCATATGGGTATTCAGGGCTTCAGACAGGCGTGCAGCGTTGGCACTGATTGTGCTGGCAATTGAGCCTGGGGAAGGGTGATATGTGCTCGCGTTCATCTGTCCTCAATCGCCTCTTGATGGGCTTTTATAGTTTCGTCGCAAGAAGGCGTCATAATCGTGTTTTTGCGACAACTGAAGTGATGGCACGCAACTTACAGTGCGGCAACTGTTTTTTATGCTGCACGGTGACCGGCAAGCGGTTCGAGTTCATGTAAACTCTCAGCGTATCTCTGTAAGCTGTTGATAAAAAAGCCAAAAGTTCGATTTTACTGGATCGAAACACATCTTGTATCGGATATACGTCATCCTACAAAACCTAGACGTGAAAAGGAGGGGGCGAATCGCCCGCCGCATTTTTCTCGCTGCCAACGTGCTAAACCGGGGCAGGGGGCTTCGCTTTTCATAGCGGCAAATGTGAAGGTGGGGCAGGGAACCTTTACCGGGTCTCATGCAGATTGCAAAAGGCGTGAAGCCCTCAGCAGCGACTCCAGAGCTTTGTGATTGACATTCAGGCGCTCGGGCCGTGGGGGTCACGACAGCGCTGGCAAAGCCCCTGCCGTTTTCTGGGTGAACTGGAGGCGCTTGTGCTGGACATTCCGCCAATGCGGCAGAATCTGCCACAGGGTTTCCCTAAACTTTGACAACAGGTCAACTTAACAGGAACCCACAGACATGGATCGTTTCCGCCCGAAATATGTGACGTTCGACACCCACGGTACCCTGATCAATTTCCAGATGGCGGAAGCGGCCCGCGATCTGTACTCCGATACTCTGGACGCGGCCCGGATGACTGAGTTTATCCGGAACTTTCAGGGCTATCGGCTTGATGAGGCAATGCAGGACTGGAAGCCGTTCGCAGATCTCGTTCACAACGCGCTTGAACGTACCTGCCGCCGCAATGGCGTTGCCTTCCGCGAGGAAGATGCGCTGATGATCTACAACCGCATCCCGACCTGGGGCCCGCATCCGGACGTTCCGGCAGGGCTGGCAAAGCTTGCCAAAGAGATCCCGCTGGTGACCATCACCAATTCGATGAAGGTGCAGATTCCGTCAAACATCGCCAAGCTCGGTGCGCCGTTCCATGCCGTGCTGACCGCTGAAGAGGCGGGCGCGTACAAGCCGCATTTCAAGGCATTCGAATACATGTTCGATACGCTGGGGTGCGGGCCGGAGGACATTACCCACGTGTCTTCGTCCTTCCGCTATGACCTGATGTCGGCCTATGATCTGGGGATCAAGAGCAAGGTATGGGTCAACCGCGGCCACGAGCCTGCCAACCCCTATTATGAATACACCGAAATCCGCGATGTATCGCAGCTGCCGGGCGTGTTCGGCATCTGATCCGGTAACAAAGAGTATGGCGCTCTGTCACAGGAGCGCCATACTGGCCGGTAAAGCACTCCCCATTGGAGCGGAGACCTTTGAAGTGACCACATGCGCGACTGAGACAGAGAGCCGTGGCCTGCTGGCTGCTGCACATGTGTCGACGGAAGCATTTTTCTGTGCGGCAGCCGCAGTTCTTGCGGCGCGGACTGACCCTGATGAGCCTGACATTGCGGCAGAGCTGCTGCACCGTCACTATGGTCTGACCGGATGCCTCTCGACCCTGTCCTCAGAGGTTGAGCGCACCGTGGCGCTTGATCTGGCGGATGGCCGTCGCCTGATCCTGAAGACATCCACCAGACCGGAAGCCATGAACAGTTTCCGGTTTCAGGCCGGGGCGATGGCTGGTCTGCGGGGCGCGCCGGGCTGTGTTGCCCCAACGGTGCTGCCGACACTTGAGGGCAGGCTGGTCTTTGCCGAAGCCGGAGTGTGTGGCTATTTGCAGACCCGGCTGGACGGCACCCCGCTGCATCAGGCGCAGCTGACGCCCGACCTGCTGTTCCGGACGGGTGTTGCGCTTGCCCGGCTGGATCTGGCGCTTGAGCCGCTGCACTTGCCGTCAACCACCCGCCCGATCCTGTGGCACATCGGCTGCTGGCCCCGGCTTATGGAATTTGCGGACTACCTGCCCTCCGGGCCAGTCACCGTGCAAGTCGCCGCTGCGATGAGAAATTATGTGGATGTGATCGAACCGCAGATCCGCGATCTTGTCTGGCAGGTGACGCACAACGACCCCAGCCCGTTCAACATGATGGTCACGGACCGGGGTCTGGGGTTCATCGACTTTGGCGATGGTTGCCTTGGCCCGCGCATTCAGGATCTGGCCATTGCGGCAAGTCATGTTGTCAACGATCCCCGCCTTCCGCTGGGTGGGGCAGAGCATCTGATTGTCGGCTATGCGTCTGTGCTCCCGCTGTCAGAGCGGGAGGCCAGCCTTCTGGTTGGTCTTATGCGGGCCCGCCAAAGTGCCCTGATCCTTATCAATTACTGGCGCGCCCAACTTTTTCCCGCTGAGGCCACGTATATAAAAAAGAATGTGGCCCGCGCCGAAGGTGGACTTGCCATTCTGGCAAACCTGAACCCCGCCTCTGGCAAGGCGGCGGTTCTGGCGGCCCTGTCACGCCGGGATGGCGTCGACACACCGTAGACCCGCGACGTTATCAAGGCACTCTTTCAAACAGGCGCAACTACATGTCCACAGATCTTATGCCCAATCGCTACAGGCCCGGCGAAGCCGAACTTCCGCAACGCGAAGCATCGCTGATTGCCCGCCGGGACAACGTGCTTGGCGCGTCCTACCGGCTGCAATATCGCCGCCCGGTGCATTTTGTCCGTGGCGAAGGCATGTGGCTTTATGACCCCGACGGGCGGCAGTATCTGGATTTCTACAACAACGTGCCTTCGCTGGGTCATTGCCACCCGGAAGTGAACGCCGCGATGATGGAGCAGGCCGGACGGATCAGCGCCAACACCCGCTATCTGGAACCCCGGCTTGTTGACTATGCCGAGCGGCTGGTCGCCACCTTTCCCGCAGAACTGGACCGCGTGGTCTTCACCTGCACGGGCAGCGAGTCCAACGATCTGGCGCTGCGGATTGCGCGCCTTGTCAGCGGCAAGGAAGGGGTGATCGTCTCGGACTACGCCTATCATGGCACCAGCGCTGCCGTTGCCGCAGTCTCACCGAACCTTGGCGCTGCGGTCATGCTCAGCCCCAACGTGCGCATGGTTCCGCTGCCTGGCCCGGCCGGTATTCCCGACGCGCAGGCGGCGGATTTCTTCGAGGCGCAGGTGCGCGCCGCGATTGAGGATCTGAACCGGCGCGGCATCGGTGTGGCCGCGCTGTTGTTCGACAGCATCTTTTCCAGCGACGGTGTCTGCATTGACCCGCCCGGATTTATCGCCGGGGCGGTGGCTGCCGTGCGCGAAGCTGGCGGGCTGGTCATCGCCGATGAGGTTCAGCCGGGTTTCGGACGTACCGGCAGCCATATGTGGGGATTCCAGCGGCACGGAATCGTGCCGGATCTTGTCACCCTTGGCAAACCGATGGGCAACGGCTTTCCGATTGGCGCTGTCGTCTGTCGCCAGGTGCCGATGGACCGTTTTGGCAACACCGCCCGCTATTCGAACACCTTTGCCGGCAACACGGTCGGCATCGCAGCCGCCGACGCGGTTCTGTCGGTTCTGCAACGGGACCGGATCCCACAGAATGCACTTTCCATGGGTCTGCACCTGCGCGCCGGGCTGGACCAGCTGGCGCATCGGCAGCCGGGACTCCGGGCCATCCGCAACGCCGGGCTGTTCTTTGGCGTGGATATCGGCACCGATGGAATGGCCCCGGCGGCCCGCCGCGCCATGGCACTGGATGTGGTGAATGCGCTGCGCGACGACAGTGTGCTGATCAGCACCACCGGCGCCAATGAGGATGCGCTGAAAGTTCGTCCGCCTCTGATCTGCCAGGCCGAACATGCCGACCTTTTCCTTGCGGCGCTTGAACGGGCGCTGATCAAGGTGAGCCTGCCAAAGGCCTGACCAGCCATGGCGTAACTGTGCATAGCACCTGATCTTGTGCTCTCGGGTCACCGACTGAGGGTCTGCCATTCCTGCCATGCAGCGGGGTCAATTCACGCATTTATGCTGCAGACAGGGAGGCTTTCAGCAAGTTTCCCCGCTGTACCCTCGGTAACCTTGAGAGGATGGCACTTGCGCTGACGCACAGGCCCGGTCTGTCCGCGTGCCCCGGCCAGCAACTCTGTGACACCTGTCCCCATTTGGCCGCGAGGGCCAAAGCCGAAGGAAGCTCTCATGACCAATGGTACTCAAATCCATTCTGCGACCCTACGCATCCGACAGTTCTATATCAACGGGTCGTGGGTCGATGCGTCGGGCGGTGACCGGCTTGATATCATCAACCCGGCGACCGAAGAGGTCATCGGTCAGGTGGCGCTTGGCACCGTCGCCGAGACGGATGCCGCCGTTGCGGCGGCGCGCTCTGCCTTTCCGGGCTGGGCTGCAACACCACCCGGCGACCGCGCCGACCTGATCGACCGGCTGCGGGCGCTGATCCTTGAGCATCAGGATACTCTGGCGCATGCCATATCCGCCGAGATGGGGGCCGCGATCAGCTATGCGCAGGCGGCTCAGGTTCCGCTGGCCGCCGAGCATCTGCGGGTCGCAAGCGAGGTGCTGCGCAGCTACCCCTTTCTGAAGCGGCGGGGTCAGACCGCTGTTGTGCGCGAACCCATCGGTGTGTGCGGGCTGATCACCCCGTGGAACTGGCCCTTGTTCCAGATCACGGCCAAGGCGGGATCTGCCTTGGCAGCAGGCTGCACGGTGGTGCTGAAACCCAGCGAGGTGTCGCCGCTCAGCGCGGTGCTGTTTGCGGACCTGATCGACCGGGCCGGGTTTCCGCCCGGCGTGTTCAACCTGATCAACGGGACCGGTCCGGTGGTCGGGGCGCGGCTGGCCGAACACCCGGATGTCGACATGATCTCCATCACGGGCTCAACACGCGCCGGGGTTCAGGTGGCGCAGGTTGCCGCGCCCACGGTCAAACGGGTCTCGCAGGAGCTGGGTGGCAAATCCCCCAACGTGATCCTGCCCGATGCAGACCTGTCCCGCGCTGTTGCGCCGGGCGTTGCCGCGGCGATGCGCAATGTTGGCCAGTCGTGCAGCGCACCGACGCGGATGATCGTGCCCCGCGCCCGTCTGGCCGAGGTTGAAGCGCTGGCCATCGCAGCGGTGGAAGCGATCAGGGTAGGGGATCCGGCTGACCCGGCGACGACGCACGGGCCGTCCTCTAACCGGGCGCAATATGCCCGCGTGCAGGCCATGATCCGGACCGGCATGGATGAGGGGGCGAAACTTCTGACCGGTGGCCCCGGCCGCCCTGATGGCCTGTTGCGCGGCTTTTTCTCAAAGCCCACCATCTTTTCCGAGGTTGCCACAGGCATGGCGGTTGCACAGGAAGAAATCTTCGGCCCGGTTCTGGTCATCCTGCCCTATGATGACGTGGAAGAGGCGATCGCCATCGCCAATGACACAGTTTACGGCCTTGGCGCGCAGGTGCAGGGCACTGACCCCGCGCTGGTCAGGTACACCGCTGTGCGCATCCGTGCCGGTCAGGTGCATCTGAACTATCCCGCATGGGATCCGCATGCACCCTTTGGCGGTTACAAGCAGTCCGGCAATGGCCGCGAATACGGAACCGAGGGGTTGGAAGACTACCTTGAAACCAAGGCGATCCTTGGCTACTTCGACTGAGGATGCGCACCAGCGTCTGCACATCGGTGCGACGTGGGTCTGTGGTGTAGACTGCACCGGCGGATGGGCGTTTCAAAGCCAAAGATTGTGCCAAAGATGACCAGAGCAGCTGAAAATGCTGGCGTTACTATGTCACCCTCGGCAAAACACCTGTGGTAAGCATTCGTGCCCGCAACATGAGCAGCCGCACAATTGCGATAGGAACGATGCATGAATAGCGGATCAACTGGCTTGCACCGATCAGTACAACTGAAGTCTTTCGAATTGTTTGCCCGCGACATCACCGAGGTCGATGTCGAACTGCTGCACGCGCTGACTGTTGCCGTCCGGTGGCCCCATCGTCCCGCCGACTGGGAGTTTCTCAGACAAGTCGGGCAAGGTATTGTCGCCGTTGATGGCATCGGGCGGGTTTTCGGCAGTGCCATGTGGTTTCCGCAGGGAGACGACTTCGCCACCGTCGGTCTGGTGATCACCACGCCGCGCACCCAGGCGCAAGGCGCCGGAAGATGGCTTATGACTCAGGTGTTCGAGCGGTGCGGCAAGCGGCACCTTGCCCTGAATGCCACCCATGCCGCCTATCCGCTGTATGTGTCTCTGGGCTTTGCCAGCGAAGGTATTGTCTCCATGCGGCAGGGGAAGATCGGCAAAGACCTTCCGCCGCTGCCAGAGCTTGATGGCGAAGTGACCGAAATGCCAACGGACAGACTGGCTGACATCGTGACGTTGGACGCGCAGGCGTTTGGCGTAAACCGCGAAGGCCTGATCAGATCACTGGCCGGGATTGCCTCGGCCATGGTCTTGTGGCGGGGCGGCGCAATCGTGGGCTTTTCCATGTGCCGGGAGTTCGGGCGCGGTCACCTGATCGGCCCGACAATTGCCCGCAACGATCTGGACGCAGCCCATCTGACCGCAGCCCATCTGCAGAGTTTGCCGGGCTGTTTCGTGCGCGTCGACACCCGCGAAAACGACGGGCTGTATGCCGGGTTCCTGGACCAGAGCGGGTTGGGCGCTGCTGAAACCGTTACCACAATGTCGAAAGGCCGCCAATTTCTGAACCGCGAAAACGGTCAGCCTTGGGTCTATGGCCTGGCCGGGCACGCACTAGGCTGAATTTTGTCAATGCCCCGGCAAGGCTGTCAACCGCAAGTCTACCAGCCGCGGATTCTTTCCCACCGGGCAACAACCTCGGCGCTGTCACCGTTGACGACACTGTAAAACGCGTGCTGGGCCGCCATTGCGCAGGCATGGTTGGGCAGAATGCGGACCCGCGTGCCGACGGCAAGCTCTGGCATGGATTTGTCCGAACCGGGACGGATCGTCAGAATGCCGTGTTCCTGGCTGGCCTGAGACACGATCACATCTTCCAGCACCCGCAAAGCCTCGTCACAGACCATGCCGTAGCCCTGATCCACCGTCTGGCTTGCCGTGCCACGATCCCGCGAAAGCGCCATCCAGCCGGCATCGACCAGCACCCAGCCCTTTTCCGGCTTGGTGCCGATCACGGTCGCCAGCACCGACAGTGCCAGATCATCGACGCTGCAGACGCCAACGCCATGCTGCACCAGATCAAAGAACATGTAGACCCCGGCCCGCAATTCGGTAACGCCATCCAGATTCCGGGCGAAGTGGGCGGTGGGGGTAGACCCGATGCTGACAATCGGGCAGGCATGACCATGCGCGCGCAAAAGTTTCGCCGCGCGCACTGTGGCCAGCCGCTCGTTTTCGGCGGCCTGCTCCAGCGCCTCTGGCGTGCTGAGCCCGTAAGACTCTCCGGCATGTGCCAGCAGACCGGCAAGCGTGGCACCCGTCGCGACAATCCGGTCTGCCACTTCAGGCAGTCTCGGATCGTCCGGCTTCAGCCCGCCACGGTGGTCGTCGCAATCCAGCTCGATGAAGACGGAAGGGGTCACGCCGGTTGCAACCCGCACCTCTGTCAAAGCGTCGGCTTGTTCAACCGTATCAAGCAGCAGTTTCACCTCCGCCCCCGTGCGGGCGCTGATCTCCATCGCGCGCCGCGCCGATGCCGGTGACAGGCCGACCGCATAGGTCATGTCGCGGTAGCCGTGGCTGGCGAAGTATTCGGCTTCGGCGAGGGTGGAAACCGTGATTGGCCCCGGCCCGCCGGGGAAAACCCGCCGGGCAACATCAATGCTCTTGGCCGTCTTCATATGCGGGCGCAGCACAACGCCCAGATCTTTGGCATGCCGGGCAAGTCGCTGGATGTTGCGGTCAAGCCGTGTCTGGTCCAGCAGCAGCGCTGGGGTGATCAGTGCCTTAATCGTCCCGGTGGGTGCGCTTTCGGGCAGGTCTGTGGTCATGGCTTTCATGTTCCGGTTCAGTAACTGAGGTCTGATATTCATCAGACAGTATCAATCCGCACGTCCAGCGCGTCGCGCAACCCGTCGCCGATGAAGTTGAAGCTGGATACAGCTATGGTGATCGCAATGCCCGGAATGATCGCAAGCCAGGGGGCACTGGCCAGATACTGCTGCGCGCCGTTCAGCATATTGCCCCAGCTGGGCAGCGGCGGCTGAATGCCGAAGCCAAGAAAGCTGACATAGGCCTCCAGCAAAATTGCCCGCGCCACGGTCAGGGTGGCCGCGACGATGATCGGCCCCATGATATTGGGCAGAATCTCGCGGAACATGATATGTGCGCGGCTCAGACCCAGCATACGGCCGGCAAGAATGAACTCCCGCTCCTTGAGCGAGCGCACCTCGGCTTCGACGATGCGGGCCACCTCCATCCAGCCGGTCAGCGCGATGATGACGGTGATCATCATGGCACTGGGTTTCAAGGCCGCCGCAAGCGCCAGCAGCAGAAAGATCGACGGAAACGACAGGAACCCGTCAACCGTGCGCATCAGGATAATGTTGATCCAGCCGCCGCGATACCCCGCGATCACGCCCACGATCATTCCCACCACAATGGCCAGGATCATCGAGATGAACCCGACCAGCAAGGACACCCGCCCCGCCATCAGCAATCTGGCCGCGATGTCACGGCCAAGCGGATCGGTGCCCAGATAATGCTCGCCGGTCAGCGGCGGGGCAAAGCGCGCGCGCAGGTCAATGTAAAGCGAGTCGTAGGGCAGCAGGTAGGGGCCGAACGCGCAGGCCAGCGTCAGAAAAACGATCATGACAAGGCCAAGCAGCGCAAGCTTATGGCGGATGAAGCGCTGAACCACCCGGCTTTGCCACCAGCGGTTTGCAGTCGGTTGTACGGTAAGAGCAGTCATTTCGCGGCCTTCCTCTGTTCTTGCCGGCCGAGTCAGGCCAGGCGGATGCGCGGATCGACCAGCGCGACAATGATATCTGCGATGAGATTGGCGATGATTGTCAGGATGGCTGAAAACATCAGCAGGCCCATGACCACCGGGTAATCGCTGTAGCTCAGGCTATCCAGAAACAGCCGCCCCATTCCAGGCCATGTAAACACCGTTTCGGTCACCAGCGCGCCGGTCAAGAGTGACGGCAGCTGAACCCCGGCCAGCGTAATCATGGGCAACAACGCGTTGCCGACAACGTGTTTCATGATGACCCGCCGCTCACTGACGCCCTTGGCCCGCGCCGTTTTCACAAACTCCTGGCTGATCGCATCAAGCGTCGCCGCCCGCATGAACCGGCTCCAGATCGCGATATGGACCAGGGCAAGCACCACAGACGGCAGGATAAGATGGTGCAGGTAGTTCAGAACAGAGCCATCCCCGATGGTGTACATGTTCCCGGCTGGCAGCCAGCCCAGTTTCAGCGCAAAGACATAGATCCCGATCAGCCCGAACCAGAATGTGGGGATTGACAGGGCGACCATGGCTCCGATGGTTGCAACATAGTCAAAGATCGAATGGCGGTGGGTGGCACCGCGAATACCGATCCAGGTTCCGATGCCAACGGCAATGGCGGTTGAAGAACCCATCAGCAGAAGCGTCGCGAACATGTGCCGCCCGATAACGGTTGTCACCGGATTGCCGTCACGGAATGACGTTCCCCAATCCCCCTGCACAAGCCGTCCTGCCCAGTCGAAATACTGCACCCAGAGCGGCCGGTTCAGGCCGAGTTGTTCGGCGATCCGGTTTCTGTCGTCCTGGGTCATGCCAGGATCAAGGGCATATTGCGCCATTGGTCCGCCGGGCATCAGGTTCAGCACGACGAAGCCGATGATCGACACGATCACCAGCAAAAAGATGCTCTGAATAAGACGTTTGAGCAGGAATGCGGGCATCATCTTCTCCCTTCGGGGCAGTCGGCTTTGGGCAGTCGGCTTTGAGCAGTCGGCCCGGGTCAGCGGTGCGTCGGATTGTTGTCCGCGACCCCAAGGCCGCGGACAACAGGGTGTCAGATCAGGCCCAGTACCAGCCTGCCGCGTGCCAGGATTCGGTCCGGGTGTTGGCATTGGCGACAAAACCTTCGACACCTTGCTTGATGCCAAAAACCGAGGTGTTTGCGAACAACGGCAGGAACGGCAGATCCTGGCGGATGATCTCCTGCACTTTAACGTAAATTTCGCGCCGCTTTTCAGTGTCAAACGTGCGGCTGCCCTCTTCCAGCAGCGCATCAACCTCCGGGTTGGAATACTGCGCGTTGTTGGACCCGCTGCCGCCTTTGGCCGCAATCGCCTTGGTGTGGAACCGGTTGGTCACGTCAGGATCGGGACCGATCAGGAACGTGATCCCCACCATGGCAGAGTCGAACTGCGACAGGATCCAGAAATCGCCCCACATGACAGCCGCCGGCAGGTTCTCAATCTGCATTTCCACGCCGATCTCGGCCAGCGTCTGCTGAATGAACTGCTGTGCCTGTTCGCGCAGGTGGGCACCCGAGGTGGTCGAATTCTTGAACGACAGCCGCACCCCGTCTTTGGCGCGGATACCGTCAGCACCGGGCACCCAGCCCGCATCGTCCAGCAGTTTGCGCGCCTGGTCGAGATTGAATTCATGCTTCGGCAGATCCGGGTTAAAGAAGTAGGACTGCTTGGGCATGAAGGTTTCGGTTTCGGTCGGCACGCCATAGTTCAGGGCGTCGATGATGGCGTGCTTGTCTATCGCTGCATAGATCGCAGCGCGGACCGCTTGATCCTTGAACTGGGGCAGCTCCATGTTGAGGTATATCGCCTCGACCGATGCTTTCGGAACCAGCGTCACAACCCGTTCAGCAAGGGTGCTGGCCTCGGCGTAATTGTCCGGGGTAATGTAGGCCTGCCCCACGATGTCGATATCGCCGCTGCGGAACTGGGTATACAGCACCGTCATGTCGGGGATGTACTTGAAGATCAGATCCTGAATATACGGACCCTCGCCGTAATAATCCGGGTTGGCGACCAGTTCCAGCCGGTCGCCCGCAATGCGCTGCCCCCATTTGAAGGCGCCGGTTCCGATCGGCGCCTGATGGAAGGGGCCCGCGTTCAGATCGGCTTCCTTTTCCAGAATGTGCTTGGGCACAATAAAGGTTTCGGTCAGGAACGAGACATAGGGTGCAAACGCCTCTTCCATGCGCCAGGTGATCTCGGTCGGCGAAACCACGGTGATATCGCGGACCAGAGAATGCCCGCTTGTGCGCCATGCCCGGAAGTCGGGGTTGGTGATCAGGTCCAGCGTGAATTTGACGTCTTCGGCCGTGAAGGCCTCGCCATCATGCCAGCGCACGTCATCGCGCAGGCGGATACGCCAATTCAGCCCGTCTTCCGAAATCCCGCCATTGGTCTGGTCCGGCACTTCGACGGCCAGGTTCGGCACGATCATGCCATCAGGATTGACCCGGAACAGCGCATCGAACACCGAGAACATGACACCATCGTCGGTTTCGATATGCGCCATCAGCGGATGGAACACCGTCGGCTCCTGCGAGATGCCGACAATCATCCGGCCCGTGGGGGCGGCCGGCGGGGTCTGGGCGAAAGCAGGCTGCCCCAGCAGATTGGGCACCATTAGCCCCACAGCGCCACCTGCCATCATCAGGCGCAATGCGGCGCGGCGCGAATAACCTGACGTTTCAGTGCTATTCCTGTTCATTTTAGAACCTCCGTTGTTGATCTTCAGAATTGTAATTCAATGGCTCGCTGAAACCGGCTGCGGGCCACGGGCGCTTTCCCCCGGGATGGCGGCAACCAGTTCGCGCGTGTAGGGCGATTGCGGGTTGAGAAAGATCTGCGATGGCGGGCCCTGTTCCACGATCCTGCCCTTTTGCATCACTGCGATCTGGTCGCAGATCTGGCTGGCAACCCGCAGATCATGGGTGATGAAGATCATCGACACCCCGGTCTCGCGCTGGATCTTGTCCAGAAGCTGCAGGATCTGCGCCTGAATCGACACATCGAGCGCCGAGACAGCCTCGTCAGCGACAAGCAGCTTTGGCTTGAACATCAGCGCGCGGGCAATGCCGACACGCTGGCGCTGCCCCCCGGAAAATTCATGCGGAAAGCGGTCAAACGCCCCGGCATCAAGGCCGACAAGGTCAAGCAGCGACCGGGCCTCATGGCGCGCCTTTGCATGCGGCATCCCGTGCGCGACAGGTCCGACGGTCAGAATGCGGCCAATCGTCATGCGCGGATTCAGCGATGCGAACGGATCCTGAAAGATCATCTGGATCTTCTGGCGCAACGTGCGGAAATGAGGTTCCGGCATCGGTGCGATATCGGTGCCATCAAACAGGATACGGCCTCTGTCGGCTTCGGTCAGCTTGATCAGGAGCCGCCCCAGGGATGACTTGCCCGAACCGCTTTCGCCGACCACACCCAGCGTGCGGCCGGCCCCGACCTCGAATGAGACATCGTTCACCGCAGGCACAACGCGCAAGGTGCCGAACAGGGCGCTGCCACTGCGATAGGTTTTGACAAGGTTCTCGACCTTGATCACCGGCCTGGTATCCGTGACCTCCAGCGGGGTGCGGTCGATGCCTGTCAGATGCGGAACCGCCGCAATCAGCCGCCGGGTATAGGGATGATCGGGTGACTTGAGCACCTTTTCGGCGGTGCCTTCCTCGACCACCTTGCCCTTTTCCATCACCACGACACTGTCTGCAATCTCTGCCACGACGCCGAAATCATGGGTGATGAACATCACGCTCATGCCTTTGCGGCGCTGAATATCCCGGATCAGCTTCAGGATCTGGGCCTGTGTGGTCACGTCGAGCGCGGTGGTGGGCTCATCGGCGATCAGGATCGTCGGCTCCAGCGCCAGTGCCATCGCGATCATCACCCGCTGGCGCTGCCCGCCTGACAGGCGGAACGGGTATTGGTGATACATCAGTTCCGGCTCGGGCAGCCCAACTTCGGTCAAGAGTTCAATCGCCCGCTCGCGGCGGGATGTCGGGGTGCCGATGCCATGGGCATGCATCGCTTCGTCAACCTGCGCCCCGACGGTCATCAACGGGTTCAGCGCCGAAAGCGGGTCCTGAAAGATCATCGACACCACACGCCCGCGCAGACTGCGCAGGGCTTCGGGGCCCATGCCGACGATCTCGCGTTCTTCCAGCTGAATAGAGCCACGGGTGATCTTGATGGCCTTTGGCAGCAGCCCCATGATCGTGTTTGCCGTCACAGACTTGCCCGAGCCGGATTCGCCGATAACGCACAGGATCTGACCTTTGCGCAGATCGAACGAGATGTCTTCAACGGCGTGAACACGCTCCATTCCCGGCGGCAGGCTGATGGTCAGCCCGCGCACAGACACTGCGACATCAGAGGCAGCTGGAATGTGCGTGTTTGCGGTCATCAGATCACCCTGCTTGTTCAACGCTGTTCGTCTTGTGCTGCACATGCATCTGCGTCCGCCTGCGCCGGGCCGTCAGCGTGATGACAGGATGGATTTCGATGGCTTTGGCCCGGAAACCACGGTCATTTCGGCTGGGTTCTGTCTGCAAGCACAGAGGTGGATATCTGCAATGGTACAGCAATTCAGATGAGTGTGACGGATCATCCGCTGGACGGGCTGCCGAAACCCGCCGGTTCCGCAGCACGAGAAACTGTAGTTCAGGCTGCCTCAGGCATAAAATTCCGGGGCTTTTCGGTCTTGCTGAACTGCTGAGCAGTGCGCGTCTTCCTTGAGCGGCAATGGCCAGCCTGACGGAACACAGGGGAAAACCACCGAATCCTCCAAGGTTTGGTCCTCTGGCACCGGAAATGGGCACGCTGCGGCCGGACAGATCCTGCATTCGGCTCGCGCTCTCCCGCAGACAAAGGCACAGGGGCATCCCGGCGACAGAAGGAAATGCTGCACCGGAACGGCGCCACCTTTGAACGCCCGCAAACGCAAATGCCCCTCAGGTCAGACGACCAGAGGGGCATGGCAAGCACGGCGTTCATCAGCCAGGGTCAGCTCAGATAATCTTTCATCCGGTACCAGGCCCCAAGCACCGGCAAAAACCACGGTCGCCCGAAATAGCCGGGGATCGCAGGCCAGTCAAAATCCTTCCACGGGTTCAGATCCGGGCGTCCGTCCATCACATCGGCCATGATGCTGCCCATCAAGGTCGACATATGGGTGCCATGCCCGCTGTAGCCCATGGAATAGAACACCCCGTCACGCTCTCCGGCACGGGGCAGGCGGTCACGGGTCATGTCCACCAGACCGCCCCAGCAGTAATCCACCCGGACATCGGCCAGTTCGGGATAAACCTCGACCATCGCCGCTTGCAGGATTTCACCGCTTTTCTGGTCAGACTGCGGATTGCTGCCGGCAAACCGCGCCCGGCCCCCGAACAGCAGGCGATTGTCCGGGGTCAGCCGCCAATAGACGACCAGATTGCGGGTATCGACAACATTGCGCCGGGTCGGCATCAGCCGCGCGAGCAGCTCCGGCGACAACGGCTCGGTCACGATCAGAAACGCCCCGACCGGCACGATGCGGCGGCGGACCCAACCCAGCGGCCCGACCTGAGAAATGCCGCTGGCCAGCAAGACCTGACGTGCCTCAAAATTCCCCTTGGGCGTTTCGATGGCGTGGCCTTGCGCCACCCTGCGCATCCGCATCATCGGCGCATGTTCATAAACATCAGCCCCGTGCCGCGCCGCTGCGGTCGCCAGACCGCGCACAAAGCGGCCAACATGCATGTTCGCGCTATTGGGAAACAGCAGGCCGCCATGATAGCGGTCGGTTCCGACTTCATTGTGAAGCTCGCTGCGGGGGATCAGGCGCGTTTCCGGGTCGGCATGGGCCGCCAGCAGCTCCTGGCTGCGGGCAAGCATGTAGTAATGCTCAGGCTTGGCAGCCAGTTTCAGCTTGCCGACACGTGCGAAACTGCACTCAATCTGCTCTTCCTGCACCAGCCGCTCGACCAGATCGACACCCGAGTCAAACGCCTTGTACAGCACGTTTGCTGCGTCCCTGCCATATTTGCCCGACATGGCCGCATAGTTCTGGGCAAAGCCGTTGTTGCACATGCCGCCGTTCCGGCCCGATGCAGCGTTGCCGATCGTATCGGCCTCCAGCACCGCAACACGGGCGCCTTTTTTGGCCAAAGCCAGCGCGGCCGAGGCCCCGGTCAGCCCGCCGCCGACGACGGCCACATCATACTGGCCCTCCAGCGGTCTGGTCGCACCATCCGCGAAGGGCGTGGATGTCTCGAGCCAATAAGACGCCAGCTTCATGTCCGCACCATCAGAGCATTGGTCTGCATGTTCATACCTTTTGTCTTTCGTTCCGCATCATCCGCCAAAGCCCCGCACATCATCCGAAGGACTGGTTTGCCAGCGCAAAAACCCGGTGTTCCGTGTCCGTGACGGGCAACTGCCCTTTGACCATCGCAACCGCCCGGCCGGTTTCCGGCAGGCCAAGGTCTGTCAGCCAGTCGCCCAGCCCGTCTTTGGCATAGACATCAATCCGCACAAACTGCCCCTGAAGTGCGCCCAGCTGCGCAAGGATCAGCGCACGCGCATCATCTGCCGTTCCGGCCACAACCGGCCCGACCACATGGCCGCGCCCGAACTGTCTGGCAATGGAATAGCCGAGGATCTGCCCCGCGCGGTCGATCACGGCCACTTTGCCCATACCGGCAAGGGCCGCCAGCATCTGCGCTCTGTTCATCCCCGCAGCCCGCGCGTCAAGCTGTTCGATTGCGGGCAGGTCAGCCATCGACGCCGGACGTATATCCTCCCGGTCCGGTGCCTCTGCCCGCGCGCCCAGCAGCCCCTGATGCTGCAATACGGTGCCCCATCGGGTGAACCCGCGCCGCTGATACAGCGCGAGGCCTTCTTCGGTCGCATTCAGCAGAACGCTGCGCTCCCCGGTGGCCTGAAGCAATGCATCGAAAAGCTTTGACCCATAGCCGCTGCCTTGCTCTGATGCGGTCACGATGATCATGCCCGCCGTCGCAAAGCTCTGGCCATAGCCCCACCACAAGGCGGTGCCGATGACTTTGCCTGCGCGCTCCAGCACCACGCCCTGACCCAGCTGGGCGGCGATATCCCAATCCTCGCGCCGATAGGGCCAGCCCATTTCCTGCGACAGCAGCAACGCACCGGCAATATGGCGCGCTTCAAACGCCCTCAGTTTGGCCGGCACGCTGCTGCTGGACTTCGCCGCTTGAGTGGTCATGGGAAAACTCTGCTTCGGGATTTGAACGAAAGGCCGTCTTTCCCCCAGACTGGCGCTTGCCGGACAGTTTTCGCTGCTGTTTCCCGCCATGTTCCCGGCGGGTTTATTCGTTTCCATGCGATGATCAGCACATAAAGCGGCGCCACCCACGCAACGAACGGGCCTGCCGCGCCCCCCCTCAGCGGCGGGTGCGCCACCAGGAAATCTGGTCCTGCACCGCATAGCCCTTGATGATGGCAGGCATGAACCACGGGTTGCCCCGGTACAAGGGTACCGCCGCCGGGGGCCGGAAATCAAACGCGCTGGGTGACTCTGCTGTATGCCCCATCAGCTTGTGCGCAGCGCGCATGCCCACCCACGGAGCCCAGACCACACCCGAGCCGCAGAAGCCGGTCGCATAGAGCACCCCGTCCTTCTCAAAGATACGGGGGATCATGTCACGGTTCATCGCAACATTGCCGAACCAGCTGTGCGACAGGCGCACACCTTCCAGCTCTGGAAAGATCTGGGCCAGCCCCGCGCGCAGGCGCAGCGTCGGAGCGGCCGGATCGCCCCTGCGGGAACTGTCGCGTCCCCCCAGCAGGATACGGGTGCCATCCGGCGAAGGGCGGTAGTAAAAGCCCAGCTGGCGGTTCTCTCCCATCATCATCCGCTTAGGCATCAGCCGCGCCATCACCTCGGGGGCAAGGCCCTCGGTTGCGATCATCCGGGACCGGACCGGAACCAGCCGCCGCCGCAGATAGGGCGCGGCGCCGTCGGTATAGCCATTGGTGCAGACCAGCACCTGGCGCGCCTGAACCGTTCCGGCCGAAGTTGTGACCTGAAACCCATCGCCCTCGCGCCGGATCGAGGCAACAGGCGTGTTCGCATGCACCGTCAGCCCCGATGTCAGCGCCACCCGCAGCAGTTCAGCATGAAACTTCGCCGGATGCAGACCGCCGATATCCATGCGGACCGCGCCACCCCGGTAGAAATCAGTCCCGATGTATGTGCGCTGCTCTGCATGCGGAACCGCATAGGACTCGACCCCCAGCGCTTTCGCCAGCCGGTCGGCGCTGCGGGCCATCCTGTCGTACTGGTCAAACCCCAGAGCACCCTTGAACTGGCCGGTCAGTTGGAAGTCGCAGTCGAGCCCTTCGCTGCGGATAAAGTCGTACAGAAACGCGCGGGCCGCCTTGCCCTCCTGCTCGACCGCCAACGCCTTGTCTTCGCCGAAACGCTTCGTCATCGTGGCAAAGTCCGGGCGGATGGTTCCGCTGGTAATACCGCCATTCCGGCTCGATGCCCCCTCGCCGGGACGCATCGCGTCAAAGGCCGCCACCGAGCGCCCGGCACGCGCCAGCATCAGACCGGCGGCCAGACCGGCAAATCCGGCGCCGACGATTGCGACATCAAGGCGCCGTGCAACCGGCTGTTCGGGCAGCGGCCTGACGGGGGCAGCTTCCCACCAATACGGCGTATTCTTGTCAGAAACATCGGAGGCGTTCACGGCAATGGCTTTCTGTTAAAGGCCTGCAGGAGCGGGCCGATGCGGGGCAAACCGCACCAATCCGGCCCTCATAATGATAGGTTTTTCAATGCAGTGCTGTCGAAGCCTGGTGCTGAAACAGCACGATGTTGCGTAGTGACTGCCTGTCCTGGCATATCGCTCTGCCCGCGCCATTCGGATTGGCGATCTCGGCAGCCTGTCCTTGCCGCTTTGCCGGTCATGGCGCAGCAAATTGTGAATCGCCGGGCAGGTTCGGCACAGCCTGCCGTGACGCTGCAAATTTCGGGGCGGATTGCGGCAGGGTCCGGGGCAGGGTCTTCTGACCCGATCCTCAGCAAGGACTTCAAAGAGATGACCACCATTGTTCCGATCAACCCGAACCCCGATTTCGCACCGCGCCCCGGCGCGCCTGCGCCAGACCGTCTGATCGAAGGCAATCCGCTGTTCAGCACCTGGGCCTATGACGATACGCCCGCCGGAGATACGAGCTGGTCGAACGTCCTGACCGGCGTGTGGGAGGCCACTCCGGGCCTGACCCATTCGATAAAGGGCACCACGCTGGAATTCTGCCACATCCTCAAGGGCCGCGCCGAAATCACCTCTGTGACCGGCGAGTCCTGGACCTTTGGCCCCGGCGACAGTTTTGTGATGAAGCCGGGGTTTGTCGGCACCTGGCGCACGATAGAGACCGTGCGCAAGATCTACGTCGTCGCGCAGGCGTGATCTGCTGATGACGCCGGAGTCCTTTTCCCCCGAGGCCATGCTGGAACGGCTGGTCAGTTTTCCCAGCGTGGTCGGTCGCCCCAATGGCGGCATCATCGGCTTCGTGCAGGATTATCTGACCCGTCAGGGCGTGACCTGCCATGTGCTGCCGGGACCAGAGGGCGACAGATCAAACCTGTTCGCCACCATCGGCCCGGCGGACAGGCCCGGCTATATCCTGTCAGGTCACCTTGACGTTGTGCCCGCGACCGAACCCGGCTGGCAGGCCGATCCGTTTGTGCTGCGGACAGGCGGCGACAGGCTGATCGGGCGGGGGGCCTGTGACATGAAGGGCTTTGTCGCAGCGGCGCTTGCCATGGTGCCCGAGCTGCTCCGCATGACCCTGA
Organism: Pseudotabrizicola sp. 4114; assembly: GCF_031457365.1. NCBI lineage: Bacteria > Pseudomonadati > Pseudomonadota > Alphaproteobacteria > Rhodobacterales > Paracoccaceae > Pseudotabrizicola > Pseudotabrizicola sp. 4114. Next base: position 41,876 of record NZ_JAVDWP010000009.1, on the reverse strand, counting down.
CGGCACCTGTCCATCTGGCACTGTCATATGACGAGGAAGCGGGATGTCGCGGCGTTCCGCATCTTCTGGCGGTGTTGCCCGACCTTTGCGCCGCACCCGCCGGGGCAATCATCGGCGAGCCTTCGGGGCTGAGGCCGGTTCTGGCCCACAAGGGCAAGGCAGCCATCCGGCTGCGGGCAAAGGGTGTGGCGGGGCATTCGTCGCGCCCCGATCTTGGCGTGAATGCCATTCACGCGCTGGTGCCGGTGCTGGCAGCGGCGGTGGCGCAGGCCAGCGCCTTGCAGGCCGGGCCGCAGGACCAGCGGTTCGCGCCACCGTGGTCAAGTCTGCAGATCGGGACCGTCGACGGCGGTCTGGCGCTGAACGTCATCCCCGATGCGGCAGAAGCTGATATCGAGGCCCGCGCCATTGCCGGGGTTGACCCGGCCGGGCTGCTCGCTCCGGTGGTTGCTGCGGCACTTGCTACGGGGATCACGGTTGAAACCCTGTCAACCTATCCGGCGCTGGCCTTGCCCCCGGACCATCCCCTGGCCGGGCTGATTGCTGATCTGTCCGGGCAGATACCGCTTGGCGCTGTCAGTTACGGCACCGAAGCCGGGCTGTATCAGGCTGCCGGTGTTCCGGCGGTGATCTGCGGCCCGGGCGATATTGGCCGGGCCCACAAGCCCGAAGAATATCTGACGAAAGCGGAGTTGCAGGCCACCTGTGCCATGATCCGCAGGCTGGGGACGCGGCTGTGCGCCTGACGGCATTTTCTGCGGCCCCTTCTGCAGCGATTGGCAAATCCTGCCGGGCACTTGCGGGAACAGATCAAAAATGCTGCACCGGCTGGCCTAGTGTCACGGAAAACAGACAAGGCACGCTTTCATGATCCGACCTGACCCCGCTGCTGCGCCCGTATCTGATCTGGTGCCGATGACACCGGATCATCTGCCGCAGGCTCTGGCGCTGTCACAGGCCGCTGGGTGGCCGCACCGGCTTGAAGACTGGGCGTTGACCCTTTCGGTGTCCAAAGGGGTGTCGGCATTTGAGGGCGGGCGGCTGGTCGGCACGGCCATCTGCTCGGCCTTCGGGCCAGTGGCGACGCTGAACATGATCATCGTCGCCGAAGACAGGCGTGGCATGGGCCTGGGCCGCCGCCTGATGCAACATGTCATTGCGCTGGCCGGGGGGTGCGAGATGCGGCTGACGGCGACCGAAGATGGTCTGCCGCTGTACCGCAGGATGGGCTTCATCGAACGGGGCCGCATTGTCCAGCATCAGGGGCTGGCGCGTGCCATGAAACCGGAACGCCCGGTCCGCTTTGGCCCGGCCGATACCGATATGCTGGCGGCACTCGACACTGCCGCCAGCGGGATGCAGCGCAAGGCCCTGCTGGCGCGCATCGCCGCGACAGGCGACACATTGCGCACCGAGGGCGGATTTGCCCTGCTGCGCGCCTTTGGCCGTGGTCATGTTCTGGGGCCCGTCGTCGCACGCGATGCGGGCGCAGCCCGGGCGCTGATGTCTGCGGCGGCAGAACAGCTGGCCGGGCAATTCCTGCGCGTCGACCTGTCCGCAGCGGACCCCCTTGCGCCCCATGCAGAGGCGCTTGGCCTGGCCCATGTTGGTGGCGGCACTGCGATGGTGCATTCCGCCCGGCCCTGCGCCCCTTCAGACCATCACAGCTACGCCCTTGCCTCACAGGCACTGGGCTGAACATCCGGAGCAAACAATGCTGACCAAGACACCGCTTGCCAATTCGCTGGCCGAACTGGACCGCCTGCATCTGATCCATCCCGTCTCCTCCTTCCGGGGGCATGAGGCGCGGGGCGTTCGCGTCATCGCCTCGGCCAAAGGGGCCACCATCACCGATTCCACGGGACGGCAGTTGATTGACGGGTTCGCCGGTCTCTGGTGCGTCAATGCGGGCTATGGGCAGGAAAGCGTGATCGAGGCCGCAACACGGCAGATGCGCGACCTGCCGTATGCCACCAGCTATTTCGATCTGGGCGCTGAGGCGCCGATCCGTCTGGCGGCGGCCCTTGCCGAACGCGCGCCCGGCGATCTGAATCATGTGTATTTCACCCTTGGCGGGTCAGATGCGGTGGACAGCACGATCCGCTTCATCCGCTATTACTGGCATGCAAAGGGCCAGCCGGGCCGCGATCAGTTCATTTCGGTGACCTCGGGCTATCACGGCTCTACCACCATGGGGGCGGGGCTGACGGCGCTGCCGCTGTTCCATGACGGGTTTGGCGTGCCCTATGACTGGCAGCACAAGATTGCGTCGCATGATCTGTACCGCAATCCGCTGGCCCACGATCCGCAGGCAGTGATCGACGCTTCGGTCGCGGAACTGCGTGCCAAGGTGGAAGCGATCGGTGCCGAACGTGTGGCCGCGTTTTATCTGGAGCCGATCCAGGGCTCGGGTGGGGTGCTGGTGCCGCCGCCCGGTTGGGTCAGGGCGATGCGCGACACCTGCACGGAATGCGGGATCCTGTTTGTGGCCGACGAGGTTATCACCGGCTTTGGCCGCACCGGCCCGCTGTTCGCCTGCGAAGACGAAGGCATCGTCCCCGATCTGATGACGGTCGCAAAGGGCCTGACCTCGGGCTATGTGCCGATGGGGGCCGTGCTGATGGCAGATCACGTCTATCAGACCATTGCCGACAGTGCGGGGGCCAAGGCGGTGGGTCATGGGTTCACCTATTCCGCACACCCGGTCTCGGCCGCCGTGGCGCTGGAGGTGCTGTCGCTGTATGAGGGCGGGCTGCTGGGCAACGGCCGCCAGATGGGCGCGCGCCTGCAAGCCGGGCTGATGGGTCTGTCGGATCACCCCCTGGTCGGCGACGTGCGGGGCAGGGGGATGCTGGCGGCGGTCGAGCTTGTCACCGACAAGGCCGCAAAAACCCCGTTGCCCGCCGCGCTTCAGGCCGCAACCCGGCTGTTTGACCGCGCGTGGGAGCAGGGTCTGGTCATCCGGTCGTTTGCACAGGGGGTTTTTGGCTATGCCCCGCCGCTGTGCTGCACGGCGGACGAGATTGACGCCATTGTCGAGCGCACCCGCAAAGTGCTGGACCTGACACTGGAAGACCCCGAGATCCGCGCGGTGCTGCGCTGATGGCCCTGCTGTTTCTGTCCACGCCCGCACGGGCGCCTGTGTGGCGGCAGATCCTGTCTGATGCCGGGGAAACGATGATCGACGGCGAAGGCGCCGTCACCGACCCGGCGCTGGTGACGGAAATCGCCTGCTGGACCCCGCCCGAAGACCTTGGCCGCTATCCCAACCTGCGCGTGGTCATTTCGGTGGGGGCCGGGGTGGACCACCTGCCGCCGATGCCGCCGGGCGTTGCCTTGTCGCGCACGCTTGCGCCGGGGATCGAGGCGATGGTGCGCGACTGGGTGGTGATGGCGACGCTGATGCTGCACCGGGACATGCCGGTCTATCTGGATCAGGCCCGGAGCAGGCTTTGGCGCACCCATCCGGTCCGGGCCGCCAGCGCCCGCCGGGTGGGCATTCTGGGCATGGGGCGGATCGGCGGTCTGGTGGCAGGCAGCCTGACCGCTCTGGGCTTCGATGTGGCCGGACTGTCACGGTCGGGTGCCGGCGCGGATATGGACAGCGTGCCGGTGTTCGGCATGGATCAGCGCGATGCATTTCTTGCCCGCAGCGATCTGCTGGTCTGTCTGCTGCCCCTGACCGGTGAGACGGAAGGCATCCTTGATGCCAGCCTTTTCGCCGCCCTTCCCAAAGGCGCGGGGCTGATCCATGCAGGGCGCGGCAAGCACCTGAACATGCCTGACCTGCAGGCCGCCCTCACCTCCGGTCAGCTGTCGGCCGCCGTTCTTGATGTGACCGAGCCCGAGCCGCTGCCACCCGGACACTGGCTCTGGCACGATCCGCGCGTCATCATCACACCGCATATCGCGGCGCAGACCGATGCTGCAGAAGGGGCCCGGCACGCGCTCGCCGTCATCCGCGCCATGCGGCAGGGGCTCCCGGTTCCCGGTCTTGTCAATCAGGACAAAGGCTACTGAGCCGCCGCTGACCTGATCCGGTGGTTTCAGCCGCCGGATCAGTCGCGGTTGGCGAACAGCCGTGTCAGCGGGATCTGTTGTTTGACGAAAGGCGTCTTCATCACGACAAAGCTGAAATACTTGTCGATGCCGACATTCCGCTCGATCAGCCCCTCAACCATCGTCTGATAGTCGGTGATGCTGGATGTCACGAACTTGGCCAGATAATCATATCCACCTGACACAAGATGGCATTCGACACAGCTGTCGATCTTTTCCAGAGCTTCCTGAAAACGGGCAAAGTCGATCTGCCGGTGGTTCTTCAGCGTGAATTCGGTGAAAACGGTCAGCGTCTCGCCCAGCCGGGCCAGATCAATCTGCGCGGAATAGCCGGTGATGTAACCCGCCTGCTGCAGCTTCTTGACCCGCATCAGGCAGGGGGAGGGCGAAAGGTTGACCTCATCCGCAAGTTCAACATTGGTGATCCGGCCGTTGCCTTGCAGGACCGCCAGTATCTTGATGTCGATCCTGTCCAGCTTGTACGGAGGGGTCATGGCAATATCCTGAAAAAGCGCAGTATTTCGCGCTATTGGCAATTATAGCGCGCGGGCCAGTCCTACATCATTCGAAATCCTGCGCGCATTCAACAGAAAATGCCGACACAGGGGCACAATGCGGAATATCGCGCGGTAAGGCCCCGGCTAATCTGACCATGGCCACAGGAGCCCCGCATGCCAGCACCCCTACACCTCATCGACACACCCAACATTCTGCCACCCGCAGCCGATTGCGTTGTGATCGGCGGGGGCATTGTGGGCGTCTGCGCTGCATACTGGCTGGCCCGGGCGGGGCAAAAGGTTGTCCTGCTTGAAAAAGGCGCTGTCGGGGCCGAACAGTCCAGCCGAAACTGGGGCTGGTGCCGCCAGCAGAACCGCGATGCCCGCGAACTGCCCCTGGCAACGCGCAGCCTTGGCCTGTGGGAAGAGATGGCGGCCGACATCGGGGATTCACTGGGATTTTCCCGTTGCGGGCTGCTCTACCTGTCAAACAACGAGGCCGAGCTTGAGGGCTGGGCAAAATGGGGCCGCTTTGCCAAGGGCACTGGGGTTGAGACGCATATGCTGACCCCGGATCAGGCTAACGCGCGTGGCGGTGTGACCGGGCAGCGCTGGAAGGGCGGGGTCTGGTCCCCGACCGATGGCACCGCAGACCCATCCCGCGCAGCGCCGATGATCGCGCTTGGCGTTGAAAAGCACGGTGGCCATATCGTGCAGACCTGTGCTTCCCGCGGGCTGGAGCTTGAAGCCGGCCGCGTGGCCGGTGTGATCACAGAAATGGGAGTCATCCGCACATCGTCTGTCGTTGTTGCCGGCGGGGCCTGGGCCGGCAGTTTTCTGCACCAGCTGGGCCTTTTCTTTCCGCAGGCCGCGATCCGCAGCTCGATCCTGGCGCTTCAGCCCGGCGCTGCCCCGCTGCCAGCCGCTTTGTACACGACCGGGGTTTCGGTCACGCGGCGCGGAGATGGCGGGCACACGCTGGCGATTTCGGGGCGGGCCAATCTGGACCCCACCCAACGCGCCTTGGCCGGATTGCGGCATTTTCTGCCGATGTTTGCCAGACGCTGGCGGTCCTTGCGCCCCGGCGGCTTGCAGGCATGGCAGGCCGGGTTTGAGACGCGCAGCCGGTGGGCGATGGACCAGCCAACCCCGATGGAGCATATGCGTATCCTTGATCCGCGCCCCTCGGCCCGGACCATCGCGGAAACGCTGGCCCGTGCCCGCGCGCTGGTGCCTGCGCTGCGGGATGTGCCGGTGCAGGCCGCATGGGCCGGTTACATCGACAGCACGCCGGATGGCGTGCCTGTCATCGACGCCGATATCGGCATTCCCGGTCTGGTGCTGGCAGCCGGGCTGTCGGGCCACGGTTTTGGCATCGGTCCGGGCGTCGGCCATCTGATTGCCGACATGCTGCTGGGCCGCCAGCCCATCGCCGAGACCAAGGCCTATCGCCTGTCCCGGTTCAGTCAGAGCCAATGGGGCAAGGTTTCAGATTTCTGACCCACCCCGCCCGGACCACGCAAGGAGACTGCCATGAAGACCCACAATCTGGCCCTGATCCCCGGAGACGGGATCGGCGTGGACGTGACCGATGCCGCAATGGCCGTGGTGCAGGCCGCCGCCCGCGTTCATGGCTTTGCCATCCGGTCGCAGTCCTTTCCCTGGTCGTGCAACCACTATCTGCAGACCGGCGCCATGATGCCAGCGGATGGCATCGAAACCCTGCGTGGCTTTGATGCCATCTTTCTGGGGGCGGTCGGCTGGCCGGATACGGTGCCCGACTCGGTGTCGCTGCACGGGCTGCTGCTGCCGATCCGCAAGGCGTTCAACCAATATGCCAACATCCGCCCGCACCGGCTGCTGCCGGGGGTCGAGGGGCCGCTGAAAGCGACCGCATTCGACATCCTGTGCATCCGCGAAAATACCGAAGGCGAATACTCCGGTGCGGGCGGGCGGGTCCATCAGGGGCGGGAGAACGAAGTCGCAGTGGAAACCTCGGTCTTTACCCGGGCTGGGGTGGAACGCATCCTGCGCTTTGCCTTTGATCAGGCGATGACACGCAGGCGGCACGTCACCTCTGTCACCAAATCGAATGCGCAGAAATTCACCATGGTGTTCTGGGATGAAATGACCCGCAGGGTGGCGGCGGATTATCCCGATGTCATCGTTTCGCACATGCACATTGACGCAATGGCGGCGCGGATGGTGATGGCACCGGCTTCACTGGATGTCATTGTCGCCTCGAACCTGTTCGGCGACATTCTGACCGATCTGGGGGCCGCCATTCAGGGCGGGCTTGGCTTTGCGGCCTCGGCCAATATCTGCCCCGACGGATCGGGGCCGTCGATGTTCGAGCCGGTGCACGGCTCTGCGCCCGATATCGCCGGGCGCAACATTGCCAATCCGGTTGCGGCCATCTGGTCCGCCGCGATGATGCTGGACCATCTGGGCGAACAGGCCGCCGCGCAGTCGGTCATGGCGGCGGTCGAGGCAACCACCGCCAGGGGCATCGGCGCGATCCCCGGCCGACAGTCTACCGATGAAATCACGGCGGCAATTCTGGCCGCGCTGGAGGAATGATGATCAAGCTGCATGACCCCGACCTGTTCCGCAACGCTGCGCTGATTGACGGCCAATGGCTGGCCCGGTCAGAGCTGGATGTGACCAATCCGGCCACGGGCGATGTGCTGGGCCAGCTGCCGGACTGCACCGCCGAAGAGACAACCGCCGCCATCGCCGCCGCCGAACGTGCCATGGCAGGCTGGCGTGCCCGGACCCATGTACAACGCGCCGATATCCTGATGCGCTGGTATCAGCTGATGTTGGAGAACACCGAAGACCTCGCGCAGATCCTGACGGCGGAACAGGGCAAGCCGCTGTCTGAATCGCGCACCGAGGTGGCTTACGGCGCCAGCTTCGTCCGCTGGTTTGCCGAAGAGGCGCGGCGGATCAATGGCAAGATCATCCCGTCGCCGGTGGCGGGAAAGAAGATCTTTGCGATGAAAGAGCCGGTCGGCGTCTGCGCCATCATCACACCCTGGAACTTCCCGATTGCCATGATCACCCGCAAGGTGGCGCCGGGGCTGGCGGCGGGCTGTACGATGGTCGTCAAGCCGTCAGACTTCACGCCCTATTCCGCGCTGGCGCTTGCCGTGCTTGCGGCACGCGCCGGTATTCCTGCGGGCGTGCTCAACATTCTGACCGGGCGACCCGAGGTCATCGGTGCGACGCTGACCGCAAGCTCCGTCGTGCGCAAACTCAGCTTTACCGGATCCACCCGGGTGGGTGCCCTGCTGGCCGAGCAATGCGCGCCGACGCTGAAGCGGATGAGCCTTGAGCTGGGCGGCAACGCGCCCTTTGTTGTCTTTGATGATGCCGATCTGGACGCGGCAGTCGAAGGCGCGATGGTGTCGAAGTTCCGCAACGGCGGGCAGACCTGCGTCTGCGCCAACCGGATCATGGTGCAGTCCGGCATCCACGATGCCTTTGTGGCCGCGCTGGCGGCAAAAGTGGATGCGCTGAAAGTTGGCCCCGGGACCCAGGCCGATGTGTCCGTCGGACCGATGATCAACACCGCCGCGACCGACAAGATCAACGCCCATGTGGCCGATGCCCTTGCGAAAGGTGCCACCCGCGTTACGCAACCCCGCAGCTTGCCTGCGCAATATGCCGATCCTGTGGTTCTGACAGGGGCACATCCCGCCATGCGTCTGGCGGGCGAAGAAACCTTTGGGCCGGTTGCCCCGATCTTTCGCTTTGAAACCGAAGCCGAAGCGCTGGCACTGGCGAATGGCACACCCTTTGGTCTGGCCGCCTATTTCTACACGCGCGACATGGCCCGTGCCTTCCGTTTTGGAGAAGCACTGGAATTTGGCATGGTCGGCCTGAACACCGGCGCATTGAGCCATGAGGTTTCGCCTTTTGGAGGCGTCAAATCCTCTGGCCTCGGCCGTGAGGGCGCGCAGGAGGGGATTGAAGAATATCTCGAAACCAAGGCCTTCCATTTCGGCGGCCTGTAGAGCGGAAATCCGGCCCGTTGGACCGGCGGGCGGCAGAGACTTGCGACTTCGCCCGGGGCGGCGCGCGGCAACTGCCGCGCGCCGTTTGCCTGCGCCTCAAGCGGCGGCTGGCAATCCGGGATGCGCCGCTTGCCACCCCGCACCTTCAGGCAACCGGCGCGCCATGGCTGAACGCACCTGTGAGCAGTGGCAGCACTTTGACCCAGAGATCCGCGCGGGCCTTGGCACGAGATGAAGCTCTGCGCGTCGGGCGATTTCCTAACCTGCGCCGAACCGCGCATAGAACCACCGGACTCTGATCGCAACCGGGTGAAAGATCAGTGTCAAAGCAGGACGGGGCAGCTTTCTTCTGCTATTGGTTTTCCATGACATCTGCACCAAAAGACCTGTTCCCAAAATCTGGCGGAGGCGGCGCGCTTCTGGTGGGCGGGGCCATTGGTATCGGTATGACGGCAGAGGCGGCAGTGCGCGGCGGTGCTGATTTTCTGCTGGCGCTGAACGCCGGGCGATACCGGGTGATGGGCGCGGCTTCGGTTGCGGCACTTTTGCCGATCGGCGATGCCAACAGTTTTACCGACACCTTTGCCCGACGTGAGATCCTGGATCGTGTTTCAGTGCCGGTGCTGTTCGGCGCATCCTGCTTTGACCCGGCGATGAGCCCGGAACGGTTGGTGGAGCAGACTGTTGCGGCGGGCTATCATGGCATCGCAAATTTCCCCTCAGCCATCCACTTTGACGGGCGCTTCCGCCAGTTGCTGGAACAGGCGGGCATCGGCTTTGCGCGCGAGGCACAGATGCTGGCACTGGCGCAACAGGCCGGTCTGATGACGTTTGGCTATGGCAAAACCCGGAACGAGATCGCCCAGCTTGTTGATGCCGGGGTCGGTATGATCTGCCTGAACTTTGGCTGGAATGCCGGCGGCGTCCTTTCGGTCGCGCAGAGTTTCACCATATCCGAGGCCGCCGACCGGGCGAGGCGGATCTTTGCCTCGGTCCGCAGCCGTGCGCCGGAGACACTTTGCTTTGTCGAAGGCGGGCCGATCATCAGCCCGGACGACATGTTCCGCGTGTGTGAAGAGGCACGGGCCGATGGCTACGTCGGCGGCTCCACGCTTGACCGCGTACCGCTGGAGCATTCGGTGACGGAGCGGACATCGGCGTTCAAGGCGTTCAACCTGCTACGGCAATCCGACAGCGCGCAATCACGTGAATTGCTGCGCGCAGCCAGGATCACCGGCGTTGTGGGGCAATCGGAATTTGTGCTCTCTGTTCTGGATCAGGCGTTGCGGCTGGCGCGGACCAGCATGCCGGTCCTGATCAGCGGTGCCGCCGGGCTGGGGCGCGGGGCACTGGCGCGCGGTTTGCATGCCTTGTCAGAACGGCAGGGGCCGCTGCTGACCCTGCGCGCGACCGGAGTGGGTGACGAGGCAGAGGCCATGCTGTTCGGCGCGGGTCCGACCCGTCGGGCAATGCTTGCGAGGCTGGGCGCAACTGTGGTGATCGATCGCGCCGACGCGCTGCCGGTTGCAGTACAACGCCGACTGGCCGATTGGCTGGAGCAGGCGACGCACCAGCCAACAAGCGCAGGCGGGGCAGAGGCGGCGCGGGTGGTGCTGATCAAGCAGCCGCCGGGCAATGGCGGGATGACACTGGACCCGGCGCTGGCACAGCGGATGGAGCCAGGACGCATCGACATTGCCCCACTGCGCGACCGGCCCGAGGATATTCCGGCACTGGCGCGCCATATCCTTTCCTTGCTGGGGGCCGGACGGGCGCAGCAGCGTCGGATATCGGCGGCTGGCTACCGGCTGTTGCTGGCGCAGGGCTGGCCGGGGAACATCCCCGAATTGCGTGCCGTGATTGAGCGGGCGGCGGTGAATACCAAGGGCCTGGTTATCGGATCAGCGGCGATGGCAGCCGCGATAGGGTCATCTGCCGCTGGCGTGGCAGAACAAGAGATTCCGCAGGCGATGACGGAACGCGATTGGCTGCTGGATGCCCTGCGACGCAACCGGTTCCGCCGGGGCGATACAGCGGCGTTTCTGGGGGTGTCGCGCAAGACGCTTTACAACAAGATGCGGCGGGCGGGCCTGCTGGAATAGCGGTCAGGCATACCTGACCCGGCCATCAGCCAGCGCAAGCGCGGCATCAAGTTCCGGACCGTAGCCATCAGGCCACATCAGCCGCACCGGCAGATCGGTCAGGTGTCGCAACGAGCGCAGCGCGCCTGCGGCCTCATGCCCCGCAGCGGCCCGCATCCGCCAGTCAGTCGCGGCGGGTCCGGGGTGCAGCACCAGCGCAGTGACACCCTGCCGTGCCAGAAGCGCGCCGGCTTCGGCAGATGTGCAAAAACCGGTCACCTCAAACCCCGCCCGCACGCATTCCCCCAGCACATCTGCCTCGCGTTGTACGCCCAGCCCGGCGCTGTCAAAGCCATGTGCCGCCGTGCCGTCGATGATCTGGATCGTGGGGAAGTTCGTCACCCGGCGGATGCCTGCGGCCCGCAGGATCTGCACCGCATCGCGGACCCGCAGGAACGGGTCGGCGCAGAACAGGGCGGCAATCGCCTGCGGTTCTGATCCGGCGGGCAAGGCCCGCAAAGCGGCAAAGCTCAGCGTGTTCACATCCAGCACCGGCAACAGGGCCAGCAGGTCGCGTCCCTGCACCGGCAGCGCGGTCAGCCAGGGGGCCAGAACCCAGGCTGGCGACGATTCGCCGGGGTTCGGGCGGGGAAGGGGTGCAGTGCGGATCAGCAGGTCATCCCTGACGGACACGGGTGTTCACCTTTTCAAAGATTACCCGATTTTACCCAAACCGGCCCGGATTAGCCAGTGGCCGTCGCGCGCTATGGCTGCAATGATCTGATGACAACGACGACAGCACTGGCCATCGCCGCGCGGGGAGAGAGAGACCACAAGCGCCGGGGATGCCACGGGAGGAACCATTGTCGCTTCAGTTCATACTTACCGTCACGCTCAACGGGCTGACGCTGGCCGCGCTTTACTTCATCGTGGCGAGTGGCTTTTCGCTGATCTTCGGGCTTATGCGCACCGTCAACATGGCGCATGGCGCGCTGTATATGGTGGGGGCCTATGTCGGTTTCGCCGTGTTCGAGCCGCTTTATGCCTCGGACAGCTGGTTTCCCTATGCATGGTTCATCGCAATTCTGGCCGGGATTGTGGCGGTTGCAGTGCTGGGCGTGGCGATGCAGGTGGTCTTTCTGGGCTGGATGCAGGGGCAGGAGCTGCGGCAGGCGCTGGTGACAATCGGCCTGTCAATCATCTTTGCAGATCAGCTGCTGGCGCATTTCGGCGGCAGCCCGTTTCAGTTCTTTGCCCCCGATATCCTGTTCGGTCCGGTTCAGGTGCCCGGCATCGGGCGCTATCCGGTGTTCCGGCTGTTTCAGGTGGCGCTGGCCATTGCGGTGGGCGTGGGGCTGTGGCTGCTGCTGAACAAGACGCGACTGGGCATCATGGTGCGCGCCGGGGTGGATGACCGGCAGATGCTGGCCGCTTGTGGCGTGAATGTTCCGCTGATCGCCGTCACGGTGTTTGCGCTCGGGGCCGGTCTGGCCGGTCTGGGTGGCGTGATCGGTGCCACGGCTCAGCCGATGGCGCTGGGGGTGGATGCGCGGTTTCTGCTGATCTCGCTGGTGGTGGTCATTGTCGGCGGCATGGGGTCGATTGGTGGCACCGCACTGGGGGCCATCCTGATCGGGCTGGCCGAACAATGGGGGCAGGTGCTGTTCCCGACCTATTCGGTGATCCTGACCTTTGTGATCATGGCTGCCGTGCTGGCCGTGCGCCCTCAGGGTCTGATGGGAAGGAAGCCGGTATGATCATGATGAGCAGGCGGCACTGGCTGATGACCGGGGCAGGGGTGCTGCTGCTGCTGGCATTGCCGCTGATTGTGCCGCAATTCTGGCTGGCGAACATCCTGGGCCGCGCTTTGGCCTATGGCATTGTGGCGCTGTCGCTGACGTTTCTGGCGCAATATGGCGGCTTTGTTTCGCTGGCGCAGACCATGCTGGCGGGGGTGGCGGGCTATGCCGTTGCCATGATGGCCCCCACGGCCATTCCGTTGGGGCCGTTGGCAATGCCTTACGGCGTTGCGATCCCGCTTGCCGTGCTGATGGCCACGCTGACCGGCGCGCTGGTCGGGCTGATCGCGGTAAACACACGCGAGATTTACCTGCTGATGATCACGCTGGCGCTGGCCGTGGGGTTCAGCCTGTTTGCGCAATCGAACTCCGAATGGTTCCGCGGCTATGAAGGCATCCGCAACATCGTCGGGCCCGAGATCTTCGGTATGCCATTCCGCACCCATACCGTGTTCTATCTGGTGACGCTGACCGTGGCGGTGCTGCTGTATCTGCTGGTGCTGTATGTGGTGCGCACCCCGTTCGGGCTGGCGTTGCAGGCGATCCGCGACTCGGCGCGCCGGACCTCGGCCATCGGGTTCAACGTGGCGCTGCACCGGATTGCGGCTTTTGCGCTGGCAGGGTTCATCGCGGGGTGCGGCGGGGTTCTGATCACCTTTTACAACATCGGCATCACGCCCAGCTCCATCGGGCTATGGCCCACCGTGGCGGTGCTGGTCATGGCAGTGATCGGCGGTCTGGGGCATCCGCTGGGCGCCTTCATCGGTGCGCTGATTTATGCGGTGATGGATACCTTCGCCGCGTCGATCATCGGGCATGACCGCTTTAACACACTGATCGGCATGGTGTTTCTGATCATCGTCGTGATCTCGCCAGACGGGATCCTGGGATTGGCAAACCGGCTGGTCACACGGGCGGGCGGCAAATCGCGCACCGCTAAAGCAGCCAGTATTCCGGCCGGGGAAAGCTGACACCCGCGCCGACGCCGGGTGGGGGTGCCGCGACCTTGCCCCCGGTCCCGCATCAAGGGTCGCACACAGAACGGAAGGCGCGGAGGAGCGCCGGACCAAAAGGGAGAGAACAATGACATCACCACACAAGAGAAAGACCGCCTGGGCGATGGGCACAACGGCGCTGTTTCTTGCGCTGTCCGGCACACAGGCCATGGCGCAGGACGTTATCCGCATCGGGTCGATCACCACGCTGGAAGGCCCGTTTGCCACCGGCGGGCAGGACGCCTATCGCACCATGGAAATGGCGTTTGAAGAGATCGACTACACCGTCGGGGGCAAGAAGATCGAGTGGATCCGCGAATCTTCGGATGCCACGCCCGATGTTGCCCTTGCCCGCGCCCGCAAGCTGATCGAACAGGACAATGTCGACATCATCATCGGCCCGCTGTCCGGGGCTGAGGGCATTGCACTGCGCGACTATTCCCGCACGTTGCAAGGCAAGACCATCATCAACGGCTCGTCGGGTGCGGCGGATACCACCTTGCGCGACCCGTCGCCGAACTTCTTCCGGTTCAGCACCGAAGGCACGCAGTGGATGGCCGGTCTTGGCACCCATGCCTATACCGACATGGGCGCAGAGCATGTGGCGCTGGTCGCCGCCGACTACGCCTTTCCCTATGCGCAGGTGTTCGGCTTCATGCATGAATACTGCGCCTTGGGCGGAGCGGTGACCAAGCTGTGGTCGCCGCTGAACACCACCGATTTTTCGTCGATCATCGCGCAGATTCCCGAAGATGCCGATGCAGTTCTGCTGATTCAGGGCGGCACCGATGCGTTGGCGTTTCTGACGCAATATGCCGAAGTCGGGGGCGATCTGCCGATCATCGGCGGCTCTATCACGGCCGACCAGACGCTTTTGTCGGCGCGCGGCCCGCACCAGCGGCTGATGGAGGGTATGGTGGCCGCTGGCCCGATTGCCGACATGAATGACGATCCGGCATGGGTCGCCTTTGTTGACGCCTACCGCACCCGCTGGCCCGACGGCTTTGACTCGCCGTCGATCCATGCGTTCAACTACTACACCAACACCATCGCAGCCCTGAAAGCGCTGGAAGAGGTGGGCGGCGATCTGTCGGACAATCAGGCGGCGTTCCAGACTGCCCTGGCCAATATCGAGTTCACCAACCCGATGGGCGCCAATGTGAAGCTGGATGAAAACCGTCAGGCGATTTCCGACATCTACCTGACCCGCATCGTGGACGACGGCGGCACCATGCGCACGCAGGCCTTTGGCCGGACCGAAGGCGTCAGCCAGACCATGGGCATGCCGACTGAGGAATTCCTCGCCCTTGGGTCGCCGTCGCGTGACAACCCTGACTGCCCGCCGGTCAACTGATCCGGGCCTTGCCCGCCCCGGTTTGTCCGGGGCGGGGATTTTGCGAATGGAAGTTCTGATGACACCACATTCCCCCATGGCCGCTGATACGGATGCCCTGGTGCTGACGGGCGTCGGCCGCAGCTTTGGCGCGCTGGCGGCGGTCAGCGATGTGACACTGCGGATCCGTCAGGGCGAGCGGCGGGCGGTTCTTGGCCCCAACGGAGCGGGCAAGACCACGCTGTTCAACACGATCTGCGGGGATTACCCGCCCACCTCGGGCAGCATCCAGCTGTTCGGGCAGGATATCTCGCGCCTGAAGCCGCATCAGCGCGCACGGCTGGGGATCGGGCGGACCTATCAGACCTCGCTTTTGTTTTCCGGGCTGACGGTGCTGGAAAATCTGTATCTGGCGGTACGCGGTGCAAGAAAGGGGCGGTTTTCGTTGCTCAAAGCCGGGAAAAACGATGCTGATGTGGCGCGCGCCCGCACGTTGGCCGAACGGGTCCGGGTGTCCGCGCTGCTGGATACGCAGGTTGATGCCATATCGCACGGTCAACGCCGCCAGCTGGAAATCGGGATGGCATTGGCGGGCGCGCCGCGCTTGCTGATGCTGGATGAACCCGCGGCGGGGCTTTCGGCTGCTGAACGGCCCGAGCTGATTGCGCTGATCCGGTCCTTGCCGCGCGATCTGACGTTGGTGCTGATCGAACATGACATGGATGTGGCGCTGGCCAATGCCGATATGGTCACCGTGATGAAGGATGGCAAAGTGGTGGTCGAAAACACCCCCGACCGCATTGCCGATGACCCGGTGGTTCAGGCGATCTATCTGGGCGGGGGGCACTGATGGCCGCGCAGCTTGATATCCGTGATCTAAGGGTCAGCCTCGGGCGGGCCACCATTCTGCAAGGCATCGACCTTGCGGTGGCGGGAAAGCCGCTTTCGGTTGTGGGCCGCAACGGCATGGGCAAAACCACGATGTGTTCAGCGCTGATGGGCATGGTGGCGGCCAGCGGCAGCGTAAAACTGGACGGGGCCGAGGTGATGGGCTTGGGCACCGGGCGCATCGCCCGCAGCGGCATCGCGCTGGTGCCACAGGGGCGGCGGATGTTTCCATCGCTGTCGGTGCATGAACATCTGCTGCTGGTGGCGCAAAACGGCAGCCCGGCCTGGACCATCGACCGGATCTACGACACCTTCCCGCGACTGGCCGAGCGGCGGCGCAATGGCGGTGACCAGCTTTCGGGCGGTGAGCAGCAGATGCTGGCCATCTCGCGCGCGCTGCTGATGAACCCGAAAGTGGTGATCATGGACGAGCCGTCCGAAGGGCTGGCCCCGGTGATCGTCGATCACCTGATCGAGGTGCTGCGCGGTATCGCTGCCGAAGGCATGGGCCTGTTGCTGATCGAACAGAACCTGCGGGTGGCGACCGCCGTGTCGGATCAGGTGGCGATCATGGTGACGGGCCGGATCGCCGCCACGGTTGCCAGCACCGATCTGGCCGCTGACCGTACGATGCAAAACCGTTATCTGGGGGTGAGCCATGGGCACTAGAGCTGTCTACGTCATCGGAACCTGCGACATCAAAGAGGCCGAACTGACCTATGCCTGCGACCGCATCCGTGCCGTGGGCGCGCAGGCGGTGCTGGTCGATGTCGGCACCGGTGTGCCGGGAATTGCCCCAGATGTGAGCGCCGCCGAGGTGGCGGCCTGCCATCCCGACGGGGTCGGGGCGGTGCTGGGCGGAACCGATCGTGGGCAAGCGGTGGCCGCGATGGCCGAGGCCCTGAGCCATTGGCTGTTGGCGCGCGCAGATATCGGCGCGGTGCTGGGACTGGGCGGGTCGGGCAATACCGCGCTTGTCACCCAGGCCATGCGGGCGCTGCCGGTTGGGGTGCCGAAGCTGATGGTGTCGACCGTCGCCTCGGGGCAGGTGGCCCCCTATGTCGGTGCCAGCGATCTGGGCATGGTCTATTCCGTCACCGATATTGCCGGGCTGAACGCGATCAGCCGCCGGGTGATCGGGAATGCCGCTCATGCCGCCGCCGGAATGGCGCTGAACCCGGTGCCAGAGGCCGGGTCTGATCCGCCGGGGCTGGGCATCACCATGTTTGGGGTGACGACGGAATGCGTAACCCATTTGCGCAAGCTGCTGGGCGATGATTTCGAGCCCTATGTGTTCCATGCTACCGGCACCGGCGGTGCGGCGATGGAAAAGCTGGCCGAATCCGGTCTGCTGTCCGCGCTGCTGGATGTCACGGCGACCGAGGCAGCGGATTATCTGGTCGGCGGCGTCATGCCCTGCACCGCCGACCGTTATGGCGCCCCCGCCCGCACCGGCTTGCCATGGGTCGGGTCGGTCGGCGCGGTGGATATGGTGAATTTCGGCGCGCGCGACACAGTGCCCGAGACGTTCGCCGGGCGGCAGTTTCTGGTCCACAATCCGCAGGTCACGCTGATGCGCACCACGCCAGAGGAAAACACCGCCATCGGCACATTCATCGCAGAGCGGCTGAACCTGTGCGATGGCCCGGTGTCGCTGTTCCTGCCGCTTGGGGGTGTTTCCGCCATCGCCGTGCCGGGAATGCCGTTTCACGACCCCAAGGCCGATGCCGCCTTGTTCGAAGCCATCCGCAAGACCTATCGCGTGACCGGCCACCGACGCCTGACAGAACTTCCCCTTCCTATCAACGACCCGGCCTTTGCCGCAGCTATGGCCGCCGAAATCCGCAGGATGACCGCATGACACACGCCGTTCACAACCACCGCGACCGCGGCACCATCATGGCGAAATTCCGCACCATGGCCGAGAACCGCATCCCGATCATCGGTGGCGGTGCGGGCACCGGCCTGTCGGCGAAAAGCGAAGAGGTGGGGGGCATTGACCTGATCGTCATCTACAACTCCGGCCGCTACCGCATGGCCGGACGCGGATCGCTGGCCGGGCTGCTGGCCTATGGCAACGCGAACGAGATTGTGCTTGATATGGCGCGCGAGGTGCTGCCGGTGGTGCGGCACACCCCGGTTCTGGCCGGGGTGAACGGCACCGACCCGTTTCTGCTTATGGGGCCGCACCTGGACAAGCTGAAGGCGATGGGTTTTGCCGGGGTGCAGAACTTTCCCACTGTTGGTCTGATCGACGGGATCTTCCGGCAGAACCTCGAAGAAACCGGAATGAGCTTCAGCCTTGAGATTGACATGATCCGCATGGCCCACGCCCGCGATCTGCTGACCACGCCTTATGTGTTCAGCGCCGATGAGGCGCATGAAATGGCGCTGGCCGGGGCAGATGTTCTGGTGATGCACATGGGCCTGACCTCGGGCGGGGCAATCGGGGCGGAAACCGTCCGCTCACTGGAAGATTGCGTGCGCGACATCGACCTTTGGGCCGAAGCGGCGCGCAAGGTGCGGCCCGATGTCCTGGTGATCTGTCACGGCGGGCCGATTGCCACACCCCAGGATGCGGAATACGTTCTGCGCCAGACCAAGTTGTGCCACGGTTTTTACGGCGCAAGCTCGATGGAGCGGCTGCCGACCGAGACGGCTTTGGCCGAAACCACCCGCGCCTTCAAGGCGCTGACGTTCTGACAGGAGCATGACCATGGCCGAGGCCCTTGCCACCACCATTATCGACGCGCCGGTTGAAACCCTCTGGGCGGTGCTGCGCGATTTCAACGGTCTGCCGGTCTGGAACCCCGGCGTGCGTGACAGCGCCATCGAAGACGGGCGCGATGCCGACAGCGTCGGCTGCATCCGCGCCTTTACACTTGGGGATGGCACCTTTGTCCGCGAACGGCTGCTGGAGCTGGACGACAGCCGCTATCGACTGGCCTACAATTTTGAAACGCCTGCCTTTCCGGTCGAAAACTATCTTGCCACACTGGACCTGATCCCCGTTACCAACGGTGACAAAACCTTTGTGCGCTGGTGGGCCTCGTTTGATGAGGCCGCGGCGGACAAGGGCAAATACTCGGCGTTGATTTCAGAGGCGGTCTTTGCCGGTGGGCTGAAGGCCTTGGCAGGACATGTCGCAAAGCACGGTGCGCAGCCTGCCTATGTGCACCGCTGGCAGGGCCTGCGCCCGGCCAAGGTGTTCACCTCCAGTGTGATCCACGCCCCCTTGCCGGCGGTCTGGGAAAGGATGCGCGATTTCGCCGGGATGAAGCATTGGCACGACGACATTCCGCAGATGGAGATGATCGGCGGTGTCCGGCCCGACAAAGTGTCGGGTGTGCGTGATTTCATCTTCGGGGAGGGGCAGCTGCACGAACAGCTGACCTGGCTCTCGGACCGGGACCACGCCTTTCGCTACCGCATTCTCAAAAGCCCGATGCCCTGGCTGAACTATCACGCGGGCGCGCAGCTTTATCCGGTGACCGACACTGGCCATACCTTCGCAGTCTGGACGGCAGACTGGGTTGCCGCGCCGCAGGATGATCTGGAACTGATTCCGAATGTGCATGGCAATGTTTTCCAGAAGGCTTTTGACACGCTGGATCAACAACTTGGGGTGTAGTGCACAGGCGCTGGCGAGTGATCTGCAAGGCGCTAGGTCGCCTGTGACTGAATCCCCGTGTTCACATCGCCCGCCGTGGTTATTGTGCGCATGCCGGTGATACAGGTCAGCGGTTCCGGCAGATCCTGGGGCGGGGCATCAGCGTGAACGCGACACCAAGCTGCAATTCAGGCTGCTCCTCCTGACTGCATGACGCCTCCGGGGTGACTTGTCCGGATGTCTTGTGTCATACTGGACACCCGTGCTGAACAAGGCCTTTCGCAGACAATGACAGACCCGAACGCCGATTTTGATCTTGAGCAGTTCCTGCCCTATCTGCTGAATCAGGCCGCAGAGGCCACGTCACACGGGTTTCAGTCTGCCTATCGTGACCGCTATGGGTTTACCCGTACACAATGGCGGGTGCTTGCCAATCTGGGCAAGTTTGGCGCAATGACCGCGCGTGACATCTGCGTGATCAGCCATGTCGAGAAAACCAAGGTCAGCCGCGCCGTCGCCGCGCTGGAACAGGACGCGCTGCTGACCCGCATCCCAAGCCAGACTGACCGGAGGGCCGAAGTCCTGTCGCTGACAGAAAAAGGGCGGGACATTTTCGCCGAACTGGGGGGGCTTGCCGTCAGCTTTGACCGTCAGCTGCGCGCGGCGCTTGGCCGTGACGATGCGGACACGCTGGTCGCCCTGTTGCGCAAGCTGAGTAAAGCCGCACCGCAGGGCGACTGACCCAGCAGTGCTGCAATCGGCTCGGTCTGCCCCTGCAACGCGGCCCTGCCTTATCCGTCACAGCTGCTGGTGACTGTCTTCCCTTTCAGCGCACTGTGACTTCGCATGGCCATGCGCGGAATTGATGTCACAAAGGAGGACCACGGTTCTCGTATGGCGGAGGGGTGAAACGAAGGGGTGGGCCCGACGGCCTCTGATTTTTTGTTGCAAACGTAACAATATCGGCTATTCGTTTCATCTGACCGTTCAACTTTTCAACCTTTGCATATGATGAGCGAGGCTTAGATGACGCATCACCGCCCGCGCAGCCGGATGGCTGACGCAGTGCCGGTCGCCGTGAACGGCGCACCCCTCACTTTAATCTGGAACGGCGGTGAGCTCGATCTTTGCGGCTTTGCGCAGGGCTTTGGGTTCCGGGTTGGGTCCCGTCCCAGCATGGCGCGCATCCTGGCCACCCGGCCATGACCGTGCGGCTGCATGACTACTGGCGGTCTTCGGCTTCGTGGCGCGTGCGGATCGCTCTGGCGCTGAAGGGCATCGCCTATGATCGTGTGCCGGTCGATCTGGTGGCGGGCCATCAGAACGGCCCGGATCATCTGGCTGTGAACCCGCAAGGACTGGTGCCGGTGCTGGAGATTGACGGGGTGCGCCTGACTCAATCGCTGGCAATCTTGGAATATCTTGATGACACGCGTCCGGTGCCGCGCCTGCTGCCAGAGGGTGTCTTTGCGCGTGCGCAGGCCCGTGCCGTGGCGCTGGCTATCGCCTGCGAGATCCATCCGGTGTCAAATCTGGCCGTTCTGGCCCGGGTCGAGGCGCTGGCCGGACCGGAGGCGCGCGCCGTCTGGAACCGCGACAACATCGCCCGTGGCCTGACTGCGGTCGAGGCGATGCTGGCATCAACACCGGGCCCCTTCTGCCACGGCGGCTCCCCCGGCATGGCCGACTGCGTCCTGATCCCGCAGCTTTACAACGCCGCGCGGTGGGGGGTGGCAACTGACCACTTGCCGCGCATCTCAGCCGTTTGTGCAGTTTGCGCCGATCACCCCGCCTTTGCGGCGGCACATGCGGACAATTTCAATCCCGCGCGGGAGGCGAGGCTCATCGAGGAGCAAAGCTGAAAACCCTGAGACATTTGCTGACCTGCCTGCTGCAGCCCTTCATTCGAGGCGCGCAGATTTTCAGGCATGCTCTTGTCGGGGGGCGGGGCAGGGCGCGATAATCGCGGCCATCCCGGTCTGCTGGCGTGAAGGCTGTCGCAGAGTCCAGCGACCGGACCGCCTCTTTGCTTTTCGCGACCTCGGCGCTGTGTTCGGACAGACGGCTGATCGGCGCGATGAAGCCGGCCACGTCCCCCCTGCCGCCCAAGTTGTCTTGTGGCTGGAACCTTAGGGCTTCTGCCTTGTTCTTTTGGAGTCACAGAACGGTTTGTGCTGCGGGCGACGGGCAGATGGCCAGTCACGGCCTTCAATGACCTGCGTGAATGCCGGTGGCACGATTCCGGACATCAGAAAAGGAAAAAACCATGACCGATATTTCGCAAGCAAAGATCGCAATTCTGGCCACTGACGGATTTGAGCAGTCAGAGTTGATGGAGCCGTTGCGCCAGCTGCGTGCGGCGGGCGCGCGTGTCAGCGTGGTGTCGCTGAAAAGCGGCAGCATCAAGGGATGGGACAAAAAAGACTGGGGGCAACCGGTCGACGTGGACCAGACGCTTGCCGAAACGCAGGTCGATGATTTCGACGCGCTGGTCCTGCCCGGTGGCCAGATAAACCCGGATATCCTGCGCGCTGACGAAACTGCGGTCAGCTTTGTGCGCGACTTCTTCAACTCTGGCAAGGTCGTGGCGGCGATCTGCCATGCGCCATGGCTGCTGATCGAGGCGGGCGTCATCAAGGGGCGCAAGGTCACCTCTTATAACTCGATCCGTACCGATGTGCAGAATGCCGGGGGCGTGTGGGAGGACAGCGCGGTCGTGACAGATCAGGGCCTGATCACATCCCGCAACCCGTCAGACCTTGACGCCTTTTGCGCCAAGATCATCGAAGAGGTGAAAGAGGGCCGCCACAACCGCCGCGCGGCCTGATGCGCCCCGTCAGGCGATAGCGCCGGGCATTTCCGGAGATTGGCGGTGGCGGCTTGCCGAAATGGCTATGTTGGTTTGCCGCTGCCGCCAGCCCCTTGGCCAGTATCCGGGGGTCTGGCAACAACAGGAGGATCATATGGCGGAAAAGCTGCGTTACACACCCTATCGAAGCCCGACCGGAGGATGGGGGTCCGTCAAATCGCTGGTCAGTCATGCAACCGGACAGGGTGCAGTTCACGCCAGTGCAAGCCTGATGCGGGATCACAACAAGACCGGCGGCTATATGTGCACCAGTTGTGCCTGGGCCAAACCAGCAAAGCCACATGCCGCCGAGTTTTGTGAAAATGGGGCCAAAGCCACATTCTGGGATCTGACATCAAAGCGGGTGACGCCAGCATTTTTCGCGCAACATTCCGTTTCAGACCTGCTGGAATGGTCGGATTTCGATCTGGAAGATCAGGGCCGCCTGACCCAGCCGATGCGCTATGATCCGGCAAGTGACAGATACCTGCCCATCAGCTGGGAAGCGGCTTTTTCCGAAATCGGGCAGCGGCTGCAGGGCTATGACCCCGCCAGCGTTGTTTTCTATGCCTCTGGCCGTGCTGCGCTGGAAACCTCGTTCATGTATCAGCTTTTTGCGCGCCTTTACGGCACCAACAACCTGCCAGACAGTTCCAACATGTGCCACGAGACCACTTCGGTCGCCCTGCCGCAAAGCATTGGCACCCCGGTGGGGACGGTTTTGCTGGAGGATTACGAGAAGACCGACTGCATTCTGTCGTTTGGTCAGAACGTGGGCACCAACTCGCCCCGGTTGCTGCACAATCTGCAAAAGGTGCGGGAGCGGGATGTGCCGATCATTGTGTTCAACCCGTTGCGGGAACGGGGATGGGAAGAGTTCGTCAACCCCCAGCGGCCCGGCCAGATGGTGACGAACAGGCCGACGCGGATTGCCACGCAATACTATCAGCCACGCGCCGGTGCTGACATCGCGGTGATGATGGGCATCGCGAAACTGCTGCTTGAGTGGGATGACGCGGCCAAGGCCAAAGGTGGGGCGCCGATACTCGACCACGCTTTCATTGCGGAACACACGCACGGCTTTGAGGCGTTCGAGGCCAATGTGCGCGACACCGGGTGGGAGGAAATTCTGGCCGCCTGTGGCCTGCCCCGTGCAGATCTCGAAAATGCGGCCCGTGTCTACGGCCATGCAAGATCTGTGATTGCGATTTACGGAATGGGTCTCACCCAGCACAAGCTGGGCGTTGATACCGTGCAGATGCTGATCAACCTTTTGCTGATGCGCGGCAATATCGGGCGGCCTGGCGCGGGCATCTGTCCGATCCGCGGGCATTCAAATGTTCAGGGGCAGCGCACGGTCGGCATTGCGGAAAAGGTGGCGCTGGTGCCGCTGGACCAGATGGCGGAGCGGTACAGATTTCAGCCGCCACGCGAGGACGGGATGAACACAGTGGAAGCCTGCGAAGCGATTGTCGCGGGCAAGGTGCGGGCCTTTATCGGGCTGGGCGGCAACTTTGTGCGGGCCATTCCTGAACGCCGTCTGATGGAAGAGAAATGGCGGGATCTGGATCTTTCGGTTCAGATTGCAACAAAACTCAACCGCGCCCATCTTGTGACGGGCAAATGCACCTATCTTTTGCCCACGATGGTCCGGTCAGAGATTGATACTCAGGCAAGCGGGCCGCAGATCGTGACAATGGAGGATTCGACGACCTGCATCCACGCCTCGCGCGGCAAGCACAAACCGGCCAGTGAAGATCTGCTTTCGGAACCCGCGATTGTGGCTGGCATCGCAAAAGCCACCTTGCCAGCAAATCCGGCAGTGCCGTGGGATACCTGGGTGGCGGACTATGCCCTTGTCCGCGATGAAATCGAAGCCTGCTTTCCCAAAGATTTCCGCGACTTCAATCAACGGCTGGATCAGCCGGGAGGCTTTCCGCGCCCGGTCGCTGCCCGCGACCGCCGGTGGGAGACGGAGTCTGGCAAGGCAAACTTCAAAATCCCCAAGGCATTGCACGCCAGCTTTGATGACGGAACCGACCCGAATGTGTTGCGGCTGATCACGCTGCGATCCAACGATCAGTTCAATACCACTGTCTATGGCTACGCCGACCGGCTGCGCGGCATCCACGGGTCGCGCATGGTTGTGATGATGAACCGGCAGGACCGTGAGCGTGCCGGGGTCGGCGAAGGCGGTTTCGCGCGGATCACCACAGCCGTTGACGATGGAATCACGCGCAGCATGGCGGGGTTTCAGGTGATCGACTACGACATTCCGCCCGGCACGATTGCCGCCTATTTTCCCGAGTGCAATCCGCTGATCCCGCTTTGGCACTATGCCGAGGAAAGCAAGACGCCAGCGGCCAAGTCGGTGCCGGTGAAGATTGAGCGTGATGAAACCACGGGCGCTTCGGTCGCCTAGTCGCACCTCGCGCAGGATCGTCTGGCCGGGGGGCCGGATGGTCGCATCGTGCAGGATCACACCCAGTCAGCGGCGGTCAGGCAGGCCACAAGCGACGGAACCTGGCCCGGCACATCGCGGCTGTGATTACGGCTGCCCGATGACGATCATGCCGTCCGACAGGGTGATGGGCACCGGGTCCAGACCACAATCGGCACCATCGACCGCCGCCCCGGTGACGGCATCGAAACGCGCGCCATGCGCGCTGCACATCAGCATGGTCCCGTCTGCCGACATCAGCCGGTCGCTGCGATAGTCGAGCGGCAGATACTGATGCGGGCAGGCGTTGACAAACGCGCGCAACTGGCCCCCGGACCTAAGGATCAACAGGGGAAAACTGCCGCTGCCTGTCTGAACCTTCGTGGAGAGAACGCCGGTAATCGCGTCAGCGGGGCAGACGGCCGTGCCCGGTGCGGGGGCGGTGGAATAGTCGGTCCAGGCCATCGGCGGCTCCTGTCGGGTGGTGCCCCGGCCACCCTTGTGCGGCCGGGGCAGGGGTGGGTCATTCCGCGGGTGAAGCGGACAACACGCCGCGCCGGACCTGATCTTCCTCGATCGATTCGAACAAGGCGCGGAAGTTGCCCTCTCCGAACCCGTCATCGCCTTTGCGCTGGATAAACTCGAAGAAAATCGGACCGATGACGGTTTTCGAGAAGATCTGCAGCAGGATGCGGGTCTCGCCGCCGCCGACCACACCTTCGCCGTCGATCAGAATGCCGCGTTTCTGCATCCGCTCGATGGGTTCATCGTGATCCTTCACGCGCTTGCGCGACATCTCGTAATAGGTGGCGGGGGGGCCGGGCATGAAGGCCATCCCGGCCTCGGCGATCTTGTCAGTCCCCGCATAGATGTCGTTGCTGGCAATGGCGATGTGCTGGATGCCCTCACCTTTGTATTCGCGCAGGTATTCCTCGATCTGGCTGTGATCGTCGGTGGATTCGTTGATCGGAATGCGGATCTTGCCGCAGGGTGAGGTCAGGGCCCGGCTGACCAGCCCGGTCTGCTTGCCCTTGATGTCAAAATACTTGATCTCGCGGAAATTGAAGGTCTGGTGATAGAACTTGTACCAGGTGTCCATGTTCCCGCGGATCACGTTATGGGTCAGGTGGTCCAGATAATAAAATCCAAAGCCTTCGGGGTTCGGATTGGCTTCGCCCAGCCAGTTGTAGTCAGCCTCATAGGCGCTGCCCGCGTCTGCATAGCGATCGACGAAATACAGCAACGACCCGCCGATGCCATGCACCGCCGGCACATCAATGGATTTGCCCGGCCCGGTATACTCGGTTGCACCCAGCTCGACGGCGCGTTTCAGAGCGACCTGTGCATCGACCACCCGCCAGGCCATCGCAGGCGCGCAGGGGCCGTGTTCGGCCACAAAGTGCGACGCCTGGCTGTCCGGCTCGGCGTTCAGCAGATAATTGATGTCGCCCTGACGATACAGGGTGATGTCCTTTGACTTGTGCCGTGCAACCGGAACAAAACCCATCTGCCGGAAAATGCGGTCCAGAACTGCCGGATCGGGATGAGCGTATTCAACGAATTCAAAGCCATCGGTGCCTGCGGGGTTTGCCGCGCTGATCGTGGCCTTTGGTCCATGATGCGGAAATGGTCCCATGATATCCTCCTGCGGGTGCGTGTTGGTGAAATTCTGCCATGGGTGCGGTGCGAGCGGCTTGCATAATGACGCTAAACCGGGTGTTATTTGCATCGGATGCGCAGATATTATAGAAATGATGCACGGTATGATCCTGGACAGCTTCGATGTTGCAATTTTGGTGGCTCTGCAGAAAGACGGGGCAATGACCAATGCTGCACTGTCCGAGGTGGTCAACCTGTCGGCGTCTCAGTGCTCTCGCAGACGGGCCGCGCTGGAGCAGGCCGGAGTGATCGAGGGCTATACCGCGCGGCTGAGCGCAACCAGGCTGGGCTATGGGATGCGGGCCATCGTCAGGGTCAACCTGTCCAGCCACGGCCAGACCAAAGAGACCGATTTCGCCCGGTTCCTGACCCGCTATCCGCAGATCCGGTCGGCGTTCTCGGTGTCGGGCGATGCGGATTACATCCTTGACATCCGGGTGCGCGATCTGGACGAATTCGCCGAGTTTTTGCACCGCCAACTGCTGCCTAACCCGCATGTCTCGCAGGTCCGGTCCGAGATCGTTCTGCGAACCCTCAAGGATGAGGGCGGCGTCCTGCCGGTTCAGGGCGCGGCCGGCGCATCTTGACCAAACTGCAACAAGGACCGGGTAGCGCTGTGCCGGTGACGCACCGGACGGCGATCAGACAGAAGGCGTCAGCGTGGTGTCTCTGCGCCGTGTCGTCAGAGCACAGACGCAGACCGATGCTTTTATCGACCACCGCATCCTGTCTGCTGCCAAGTGGGAATTCACGCCCGAGGGCAAGCACATCGAACCGGGCATCCCCGAGATGAACCTGTGAATGTTGCCGGGGGCGGCTGGTCTGTCGCCCTGGACCTGGGGTCAGTTCAGGCCGTCCGAAAGACCTCATGCAGGTACATCCCCGGCAAGTCTCAGATCGTAGCCCAAAACCTCCCATGTGCGAAACGGCAGGGACAAATGCACGTCCTTTGGAAACCTCGCCAGATAGGCGGCATTTGTGCTTTTGATTTCAGGCAACCCTCTGGCGCTTTGATCCGTGCGCGGGACCATGCCACAAAAGGCGGCAGCTTGATCCGTGGCAGCAATCGGGTCGGCACAAAACCCCTCGTAGCTCAGCACGAGGCAGTCATCATCAAGGGCGCGCAAGGCAGCCCAGTGCGCGGCGTTCCAATGCAGGAGCAGCGTTTCCACCGGCAGGCGTTGCCATTTTCGGGTCGCAATCACCACGGCGCGCGGGTCACGGACCAACACAAGGAACCGCGCGTTTGGGAAAAGGCTGCGCAACCAGGCGATCCGGGTCAGATTTGGCGGTGATTTTTCCAGCAGGTGCGGATGCTGCGGATCGGTCGCATAGCCGGCCCATGTCCTCAACATCCGGTCGGCCAGGACCTGGGCTTCGGCAGGGTCTTCGACCGGACCCGGGCACATCGGTGCATGAAAGGCAAAACTGCCGGGGCCACCAAAGGGCCGTTCCTGCGGGGCGACATCCTGAAGGAACTGGCCTTCATGGCGTGGCACGTCAGCAGAAATCAGATGGGCCACGTCAAACCGCGCCGCCAGAGCATCATGAAGCAGCGTTGTGCCAGAGCGGTGCAAGCCGCAGATGAATGTCAGGTGGCGAAAGCTGTGGTCCGCATCGCGCAGCGGCGCTGGCACCCGTGGATCGCCCTCAATGTCGAACCCCACCTTGTCCAGCAAGCTGCGCAGCTGACCGAACCGCCGCGCCGCCAGATGCGTCGCCATGTCTGCCGACGCTTCGCGGTTGCGCCGTTGCATCGGGCCCGGCTCTGTCCGGTCAAACGGCGTCTGCATGGCGCTCAGCGCCTGATCCAATACCCCATTGGCGTTGAGGTCCTCTTTCAGACGGGTGCCATCAGCCACTTTGACGAAGGGATCGTCAGAAATGTCCTGACGACGAAAGAATGATTTCCTGCGAATGGTTTGAGGGGTGAAGCCGCAGGGCAGCGCCGCCAGTCGCGCCGCGAGGGCGTGGGCACGGCTTTCAGGATCCGGGTCGAGAAGGTCACGCTCGTACCGCAGGCTGGCAACCGGCAGCCCGAGCTGCTGGCAGGCTCTGGCGGTCTGTCTGATCCATTCATCCATCACCGCCGTCCAGCGCAGATACTGTTCGGTGTCGATGGCAGGGCGCAGGTCGGTGGTCTCGGCGCTATGCCACAGGTCCTGCGACATGGCCTTGTGCAACGAAATGAACTGATCCAACCGGCGTCGGACCAGAAAGATCGCACCGGCCCCGTGCCTGGCCAGAATGGCGCGCAAAGCGGCACCGTGAACCTGATTTGGAAACACCTTGATCATGACCTGACGGGCAGTTGCTGTCTCTGCCATCAGCGCGTCAGCTGCCAGTTCCGGCGTCATGCGAAAGGCGTGATGCAGCTTTTCCTCTGACCCGAACCGATCCAGCAGACGCTGGTGCAGGGCAGGGTGGTTGTTCAGGCCAAAAATATCGCGCGGGTTGAACACTTCGGAAAGAGACAGCATTCCCGGCGCGCCATCGAGAATGCTGCACAAGAAATTCGATCCGCTGCGCGGTCCGGCAAGCACGACCAGCAGACGACGATCCAGAGGGCGGTTGTCGGTCGTCATCTGGGGTAGGCGTCCTTTGGCCAGCGATCGGTGCGGATCATGCTGCTGTAATCCGCCACGAATTCAGCAATCTCGCGCGCGCCCTGTGCCGCGCCTTGTGCTGCTGGCAGGTCCGACATGCGCAGGGCGCAGGCGGCGCGGAAGTCGTCATCCAGAAGGCGCGCCACCTGTGTTCTGATCGCCCCCACCCCATGGCGCGCGCGCAGGCACAGGCCAAGGCCATGCACCTCGGCCCAATGGGCGCGGGTCAACTGACTGTCCATTTCCGGGGCCTCGTTCGGGATGAAAAGCGTCGGGATGCCGCCCAGAACCTGTTCGTGAAAGCTGTTATACCCCGCCACCCCGACCGCCGCATCAAAGGCGCGGCTGAAGTGAAAGCTGGGATATTCGCGCAGTTGCGTCATGCGACCGGCGGTTCCGTCCACCGGCGGGGGCATCGGCGCAAGTGGCGAGACGATTTCGAGGATCTGCACCCGCGGATCCTGCATCAGACAGTTTACCACCGAACGGCGCAGGTTCTGCAATTCGTAATTTGCGCCGGACCCCAGTTGCAGGGCGACTGCGATCTGGCTGTCTTCCAGTCCATAATGCTTTCGCGCCCCGGCCCGGTCCAGTCGGGCCGCCGGATCGATGTGGAGCACGGGTTGCGACACATGCACATAGGGTCTTGCGTCACGGGTGGGGCCATGATCCAGCGCGCCAGCCAGTTCACCGGGCTCGATCACGGCTGTAAAAAGTCCGCCGTGGTTCATGAACGGCTGATGCACATCGCGCCACATGGCACGCCGTACCCACAGCGTGATCAGGTCGGGAAATTCGCCCAGTGCATCGGCCAGACCGCCAAAAACGGCCGTGCCGTCATATGCCAGCAGTGCCGGTTGCAAATGGCGGATCAGATCGAAAAGCTCTTCGGCAAACACGGTATTCCACTGGCCCGGATCTGCGTGCAAATGCTTGTGATGGGGCAGGTAGAATACCGGATAGCCTGCATTGCGCGCGACGCTGAGCGACAGGCTCATAGAGGCGAAAACAGGCTGGAACTCTGCGGGCAGCCGGTCTGCGATGGCCATCTGCTGGGTCAGGTGCCCGACTCCGATGCCATTGGTCGAGACAAACAGAACAGGCAGCTTGCGTCTTGGTGGCCTGCTGCGTGGCGTCGTCCTGCGGTTCAGCCCGAATGTGTTCAGACGGTCCTGCGCCAGGGCAGCGGAATGATGAACCTGCACCCAGGTGCGCGCCTTGTTTCTTTGCTGATGCCACGCCGCAGGGTCGGCCAGAAAACCGTCAATTGTGGCGCGGACTTCGTCGGGGCTCGCGTAAACGGCGGCAGGACCGAAGGTCGCTTCGAACTCTGGCGGCAGGATCGTGACAATCCCGCAGGCGAGAGCTTCGAGGATGTTGCGGCCAAATGCTTCCAGCCATGAACTGGAGTGGTAGAACACAAAAAAATCCAGACCGGCAAGAAACTCTGGCACTCCCCCCGGATCAAACGGCAGTTGCACCCAGTTGGACGGCAAGGGAGAGCCATATATCTCATCGAGATAATCGCCACCACCAAGGATGCGTACCTCAACGCCGGGATCGTCGGCGAGGTGTGCGGCAAAGGCCAGCGCCCGGTCTTCCGGCCATTTCAGCGAATCGGGTCTGGCATGGCGTCCGATGACAATCCGGTCAGACGGCGGTGGCGGTCGCCGTGGATCATAGGGCCAATCCTCAAGGTGCAGAAGATTGACCCACTCCTCGTCCGTTACCCGGCCAAGGATGGGCCGGTAATGGCGCAGAGCGGCCCGTACGACCGGACTTACCGGCGCGATCAGCAGCGACCCGGTCAACGTCGCGACAATATTGGTTGCGACCGCATCCAGATCGTACTGCCGTTTGCCGACGGCATTGAACATCGGGTGATGCAGGATCAGGAGTGCCGTTTCAGCCCGCAAGGGCAGGGCCATGCGTGGCAGGTTTTCGAAAACCACCGGATGATGGATCAGCGCCAGCTGACATGTCCAGTGCTCACCGGGGCGCAGCACCGTTACATCGCCATCGGTTATGAACCGGCGGATCGCGGGATGAACAGGCCAGGCGATGCCTAACAGATGTGCCTTGACCATCAGCAAGCCGACCCGCAGCGACTTGTCCTTGCACAGGGCTTGCATCTCTGTTGCGACGGCGGTGGACACGCCGCCTTCAAAACGCGCGTCAACGATAAAGACCACGTCCAGATCAGCCGGCATCTCTGCCCCCGGACCACAAGCTGGCGGCGCTGGCGGAGTATTCTTCCAGATCAATGCCGTAGCGGATGATCCGTTCGGGACGCCACTTGGCAAACAACAGTGCCTGACGGTCGGCGAGAAAGGCCGGCCAATCCAGCAGATCAGGAAACTGCCCGATTTCGTTCAAAGCTGGCAACCGCTCGAAAACAGCATGCGCATCCATAAAGGGGCGAAAGTCGATCATCGTATGCAAAAATACGACGCGAAATTTTGGAAAGCGTGCAATCAGCTTTTCAACTGCAGGACGCAGGTTTTCGGGTTCGATTTCCAGCATCAGGACGAGCAGGGTCTTGTCTGTCGGCGCAATGATCGACAAGTCATCTGAGCGCGCAGTCACGGCCTCTGCGCGCAATCGTCTGGCCAGTCTGGCAAACAAGCCGGGCATCCCGGGGGCGTCAGTAGTTCGCCTGACCACCTGAACCTGCGGTGGTCTTTACGCCCGTCTTGGTCTGAACCATCTTGCACCGTTCACCACTGGCATCGCCATAGGGGCGGGCATTCGGGCTGGCGCATATCTTCGGCGCTTCCCCTTCGATCGGGACACAGCCGGCCAATGCAACGACAGTCATTAGCGATGTTGCTCTAAAGGTTAGACCGCGTGAGAAGGACTTAAAAATACCCATGATGCGACCCGAAAATAAATTTTCTGATAATAAAGAGGTTACATATGTCGGATGACATTCGCAACAATTTCATCGGCGGTAGACTGGCTGCAACAAATTCATGGTCAACTGCTTCAGTTTTAGGGCATAATCAGTCCCATGTGCCGCATGAATAGTGGCGGACGCGCTTTGCGGGGTGCTGCCCATGATCCGAATCCGTTTGATTCTTTTATGTTTGCCCTTTCTCGCCTTGGCCCTCTCCCCGCCAGTGAACGCACAAACTGCACCTGTCGATGCCGGTGAACGCAAGGTTGCTCTGGTGATCGGGAATGGCGCCTATACCGACATTCCCGCTCTGCGCAACGCCTCCAACGATGCCAGGCTGATCGCCGAGCGATTGCGTTCGATCGGCTTCGAGGTGACGCTCGAAGTCGACCTTGACCGGCGGGGTTTCGTGCGGACACTCAGCGCTTTCCGCCGGTCGCTGGACGGTGCGACCACGGGGCTGTTCTTTTTTGCCGGCCACGGGGTGCAGGCGGATGGCAGCAATTACCTGATCCCCACAGACGCGACACTTGACGCCGCAGATGTGCTGAGCCTTGAGGCAATCAATCTGGATCAGGTTACCGAGATTCTGAATGAGACAACCAAAACTGTTCTGATCTTTCTGGATGCCTGTCGCAATAATCCTTTTGAGAACGGCACCTCCCGAAGTGCTGCGACCACGACGCGCGGGCTTGCCCGGGTTTCGGCAGAAAGCAACACCCTGATCTCGTTTGCGGCTGCCCCCGGCAATGTGGCTCTGGACCGGGTGGAAGGGGTGTCAAACGATAACAGCCCGTTTACCACAGCGCTTTCACGCCACCTTGGCACGCCGGGTGACACGATCAACCGGACCATGATCAAAGTGCGCCGCGATGTGTTGGAAATGACCGAAGGAAAGCAGGTGCCGTGGGAGCATTCCTCTTTGGTTGACGAGGTCACCTTGCGCTTCGGACAGCCCGGAGCTGACGGCGGCATCACGCAGGACGAGGGCGATTGGGAACTGGTACTCGGGTCCACTGACCCGGCAGTGTTCGAGCGCTTCATCACCCGAAACCCGGACAGCCGATTTGTTCCGGTAGCGCAGGAGCGGATTGTGACACTGCGCGCGGCGCAAGAGGCGGCCCGGACCGACGTAGAACGAGCGGCTCTTGCAGCCGAGGCCGAACGCCAGGCCGAAGCACAAAGGGACCTTGCGCTTGCCGCGTTTTATGCGCCGCCAGCGCCACCCGACGTGCGCGGGACGTTCAAGGATTGTGACTCCTGCCCCGAAATGGTGGACATAAAGGGGACGGAGTTTCTGTTCGGCGCACCTGACCCCATCAAGCGTGCCCAGCCGGATGAGCGTCCGGCGCGGCGGGTGGCAATGTCGACGCCCTTTGCGGTGGCCATTACAGCCACGACACGCGCCGATTTTGATCTGTTTGTGCGGGAAACCGGCCACCTCTGGCCCGATGCCTGCATGATCACGGCATCGGATGACACTTTGCCCGTCCTCGGGTCACGCAAGGCGTCGGTTTCGGACTCGCCGGACCTTCCGGTGGTTTGTGTCAGCTGGGAGGATGCGAAAGCCTATGTCGAATGGCTGAGCCAAAAGACAGGCCAGAGCTATCGGCTGCTTACGGAGCTGGAATTCGAATATCTGGCAGAGGCGTTCCGCTTTCTGCAAGATCAGGATGAGATTTTTGACGGGCGCAACATTTGCGACGTGGTCAACATCGCCGATCTGAGTGCCCCTTTCAGCTGGCGCAACTTCAGCTGCACCAACGCACATGGGTTTGGCATCATGCCCGCAGCGTCGATGCCGCCGGATCAGTTCGGCCTGCACCATTTGCTGGGCAACGTGTGGGAATGGACGCAGGACTGCTATGCCGATACGCCGGAAGCCGCCGAACAGCGTGCCATCGCGCCTCAGGAAGGCCCATGTGACCGCAAATCCATGCGTGGCGGCAGTTGGGCGGACCCGCTGTCTGTTGTCCGCACATCAAACCGAAACTGGGACAGGCCGTCTTTCCGGGCCGACACCGTCGGTTTCCGGGTGGCCCGTGCGGCAGGTAACCAATGATTTGTGACGACAAGATGGGCGTTTTCGACATAGCAGGAGAATGACGATGATGCGTTCCGCTCTGACCACATTTGTCCTGGCGCTGCTTGCTGCCTGGCCTGTCATCGCTGAAGACGTTGTATTGTCCTGCGGCACATACGGGTCCGAGAGCAACATCTGCGAGAGCTCGGTTCAACGGTGGGAGCGCAAAACCGGACACAGGGTAAGCTATGTTCAGGTGCCAAAGAAAACGAACGATCAGCTTGATTTTTTTCGTATGGCACTGGCTCAGCCAAAACCGGATGAACCCCTTGATGTGGTGATGGTGGATGCGATCTGGATCAATTTCATTGAGCAATATCTTATCAACCTTGCGCCGCTGTCGAACGGGACCGAGGGGGAGCATTTCCGGGCCCTGATCGACAACGCCACGTTTGAGGATGAGCTCAAGGCCATGCCGCTGTGGACCGGGGTTGGCCTGATGTATTACCGCGCCGATCTGCTGGAAAAACATGGTGAGCCGGTTCCGCACACCTGGGAGGAGCTTGAACAGATCGCCGCGCGTGTGCAGGAAAAGGAGCGCAAAGCGAACCCTGATTTCTGGGGCCTTGTCTTTGAGGCAACCAGCGGCGAAGGGCTGACCTGCAACGCCCTTGAGTGGCTGAGCGCTCTGGGCGGGCCGCCTATTCTGGATGAAAATGGCAAGGTGTCGGTGGATGCGCCCGAGGCCATGGCCACCTATCGGCGGGTCAAAAGCTGGCTTGGTAACATTGCACCGCCGTCTGTGGTTGACATGAACAACGAGCAGGCGCGGATGGTTTTTCAAAATGGCAATGCCCTGTTCATGCGCAACTGGCCTTATGCCTGGGCCCCGCTGCAACGCGCAGAGAGCCCGCTGAGGGGCAAGGTCGGTGTCATGTCCATGTTGGCAGGGTCTGCCGGAACCGGACAGGGCGTGCATGGCGGCTGGTATCTGGGGGTGTCAAGGACTGCGAAAAATCCTGCCCTCGCGGCTGATCTCGTTTTGCACATGACCAGCCGGGACGAGCAGTTGCAGCGTGCCCTGTTCCACAGCCAGAACCCGACCCGGCCCGCCTTGTACGCCGACCCGGATGTCCGCGCAGTGTCGAGCTTTTTTGAAGTGGTTTATGATGGCCTGCAAACTGCGGTCAACCGCCCGAATGCCCAGATGCGCGGCAGTTATATCTATGTTTCCAATGCTTATTCCGACACTCTCAGCCGGTACCTGGCAAGCAAGGATGATGATCCGATACCATTGTTTGTCGAACTGCAGGACCACCTTTCCCGGCTGCAAAGACGAGACTGGTAGGATCAACCGCGCGCTGGCGCAGGTCTCGATTGTTCTTGCAAAATCGTGAGGTCAGGACGGTGCTGCTTTGCCATTTAAAGTGATGTCTTGCTTTTAAATCCGCCATTCCTGCCGTCTAAGCTCAGACAGGGTTCCCGGGATTGGACGGTTCGCAGTGATACAAGGCAATGACGAAGAAAGTGACGATGTTGACCTTTATCGCCACATAGAGGCTTCGACCTAGAGTGATCTGCATGTTTTTGGTCCAGACCGGACAAGCGTCGTTCTGAAGCACCTGCGCAGATGAGTCGGTTGCGCCATCGGAGATTAAATTACATAATCTTCATTATCGGATACTTGTTTATCTCCGGTTGAAAGTCTGCGTGTTTGCCTCCCTTAGCTGTGAGGTAAAAACTATGCTCGAAACTGCTATCCGCATCATCGTTGGCCGCATTCTTCCGGCCTTCGTTGGCGCTGTCGGTGCGTTTGTCGCCGTCAACTACGCCACTCTGCATACCGCTTTCTGCGCGGTGCAGTGATGCCCTACGACGCAAATCCAATTCTGTCGTACGATCAGTCCCTTTATTGGCTGATTAAAAAACTCCCGGAGGCTGACCTTTTCGCGCTCTGCGAGGAAAGTGAACCTTTGCCGCTTGTCGTGCAGTTCATGTGCGATTTGCATTGGTGCAATCCGTCGAGCATCCGTAAGGATATTCGCAAAAAAATCAGGGAGTTGTCATAATGGCTTCGCCTCCTTCCATCGCCGCAAGCGCAATCGCCGCTGGCGCTCAACTTCTTGGCGGTCTTATTTCCGGTGATGGTTCGCGCAAGTCCGATCTGCGCGCCCAGACTTACAACAACATTATGTATGATAAGTCTGTCAGGGATGGTCGCGAAAACTATGAGCGCGATGTTCTTGTAAATCGTGAAAATTATGCAACGCAAGTTGCCACGCAAACCGCCCGTGATGATCATGTCTTGTCTGATCAACGCTGGTATGACAGCCCCACCGAAGTGCGCAAGCGCGCCGAAGACGCGGGTTTTAACCCTCTCGCCTATGCTGGCAATTTCTCGTCCAGCGGCGTGTCGTCGGCCTTCCCCTCCATCGGCGGCTCGTCCGGCGCTGGAACCTCTGCCCCCATGATGGCTGCCTCTGGCGGCGGCGCATACATGGGCGCAGCTGTGGCGGACGCCGGTATGATCTTGGCTGACGGCATGGCGCGGCGCGAAGACCTCGCCCGCGCTTCTGCTCTTGAGCAACAAAACAAGGAACTTGCTTCTAAGGTAACGTCCTTGACACTTCGCCCGGAAGTCGGTGGTGTGTACGAAAGGCGGGCGTCTATCCCGTCCATCTCTCAAGCTCTTGGTGTTCGTGATGCTCAAGATGTTCGTAGCGCTCGTCATAATGGCCCATATTCTGGGCCTTCTCATAGTGGCAGCATTGATTCAGTAGAGCCTAACGTTCGGGCCGTAACTGAAAGCTACACGTCGCACGGTTCTTCTACTCCTGTGCCGCTCGGCCCCGATTTTGATGAAATCATGTCGGGCGCGTTGTTTGACGCAAACAATAAGGCAAAGGCTCGCGCTCGTTTCGAGAACTCGAAAGAGGCGCGGGCGGGCCGTTCACAACGGTTCCCTCCATCCCGTCCTCAAAAAGGTAAGGGTGGCGCGTCTGGTTCTTCGGCGAATAACGGTCCGTTCCCCGGTTATCCGTTGCTGCGCCCATGAAAAAACCCTGCAAAACCTGCTCAAAACTCCGCTCCGCAATCAAGCGGGTCGGCAAAAAACTTGTCCTGAAAGTGAAGTCAAAATGAGCTACCAAACTGCACGTAACACGCGGCGCGAAGCCCGCACCCTTACTGGCCGCTTTCGCGGCGGCAAACTCGCCCCTGTGATGGCAACTGCCATCCGTGGCAATGAAGCCGGTATGCTTTCGCAAAGCATTACCTTGGAGCTCGACCCTATTGCGGGCCGCATGATCACCCCCATTACGGGTGAAATTTACTGCGTCTTCGTTCCTGTTCAGGCTGTTGACGCCCTGCGCTTCCCGGATACCGACTACGCAGGCATGACTGAAGTCGTCCGTGAAAAGCTTCTGTCCGGCAATCCTTTGTTTGAGCTTTCCGCTGGCGAAACTGAAATCTCAAAGCGCTGCGGCGTCAATCCGCGCTCTGTCGGCGGTGCCAAAAGGGTTTGTTCCATTGTTCATGCCGGACACAATGCCGCTGTGAATTTTCTGCGTCTGCGCAAATATCACAAGGCAACCTTGCTGCCTTACAACAACTACGGCATGACCCCGGCAATCATCTCGCAAACCGTTCTCGAGCGTTTCAACGCTGTGCTTGATCCGGATGACCGGATCAACGGTTCTGTTGAACTCGAACTTTCCGGCCAAGCGCCCGTTCGCGGTATTCGCCGCGACGGCGTTGCGACCTTCTCCAACCCCGGCACATTGCAAGGCTTCGCCAACTCGGCGGTCATTGGTGATGCGACCAACAAGCTTTCTTTTGACATTGTGTCGGGGCAGACAAATATCACGGCTGACCTCGATAACATCTTTGGCGGCGGTATCTCGCTGACCGATTTCTACAACGCCGAAACCAAGGACAAACTCACCCGCTACATGCAAAAAATGGCGGAAGACAATCCGCAATATGGTGAGGAAATGGTTCTGCGCTATGCGCACGGCCTGTCGGTCGATACCGGGAAAACCCCTATTCTTATCCATCATGAGACCCGGCAATTCGGGCGCTCTATCGTTCCCGCCACTGATACAGGCGGCGTTCAGAACGATATTATGCGCTCCGACATGATGCTTGTTCTCAATTTCAATGCCATGGTGCCGAAAACTGAGCTGGGCGGCGTCGTTTATACTTTCGCCGTTCTGAAACCTGACGAAAACATTTCTTCTCAGCCGCACCCTTTCTTGGCCGAAGCGTGGGGTGCTGACAATTTCGTTGCCGACGAATTGGCGCTTGATCCTGTTCCGGTCACAATTCGTGACCTTAACTCCGACTGTACGTCGGCGCAGGAAAGCACTGTGACGATGTTCACGGGGCTGAATGCACTCAAATCCACATACGTCCATTATGGTCTGTCGCGGCAACTCAACCCTACCACGATTGCCAACAAAACTGCGCTCTGGCAGCTCAATATTCCGCTGTCGGTGACGCCGAATACCATTCTCTACCCTGACACCCTCGATCATTACCCGTTCGCGGATCAATTGGCCGAAGTCTGTACTTATACGATTTCCTCCAACCTTACCCTGCGTACTCCTCTGATCTTCGGGCCTACCCCTGTTGAAACCCTCGCCATTCTTGATGGTGCTGACATCTTCGGAGAAGACGAATGAACCCCGAACTCCGCGCGACCTCGCGCATCGTCTCCGCCAAAGGCGGAACCCTTGATTTCGTCTCTCTCGAGGGCGAACTCTTGGCCTCCATCGCCATTCCCGCTGGCATGCATTATGCCAAAGACTATCTGGAACTTGTTCCAGCGGGCGCGACTGTCGAACTGTCAGAGGGCCTTGTGGCCCTCGACCCTCCCCACCGCTGCGCCTCTCAACCCTATTCGCCTGATGGCGAAGAGGTTTCCGGCGCAAATCCCGATTTCCAGCCTACTTCCGCTCGTCGGAATGAATTGGAAATGCGCCTCCTTCTGTCTCGTATGGGTGCCTCTACTAAGCGCCTTGAGGCGCGCGAAAAGGCTTTGGCCGTTATTGAGCGCATCCCGTCTCCTGAACCCGTTGCGGCCGTCCCTGAGGCCGCTCCGGTCGTCCCTGATGAAGATGTGAAGCCTGTTGTCAAATAGGCAATATCTCAAGCGAGTGTGGCGCGTCCCCAAAGATCGGGGCGCGTCCCATTACCTCGCTGCACTTCTCTGTAAGGCACTGCGAAAACACGGCTGGCCCGCGAATATCGCGGAACCTATTAAGCCTTCCTCTTTTCAGGTGCTTTACCATTCTTCGTTTGATCTTCCGCAAGACTTTGCGGACGCGGTGTCAATCGCGTCTCGTATCATAGCCCGCACATATCGCCTTGATATTACTGAGGGCTTTGGCTCTGTCCAGCTTAACCGCTACTACCGGATAACGTCCGGTGGGCAATTCTCTGAGGCCAAAGAATGAACATTCTCCAAGGCTCTGCCAAATACCCCGTAACTGAGGTGATCCTTCATTGTGCCGCCATTCGTGCGGGGCAATTCGACGGCTACACCGCTTTTGCGGCTTTCTCTGCCGTCAACCGATGGCACCGCGAACGCGGTTTCTCCGGGTTCGGCTATCACGGCCTTTTCATGCCTGATGGGCAATTCTACCAAGGCCGTCCTGAAACCATGATCGGCGCTCACTGTATTGAGCGTAATCGTGGCTCTCTCGGCTATCTCTTGATTGAGTCAGCTGAAATCAAGACAATCGGGAAATTCTCCGATTACTTCACCGAACAACAGCGCCAAGCTGTTGGTCTCAAAATCTCCACCCTGCCGGGCATTAAAACCGTTTCTGGGCACAATGACTATGCCAAGAAACTTTGCCCCGGCTTCAAAGTCATCACAAAGGATTGGCTCAAATGACAAAACTTCAAAACATCACAAATGTTCTCGCCCTGCGTGAATTGTCGCTCGAAGAGCGCGAATACAAAGCTTACAAGCTTCGTGAAGTTCGTACACTTTTGAGCGCCAAAATCAAGGCGCTCGAAAATGTTGCCGTAGAACCTACGCTCCCGTTGGCTGCGCCCACTACGCCTAACGCCGTTAAATAACGGCCAGCCCCGCCCCCCTCTACTGAGTGGGGCGGGGCGTCTGCATGAACCTTGTTCCTTATGCACTTAAAGACAGAAAATCAGATCATGTGTACTGCTCCGATCACTCAAGACGACAAAATCTTTGCCTGCCGGGTCTGCAATGAATGCGTTGCAGCTCGTCGCTTCGGATGGGTCGCAAGAGCGATGGCCGAAAAGGCCATGACCTCGCATTCTGCCTGTGTCA
This sequence comes from Pseudotabrizicola sp. 4114, assembly GCF_031457365.1. NCBI lineage: Bacteria > Pseudomonadati > Pseudomonadota > Alphaproteobacteria > Rhodobacterales > Paracoccaceae > Pseudotabrizicola > Pseudotabrizicola sp. 4114. The sequence continues at coordinate 1,810 of NZ_JAVDWP010000009.1, read as the reverse complement.
CCCTCACTTATTCCGATGCAACACAAATCGGGCGCGATGGCGCTCGTATGTTCTGCTATGCAGATGTGGCTGCCTTCCTCAAGCGGCTGCGCTCCGCGGCCCGCTATGAAGCAAAAAAACACAAATGGAACCTCGTCCCTCAAGTGCGCTTTCTCTGCGCCGGGGAGCAGGGCGACCGTAACGGGCGCTGCCATTGGCATCTTATCCTATTCACAAACTTTGACCTTGCCTCGCTCGGTCAATACACGCTGCGCGGAAATCAGATCACAGATCGCCGCGACATGCTGACCATTGGCAAGCAAAAACGCCGCCTCAACTGGTCACTCTGGCCGCATGGGTTCATGACCCTGCAAGAGCCAGATCAAGGGGCTATGAACTATGTTCTGAGTTACTGTCTTAAAGACCAGTTCACACAAGAAAAGTCTCAAGGGACTATGCGCGAAGCCAAGTCCGAAAACTTTGCTACTGGTCTATTCCGAATGAGCAAGCGCCCGGCGATTGGTGAAACTTTTCTCATTCAAAAAATGGAACGCCTCGATGCCTCCGGCTCGGTGCTTCCTAATCTACACCTCCAAGTTCCCGACCTCTCCACCCATTGGGAACCCACGGGCAGTTTCCGCAAAAAGCTGCTCTGGCACCTCGTCGCGCTTAACAAGCGCGCTCTATGGGCCACAGGCGCTAATGCGCCGCAGTGGTCCTCTCTGCTCTCGGCCTGTGCCGATAACCTGTCAGATATGGAGGTACTCCTTGGCATCCCGCAAGAACCGCAAAACGACCCAAAAAGCGACGACTACCGTTCAATCGAAACCGAGTTCGCGCTCCGTGGTCGTGAAACCGCAGCCCGTCAAAGTACGGCAAGTTTTGCTCGAAGCTGTGCCCAGAGCCTCCCCTGTCGTAACTGCCTCGACGGTTTCGACCAAGAAACCCTCAAGGCTCTCAACCTTTATCGCGACAACCACGCCACCCGTGGTCACATCTACGCCTATCAAGACGGTAGCGAAGCGCAGTCCGTCCCTACGGGGCGTGTCCACCCTTACTGCCAGCGTAAAGGCTCAAAAACCGCTCGTCTCGCCGCCCCCCTCACGGGTAGGTGAGGCGACGGTCCAAAACACCCTGGACGAAAACAGGTGCAAGTCTCGCCCTGAGCGCACCTCTGGCGACGGTTCCTCTCGCCCCTTCGTTCCATGGTGTAAATAGCAACCCGAATTCCCCCCGCAACATTCACACAGTGAAGGGGGGAATTCGCTGCGCTCCCTCTCAGAATTATTCCCGGTCTGATGCATCGTTTTATTCGGGCTTTGCCGTAACGGTCTCACTCGATCAGATCATTCCCCCTTCCCTTTCCCCCGCACTCTCCCCCCCCCCTATTCTTGGGGGATGGGAGAGGGGGTCCGGGGGAGAGGGAAGGGGGTTCCCCCCTTCTCTTTCCCCCGGTGCTACACTTGCCCCACGCACTCCCCTTGCAGTCAGCAGGCCCCTTGCCTTCGCTTGCGCGCGCTGCTTTGCTGGCGCAATATCGCACCCCTATTTCCGCAACTCTCGGTTGCACAAACACGTAATATTCTGAAACTGTAAACTTTCCAACGTTTCCCTTTCTGTTCACGCTAATTCTGCTGTGAACCCTCTTGACCGCCACCAAATACTGTGGCTTTGTCAAACTCTGGTAAATCCGCAGGCCATCTTACACTTTCTTCATTATGAGAAATTACAGTGTAAGCGCAAAGTAGACTTGTCGCACCTGAGCAAAGTTAGAATGTCGCCCTGTCCTTCAGGCTAAGGAGTAAGGCGTCATGGGATGGGTGCTGATGAG
>NZ_JAVDWP010000008.1:0-155858 GCF_031457365.1 Pseudotabrizicola sp. 4114 | reverse complement strand
GCTGGAAGACATGCTGCGCTCCGGCGCGGTGGCCGATCAGGTCATCGGCGCCTGAATCTGGTCCTAAGCTCCTGATATAAAATCCATATTGCTGCCCCGCCCCGGCACCTTGAATTGCAATCATTGGAAACGATCAATCGCAAGCTGGCATCGCATATCGGAAAGTATGACGGCCTATTCGCCCGGCTTTGTGTGATCTGGCATTGTGTGGAGTATGTGGAAAGCACAATGCTTTGCGATGCGCCCGAGTTTGACAGCGCCGGATTGCCCGGCACGGTCACGGAGGCGACTGCACAGCGCGTTGCCGAGTTTCTGCACCGATTCCTGCTTGCGCACTCTATCGCCTTCTACAGCGGCGTTTTGGGCTTGTCTGATGACCACGACAGACTGACCTCAATCGCCGGGCATATCCTTGCGCATAAACTGGAGCGGATCACCAACCGCGATGTTCAGCGCGGCGACAAAACAATGCGCGGATTGAAGGAATTTGAAATCCGCCCGCTACTCGAACAACTGGCCGCGCTTGGATGGCTGGACAAGCTGGAAGGGCCGCGTCCGTCATCGCCACCGCATTGGCAGGTAAACCCCATGGTGCATTCAAGGTTTGCTGCACGCGGCCAGCGTGAGTTGGCACGGCGGAAAGAGGCACGCGAAACTATTCAGGCACTAGCAGGCAGCAGGCAATGACTTTTGTCACAAATGTCCCTTGCGCATACGTCACAGGGGCAGAGAAAGACCTCTTTTTCTATAGCGACAAGTTTCTATCTCACGCGCGCAAGGGACAACGGTGACAAATCTTGGCGATGGTCGCGCGTTATATCCGGCTGGAAATATCGCACCCTCGACCGTGTTTTAGTCCAGATCGACAGAAACGGCGGTTCGGTTCACCATACTGCACCCGATGCAACAGAATGAAATAGTGATAACAACGCCTTAGCGTGTTACATTATATCAATCCGCCCTTTAACCTGCCCTTAATGCAGTCGAGGGCATCCATTCAAGGCCGCGCATAGCATGACCAAAGCACCACCACCGCCACAGTTTAGCACCCGGAAAGGCACCGGGGCAGTGGTGCTGGCCGGGGTTGATGGGCGATCCATGATGGCGCGACGGTTCCGCGAGATCACCGCCACGATTGAAAGTGATCTGGGGGGCGATCTGTCAGAGGCGCAAAGGCATCTGGTCGCACGGGCGGCAACGCTGGCGTGCTGGTGCGAGGAACGCGAGACCGAACTGGCACAAGGTCAAGACTTTGACGCCAGCCAATACGCCACCATCGCCAATGCCTTGCGGCGCTTGCTTTCTGATCTGGGGCTAGAGCGCAAAGCCCGTGACGTGACGCCAAGTCTTCAAAGCTACATCGCACGGAAGGTGGCGCAATGATTGCTCTTGCTCTTGTCCTGACCCGTGATCCGGCCCTTGCCTTTATCCTTGGCCTTGCCGCTGATTTGCTGGCCGTTGCTGCATGGCGGGCCATGCGATGACAGTCACGATCCGCGATGCGATGACAGATCAGGCGTTGTTCGGCGGTGTCTTCGGCGGGGACAGTTTCACCGCGTGGCGGGCTTTGCTTTCGGGCTTTTACGGGCTGGAACTGGACGCCACCGATCTGGACACGTTCCGCACCCTTACTGGACGCCGGAGCGCGCCACTGGACGCCTTTGTAGAGTTGTGGCTGGCAATCGGGCGTCGTGGTGGCAAGAGCCATGCAGCGGCGTTTCTGGCCGTGTATCTTGCCGCGTTCCATGACTACAGCGCCAAGCTGGCACCGGGCGAGGTGGCAACTGTGATGGTCATCGCTGCGGATCGAAAGCAGGCGCGGGCCGTCATGCGCTACATCAGCGGCATGGTGAACGAAAACCCCATGTTGCGGCGCATGGTGGAGCGGTAAAACTCGGAACAGATCGAGTTGAACAACCGCACCGTGATCGAGATCACCACGGCGTCACACCGATCTGTCCGGGGCTATACCTTGGCCGCGTGCATCTGCGACGAAATCGCATTCTGGCATGTTGACGGGGCCAGCCCTGACCGCGAAATCATCGCGGCAATCCGGCCAGCCTTGGCAACGCTTGGGGGCAAGCTGATTGCCCTGTCATCGCCCTACGCCAAGCGCGGCGTTTTGTGGGATACGTTCAAGCGCGCCTTTGGGGATGATACAGACAGCCGCGTTCTGGTGGCGCAGGCACCATCCCGCCTTATGAACCCGACCTTGCCGCAACGTGTCATTGATGACGCCATGCGTGATGATGCGGCACGGGCGTCTGCTGAATATCTGGCACAGTTTCGGAGCGACATTGCCAGCCTGATTGACCCCACATTGATCGAGGAATGCACCCGGCCCAAGCCGCGCGAATTACCCATGGTGCGTGGCGTTGAATACCACGCCTTCACCGACCCGGCAGGGGGCGGGCAAGACGAATTCACCTTGGCAATAGGACACCAGGAAGGTGACTGCATTGTGATCGACTTGGCGCGGGGTCTGAAAGGTTCCCCTGCTGAGATCGTCGGCGAGTATGCGCGGGTATTGAACGCATATGGCATTAGCAACGTGACAGGCGACCGATACGCGGGGCGCTGGCCGAGGGATGAATTCAGCAAGCACGGGATCAATTACACCGTGTCGGAACTGGACCGATCCGGCCTTTACCTTGAACTGCTTGCCGCCCTGAGTTCCGGTCGCGTGGAATTGCCGCCCGATCCGAAACTAAGCCGACAGCTTGCGGCTTTGGAACGTCGCACGGGCCGGGGCCGCGACAGTATCGACCATTCACCCGGCGGACACGATGACCTTGCCAACGCTGTTGCGGGCGTCGTCGCTAATCTCTGCACCAGACCCGTAACGGCGATGGTTTTCATGAAGGCGCGACACCGCGCCGAAACGCTCACATAAGGAGACACCACAATGGGCGCTAAGCACTATCTCACCGCCAACAAACAACCTTCCCCGGCCTTTGTCGAAATGTCCACCATGCTTGACGGCATGAGCAAACAAATCGACGAATTGCGCGAAATGCTGCAATTGCTGGGGGCCGCGTCCGAGGTCATCAAGGGCAAAGCCGCCAAGGCTGATGTCACAAAGCAGACCAATGTGCGCCAGCTTGATCGTGCATCGCTGGCAGGAACGTTTCTAGCCGATGACCAGATGGATCGCCCTGCGCTGGCTGGTTCGCTGGCCGGACTGTTCCCGACAGAAGGAACACACTGATGCAGGCAGAATTGCAGGATGATGATGCAGACACCGCGCCAGAGGTCAGGGATACCGCTTCCCCCGATCTGACCATGATTGTCGATGTGGAGGCGCTTTGGCACAAGCCAGAGGATTGCCCGGTGGGCCTGTTCGATCTGGACCCGACATTGCCCCAAGCCGAGGAAATGCTGGCGGGGCTTGCTCGTCGCTGCAATGGGGGGAAGCCGACCCGCAAGCCGACCCCGGCGGAATGCGCGGCAGCTTTGGCAACGCATTTTTCAGAGCGAAATCGGGCGATCAGTGGCCAGTGGGAACGGCAGTGGGATGCGATGGGCGGGCCTTTCGCAGACCTTGCCCCTAGCAGCCGGTCGCGCTCGTCGTTTGATATTGTCCAGGCGGTTTACTTGCGCGGGCATGTCAGGCGGTTGCAACATGCCGCTGATCAGGCGACCAAGCGGCGGCAGGCCGATGCAGCACGGGTGCAGACGGCAAAGGTAAGTGCTTTCGCTGGTCACCTGCAACGGATGGAAGCCGAGATTGCAGCCAGCACAGAGGCGGCGGCGCGTCATGCGCAGCGCGTCAAGGATGAGGGGATGGCGCGTGCGCTTCCCTATCTGCGGATCGATCTTGAGCGTGTCTGGCGAGAGGCTTGCACAGCGGCGGAAGCAATCGGGGAGATTGCCCCGCCGAGGCCGTCAATCTTGGACCAATGAACCCCGCGCCGTCAGGCACGGGTGGCAGCGAGGTGTCCCGCTGCTTTGGGGCAGGCTTTCGGGCTTGCCCCATTCAACAAGAGAGGGGCTTCACATGTATCTGCTGACAATCCGACCCGGCCCTGTGCTGCATGTTTGGCGTGACGGGAAAGAAGTTGCCGCCGTGCCTATGGATCATGGGGCGGCGCTTTGCCTTCTGCGCGATCTGGTGGGGGCGATCCGATGAAAAACCCCGATCTGCACCTATGGCGTTCTGTCCTGATCATGGGCCTGCATGACGCTGCGAAGGGCAAGGAAGCCGACTGGCTAGGATCACCCGACTTTGTGCAAGTCTGCTATCTGGCACAGGTTGAGCCGCAAGCGGTGCTGCGCGCCTATCGCCCGGAAAGGTTCGAGAGGTTCCGGCAGGCGGCTTAAGGGCAGGCATCTTGATGCGCTTTTTCGTTTTGGGGGCGCATAAGACAGAACCCGGAGTTGCACTTGTGGCGCACCGTCCTAGCCTTGGCCTTGCGGCATGGTGGTGCTGCGCGCCGGATCAGGACCGACGACGGGTTGCGGCAGAGGGCTGTGTGTTCAAGTCAGAGCGGGCCTATGGCTTCTTCTTGCCCTTATTGAAAGCGGTGTAGCAGTCAAATTCGCGGTCATTGCGAAATTTGGCAATAATCATGTTTTTGTCGCCAAACACCATAAGAGGCTCTCGATAGGCAAGCATGACGAGTTCTTTCAGCAGATCAATGGAAGCGTAGCCCATGACGGTGGACATGGGCACGTTATCTTGGCGCATTCGCATAATTTCTTCGGCGCGGTTGCCATAATCTTTACAAAGTCCGCCATCTTGTGCTGGTGCGGGAGACGCAGCGGCGATACAGGCCGCAAGAACAAAATAGCGCATGCGAAGTCATTTTTAGGTTTAGGCGGCAAGCATGGCCCTGCGAAGGTTACTATTCAATGGTCTACGCTCTGGCTTACCAGACAAGCCATTTGAACACCTAGTAAGCGGTTGCTTCGTGTTCAGGGACCTTAAAGCCTCTCGCTTCGTATGCGTCACACGCTCTTTTGTGGTTATCGGAACTAAACGCCCCTCGTGCAAATTCACATTCGACGAAGATTGTGCTTGCTGTGCCGTGTTCGTGCTCGCTTGCCGAGACACCTTGGGAAGCGGGATACCTTAGTTCCCAAATCGTACGGCGGACAATGAAAGTTTCGTATCCTACTTCTTCGTCACGCAAGATCGAAATGTAGTCGCCCGTTTGTGGAATCGCCGGTAGCTCAAACTGCAGTTGATAGTCCGCCTCACCCCCGCCGGGGGGCACGAAAATAAGCCTTACCTTCATGGCCTTGAAATTCCTTCTCTCTTGTATGGAGGCAGAACGTGTCAAATGAGGTTGAATTGTTCAAGTGCCATCTGGCACGGCAAGCAGGGGCTGGGCACACCCCTCTTGTTGTTACTTTCTAGCAACTATCTAAGGGCGGATTGAAGGGGGTGTTGAAAACTCTGATCCAAAAGAAATGGTTTAATTTCAATATTTTACAAGAGAGAATGGAGCGGGTGAAGGGAATCGAACCCTCGTCATCAGCTTGGGAAGCTGCTTCTCTACCATTGAGATACACCCGCAACGGCATATCAGGTAAGCCAGCCGCGCGCCCGCGTCAAGCGGCAACGCGCGGGTTCGGGCACGGGATGGCCGCTGGCATTTGCTGCTTGGCAAATACTCCCGCGCGGAGCGCTCTTTTCTTTCCTGACGACCGCCAGATTGCCGGAGGGCGGTTCGGGCGGCGGGGCAGGGCGCGGGTCACAGACGGCGGGCAGGGCCGGTCGGGTCAGGTCCTGCCAGTCGCAGGGGCAGGACGCGCCAGGTGTTCGGTAGTGCCGTCCGCGCGGGCCAAGGACAGCAGAAACAGACAGCGGCGCGGGATGTTGGTGTGCATCGGCGATCATCACCACGGCTGCGCAAAACTGAAAAGCCCCCGGTACCAAGGTACCGGGGGCGGGCCACGCATCGCCTTGCCGTGTCCGAGGGACATAAAAGACCACGGCGACCGATGCGGGCATCCAGAGCACGAAGGGGAGTGACGCCCCCGTGCCCTGTCCTTTTGCGCGCTTACATGGCGGGCAGAAGCACCGTGTCGATCACGTGGATCACGCCATTCGACTGCTTGACATCGGCAATCGTGACAGTGGCGACATTGCCCATGCCATCGGTGATGTTGACCGCATCGCCATTCATCGTGATGGCAAAGTCACAGCCGCCAACGGTGCTGACGGTATGGGTGCCGCCGCCATCCGTGATCATCTTGCCGATGTCAGCTGCCATCGCATTGGCGGCCACGACATGGCAGGTCAGGATCTTGGTCAGCTGATCCTTGTTTTCCGGCATCAGCAGGGTTTCAACCGTGCCAGCGGGCAGCTTGGCAAAGGCGTCATTGGTCGGCGCGAACACGGTGAACGGGCCCTCACCCGACAGGGTTTCCACCAGACCGGCGGCCTGCACGGCGGCAACCAGCGTGGTGTGGTCGGCCGAGTTCACGGCGTTTTCGACGATGGTCTTGTCTTCGAACATCGCGGCACCGCCGACCATCGGGTTTTCGGCAAAGGCCGCCATGGTGGACAGCGCAAGGATCGAAGCTGCAAGGGTCAGTTTCATCAGACATCTCCCGGTAAGGTGAGGCAGGATCATCCTGCCTTCCCCCTGAGATACGAGCGCTGTCCGGGGCGAGTTTCAGGTGTCGGAAAAAATAGAGCAGGCTCACGGGTCTGTGATGACGGAGCCGTTCAGAGTTCCGCAGTCAGGATCACCGGGCCGGTCGGCGCGCCAGTGGGCGAGCCGCCCGCCGGTTCGACCGAGACCGCCAGCACCCAGCCCGCAGGCGGGCGCGGATATTCGACATCCAGCGGATCGGTGCCCAACAGGCCCAGCGAGACCGGGGCTGCACCGGGGGCAATCACCCACAGCTCATGGGTCTGACCCTCTGGCGCCGGAGTGCCCGCCACGCGGGTCACCAGCAGGTGCGATCCGTCATGACGCGCCTCATAGACCAGCGCCGAGCCGCCGTCGCCGAGGCTGGCGATCACCGCACCCGGTGCTGTCGGCGGCATCAGCATGAACACGCCAACGCCGACCACCGCCGTCACCGTCCCGGCCAGCCACAACCGCCAGCCGCCCCGCAGGGCGCTGGCCTTGGGGAACAGCCGGGACTCGATCTTGGGCAGCAGATCGGGCGGCACCGGCACGCTGGCATAGGCCTCGTTCAGCGGCGCGAAATGCGCCACCCAGACCGAGACCCGCGCGGCAAGATCCATATCGGTTTTCAGCCGCGCCTCAACCGCCAGCCGTTCGGGCAAGGGCAGCACGCCCAGCACATATTCGGCGGCGAGCGCGTCATCTTCTTCCAATGGGGTCAACGGGGTGTCGGTCATTGCTCCAGACACTCCTTGAGCTTCAGCAGGCTGCGGCGCAGCCAGGTGCGCATGGTGTTGAGCGGAATGCTGTGTCGGGCGGCCAATGCTTCATAGGACAGACCGTCCAGATAGGCCCCGCGTACGGCATCGGCACGGGCCGGTTCCAGTGTGTCAAAGCATTCCGTGACCCGGCGCGCCTCGCCTTGCGCAATCAGCCGGGTTTCGGCGCGCGGCGCGGTGTCTGCAATCAGCTCTGCCACGCCATCATCAGTCTGTTCGGGCTTGCGGGCGCGCAGCCGGTCAATCGCGTGGTTGCGGCTCAGTGCCACCAGCCAGGTCATGCCTGCGCCGCGCGACGGATCAAACCGCCCCGCCCGCAACCAGACTCTGGTAAACACCTCTTGCAACGCATCCTCCGCCTCTGACCTTGTGCCAAGGATACGCAGCAGCACGCCCATTAGTTTCGGACCGGCAGAATGATAGAGGTCGCGGAACGCCGTCCGGTCCTGCTGCGAGATACGCTCCAGCAGCAGGCAGGTTTCGGTGCGGATCTGGGCCGTGGCGTTCATGCCGGTGACGCTATCATGCAAAGCTGGCGTTGCCAGCCCCAAAACCGGCGCTCAACTGCGCCGCCGCCGCCCTTCGCGCCCGCCCGAGGTGTTGAACGACACATCCGGCAAGGTCACCACCGCCGCCAGCGACGGAAAGCTGTCAACCGCATGCGGAATTGCGTTGGCGTTGACGAAATGCTCCTGAAACCTTGGCTCGATTGCGGTCTCGACCTTGTGGATCTGATGGACGGTCGCCTCGATCTGATCGCGCGCGGCGACATTGCACAGGGCAATCCGCGCGCCGGTGCCAGCGGCATTGCCGGCACTGGTCACCTTGTCCAACGGCGCATCGGGGATCATGCCCAGCACCATGGCGTGTTTCGGGCTGATATGCGCGCCAAAGGCCCCCGCAAGGGTCACCCGGTCGACATGATCAATCCCCATTTCATCCATCAACAACCGCGCCCCGGCATAAAGCGCTGATTTTGCCAGCTGAATCGCGCGGATATCGCCTTGGGTCACCAGAATGCGCGGCCCGCCGTCCGCGCTGCCATCATGCAGCAGATAGCTGTGAGTGCGGCCTTCGGGCACGCAGCGCAGCGTTCCGGTCTGGTCCGGCCCGCCGATCAGCCCGCCGGGATCAACCAGCCCCGCCATCCGCATCTCGGCCACCGCCTCGATGATGCCGGAGCCGCAGATGCCGGTGATGCCAAAGGTTTCGGTGGCTTTGGCAAAACCGGGATCATCCGACCACAGATCCGAGCCGATCACCCTGAACCGCGGCTCTTTGGTCAGCGGATCAATCTCCACCCGTTCAATTGCGCCGGGGGCGGCGCGCTGGCCGGAACTGATCTGCGCGCCTTCAAACGCCGGACCGGTGGGCGAGGAACAGGCCAGCACCCGTGTCTTGTTGCCCAGAAGCAGCTCGGCATTGGTGCCGACATCGACGATCAGCACCATATCTTCCGACTTGCCCGGCTCTTCCGACAAGGCCACCGCTGCGGCGTCGGCCCCGACATGGCCCGCGATGCAGGGCAGCAGATAAACCCGCGCCGAACGGTTGATCGCGGCCAGATCCAGATCACGCGCATCAAGGCTGAGACTGCCCGAAGTGGCCAGCGCAAACGGCGCCTGACCCAGCTCCACCGGATCAATGCCCAGAAGCAGATGGTGCATCACCGGGTTGCAGACCACGACTGCCTCGTAAATGCTGGCCGGATCAATGCCCGCCTCCGCCGCGATCGACCCCGCCAGCGCATTCAGCGCCTCGCGCACCACGCGGGTCATTTCGACATCGCCGCCCGCGTTCATCATCACATAAGACACCCGGCTCATCAGATCCTCGCCAAAGCGGATCTGCGGGTTCATCACCCCGCCCGAGGCCAGCACCCGCCCGTCGCGCAGATCGCACAGATGCGCCGCGATGGTGGTGGAGCCAAGGTCAATGGCCAGACCGTGAATCGCGCCGTCATGGAAGCCGGGCCAGAGGTCGAGAATGCGGGGGCGGGCGTCGTGATTGCCCTTGTGCAACGCCACGGTCACCTTCCATGCGCCTTTGCGCAAGGCGGGCTGCAGACGGCGCAGGATCGCCAGATCGGCGGTCACATCCTCAACCTGCCACTGATCGCGCAGGGCGCGGGCGAGGCGTTCAAAATCGCCGGTTGGTTCGTGCATGTCGGGCTCTGCCACCTCGACGTAAAGCAGACGGGTGGCGGGATCCATCGCGATGACCCGTTCGGTCGCCGACTTGCGGATCACCTGTTTGTGGACCTGGCTTTCGGGCGGCACGTCGATGACGACATCGCCCATCACCTGCGCCTGACAGCCCAGACGGCGGCCATCCAGCATGCCGCGTTTGGATTTGTAGCGCTCTTCAACCGCGTTCCATTCGCTCAGCGCATCCTCGGCCACGGTGACGCCGTGCTTGGGGAATTCGCCGTAACCGGGGCTGATCTGGCATTTGGAGCAGATGCCGCGCCCGCCACAGACCGAGTCGAGATCGACCCCCAATTGGCGGGCGGCAGTCAGGACCGGGGTGCCAAGCGGAAAGTGCCCCCGCTTGCCCGAAGGGGTAAAGATCACGAGGGGGTCGTCAGACATGGGGGTACTCCTGCGCGCGTCGGTTCTGCAGACTCTGGCGCGACGGCAATTGGACTGAGAGCGCGATTTTTCTGCGAAAAATCAAAGGATCGAACTTTCTGCGAAAATTCAGTGTGCCGGTCGCGATCATGAGTTTTCGCAGAAAACTCGATATGCAGAATTTTCGCAGAAAATTCGTCAGAACAGAATCTGAACCGGTCTTGGATCGCAGATGACGATGAACTGATCGCCGGCCCGCAACAGGTGAAATCCGCGGGCGCGCACCTCCTGCACAAATCGGTCGCGTCCAATTTCGCGCTCCACCCAGGGCACCGCGCGGCGGACCACACCGCCGCGCGCCTGCCGGGCCGCAAAGACCTGATCCACCCAGTAATCCGCGCTGCTTTGCCTGATGATCGGTTCCATGCGGCAAGCTTAGCCGCCCCATGGTTAACATCCGGTTATCATGCCCGCCCGCGGCGGCCGCCACGACGCCCCCCGGCAGACTGGCTGGCCGCAGCCGAGGCCTCGGCAAAGCTTAGCCCGCCTTCAACCGCTTCCAGCACCTTGGCAAAGCGGATCCACTCGCCGCCATTGGAATCGTGGTTCATCAGGAAGTTGGCGGCACGGATCGCCTCCATCTCGACCTGACGCACCGGGTTCATGATCGCGCTGGTCATCCCGGCCCCGATTGCCATCGGCAGGAACGCCGCGTTGATGCCATGCCGGTGCGGCAGACCAAAGCTGATGTTTGACGCGCCACAGGTGGTGTTCACGCCCAACTCTTCACGCAACCGGCGCACCAGCGCAAACACCTGCTGCCCGGCGCTGCCCATGGCACCCACCGGCATCACCAGCGGATCGACCACGATGTCATGCGCAGGAATGCCGAAATCTGCGGCGCGTTCGACGATCTTTTTTGCCACCGCAAAGCGCACATCCGGGTCGGGCGAAATGCCGGTGTCGTCGTTCGAGATCGCGACCACCGGCACGTTGTATTTCTTGACCAGCGGCAGAACCAGTTCCATCCGGTCCTCTTCTCCGGTCACCGAGTTCAACAGCGGGCGGCCCTCGCAGGCGGCCAGACCGGCCTCCAGTGCTGCGGGCACCGACGAGTCGATGCACAGGGGCACGTCGACGGTCGCCTGGATGATCTCGATCAGCGCTTTCATCAGCGGCGGCTCGACAAAGTTGTTGTCGGCATAGCGCGGGTCAAGCGCCATCTTGTTGGTGAACACCGCGCCGGAGTTCACATCCAGCACCGTCGCACCGCAGGCGACCTGTTCCAGCGCGTCGCGGATCACGGTCTCGAAGTTGCCGGCCTCCAGCTCGGCGGCCAGTTTCTTGCGGCCGGTGGGGTTGATCCGCTCACCGATAACGCAGAACGGCTCGTCAAAGCCGATGATGACGGTTTTTGTCTTTGATTCGAGGACTGTGCGGGTCATTCTTAAACCTTTGTCTCAAGCGGCCTTGGCGGGTTTGCCAGCGGCGCCGCCATGTTCTGTCACCCATTGGGCGTTGGTCTTGATTCCCCCCAGCGGGAAGAAATGCACCTGTTCGATGCCAAATTCCGGATTGCGTGCCTTGTGCGCGGCAAGCGCTTCCAGCACGTCGGTCGGCTCATAGGGCATCAGCAGCTTGGTCACATCCATCGCCCGCTTTTGCAACACTTTCAGCGACGGACCGACACCGCAGGCAATGGCGAACTTGATCAGGGTCTGCAGTTTGGCAGGGCCCGCCACGCCGATATGCACCGGCAGCTTCACGCCCTCGGTCTGCAGTCGGTTGACCCAGTCAATCACGGGTTCCGCATCAAAGCAGAACTGCGTCGCCATCGCCATCTGCGCATCGGTGCGTTCGGCAAAGGCTGATTTCCAGCGCGCGGCCTCTATCACCATATGGTCAGATCCATCGGGGTCGATGTCCTTGTTCCCCTCGGGGTGGCCCGCGACATGCAGCCGGTCAAAACCGTCAAACGCGCCGGACTCCAGCAGTTGCATCGAGCTATGAAAGTCGCCCACCGGCTGCGCCACACCACCGGCGAGCAACAGGCCCTGCCGCACGCCGACATCGCGGTAGCGCGCGACCCAATCAGTCAGCGTTGCCCGGTCCTTGATGATGCGCGCCGGGAAATGCGGCATGGCGGTAAAGCCCTCATCCGCCAGACGCCGCGCGGTGGCGACCATCTCGTCAATCGCGGTGCCGTCGAGATGGGCGATATAGACCCGGGTGCCGGTCGGCAGCAGGGTGCGGAAATCTTCGACCTTTTCGGCGGTGCGTGGCATCACCTCGATGGAGTAGCCCTGCAGAAAGGCTTCCATCTGACCCTGCGCCGGAGCGGGGGCCTGCGCGGTCTTGCTGCGGAAATTGAACAGTGCCATCAACCTCTCCTTCAGGGTCATGCGCGGACTCTCAGGCCTTTGCCCAGCCATCTGCGGCGATCAGTGCTTTCAGATGTTCGGTGTCGTATTCGGCTTCAAGCCGGGCCGCCTCGGCGCGGGCAACCTCGTCCTGATCGCCCTCCACCTCATAGGCGGGCGCTTTTCGCCATTCGGCCAGATAGGCATCGGCATCGCGCGCGCCGATCTTCATGGCACAACGGTCGATCGCCTGTTCAAAGCGTTCGGTCAGCTGCACCTTGGCCCCGCGCCGTCCTTTGCCGACAATCACCTGAGCCGGAATGTCGCGCCAAAAGACCACTGTAACCTCGGCCATGCCCTGATTCCCCTTCCGCACGTTCTCTTCCGTTCTAATCGCCCGTTTGCGACAAGAGGGTGCGTTTTCGACATGGCGCATTGCATCTGCGACCCGGGGCATCAACAGGGGGGTGCATAAGCGGCGGCAACAGCGGTCGGATGCCCGAAGGCCAAGCGCACAGCCGGTGTTCAAAGCTGCTGAAATCCGTGCCCGCATGAGAGCTTGCGGCAACGGGGGATCGGCGCTACCCTGACTGCAACCACATATGGAGGGCGGCTATGACGCCCGAGCGTCCCCGAGGGGGGGGCGCGTCGCAAACACCGGTCGAGCCTGAAAAAGGCTCTCGTGTCGCCGAATCGTCACCCCCTCAAAAGCCGGGGCAGGGCACGCTATACGCGGCGCTTGACCTTGGCACCAACAGTTGCCGGATGCTGATTGCCCAGCCAAAGGGCAGTCAGTTTACGGTCGTGGACAGTTTTTCGAAAACTGTTCAGCTGGGCATCGGGCTGGAAGCCTCGGGCCGGCTGTCGCGTGCGTCAATGGGACGGACGGTGCAGGCGTTGCGGATCTGCCAGAAAAAGATCGAGCGGCATGGCGTCAACCGGATGCGGCTGGTGGCCACCGAAGCCTGCCGCCGCGCCCGCAATGCCCGCGATTTCATCCGTCAGGTCAAGCGCGAGACCGGTCTGCAGCTGGAGATCATCTCGCCCGAGGAAGAGGCGCGGCTGGCGGTGATCTCTTGCGCGCCGCTGGTCAATGAGCGGACCGAACAGCTGCTGGTGGTCGATATCGGCGGCGGTTCGACCGAGCTGGTCTGGATCGACCTGTCGGGCGTTGTGCCGGAAAACCGGCCGCGCGCGATCATGAGCCTGCACACCGGGTTCGACGCCCAACCCGAAGGCGGGGCGCGGGTGGTGGACTGGATCTCGGTGCCGCTGGGGGTGGCGACTTTGCGCGACCAGTTTGGCGATGTCGATGATGATGCCGCCCGCTTCGCGCTGATGAGCTGGTTTTTCGAGGAACAGCTGGCCAGCTTTTCGCCCTATAACGCCCAGCATCCGCGCGAAGGGTTTCAGATCATCGGCACTTCTGGCACGGTAACAACGGTGGCGGCCAGCTATCTTGGCCTGCGCCGCTATGACCGGACCAAGGTGGACGGGTTGCAGATGACCAGTGATCAGATTGATTTCGTGATCCGTGACTATCTGGCGCTGGGGCCAGAGGGGCGGCGCACCGATCCGCGCATTGGCCGTGACCGGCATGCCCTGATCATGTCCGGTGCGGCTATCCTTCAGGCGCTGATGCGGATATGGCCCACGGACCGCCTTTCCGTGGCCGACCGTGGCCTGCGTGAAGGGCTTTTATATGCGCAGATGACCGTTGATGGCGTCTTGACCGAAGGACCATTCACATGAGTGAAAAGAACATATCCGGCCGGGGCCAGCGTGAGCTGCGGGTGCGGGTGAAAACCGCCAAGGGCCGCAAACTGTCGTCGACCCTGTGGCTGGAGCGGCAGCTGAACGACCCTTACGTGATCCGCGCCCGCAAGGAAGGGTTTCGCGGTCGCGCCGCCTACAAGATCCTGGAGCTGGATGACCGCTATGGATTCCTGAAACCCGGCGCGCGGGTGGTGGATCTGGGCTGTGCGCCGGGCGGCTGGTGTCAGGTCGCGGTGGCGCGGGTCAATGCGCTGGGGCAAAACCCGAAAAAGCCGGTCGGCACCGTGCTGGGCGTCGATCTGCAAGAGATAGAGCCGATTTCCGGTGCCGAATTGCATCAGCTGGATTTCCTGTCCGACGGGGCGGATGATCTGGTCAAGGGCTGGCTGGGCGGACGGGCCGATGTGGTGATGTCGGATATGGCGGCGGCGGCGTCGGGGCACAAGGCGACCGACCACCTGCGCATCGTGGCCCTGATCGAGGCGGCGCTGGATTTTGCCTTTGACGTGCTGGAAGACGACGGCACCTTTGTCGCCAAGGTTCTGGCGGGGGGCGCGGAAAACACCATGCAGGCCACGCTGAAAAAGAACTTCCGCAAGGTGGCGAACGTGAAGCCCCCGGCCAGCCGGTCGGACAGTTCCGAAAAATTTGTGGTGGCGACCGGCTATCGTGGCCGCGCGATTGCGGCGGCCCAGGCGGCCGATGACGACAGCGACGACTGACCGCGAATGGCTGCACGAGAAAGGCACCCCGCAGGGTGCCTTTTCACGAAAATTCTGCGAATTTTCAGCCCATTCTGTCGGACCTGTCCGCTCAGCCGCCCCAGCTGCGCACCGGACCGCAATCCATATGCACAAAGTTCGAGCGGGAATACCGGCCCACGCCGCCAGAGGCACAGGCGGCCGCTGCCTTGGCCATCTGACCGACCGATCGCGACTTGAGCCGCAGATCTGCTGCCTGACCCTTGAGGTGAAGCGAGTTCTTGGCCACGCCGCCCGATTGCGAGCGCAGCATGGCGTTGGTGCGGGGGCTGCGATAGCCCGACAGCATCATATAGGGCTCTTTGACATCCATCAGACGATGGGCGGCGGCCATGATATCCACCGTGCGCGCGTCGATGCCGATCACGTCATTGGACCGCCAGTCGCGCATGAAGTGATTTACTTCGGTCATGACCTCGGGAATGTACTTCCCTTCGATCCAGTAGATCGTGTCGATGCTTTCGCCGGTCCGTCCTGAATACATACGGATCCGGCGAATGTCGCCAGCCCCGCGCAACAGACCGAAAGCGTTGGAGTAAGTCGGAGCTGCAACCACAATGGATGCCGCAAACGCACCCAGCAGGCCACGCCGCGAAATCCCGAACTTCGATGTATCTGCCATTCTAGCGCCTGTCCCGTCGCAATTCTTGACCACCTTGATGGCGGTTCGTCTGCACTTCATCCCCAAGTGTGCCAGTCTTATGCCACAGCATGTTTTGCAACCCAAGCGCAGATTCTCCGCTGGTTCCCGGTTTAGCGGGCATCGGCAAATTTTTGCTGAAAGGCGCGGAAACAATGCGCTGCATTTTTCTTACCTCACTGTTGCCGGAAAGTAACGAAATCGGGGGTGATCGTGAGGATCTGGCCGGAACGTGAATGGACAGTGCTGCCAACTTCGCGGAAAGTCGGGGAAATTCGGCAAAGACGGACGGGGACGATCTCACGATGACTCGATTGACTGGTGGTTCTGGTATGCGTGGGCTGTTGCTCTCGGCTGCGATTTTTATGCTTGCCATGCCCGCGTCGGCGCAGGAGTTTCCCAGCCCCTTCGTTCAGACCATCGCCGCCGAGGCATCCGGGGATGAGGTGATTGCCGCCTTCTACCGCGAGAGCGGCTATCGCACGCTGTGGACCGGCCCGGAAGAGCAGGATGCGCAGCGGCGTTCGGCCTTGCTCTCGGCCCTGTCGCGGGCGGGGGCGCATGGCTTGCCGGTCGCGCGCTATGATGCCGCAAAGCTGACTGCACTGCTGAGCACCGCGCAGACCGAAGGCGACCGTGCCCGGGCCGAGGTGGCGCTGACCCGCGCCTATCTGGCTTTTGCCCGCGATGTGAAAACCGGCGCCACCGATCCGAAAACCGTCGATCCCGGCATCGTGCGCGAGATTGCGCGGCCTGACCCTGCGTTGTTGCTGGCGCAGATGCAGGCGCGCAACCCGGTGGAGCTGCTCCATGGGCTGCTGCCCGACTCGCCGCGCTATGCGCAGCTGATGCGGGCCAAACTGGCGCTTGAGTCGCGGATCGCCCAAGGCGGCTGGGGCCCGGTGGTGCGGGCCAAGGCGCTGCGGCAGGGCGACACTGGTGAGGCGGTCGTCGCCTTGCGCGAGCGTCTGGTCGCGATGGGCTATCTGACCCGCTCGGCCACCCGCAGCTATGATGCCACCATTCAGAACGCGGTGCAGCGGTTTCAGCTGGATCACGGGCTGACCGCCGATGGCATCGCGGCAGAGGCGACGCTGGCCGAGCTGAACATCGCGGCAGATGAGCGGCTGAAATCGGTGATTGTCGCGATGGAGCGGGTGCGCTGGATGCATGACACCCCGCTTGGCGACCGTCATATCTGGGTCAACCTGCCCGATTTTACCGCCAAGGTCATGGATCATGGCAAAGTCACATTCGAGACCCGGTCGGTGATCGGCAAGGATGTGATGGATCAGCACACGCCCGAGTTTTCCGACCAGATGGCGCATATGGTGATCAACCCGAGCTGGGGGGTGCCGCGCTCGATCATCGTCAAGGAATACCTGCCGCTTCTGCAGCGCAACCCGAATGCGGTCAGCCATCTGCAGGTGATCGACAATCGCGGCCGCGTGGTGCCACGCGGGGCGGTCAATTTCGCCGGATATTCGGCGCGGACCTTTCCGTTTGGTCTGCGCCAGCCGCCGTCAGACGGCAATGCGCTGGGGCTGGTAAAGTTCATGTTCCCTAACAAGTACAACATCTATCTGCATGATACGCCTTCGAAAAACCTGTTTGCCCATGACGTGCGTGCCTATAGCCACGGCTGCATCCGTCTGGCCGATCCGTTCGATTTTGCCTATGCGCTGCTGGCGCTGCAATCGGATGACCCGCAGGCAGAATTTGTCCGCCATCTGAAGACCGGCAATGAAACGACGGTCAAGCTGGAGCAAAAGGTGCCGGTGCATCTGGTCTATTTCACCGCGTATCCGGGGGCCAAGGGGCAGATGACCTATCGCCGCGACATCTATGGCCGGGATGCCAAACTGTTTCAGGCGCTTGAGGCGGCCGGGGTGGTCTTGCCTGTGGTTCAGGGCTAAACCTCCGGTCAGCTGCAAAGACGCAGTGAAAGGAGCATCATCATGGCCCATTGCATCGCTGACATCGCCGCCGCCCTTGGGGCGGAGTTCGCGGGGGATGGCGCGCTGATGGTGCAGGGTGCGGCAGAGCCGCAGCATGCCGGGCCAGAGGATCTGGCCTTGGCGGTGAACCCCAAATATGTGGATGGTCTGGCTCTGGGGCAGGCACGGGCGGCGCTGCTGTGGCCGGGGGCGGACTGGCAGGCGCTCGGTCTGCAGGCCGCGATCTTTGCGCCGCGCGGGCGGCTGGCGATGGCGGGGCTGACGCGGATGCTCGATCCCGGCCCGGCGATTGCGCCGGGCATTCATCCGATGAGCGTGATTGATCCGACCGCGCAGATCGGCGCGGGCGCGGCGATCGGGCCGTTTGTCACCATCGGCGCCGGGGTGATCCTTGGGGCCAATGCCCGCATTGCCAGCCATGTCAGCCTTGCCGAAGGCGCGCAAATCGGGCCGGAGGCGTTGATCCTGCAGGGCGCACGGGTGGGTGCCCGGGTGCAGATCGGCGCGCGGGTTGTGATTCAGCCGGGCGCGGTGATCGGGGCGGATGGGTTTTCCTTTGTCACGCCCGAGAAATCGGGGGTCGAAGAGATTCGCGAAACTCTGGGCCAGCGCGACGAGATCCGGGCGCAAAGCTGGACCCGGATTCATTCTCTGGGTGCGGTCAGCATCGGCGATGATGTGGAAATCGGCGCGAATGTCTGCATCGACCGGGGCACGATCCGCGATACCCGCATCGGCAACGGCACCAAGCTGGATAACCTTGTCCATATCGGCCACAACGTGCAGGTGGGCGACGATTGCCTGCTGTGCGGGCAGGTCGGCGTGGCAGGATCGGCGCGGATCGGCAACCGGGTGGTGCTGGCCGGGCAGTGCGGGGTCAATGACAATATCTTTATCGGCGATGACGTGATCTGCGGCGGCGCGACCAAGGTTTTCACCAATGCGCCAGCCGGTCGGGTGCTGCTGGGGTATCCGGCGGTCAGGCTGGAAACGCATGTAGAGATGCAAAAAGCGCTGCGCCGGCTGCCACGTCTGGCCGCAAAGGTTGCCGCAATCGAGAAAGTCATTCAAAAGTCATGAAGGCTTTCTATAAGTCGCGCGAACAGGAAGGAATGATCGCATGACCCAGACCGCACAGACCATTATCGGGATCATTGCCGAAAAGGCATTGCTGGAACCCGGCGATCTGACCATCGACACCCGGCTGGAGGCGCTTGCGCTGGACAGTCTGGCCATGGTGGAGCTGGTGTTCGCGCTGGAAGAGACCTTCGACATCTCGGTGCCTTTCAACGCCAATGACCCGGGCACCGATGACTTTGACCTGTCGTCGGTGGGCGCGATCATTGCCGCGGTTGAAGGCCTTGTTTCGCAAAAGGCCGCCTGAGCCTTTATGCCCAGAGTTGTGATCACCGGCGCGGGCACCATCAATGCCCTTGGCCATGACGTGCCCTCGACCTTTGATGCCTTTGCCAATGCGCAGGGCGGGATCGGCCCGCTGGATATTCCCGATGTTGACCGGTTGTCGGTCCGGGTCGCGGGGCAGGTCCGCGACTGGACCGCCACCGAACATTTCGATCTGCGCGGCCTCAGCCTCTATGACCGGATGACCCAGTTTGCGCTGTGGTCGGCCCGGCAGGCGGTGGCGCAGTCGGGGCTGGTGTTTGACGAGGCGCTTGGCCTGCGCGCGGGGGTCATTCTGGGCACGGCGGGCGGCGGTCTGGGCACCATCGACGACAGCTATCGCGCGGTTTATGCCGAGGGCAAGAACCGGGTGCATCCGCTGACCGTGCCCCGGCTGATGGCCAGTGCCGGGGTCAGCCACATCAGCATGACCTATGGTCTGCGCGGCCCGGCCTTTACCGTCTCGACCGCCTGCGCCAGTTCCAATCATGCGATGGGGCTGGCCTATCAGATGGTGCGCTCGGGTGCTGCTCCGGTCATGCTGACCGGCGGGGCCGAGGCGATGCTGACCTTTGGCGGGTTGAAGGCGTGGGAGGGGCTGCGCGTGATGGCCACCGATGCCTGCCGCCCGTTTTCTGCGGATCGCACCGGGATGGTGCAGAGCGAAGGTGCTGCGGTCTTTGTGTTCGAGGCCTACAAGCATGCCCGCGCCCGGGGGGCGACCATTCTTGCCGAAGTGGTCGGGTTTTCCATGTGCTCTGACGCGCATGACATCGTGATGCCATCGGCAGACGGTGCGGTGCGCGCGATGCGTGGCGCGCTGGAAGATGCGGGGCTGGAGCCGGGGCAGGTGGATTACATCAACGCCCATGGCACCGGCACCCGTGCCAATGATGCCAATGAGGCGATGGCGATCCGCACGGTGTTTGGCCCCAGCCCGCCGCTGGTGTCATCGACCAAGGGCGCCCATGGCCATATCATCGGTGGCACTGGCGCGGTGGAGGCGCTGGCCTGTCTGATGGCGCTGCGCGATGGGGTGGTGGCGCCCACGCTGGGCTATCAGAAACCGGACCCCGATTGCGCGCTCGATGTGGTGCCCAACACCGCCCGCAAGGCCGATGTAAAGGTGGCAATGACCAATGCCTTTGCGTTTGGCGGGTTGAATGCGGTGCTGGTGCTGCGCCGGATCTGACCGAACTCTTTGATCCGCCATGCAAAAGGCCGCGCCCATCGGGCGCGGCCTGTGTGTTCAACGATGCAATCGCGCGTGTCAGTTGGTGGCAGAGACAGCCGCATAACCGGCTGTAAAGCCCTTGAGCGACACCTCAACCGACACCTTCTGGTCGGGGGCGACGACGGGTACAATGGTGATAACCGCTTTCGCACCCTTCTTGAACTGCTCAACCTCGGCAGCCGTAAAGCCGACCCGCGCCACGCAGCCCAGGTTTGAGCAGAAGGTAAACGGATAAACCCGTGGGGTGGTGCCATCAACGGCCATCAGCAGGTTTTCGGTCAGCAGCGTTTCCAGCGGCACGACAACGGTTGCCCCGGCGGCGGCCTGACCTCCAGCGGGCAGGTTGAACATGCTGAATTCGGCAACCGCGTTGCCGTCACTGTCTTTCAGCAGCTGATACAGCTGGCAGGGATCAGAACCATCTTCGGTGCGGACGCAGCGCTGTTCCCAGGCCTCGAAATTTGCCTGCACATAGGCGCTGCCAATGCCATCAGCGGCGGGTGCCCCCTCGGCCCCGGCCTCGGTGCCCATCGACAGACCCGGTTCGGTCGCAGCATCTGCCGGCGGGGCAGGGTCTGCGGCCGGTGCTTGGGTGCCTTCGGTCGCGGGGGGCGTTGTTGCCTCTTGCGCCCAAAGGCCGGATGCGGCGGAGGACGCAAGCAAAAGGGTCAGGGCAAAGGATTTGGAAAGGGTCGATGTCACTGCAAAGGTCATGTCAGGTCCATATTTCGCTGTTGGGCTTTCACCGCTTGCGCCGCTCTAGCATGTTGCGCCTGAGCTGTCAGGTGCCAAAAGCGTGACCCGGCGCGGGACTGCCGGTCAAAAGCGGCAATGGCGGCTATGCGACCGGGCAGGGCGTGTATGGGGGGAGGACGAAAATGAAAAAGGGCCAGTGGCCCGGCCCTTTTTCACATTTATTGTTTGCTCCCTGTCGGACTGGCCGACTTCATGGCGCTGACGCTACGGCGGAATATCGCATCCGTCAACCGGGAATCGGATCACAATATCGCCTGTAAAACATGAAGAAACGGCGCATGGTTTCCTGACCCTGCCTCACCGGACGGGCCATGTGCAGGACCGCAGAGAGCGGCACTGACTGCAGCCAATATCAAGGCTGGTATCAGGGGGTTAAGATTGTATTGTCGGCTCGCGCGGGTCTGATCCGGCGTGAAGAATTGTGTGACGGGGAGATGGCGCGTGTCAGAAGAACCTTCAGTATTTGTCGGGGGTGGTGGCGCGGAGTATGGCGATCCGCAGCGGCTGCTGCTGGGTTTTGGCAACCGCCATGGTCTGATTGCCGGCGCGACCGGCACCGGCAAGACGGTCACGTTGCAGATCCTGGCCGAAGGGTTTTCGGCCGCAGGTGTCCCGGTGTTTCTGTCGGACGTAAAGGGCGATCTGTCGGGCCTGGCCGTCGCGGGCGACCCCATGGGCAAGCTGCACACGCCGTTCATCACGCGGGCTGCCACCATCGGGCTGGATCTGGCGTACCGCGCCTTTCCGGTGACGTTCTGGGATCTGTTCGGCCAGCAGGGTCATCCGATCCGCGCCACTGTGGCCGAGATGGGGCCGCTGCTGCTGGCGCGGCTGCTGGAACTGACCGATGCGCAGGAAGGCGTGCTGAACGTCGCCTTCCGGCTGGCGGATGAGGAAGAGCTGCCGCTCTTGGATCTGAAGGATCTGCAGGCGCTGCTGGTGTTCATCGGCGAAAACGCCAGCACGATTTCCAATCGCTATGGTCTGGTCGCGCCTGCATCAATCGGGGCGATCCAGCGCCGGTTGCTGGTGCTGGAGAATGAGGGCGGGGCCGGGTTCTTTGGCGAACCGGCGCTGGATCTGGCCGATCTGATGCTGACCGATGCGGAAGGCATGGGGCGGATCAACATTCTGGCTGCCGACCGGCTGATGAACAGCCCGCGTCTCTATGCAACCTTTCTGCTTTGGCTGCTGTCCGAGCTGTTCGAGAGCCTGCCCGAAGTGGGCGACCCGGAAAAGCCGAAGCTGGTGTTCTTTTTCGACGAGGCGCATCTGCTGTTTTCTGATGCGCCCAAGGCGCTGGTGCAAAAGGTGGAACAGGTGGCGCGGCTGATCCGGTCCAAGGGGGTGGGGGTGTATTTCATCACCCAGAACCCGGCGGATGTGCCCGAAACCATCCTTGGCCAGCTTGGCAACCGGGTGCAGCACGCCTTGCGCGCCTTTACCGCCAAAGACCGACAAGACCTGCGGCTTGCCGCCCAGACCTATCGCGACAATCCGGCGTTCCAGACCGAAGACGCAATCCGCGATGTCGGCACCGGCGAGGCGGTCACGTCGTTTCTGGAGCGCAAGGGGATTCCGGGCATCGTGCAACGCACGCTGATCCGCCCGCCGTCAAGCCAGCTAGGGCCGATTGATCCGGCTGTGCGGGCGGAGCTGATGGCGGCATCGCCGCTGGCGGGCAAATACGACACGGTGATCGACCGCGACAGTGCCTATGAGCGGCTGCGCGCGCGCGCGCAAAAGGCGGCGGCAGAGGCGGCACAAACCGAGGCAGACCCGCGTCGGGAAGCTGCCGATCCGGGCGAGGAGACCAACGAATTCAGCCGGGGCCGTCGCTATGATGGCGGCAGCACACGCAACAAGGCGCCTGCGCCCAAAACCAGCGGCCGCCGAAGTGACTCGGTCGGCGAGGCCTTTGCCAAGAGCTTTGCCCGCCAGCTGGGCACCCGGTCAGGGCAGGCCATAGTGCGTGGCGTGCTGGGATCGTTGTTCAAAAAGCGTTGAGCAGGGACAGCCGGGCAGGGCTTACCTGCCCGGCGGCGCGTTTCAGAGCGGCCGCAGTTTCAGCTTCACGATCCGGTTTTCGCGTTTCTGAACCACTTCGAACCGGAAGCCGTGGAAGCTGAAGGCCTGCCCTTCATTCGGGATCATCTGCGCCTCGTGGATCACCAGACCGGCAATGGTATTGGCCTCATCATCGGGCAGATTCCAGTCGGTCGCACGGTTCAGATCGCGGATCGTCATCTGACCTTCGATCAGATAATCGCCGTTTTCGGCCCGTTTCAGCGCCTCATCCTTTTGCACCACGTCAAACTCATCGGTGATCTCGCCGACGATCTCTTCCAGAATATCTTCCAGCGTGATCAGGCCCTGCAAACCGCCGTATTCATCGACAACCAGCGCAAAATGGGTGCGGCGTTTCAGGAATTCGCGCATCTGTTCATCCAGCGCGGTGGTGTCGGGGATGAAATACGGCGCCATCGCGACTGCGGCGATATCCAGATCCTTGACCGAGCCCAGCGTTCCGTCTGCGGTCCGGAGCAGCCGGTCCACCTCGCGCAGAAGGTCCTTGGCATGGACGACCCCCAGAATATTCTCCTCATTGCCGCGGAACAGCGGCAGGCGGGTGTGGGGTGAGGCAAGCACCTTGGTCAGAATGTCATCCGGCGACAGATCGGCATCCAGCATTTCGATATGACGCCGGTGGCGCATGATCTCGTCCACCGTGCGGCTGCCCAGATCCAGCGCGCCCAGCAGCCGGTCGCGGTCTTCCTTTTCCACGGCACCTTCGGAATGGCCAAGGGCAATTGCGCCCATGATTTCTTCACGCAAGGCCAGGATCTTGCCTTCGGGGTCGGCGCGGACGCCGAACACCCGCAACACCCCGCGCACCAGAACGCGGACGACGGAAACAATGGGCGAGAACAGCAGGATAAGCACCCGGATGATGGGTGCCACACGCGTCGCGACCCCTTCGGGAAAGGTGATGGCCAGTGTCTTGGGCAGCACTTCGCCAAAGATCAGCACCAGAATGGTCATACCCAAAGTGGCGAACGCCACCCCGGAATCGCCCAGCACCCGGGTCAGCAGCGCGGTGGCGAGCGAGGCCGACAGAATGTTGACCACGTTGTTGCCGAGCAGAATCGCACCGATCATCCGCTCATTGTCTTCGGTGATTTTCATCGCCGACTGCGCCCCGAGCGAACCCTTGTCGGCAAGGGTTTTCAGCTTGGCGCGCGAGGCGGCGGTCAATGCGGTTTCCGAGCCGGAAAAGAACGCAGACAGCACCAGCAGACACATGATTCCCGCGGCAGTCAGCCAGAAGGCAGAGTCGAGGGCAGAGTTTTCCATATCAATCTTTTTTCTGTTGCGAGGATTAAAGAAGTTATGCGGGGAGTTGGCCTGTGCTTCAAGAACCCTTGGCCGGTTTTGCCAACGGGTGATGCTGCAGCACCAATGATTTCAGGTGATCATCCAGCACATGGGTATAAATCTCGGTGGTGGACAGATCTGCATGGCCCAGCAGGGTCTGGATCACCCGCAGATCGGCCCCGCCTGCCAGCAGATGGGTGGCAAAGGCATGGCGCAGCGCGTGCGGGGTGACCCGTGCGGGCGAGACCCCGGCGGCGATGGCAATCTGTTTGAGCATCAGGTGGAAATGCTGCCGGGTCAGATGCCCGTCTGCGCCCGGTCCGGGGAACAACTGACGCGAGGGCGCGTGGCCTGCCAGCCGCGCCTTGTCTTCGGCCTGATCGCGCAGCTTCAGCCAGACGGCAAGTGCGGCGCGTGCGGGGCCGGACAGCGGCACCATCCGTTCCTTGCCCCCTTTGCCGCGCACCAGGATCATGCGCGGATCGCCACGCGCGGCGGAAACCGGCAGGCTGACCAGTTCTGTCACCCGCATGCCGGTGGCATAGACCAGCTCCAGCAAGGCGGTGTTGCGGGCGCGGTCACTATCGGTTCGGCCGTGGCTGCGCGCGGCGTCCATCAGGCGGGTGACATCGTCCTGTGACAGGGCATCGGGCAAGCGCTGCACTGCGCCGGGCCCTTTGATCCGGATCGCCGGATTGTCGGCGCGCCAGCCCTCGTCATGGGCAAAACGGTACATTTGCCGGATCGACGACAAGCGGCGGGCGCGGGTGGCCTTCGACAGGCCATTGGCATCGCAGGAGACCAGATAGGCCTCCACATCCTCGCGCGTGGCGGCGGCAAAGCCAATGCCGCGATGCGCGACCCAGGCGGCAAAATCCTTGAGATCCCGGCCATAGGCCAGCTGCGTGTTGCGCGCGGCGTCCAGTTCGGCGGCATGGGCATCGAGAAAGGTCGAAATCCAGCCGTCCGACGTGGCAGGGCCTGCGGTCATCCGCGCCGCTCCAACAGCATCAGCTCCAGCGCGGTCTGGCGGGCGGTGTCTTCCAGCCCGATATGGCGCAGAAAGGCCAGCCCATCGGTCACCCCCGACAGATCGCCCTGCACCCCGCGCCCGATTTTCTCGACCGCGAGCAAGATCGCCTCGCCCATGCGGCGCTGCTCCATCAGGCTGGCAAATTCGGGGGCGGCGGCCGAGCGCAGAAACGCCGGGGCAATCGCGCGGCCGAGCGTGTCCGGCGGGATCGCCCCGGCCAGCGACCCGGTCGCCAGCCCGATCAGGAAGGCCTCGCGCGGGCTTTCCGGCTTGCGGGCCTTGGCGAGGGTTTCATACTCCGGCGACAACAGTCCCAGGTCAAACGCAATGCGCCCGGCCTGACCCGTCAGCGGCAAACGCGACAGGTCTTCGGCAAAGAGCGTGGCAAAAGGCACCTCCAGCTCGGCCCCGGCCATCTGGGTCCAGGCGGCGGGCAGGCTTTGCGCCACAGCGCCCGGGTCGCCGGCGCGCAGGGCGGTTTCAAACCGCTGGAACGCATCCACCCGGTCCCAGACCCCACCCGAGGCGGCGGGCAACCGCTCGGTATACAGCCCCAGCAGCACATTGGGCGCAATCACCCCGGCCCGTGCCAGCCGTTCGGCCGACTCGATCTGGCTTTTCCAGCCCGCCGTGTCACGCAACTCGGCATGGGCAAAGGCCAGCGGCAGGGTGGCCGTGGATTGCGGCTCGCCGATGGCTTCGAACATGCGCCAGGACAGCGGGGTCATCCGTGCCGGAACCGGGGGCAGGGCATCGCCTTCATAGAGATCGGGGTCAAGGAAGCGCGACAACAGCGAATCTTCCTCCTCGGTTACATATCCCAGCGCCTGCGCCGTGCGCAGCGTCAGCGCTGCCGCATTCCAGTCGCCGGAGCGGGCCACGCAAAAGATGCGGGCAGGAAAGGTCGGGGCCAGATTGGGGGTGGCCTGCATCATCTCGCAGCCGCGTTCCTCGTGCCCGGTCAGCAGCGCCACGTCAAAGGCGCGGCGGAACAGTTCGGGGTCGCCCGGCGGGGCCGCGTCCAGCAAGGCCGCCGCCTGATCCAGCGCGCCCATGGCCAGCAGACGGTCGATCCGCGCCAGCAGCAGCGCCCCCTTGCCACTGCTGTCGGCCGGGGGGGCCGCTTCGGCCAGCATCAGGGTCATAGTCAGGGCGTGCAGGGCGGGCAACAGGTCGCTGCGGTCTTTGGCAATCGCGGCCCGCACCTCTTCCTCCAGCCCCATGCCCCAAAGATTGCGGGGCAGGCCGGTGGTCGCGGGGGCAAGCAGCCCGATGGCATCGGGAGAGGGCGCATCCAGCACCGACACCGCGACATCCTGCGGCAAGGCCCCGCCCGTCGTCACCGGTGCCTCTGCCGGTCTGGCGGGCGTGCCGATGGCCGAGCCTGCAGGCGATGCGACCGAGCTGGACAGCCAGTCGATGGCCGACAACGGATCATCCGCCCGGACCGGCGCAGGCGCCCATGTGACCACGCAGCACAGCGCGGCCAGTGCTGCCCTAGTCGGCATTCAGCGTCACCGGAACCGTCACTTCGGTCTGACCGGGCGACAGATCTGCCAGATATGCATAGCCCGTCAGTGCAGCAAACCCCACAATACCCAATACAATCATCGCCTTGAGGATACGCCCCACCATTGCCATCTGCCCTTTCAGCCCGATATTCCTGCGTGTCACGGGTTCACCCCGCCGTCTTGTCGCAGCAGCCTCTTTGCCCGTCTTGTCACCGCCACCCGCACTCAGGGCCCCATGGTGGCGACTTTCCGCGCGATTATATATGGCATTCGCGGCGAGTTCACGCCATGAACAAAAAAATGCGCGTGATGCGGGCGAAACGCCGCTGTTGCAGGCAAAGGCAGCCCTGCATGGCCAAGGAATCGAAGGAGGCAACGTGGCACGCCTGAAAAAGACGGTCGCCATGGTGGGGATGATGGGGGCGGGCAAGACCGCTGTGGGCACCGCGCTGGCCCGGGCGCTTGGGGTTCCGTTTGTTGATTCGGATGAGGAAATCGTCCGCGCGGCCAGCCGCTCGATTGCCGAGATCTTTGAGCGCGACGGCGAGCCGTTCTTTCGCGCCCGCGAATCCGAGGTGCTGGCCCGTCTGCTGCGCGGCCCGCCTTGCGTGCTGTCGACCGGCGGCGGGGCCTATCTGGCCGAAGCCAACCGGCAGCTGATTTCCGAGTCCGGGGTGGCCGTCTGGCTGCGTGCCGACCTTGATCTGCTCTGGAACCGGGTGCGGCACAAATCGAC
This sequence comes from Pseudotabrizicola sp. 4114, assembly GCF_031457365.1. NCBI lineage: Bacteria > Pseudomonadati > Pseudomonadota > Alphaproteobacteria > Rhodobacterales > Paracoccaceae > Pseudotabrizicola > Pseudotabrizicola sp. 4114. Next base: position 128,384 of record NZ_JAVDWP010000008.1, on the reverse strand, counting down.
CCGGCCGCTGTTGCGCACGGCAAATCCGCGCGAAACCCTGCGTGCCTTGTATGAGGCCCGCGTGCCGTTTTACAGCCAGGCCGATGTGACGGTCGATGCCAGCCCCGATCTGTCGATCGAGGCCATGGCCGGGCGCGTGATCGAGGCGCTGCTGGCCCGGCCCGATGTACTGGGGCCTGAAGGTCTGGGCCCCGACGTTTTGAAAGGAGAGCCGGCATGACGGTGGATGTGGTCCCGGTCGATCTGGGCGCGCGCAGCTATGAGGTGCGGATCGGCCCCGGTCTGATCGACGGGGCGGGGGCGCAGATCCTGCCATTCCTGCGGCGGCGCAAGGTGGCCGTGGTCACCGACGGTGCGGTGGCCGCTCTGCATCTGGACCGGCTGCTTGCGTCCTTTGCGGCGCAAGGGATCGAGGCGACAGCACTGGCGCTGCCTGCCGGGGAGAGCACCAAGGGCTGGCCGGAATTTGCCCGCGCCACCGAATGGCTTCTGGAGCAAAAGATCGAGCGGCGCGATGTCGTGGTGGCCTTTGGCGGCGGGGTGATCGGCGATCTGGCAGGGTTTGCGGCGGCCGTGCTGCGGCGCGGGGTCCGCTTTGTGCAGATCCCGACCACGCTGCTGTCGCAGGTCGACAGCTCGGTCGGTGGCAAAACCGGGATCAACACGGCGCAGGGCAAGAACCTGATCGGCGCGTTTCATCAGCCCACACTGGTGCTGGCCGACATCGACGTGCTGGCCACCCTGCCGCGCCGCGATTTTCTGGCGGGCTATGGCGAGGTGGTGAAATACGGGCTGCTGGGCGATGCGGCGTTCTTTGACTGGCTGGAGGTGAACGCCCCCGCTATGGCAGGCGATGCCGGTTTGCGCCAATATGCCGTGCGCCGTTCGGTCGAGATGAAAGCCGGGATCGTCAGCCGCGATGAGACCGAAGAGGGCGAGCGCGCGCTGTTGAACCTGGGCCACACCTTTTGCCACGCGCTGGAAAAGGCCACCGGCTATTCGGACCGGCTCTTGCATGGCGAAGGCGTGGCGATCGGGTGCGCGCTGGCGTTCGAGCTGTCGCAGCGTCTGGGCCTGTGCGCGCAAGAGGCCCCCAGCCGGGTGCGCGCGCATCTGCGCAGCATGGGCACCAAGGTCGACCTCCGGGATATCCCCGGCGATCTGCCGGATGCCGATGCGCTGCTGACGCTGATGGGGCAGGACAAGAAAGTGGTGGATGGCCAGCTGCGCTTTATCCTTGCGCGCGGCATCGGGCAGGCTTTTGTCGCGGCTGACGTGCCGGGGGATGTTGTGAAAACCCTGTTGAAAGAGGCGCTTGCCGGTCGGACCTAGAGTTTTGCCTTAACCTGTGACCCGCCCGATCGGCGGGTCATATCTTTGCAATAACCATCTGGCCTTCAGGCCAGGTTACCGGGAAAATGCGTCCGCAGGGATGCCCAGCTTTGCCAGTGAATCAGCCGATGGCTGACGACCGTTCTGGACTGCGCCCGACGCCTCGATTGCCGCGCCGATCAACGCGAAGAACTCCATGAAGGTCGCGAAGATTCCACGATTTTCGGGAGTGTAGTGCAAAGCGCTGTTTGCTGAAATTGCCATCTGAGGTTCCTGACATTGCTCGTCTCTCTGAGGAAGAGATAAACACAGCCCGCCCATGCTGCAATGCAGCAAAACGGTCTTGCCGTCATGCGTCAGGTGCATGGCTCGGCTCATAAATGCCTGTCCCCAAAGGGACGGGACTGCATTAATCGTGATTATCAGGAGTGGTTGGCTGGGGCGCCAGGATTCGAACCTGGGTATGTCGGTACCAAAAACCGATGCCTTACCGCTTGGCGACGCCCCAACCGTGCGGCGGTTATTAGCCAAGGGTGTTGGCGGGTGCAAGGGGGTTCATCACAAAAATGCAAAGATGCCCGCAGCAACATGTATCGCACTGCAAAGATGGACGCGCGGGGCGGTGCGCGCTATGGGGCGGGCATGGAAAAGCTGGATATCATCGTTCTGGGGGCCGGGGCTGCGGGCCTGTTTTGTGGAATCGAGGCCGCAAGGCGCGGGCGGCGGGTGCGGGTGATCGACCATGCCAAGGCACCGGGGGAAAAGATTCGGATCTCGGGCGGCGGGCGGTGCAATTTCACCAATCTGGAGATTGCCCCCGACCGCTTTCTGTCGCGCAACCCGCGCTTTGCGCTGTCGGCGCTCAAACGCTTTACCCAATGGGATTTTATCGCGCGGATGGACGCTTGGGGCATCGCCTGGCATGAGAAAACGCTGGGGCAGCTGTTCTGCGACGGCCCGGCGACTCAGGTCGTCGATGCGCTGACCCGTGATCTGGCGCGGGCCGGGGGCGAGCTGTGGCTGGGCTGTGAGGTGGGCGCGGTTGACGCGCTGCCGGGGGGCGGTTTCACTGTTACCACACAGCGTGGCACGCTGATCTGCGACTCGCTGGTGGTGGCGACCGGGGGCAAGTCGATTCCGAAAATGGGGGCGACGGGCTTTGGCTATCGTCTGGCCGAGCAGTTCGGTCTGCCGCTGGTGGAAACCCGGCCTGGCCTGGTGCCGCTGACCTTTGCCGAGCAGGAGCTGGTCTGGATGAAGCCGCTGTCGGGTCTGTCGGTCGAAGGCCGGGTGCGGCACGGGCGGACCGAATTTGCCGAAGGCATGCTGTTTACCCATCGCGGCTTGTCCGGCCCGGCGATTCTGCAGATCTCCAGCTACTGGCGCGAAGGCGAGCCGATTGCGCTGGATGTCAGCATGGGGCGCGATGTGGCGGCGCATTTGCGAGCGGCGCGGGCGGAAGGCCCGAAACTGGCGCTGCGCACGGCTCTGGCGGGGCTGGTGCCAGAGCGGCTGGCGCGGCATCTGGAAACCGTGATCGCGCCTGTGGGGCCGCTTGGCACGCTGTCCAACGCTGCGTTGGAGCAGGTGGCCGAGGTGTTGCGCAACTGGCGGCTGATGCCGGTGGGGTCAGAGGGCTATCGCACGGCCGAGGTCACGCTGGGCGGGGTCGATACTGATGCGCTGGATGCCCGTACAATGCAGGCCAAAACGGTGGCAGGGTTGTATTTTGTCGGTGAGGTGGTGGATGTGACCGGCTGGCTCGGCGGATACAACTTCCAATGGGCCTGGTCATCGGGCTGGGCTGCGGGGCAGGTCGCCTGATATCAAGGGGTTGCGCGACTTTCCTCGCGCAATCTCTCAGCTCGGTTCAGGGTCTTCATACCGATGCTGCCGACCATTCGGATCGGTCACCGTCCAGCCTTGCGGATCTTGCACCAGATACTCCGGCCCGATCGGCACTTTGCCGTAACCGCCCGGAATATCCAGAACATAGGTCGGCAGAGCCGTGCCGGACAGCCGCCCGCGCAGGGCTGCCATGATCGCCTGACCCGCCGCAATCGTGGTGCGGAAATGGCCCGCCCCGCGCGCCAGATCGCAATGGTGCAGGTAATAGGGCTTCACCCGCAACCGGATCAGGGCGCGGAACAGCGCCTCCAGAACTTCGGCACTGTCATTCACCCCGCGCAGCAGCACCGATTGCGACAAGAGCGGGATGCCGGCATCGGCCAGCCGGGTCAGGGCGGCCCGGGCCTCGGCTGTCAGCTCATCGGCATGGTTGGTATGGATCACCACCCAGACCGACGGATGCTGTTTCAGCGCCGCGATCAGCGCGTCGGTGATCCGGTCGGGGGCCACCACCGGCACCCGCGTGTGCAGGCGCAGCACGCCGACATGCGGGATCGCGGCCAGCCGCGCCACCAGATCGGCGATGCGCCGCGCCGACAGCACAAGTGGGTCGCCGCCAGTGAGGATCACCTCCCAGATTGCGGGGGTGCGGGCGATGTAGTCGAGCGCGGCCTCCAGCTGGTCGGGCGGCAAATGTCCTGTCTCGCCAACGGTTTCGCGGCGAAAGCAAAAGCGGCAATAGACCTCGCAGGTCTTGGTGACATGCACGATCACCCGGTCAGGATAACGATGCGTCAGACCCGGCACCGGGGCGTGGGTATCGTCGCCAATGGGGTCAAACCTGTCCTCGGGCCGCTCGATCAGCTCTGCCGCTGTCGGCACGAATTGCCGGGCGACGCCTTCCGACAGTTGCGACGCGGCGCGCATCTGCGGGGTCAGGCGCAGGCGGAAATCCTGCGCCACACGGGTAAGAACCGGCGTATCCGTGGCCTGCGTCAGGCCATCGGCGACCAGATCGGCGATGGTCAGCGCCGGGCGAAGGGGGGTGTTGCCGTCCATCTGTGGGGTCAGCTGCGCAGGCCGGTGGCCGCCAGCAATCCGCGCCGCTTGGCCTCGTAATAATAGCCGCGCGCATACCACATCACCGCCCGGTCATGGCTGCCGTTTGACACCATCCACGCCCCGCGCAGGTATTTCACCGCGTAGCGCAGGTTGGTTTCGGCATCCAGCAGATCGGTCGGCTGCCCGCGAAAGCCCATGGTGCGCGCGGTCTGCGGCGCAATCTGCATCAGCCCCATGTACTGCCCGTTGCGGGCACGGGGGTTGTAGCCGGATTCGCGTTGCACCACCCGGTGCACCAGACTGACCGGCACATCATATTCGCGGGCGTACCTGACGATCAGCGCGCGCAGCTCGGGCGTCTCGCCCGGATGCAACCCGCCGCCACCCACAAGATTGCGGTCGCCGCCGCGCCCGCCACAGGCAGAGAGCGCCAGCGCAAGACCCAGTGACAACGCAGCACGGCGAGAGATCGGGGGCATGGGCAGCGTCCTTTTTGCCTTGTCTTGCGGGTGTTTTAGCGCATGTGCTGCCAAGGCTCCAGTCCCCCGCCATAACATTGCCGGGATAGGACTTTAGGCGGGCTATGCGGTCAGGGTCGCGCCTGTTACGCTGGGTCAAAGCAGCCTCAGGTGAGCCATGACTGTGCATACCATGCCCTTGCCCTTGCCCCAGACCGATCTGCCCCGCACCTTGCATTCGGCGCTGGTGGTGGATGATCATCCGCTGTTTTGCGACGCGCTGTCGATGACGCTCAAGGCGGTGGCGGGGATCACCCGGATCGAAACCGCTGACCGGCTGGAGAGCGCGATTGCCCGGCTGGACCGCGCGCCGATGCCCGATGTGGTGGTGCTGGATCTGAACCTGCCCGATGTGGACGGTCTTGACGGGCTGATCCGGCTGAAAACGGTGGTGGGGGCGGTGCCGGTGGTGGTGGTGTCGTCGCTGGCCGACAACCGGGTGGTCAGTGCCGCGCTGCGTGCCGGGGCATCGGGCTTTGTGCCAAAGCATTCGCACCGCGAGGTGTTCCGCGCCGCGTTCGAGGCGATCCGGCAGGGGCGGGCCTATCACCCCGATGGTTATGTGCCGCAGAATGACCCGAAGGCACCCGCCAGCCAGCGCGAAGAGGCGGTGGCGCGTCTGTCGCTGCTGACCCGGCAGCAGGCCCGGATTCTGCAGCTGATCTGCGAGGGCAAGCTGAACAAGCAGATCGCCTGGGAGCTGACGATTGCCGAAACCACGGTCAAGGCGCATGTGACGGCAATCATGCGCAAACTGGGGGTGCAAAGCCGCACGCAGGCGGTGCTGATCGCGCGCGGGGCCAGTTTTGACAGCCTGATGCCGGAAGGCGATTGAACCGCTTGCCGAAGCCGGGGGCAGGTCATAGCCTGAAGGCTGGGGGAGATGCGGATGGATGACGGGAGTGGCATGGACGGCGGGCCGCCGGAACCGCCGCAACAGACAGCGCCTGCCGGGATTCTGGTGACCGCTTCGGTGTGCGCCACCGCGCCGGATGCGGCAGCGCAACTGTGTCAGGCGCTTGGCGACGGGCCGTTTTCACGCGTGGTGCTGTTTGTGTCGCCCGAGGCCGATCTTGCACGGCTGTGCGCCGGGCTGAGCCAGTGCTTCCCGCCCGGTCTGGTGATCGGCTGCACCACGGCGGGGGAAATCTCGCGAAATGGCTATACCGAAGGCGAGATCGTTGCCACAGGGTTTCCGGCCGCGCATTTCAGCACCGACTGCCTGCTGGTGCCGGACCTTACCCGGATCGACGCGCAGGATCTGATCGGCCAGCTGATCCGGGCGCGTGTCGGGCTGCAACAGGACCGTGCCGGATGGGATCATGAATTCGCGTTCATGATGGTCGACGGGCTGTCCACGCTGGAGGATGATCTGGCCGCCGCCGTGGCCGCCGGTCTGGGCCCGGTGCCGCTGTTCGGCGGCTCCGCGGCCGATGGGGTGCGGTTCGGGCAGACCCATGTGATCTGGCACGGGCAGGCATGGACCAATGCAGCGATCGTGATGCTGGTGCGCAGCGATTGCCGGGTAAAAGTGTTCAACCTTGACCATCTGGTACCGACCGACCGGCGCATGGTGGTGACACAGGCCGATCCCGCGCGGCGGATCGTGCGGCAGATCAATGCGGAACCCGCAGCGCAGGAATATGCGCGGCTGCTGGGCAAGGACCCGGGCCAGCTGACCACCTTTACCTTTGCCGCCCATCCGGTGGTGGTGCGGGTCGGCGGGCGGCATCATGTGCGGGCGATCCAGCGGATGGATGCCAATGGCGACCTCGTGTTCTTCTCGGCCATCGACGAGGGGCTGGTGCTGACCCTGGCCGAGCCGCAGGACATGGTGGCGCATCTGGACCGCGAGCTGTCGCGCCTGTCTGACCATGGCCCGCCCGCCGCCGTTCTGGCCTGCGACTGCATTTTGCGCCGGATGGAGGCGTTGGAAAAGCAGATGTCGGGCGCGATCTCCACTGTTTTGCGCGCGCACAATGTGGTGGGCTTTTCCACCTATGGCGAGCAGTGGAATTCGATGCATGTGAACCAGACCATGACCGGGGTGGCGATTTATCCACCAGATCCGGCCATGCCGGAGCCCTCATGTCAGAAACCTCATGATTGACACGCTGATCAACCCCGCCGACCCCCCTGAGCGGCAGATGGCCAAGCTGATGACCATCACGCAGGTGCTGATGCGGCGGGTGGAATCGGACACCGATGACAATGGCGCGGCCTATGCGCAGTTCCAGCGCGCGGTGATGCTGGAAGATCAGGTCCGCGACCGCACCCGCGATCTGGAACGCGCGCTCGACCTTCTGAACGACTCCAACGCCCGTCTGGGCGAGGCCACCCGCAGCGCCGAGGCGGCGCGGCAGAACCTGGCCAATGCCATCGAGACCATTCAAGAGGGTTTTGCGCTGTTTGATGCCGATGATGTGCTGGTGCTGTGCAACTCACGCTTTGGCATGCATATGGAGGATATTCACGATGATCTGCGCCCCGGCCTGAGCTTTGACGCCTATGTTGACCGGGTCAGCCACTCGCATTTTCTGGCGCTGCCAGAGCGCGAGACACCCGAAGACTGGGCGATCCGGCGCAAGCGGCGGCATCAGGACCGGCACGTGATCTTCAACGTCCGCATGATCTGGGACCGCTGGGTGCAGGTCTCTGAACACCGCACGGCGGATGGCGGCACGGTGATCTTGCAGACCGATGTGACCGACATCATCCGAAGCGAACGGCAGGAGCGGGGCAAGCTGCTGGACGATCAGGCAAGGATGATCCGCGCCACGCTGGACCATATCAATCAGGGCGTGTCGATCTTTGACACGCAGGCGCGGCTGGTGGGGTGGAATGCCCGGCTGAGCCAGCTGTTATCGGTTCCCATCGCGCGGTTCCGGGTGGGGGCGTCGTTTGATTATCTGCTGGCCCGCTTCCAGGAGGAAATCACCCTCTCCGACGGCATGACCGATGCGGAGCTGCAATCCTGGGTCATGGCCGATCATGGCCGCAGCCCGCTGTCATTTGAGGTGCGGCGCGGCGATGATCTGATTCTGGCGGTGTTTGCGCAGGAAATGCCGGATGGTGGCTTTGTGATGAGCTTTACCGATGTCACCGCCGAGCGCGCCGCGATCGAGGCGCTGAGCCGGGCCAATGAAACGCTGGAGGCGCGGGTGATGGACCGCACGCTGGAGCTGGAAGATGCCCTCGCGCATGCCGAGCGCGCCAATGCCAGCCGCTCGCGCTTTGTGGCGGCCGCGAGCCATGATCTGTTGCAGCCCCTGTCGGCGGCCAAGCTGTTCATCGCCAGCATCGGCGGCGAAGGCGTGCCGCCCGAAGCGGTGGAGGCGCTGGAAAAGGCGCAGAATGCGCTGGTGTCCGTCGAGGGGATATTGGATGCGCTGCTCGACATCTCCAAACTGGAATCGGGGCGTGCGGCGGTGTCGGTGGGGCAGGTGGCCCTGCACCCTATTCTGGCGCAGCTGGCGGCGGAATTTACCGCCATCGCCGCCGCCAAGGGATTGCGGCTGACGGTGCGGCTGTCGGATGCGGTGGTGATGACCGACCCGTCCTACCTGCGCCGCATTCTGCAAAACCTGATCGGCAATGCGATCCGCTACACCATGCGCGGTCGCGTCGTGGTGGCGGCGCGCAAACGCGGTGGCATGATCCGGCTGGAGGTCTGGGACACCGGCCCCGGCATCCCCGAGGAAGAGCAGGACAATATCTTCAAGGAGTTTCACCGCCTGAACGCGCGGGCGTCCGCGAGTGAGGGCATGGGGCTGGGGCTGGCGATTGTGGAACGCGCCTGTGCGCTGCTGGGGCATCCGCTGGGGCTGTCGTCCCGGCTGGGGCGCGGCACCTGTTTCATGCTGCAACTGCCTTTGGTCACAGCGGCGGATGCGCTGCCAGCACCTGCGCCTGCGGCCCCCCGGCAACGGATGCGCCTGCAAGGCAAAATCGGCTTTCTGGTGGAAAATGACCCCGACCTGTGCCGCGCCATGGGGCTCTTGCTGGAAAAATGGGGCCTGTCGGTGCTGGATGCCGACAGCGGCGAGGCGGCCTTGGCGCTGATCGACGAGCTGGGCATCCTGCCCGATTTCTTTCTGGTCGATCATCAGCTGGGCGATGGCATGACCGGGGTCGACTTCATCCGCACCCTGCGCCAGCTGCATGGCGATGTGCCGGCCCGTCTGGTCACCGCCAACCGCAGCCCGGAAGTACAGGCCATGGCACAGGCCGAAGGGATCGAGATAATGATGAAACCGATTGATGCCCGCGCACTCGAGGCATTCTTGCGCGATCTGGCCTAGGCGCGCCGGTGTCCTACGACTTATGTTCCATAGCGCCGCAATGGCACGGGTTCTAAACTGCCCCCAAGGGAGACTTACCATCATGCAAATGAGCGATACCCGCGAGATCAAGGCCGCGCCATCTGACGTATGGGCGGCAATCCTGAACCCCGACGTGCTGAAAGAGTGCATCCCCGGCTGTACCGAAGTCACCGGCAACCGGGAGGAGGGGTTCGAGGCGACCGTCACGCAAAAGGTCGGCCCGGTGAAAGCCACCTTCAAGGGCGCAGTCACCCTGTCCGACATCACCGAAGGCGAGGCGGTGACCATTTCCGGCGAGGGCAAGGGCGGACCGGCGGGCTTTGCCAAGGGCGGGGCCGTGGTGCGGCTGGAGCCGATCCCGGAGGGCACGCGGCTGTCGTATGAGGTGGAGGCCAATGTCGGCGGCAAGCTGGCGCAGCTGGGCAGCCGGATCATCGACGGCTTTGCCAAGAAGATGGCGGATGAGTTTTTCAACCGCTTTCAGCAGGCGGTCGAGGGCCCGGCAGAGCCCGAGCCTGCGGTCCCCGACGCGGCAGAGGCGACAGATGACGAGACCAAGAAAAAGGGCTGGTTCAAACGGCTGATCAGCTGAACCAAAAACATACCCAGGACAGATCCAAGGGAGGAAAACCATGACGAAAGTCACGATGACCGTGAACGGAAAATCCGTCTCGGCCGAGGCAGAGGGGCGCACCCTTCTGGTCAGTTACCTGCGCGAAGGGCTGGGGCTGACCGGCACCCATGTTGGCTGCGACACCAGCCAGTGCGGTGCTTGCGTGGTGCATGTCGATGGCAAGGCCGTCAAATCCTGCACCGTGTTCGCGATGGATGTGGCGGGGTCAGAGGTGCGCACGATCGAGGGCATGGCCAATGCCGATGGCAGCCTTGGCGTGGTGCAACAGGCGTTTCAGGACCATCACGGGCTGCAATGCGGGTTCTGCACGCCGGGCATGGTGATGACCACCGCAGCCCTGCTGGCCAACAATCCAAAGCCGTCCGAGGCCGAAGTGCGCCATGAGCTGGAGGGCAATATCTGCCGCTGCACCGGCTATCACAACATCGTCAAAGCGGTTCTCGCCGCGTCCGGTCAGGACGCAGGCGCGATGGCTGCGGAATAGGGGTGTAAGATGCCAAAAGATACCGGAATAGGCGCCTCTACCAAGCGGCGCGAAGATGTGCGGTTCCTCACCGGCAAAGGGGTCTATACCGATGACCTGAGCCTCTTTGGTCAGGCCCATGCCGTGATGGTCCGCTCGACCGTGGCCCATGGTCGGATCGTGTCGATTGATACGTCCGCCGTCGAGGCGATGCCCGGCGTGCTGGCCGTGTTCACCGGCGAGGATTTCAAGGATGTCGGCGGCAACCCGGCGGGCTGGCTGATCAACAGCCGCGACGGCACGCCGATGCGCGAACCCAAGCGCCCGGTGCTGGCGCATGGCAAGGTGCGCCATGTCGGCGACGCCTATGCCGCCGTAATCGCCGAGAGCTATGCGCAGGCCAAGGATGCCGCGCAGGTTTTGTCCGACGCGACCGAGATCGAGGAGTTGCCCGCCATCGTCGACATGAAGGCGGCGGCGGCGGATGCGTCCAACCGCGTGCATGACGAGATCCCTGACAACATCTGCTTTGACTGGGGTTGGATCGAAGACAACCGCGCCGCGGTGGATGCCGCGATGAAAGCAGCACCCCATGTGGTGACGCTGGAGCTGACCAACAACCGGCTGGTGCCCAATGCGATGGAGCCGCGCGCCAGCATCGGCGAATATTTCCCCGGCACCGGTGACTACAAGCTGACCACCACCAGCCAGAACCCGCACCTGACCCGGCTGTTGATCTGCGCCTTTGTGATGGGCATTCCCGAGAACAAGCTGCAGGTCGTGGCCCCCGATGTGGGCGGCGGTTTTGGCTCCAAGATCTATCACTACGGCGAGGAAGCACTCGTGCTGGCCGCCGCCAAACGCCTTGGCCGCCCGGTGCGCTGGACGGCGGAGCGGACCGAAAGCTTTCTGTCCGACGCGCATGGCCGCGATCATGTGACCAAGATCGAGCTGGGCTGCACCAAGGAAGGCGACATTCTCGCCATCCGCACCGAGACCTATGCCAATGTCGGCGCGTACCTTTCGAACTTCTCGACCGCCACGCCGACCTTTCTGCATGGCACGCTGATGGCGGGGCCCTACAAGGTGCCGCATGTCTATGTGAACGTGAAAACCGTGTTCACCAACACCGCCCCGGTTGACGCCTATCGCGGGGCCGGTCGGCCCGAGGCGACCTATAGCATCGAGCGGGTGGTCGACAAAATGTGCCGCGAACTGGGTCTTGACCCGTTCGAGGTGCGCCGGCGCAACCTGCTGACGCCCGATCAGTTCCCCTACACCACCCCGGTCGGGCTGGTCTATGACACCGGCAACTATCAGGCCACGCTGGATAAAGCGGTGGAACTCGCCGATGTGGCCGGGTTTGAGGCGCGGCGGGCGGAGTCTGCCAAACGCGGGCGCTTGCGTGGCATGGGGCTTTCGACCTGGATCGAGGCTTGCGGGATCGCGCCGTCGCATCTGGTGGGCATCTTGGGCGCGCGCGTGGGTCTGTATGACGCGGCCACGGTGCGGGTGAATGCCACCGGCACCATCTCGGTGATGACCGGGGCGCACAGCCACGGGCAGGGCCATGAAACCGTGTTCCCGCAGATCGTGGCGGAAAAGCTGGGCATCCCGGCCTCGTCGGTCGAGATTGTGCATGGCGACACCGCCAAGATCCCGTTCGGGATGGGGTCTTATGGCTCGCGCAGCCTCGCGGTTGCGGGATCGGCCATGGACCGCGCCATCGACAAGATCATCGCCAAGGGCAAAAAGATCGCCGCCCATATGCTGGAAGCTGCCGAAGGCGACATCACCTTTGCCGATGGCAAGTTTTCTGTTGCGGGCACCGACAAGGCCAAGACCTTTGGCGAAATCGCCTTCTCCGCTTACGTCCCGCACAACTACCCGCTGGAGACGCTGGAACCGGGGCTGGAGGAAACCGCCTTTTATGATCCCGCCAACTTCACCTATCCCGCAGGCGCCTATATCTGCGAGGTCGAGGTCGATGAGGGCACCGGCAAGGTCGATGTGGTCGCCTTTACCTGCGCCGATGACTTCGGCAATGTGATGAACCCGATGATTGTTGAGGGTCAGGTGCATGGCGGTGTCGGGCAGGGGATTGGTCAGGCGGTGCTGGAAAGCACCAGCTATGACGAAAACGGCCAGCTGCTGACCGGATCGTATATGGATTATGCCATGCCGCGCGCCGATGATGTGCCGTTCTACACGGTGGATCACTCGTGTTCCACGCCCTGCACCCACAACCCGCTGGGGGTCAAGGGCTGCGGCGAGGCTGGGGCCATCGGCTCGCCGCCTGCGGTGGTCAACGCGGTGATTGACGCGCTGCAGCGCGGCGGCCACAGCCATGTGACACATATCGACATGCCCGTCTCGCCCAACCGGGTGTGGCAGGCGATGAACGCGTAAGGAGGGTTAGCTATGCACAACTTCGAATTCGTCAAACCCTCCAGCATCGCCGATGCGGTCACGGCTCTGGCAACCGAGGGCGCACAGCCGCTGTCGGGCGGTCAGACCCTGCTACCGACGATGAAACAGCGGCTGGCCGCGCCCGATGTGCTGGTCAGCCTGACCGGCATTGCCGAAATGCAGGGCGTCTGCATGGGGGATGGCGGCTTGCACATCGGCGGTGCCACGCCACATGCGGTTGTGGCGCAGGAGGCTGCAAGCCACTATCCGGCGCTGGCCGCCCTTGCCGGTGGCATCGGTGATCCGGCGGTGCGCAATCGCGGCACCATCGGTGGCTCGGTCGCCAACAACGACCCCGCCGCCTGCTATCCGGCGGCGGTTCTGGCCTCGGGGGCAACGGTGGTGACCAGCACCCGGCAGATTGCGGCAGACGACTACTTTCAGGGCATGTTCACCACTGCGCTGGACGAGGGGGAGTTCATCACCTCGGTGATCTTCCCGATCCCGCAGGCAGCCGCCTATGTGAAGTTCAACCAGCCCGCCAGCCGCTTTGCCCTGACGGCGGTGTTCGTGGCGCGCTTTGCAGATGGCGTCCGCGTGGCGGTGACCGGAGCCTCGAACAACGGCGTGTTTCGCTGGGAAGAGGCCGAGGCGGCGCTGTCGGCTGATTTCTCGGCTGCTGCGATTGCCGGGCTGACCGCATCGGCGGAGGATATGATCAGCGATCTGCACGGATCGGCGGCCTATCGTGCCAATCTGGTCAAGGTTCTGACTGGTCGCGCCGTGACCGCGGCGCGCTGATCTGATTGGGGTGAAAGAGCATCCCCGGTCGCAAGGCCGGGGGTGTTTTCATGCCTGCCATCGCGCCGCCCCCCACCCCATCCCTCCCCACAAGGGGGAGGGAGGCGATTGGTTTGCAACCGAGTTCCTTTGCGGTGCCGGTTCAGCCTTCGCGCTGGCCGGCGACGATCTGGCGCATGCCTTCGAGCGGGACGTAGCCGCGCACCATGGTTTCATCAATGACGAAGGTGGGGGTGCCGTTGATTTCCATCATCGTGCCAAGCGCGTGGTTGGTGTCGATGATTGCCTGCACCTCGGGCGATTTCATACGCTCGGCAATGGCAGCGGGGTCGTGGCCCAGATCGGTGGCCAGACGGGCAAAGGTTTCGGCATTGGCATCGCCGCGCAGGGTGATCAGCGCGTCATGGGCGGCTTTGTAGGCGTCATCGCCGTGCAGCTGGCGCACCGCGATGGCAAATTGCGACGACAGCAGCGACTGTTCGCCCAGGATCGGGAATTCCTTGAGCACCAGCCGGATGTTGCCATCCGATTCCACCAGCTCGGTCACCTCGTCATGCGCCTTGCGGCAATAACCGCAGCGGTAATCGACGAATTCCACGATTGTGAGGTCGGCCTCCAGATTGCCACCGGCCCAGGAGTTGGGGTCGCGGTAGATCAGATCGGCATTGTCGCGCAGCATTGCCAGATCACGCTCTGCGGCGCTCTGGTCCTGACGGCTTTGCAGCACCTCCATCGCCTCGACCAGCACTTCGGGCTCTTCGAGCAGGAATTCGCGCACCTCGGCCCGGAACGCCTCGCGCTCGGTCTCGGTCATCTCGGCAAGGGCGACTGTGGAGGTCATCATCATGGCGGTGATGCCGATCAGGGTTCTCAGGATCATGGATCGTCTCTGATAAGGTGCGGCGAAGGTGCGGCGCAGGCGTTTGTCGGGGGTCGGGCTTGACCTTGCCCCGCGAACCGGGACACTTCGGGCAAACCATAGAGGGGCGGGCATGAAGAGTTCAAGTCGGGGCGCAGTTGATCCCTTTATTGTGATGGATGTGATGGAAGAAGCACGCACACTGGAGGCTGCGGGCCGCCGGATCATCCATATGGAGGTCGGGCAACCCGGCACCCCGGCCCCGGCGGCGGCGCGGGCGGCGTTGACCGATGCAATGGCGGCAGGGTCTTTGGGCTATACCGTGGCGCTGGGGCTGCCAGAGCTGCGGGCGGGGATCGCGCAGCTGTACCAGCGTTGGTACGGGGTGGATCTGGACCCTGCGCGGGTGGTGGTGACCTCGGGCTCTTCCGCCGCGTTCCTTTTGGCGTTCACCGCGCTGTTTGACGCAGGCGACCGGGTCGGGCTGGGGGAGCCGGGCTATCCGAGCTATCGCCAGATCCTGCGGGCGCTGTCCTTGCAGCCGGTGGGGATACCGACGCGTGAGGAGAACCGTTTGCAACCGGTGCCCGCCGATCTGGAGGGGGTCGATATGGCGGGGCTGATCGTCGCCTCGCCCGGCAACCCGACCGGCACGATGCTGGATCATGCCGCCCTGAAGGCCCTGATCAGCCATTGCGCGGCGCGGGGGATTTCCTTTGTGTCGGATGAGATTTACCACGGGCTGCATTACGGCGAGCGGGCGGTGTCGGCGCTGGAAATCACCGATGAGGCTTACGTCATCAACTCGTTTTCCAAGTATTTCAGCATGACCGGCTGGCGGGTCGGCTGGATGGTGGTGCCGCCGGGTCATGTGCGCACCATCGAGCGGCTGGCGCAGAACATGTTCATCTGCCCGCCCCATGCCAGCCAGATCGTGGCGCTTGCGGCGCTGGACTGTGTGGACGAGCTGGAGGCCAACCGGGCTACCTATGCGACAAACCGCCGGCTGATGCTGGACGGGTTGCCGCTGGCCGGGTTCACCCGGATCGCGCCGCCGGACGGGGCGTTCTACGTCTATGCCGATGTCTCAGCGCTGACCGAGGACTCGCTGGGCTTTGCCCGCGAGATCCTGCATGAGGCAGGTGTGGCGGTGACGCCGGGGCTGGACTTTGACCCGGTGCGGGGGCGACAGAGCCTGCGGTTTTCCTATGCTCGGGCGACAGCGGATATTGTCGAGGGGCTGGCACGGTTGCAGGCCTATATGGCCTCACGTCCGGGTGGGATCGTGCAGGGCTGATGTGCACCTGCGGCGGGGATTTTTTCAGAATGAGTAGGGCGTGGTGATGAAGCTGTTTGTGCTGGTTCTGGGTCTGTTGCTGTCGCCGAGTCTTGCGGCGGCGCAGGAGCTGTCGGCGCTGGCGCGGCTGGTGCCGGAGCAATCCCGGGTGGCGGACAAGAGCGGCGGCATTGATGTGGAACTGGTGCTGAGCCAGCCGGTGCCCTGGCGGGTGCGGGTGCTGGATCAGCCGCCGCGTCTGGTGCTGGATGTGCGCGAGGTGGACTGGACCGGGCTTGGCTCGGTGGCGCAGGGCAGTGACGCGGTTGCGGGCCTGCGCGCCGGGGTGGTGCGGCAGGGCTGGTCGCGGCTGGTGCTGGAACTGACCGGGCCGCATCTGGTGGCGCGGGCCGATATGCTGACGGGTGACGCAGCGGCGACGGTGCGGCTGCATCTGGCCCCGGCGACGGCGGAGGAATTTTCGGCGGCGGCGGCGCAGCCGGAGCCTGCAGGCTGGGCGCTGCCAAAGATCGCCGATCTGCCCAAGCCGGTGCCACGCGGCAGCGGGCCGGTTGTCGTGGTGCTGGACCCCGGCCATGGCGGCATTGATCCGGGGGCGGAGCGCGATGGCTATACCGAGGCCGGGCTGATGCTGACCTTTGCGCGGGAATTGAAAGATCTGTTGGTGCGCGACGGTGGGTTTCTGGTGATCCTGACGCGCGAGGAAGACGAATTCGTGCCGCTGGAGTCGCGGATTTCCATCGCGCGGGCGGCGGGGGCGCATGTGTTTGTCTCGCTGCATGCCGATGCGATTGCCGAGGGCGAGGCGGTGGGGGCGACGATTTATACCCTGTCGGAAGAGGCCTCTGACGCCGCCTCGCAGGCGCTGGCCGAGCGGCATGACCGGGCCGATCTGCTGTCTGGCGTCGATCTGACCGCGCAGGATGATCTGGTGGCGACGATCCTGATGGATATGGCGCGCACCGAGACCGGGCCGCGGATCGACCGGCTGGCGCTGGCGCTGGAGGCGGCAATCAAGGCGGCGGAGCTGCGGATGCACCGGCACCCACGCCAGACGGCAGGGTTTTCGGTGTTGAAATCGCCCGATATTCCGTCGGTTCTGGTCGAGCTGGGGTTCATGTCTTCAGAGCGCGATCTGGCGCGGCTGATCGACCCGGAGTGGCGGGCAAGGATGGCCCTCGCCCTGCGCGACGGGCTGAAGGCCTGGGCTGCCGAGGATGCGGCGCTGTCGGCGCTGCAGCGCTGAGGCGCGCGGTTTGCCCGCATCCACGCCCGGGTGACGATTGCGCGAGGCGGCGCCTGTGCCGGGGGGTTCGTTTTGACCGGGACCGTGCAGGTATGTATAAGGCGCGGACAAGATACGGGGGTTACGGCTTGGTCCGCTTCATAGGCTCATTCTTTGGTGGCATTTTCACCCTGATCACCATGGGGGTGCTGTTTGCGGCCCTGTCGGTCGGGGCGATTTTCTATATGTATTCCCGTGACTTGCCCAGCCACGAGCGTCTGGCGCAATACACCCCGCCCACCATCAGCCGAATCTATTCGGGCGAGGGGCAGATCATCGACGAATTTGCCAAGGAACAGCGCCTGTTCGTGCCGGTCGAAGAGATTCCCGATCTGATCAAGCAGGCGTTCATCAGCGCCGAGGACAAGAACTTCTATACCCATGGTGGCTATGACGTGACCGGCATGGCCTCAGCCTTGCGGGATGCGGTGGTCAGCCGGGGGGAAACCCTGCGCGGTGCTTCGACTATCACCCAGCAGGTAATGAAGAACTTTCTCTTGTCCAGCGACAAGACCGGCGAGCGCAAGATCAAGGAACTGATCCTGGCCAGCCGGCTTGAGGAAACCCTGAGCAAGGACAAGATTCTCGAGCTCTACATGAACGAGATCTTTCTGGGCCAGAACAGCTATGGCGTGGCTGCGGCGGCACGCACCTATTTCAACAAGCCCCTGACCGATCTCGCCCCGCATGAGGCCGCGATGCTGGCCGCGATGCCGCAGGCGCCGGGCCAATACCATCCGGTGCGGGCCAAGGAGCGGGTGACGCAGCGCCGCAACTATGTGCTGCGCGAGATGTGGCAGAATGGCTTTATCGACGAGGCGACCTATGAGGCCGAGCGGGAATTGCCGCTGAAATCGGTGCAGAACGGTGATTTTTCGGCGTTCCGCGATGCCTTGCCGCCACGCGATTACTTTACCGACGAGATCCGCCGCCAGCTGTCGGGGACGTTTGGCGAAGAGGAATTCTTTGGCGGCGGGTTGTCGATCCGCGCCACCGCCGACCCGGAGTTGCAGGAAGAGGCCGCCCGTGCCTTGCGCCGGGGGCTGGAACGCTATGACCGGGGGCAGGGCGTCTGGCGCGGCACCCGCAAGACCATTGCGGCAGAGCAGCTGACCTCGGAAGACAGCTGGCGCGCGGCTTTGGCCGATGTCGATGTGCCGCGCGACATCGAGGGATGGTTCCCGGCGGTGGTGCTGGAAACCGGCGAGCGCGCGGCCCGGATCGGGATCGAGGGCCAGCCCGAGGAGGGCGATGGCCATTTCATCCCCGCCGAAGACGTGACCTGGGCCCGCAAGCGGCAGGAAAACGGGCGGCTGGGGCCGCAGGCCAAGCGCGCCAGCGATCTGGTCGCGGTCGGCGATGTGGTGCTGGTGCGCGCGGTGACCAAGGATGACGACGGCAGCTTTGTGCGCTGGTCCCTGCGGCAGGTACCGGAGGTGCAGGGCGGGTTCATGGCGATGGACGTGAACACCGGGCGGGTGCTGGCGATGCAGGGCGGGTTTTCCTATCAGGAGTCGGTGTTCAACCGGGCCACGCAGGCCACACGCCAGCCGGGATCGAGCTTCAAGCCGTTCGTTTATGCGGCGGCGCTGGACTCGGGCTTTACCCCCGCCACAATCGTGGTCGATGCCCCGATCGAGGTGAACACGCCGCAGGGGCTGTGGCGGCCCAAGAACGCGTCGAACAAGTTCTACGGCCCCACCACCATCCGCACCGGGATCGAGCAGTCGCGCAACCTGATGACGGTGCGGATTGCCGAAGAGATCGGGATGGACACGGTGGCCGGTTATGCCGAGCGGTTTGGCGTCTATGACCGGATGCCGACGTTTCTGGCCAACTCGCTCGGGTCGCAGGAAACCACGCTGTTCAAGATGGTGGCGGCCTATGCAATGTTTGCCAATGGCGGCGAACGGGTGGAGCCGACACTGGTAGACCGGGTGCAGGACCGCTTTGGCCGCACCGTCTATCGCCATGACCAGCGGGTCTGCGAAGATTGCCAGCTGGCCAGCCTGAACCCTGGCGCCGGGTTGCAGATCACCTCAAAGCGCGAGCGGGTGATGGATGCAATCACCGCCTATCAGCTGACCAGCATGATGGAGGGCGTGGTCAAACGCGGCACCGCGCGCGGCATCAACCTGCCGGTGCCGGTGGCGGGCAAGACCGGGACCACCAACGACAACAAGGACGTGTGGTTCGTGGGCTATACCAGCAACATCGTGGCCGGCTGCTATATCGGCTATGACCAGCCGCGCACCATGAACGGCGCCTCGGGCGGCGGGTTCTGTGGCCCGGTGTTCGAGCAGTTCATGCGCACGGCGATCAAGAAATACGGCGGGGCCAAGTTCAAGGTGCCACCGGGCGGCTATTTCATCAACATCGACCGCTTCAGCGGCGCGCGGCTTCCCGACGGGGCCACGGGCGACAACGTGGTGGCCGAATACTTCCGCGAAGGCGAAGAGCCGATCTTTGGTCTGGGCGCGCTGGTGGATGGTGGCTTCCAGATGGGGGGCAACCTGCCGCTGTTCGCTTATGGCGAAACCGACCGGGGCGGCAGCTCTGCCACGGTGACCACCGCCACGGGCGAGCGCAAGTCTGTGCCCGCCAAGGCCGATTTCGGCACGCTCAGTTCGGGCGGATTGTATTAACCCTTGCGAAACCGGCGCGGCAGGGGCGCACCCTTGCCGCGCAGCCCCCTTTTCGCTATGTGCCGGGCATCAGCCCGAAGGATAAAGACCCATGCGCGCCGAGACGCAGAACAATGTGACCACCATCGAGAAATCGCTGAAGCTTCTGGCGCAGCGGATGGACCGCGAGACCGCTCCGCACCGGTTGGAAGAATTCAATGCGATGATTGAAGACCCCAACCTGTGGAACGACCCGGCCAAGGCGCAGAAGCTGATGAAAGAGCGTCAGGGGCTGATGGAGTCGATCTCGACCTATGATCTGATTTCCTCGGGTCTGCGGGACAATGTCGAGCTGATCGAGATGGGCGAAGCCGAAGGTGACGCCGAGATCGTGACCGAGGCGGAAAATGCCTTGCGCGACCTGACCAAACTGGCCGCCGCCAAAGAGCTGGAGGCGCTGCTGGATGGCGAGGCCGACAGCAATGACACCTTCCTGGAGGTGAACGCGGGCGCGGGTGGCACCGAGTCCTGCGATTGGGCGAGCATGCTGGCGCGGATGTATGTTCGCTGGGCCGAGAAAAAAGGCTACAAGGTCGAGCTGCAGTCGGAAACCGCAGGCGAAGAGGCGGGCATCCGGTCGGTGTCGTACAAGATCACCGGGCACAATGCCTATGGCTGGCTGAAATCGGAATCGGGCGTGCACCGGCTGGTGCGGATCAGCCCCTATGACAGCGCCGCGCGGCGGCACACCTCGTTTTCCTCGGTCTGGGTCTATCCGGTGATCGACGACAATATCGAGATCATCGTGCCCGACAATGAAATCCGCATCGACACCTACCGGTCGTCCGGGGCCGGGGGACAGCACGTCAACACCACCGACTCGGCGGTGCGGATCACCCACTTGCCGACCAATATCGTCGTGACATCGAGCATGAAGTCGCAGCACCAGAACCGCGAGATTGCGATGAACGCGCTGAAATCGCGGCTATATCAGATGGAGCTGGACAAGCGCAACGCCGCGATCAACGCCGCCTATGACAACAAGGGTGAGGCGGGCTGGGGCAACCAGATCCGGTCTTATGTGCTGCAACCTTACCAGATGGTCAAAGACCTGCGCACCGGCGTGGAAACCTCTGACACCGGCGGCGTTCTGGATGGCGATCTGGATCAGTTCATGGCTGCCACGCTGGCGCTGGACGTGGCAGGCAAGAGCCGCGCCGAGGCGAATGCCGGCTGACGTGGCGTGGCGAATGCCGGCTGACCATGCCCTGCAATTGCAGCGGTGAGATACATCTTTGAGCCCCGTGCGGTTTGCGCATAGCCTTGCCGCAATGCGGGAGGGCTTATGGACGCGGGCGAGGCAAAGGCAGGGGCAAACCCGGCCAGTGACATCATGGAACTGGATCTGTCAGATCTGCGCGCCGCCTTGGCGGCGGGCTGGCGCGATTTTCTGGCGGCCCCGCTGTACGGGCTGCTGTTTTCCAGCGTTTACGTGGCGGCGGGGTGGCTGATCAGCTATGCGCTGCTGTCAAAGGGGCAGGTGTGGTGGACCATCATCGCCGGGGCCGGTTTCCCCATTCTGGGCCCGTTCATCGCCTGCGGCTTTTATGAAGTGTCGCGGCGGCTGGAAGCGGGCGAGGCGCTGAACCTGGCCGGGGTGGCGGGGGTGATCTTTCGCCAGAAAGATCGACAGATCCCGTCGATGGCGGCGGTGGTGGTGGTGTTCTTTCTGTTCTGGAATTTCCTGGGCCACATGATCTTTGCGGTGTTTCTGGGCAATGCCACGATGACCAATATCTCCAGCAGTTTTGCGGTGTTTCAGACCGCCCAAGGGGTGATGATGCTGGTGGTGGGCACTGTTGTCGGGGCGGCGTTTGCGGGCACGCTGTTTGCGCTGACGGTGGTGAGCCTGCCCTATCTGCTGGACCGCGAGGTGGATTTCATCACCGCGATGATCACCAGCGTTTCGGTGGTGACGACCAGTCCCGTGACGATGCTGATCTGGGGGCTGGGGATCGCCGGGGCGCTGTTTGCGGGCATGGCGCTGGGGTTTCTGGGGCTGTTCGTGGTGCTGCCGGTATTGGGCCATGCGACATGGCACCTCTATCGCCGCGCACTGGTGTTTGACGGCATGTGAGCGGCTGAAGCGTCGCCCCCCGCTCACGAGGGGGAGGGAAGTGCTGCGGAGCTGTGATCTTTCGCCAACTGGCCATGGTGCCAAAGAAAAAGCGCGCCCGGTGGGGCGCGCTTTTGTCATTGGACGGAAAGCTGTGGCTCAGACGCCGTCGCCGGGCTTTTGCGCCGGGGCGTTGGCACTGGCGCCCATCGGTGGGGCCAGTTGTGCCTGCGGCACCGGGGCCGAGATGCGGCCTTGGGCGAGCGGGTCTTCCTGACGCTGAACCGAGCCTTCGAAATGGGCACCGGATTCGATCGCGATGGTCTTGTGGATGATGTCGCCCTCAACCCGCGCGGTGGCGGTGAGGCGGACCTTGAGCCCACGGACGCGGCCGATGACGCGGCCATTGACCACGATGTCATCGGCGACGATTTCGCCACGGATCGTGGCGCTTTCTCCCACGGTCAACAGGTGGGCGCGGATATCGCCCTCAACAGTGCCTTCGACCTGAATGTCACCTGTGGTGCGCAGATTGCCCACGATGGTCAGATCAGAAGAGAGCACAGATGCAGAAACTTTGCCCTTGGGGGCTGACGGCGTGAAGTCCATGTTCGGTTTCGAAGCCTGAGTTTCGGGGGCCTTCGATTTGTCGTCAGACTTTGGCCCGGGTTCATTGATTCGGCTCTTAGAAAACATGGTTCGCTGCCTTTATGAAGGTCATCGGATTCACGGCTCTGCCGCCGATGCGGATTTCGTAATGCAGGTGGGTCCCGGTGGACCGACCTGAGTTGCCCATATCACCGATCTGCTCGCCGCGCGATACCCTATCGCCCACCTTTACCTTGATCGCTGACATGTGAGCATAGCGCGTTTCGATTCCGAATTCGTGCTTGATCTTGACCAGACGGCCATAGCCCGAAGACCAGCCCGCATGGGTGACAACCCCATCGGCGGTGGACAGAATCGGCAGACCATACGCGCCGGCCATATCGGTGCCTTCGTGCATCCGGCGGCCCATGCCTTTGGGGTCGTTGCGGGTGCCAAAGCCGCTGGTCCAGCGGAAGTTGCCTTTGACCGGCATCGCAAACGGTGCCTTGAACGCCGCCAGCCGGTACAGGTTCATCCGGTCCAGCCCTTGCAGGATGGCATTGGCGCGGCGCTCATCGGCGTTGGACTCGGCGCTTTTGGTCGACAGCGTCAGCGGGGTCAGCGGACCGCCCTGACCGGAATAGCCGCGCCGGACCTGGCTGAGCATGTCGTCGGGCGACATGCCCGCGGCGCGGAACATCTTGTCGAGCGGTTCCATCGAGACAGAAACCGCCTCTTCCAGCTTGGCAAAAATCTCGTTGTTGCGGGTTTGCAGCGCCTTTTTCTCGGCCATCACGGTTTCGACCCGCTCGGCCGATTTGGCGGCGGCACCTTCCATCAGGTCGCGCTGCTGTGCGGTGGCGGACAGCGCATCGGCCAGAATATCGACGGTGGCCATCGCATCCTTGGCGCGACCGGCATCGGATTTGGTGGCACCGTTTTCCGCGACCTGCGCGACCCCGGCGGCCTGCGCCTGTTCGCGGGCAGCGTCGCGTTCCTTGATGGTGCGGCGCAGGGTGTTCTGGATCACGTCGATCCCGGTTTCCAGCTCGCGGCGGCTGTCTTCAGAGGCGAGCAGGCGGGCCTGCATCTCGGCCACCTGCTGCAACGCGAGGTTGAAGCGTTCCTGCGCGCCTGCGGCTTCGTCTGCACGGGCGTCGCGGTCCTGGCTCAGCGCATTCAGGCGCTGTTCATACAGGCTTTGCTGGCGCAGGGCCTGATCGCGGCCGGACCCGGCGCTGATCGAATCCATCAGGATGATCGCAGTGGCCAGAATAGTCCAGCCCAGGGTGACTGCACCGCCCGCGACGGCCACGGCTTGCGTCGTCGGGCGAAGGCGGATGAACCGGGTTTCGGTGTCGGATTTCAGAAACAGACGTTGTTCGGGAAAATACCGCTCAAGTCCAAGATTGATGCGATAGGTTAGTCGCGTGAGCACTGGGGGCGTTTCCGTTCGTGACCTACGGGAAGGGCGAGTGCCCGCTCCTCCCATGCGGGGGGCAAGCGCCTTCTGATTAGCCAGCGCTTTACACTATCGCAACAAATTTGACCGTGGGGTGCCGCGAACCTGCCGGTTTGCGAGGGGAATCGGCGTGTTCCCGCCTATTCTGGCGGTTGCGTCAGGTTCGATTTGGAATGCTTTCGGCCAGTGGCCAGTAAAAATCGGGCGGCAGGCCCGCGTCGGCGCGCTTTTCCTCGTTGAAAGGGGGCTTGAGTGTGCCGTGGAAATAGTGCCGCACCAGACGGTGAAACACCTCTTTCGGATCAGATCCTTCACGCCCGCACAGCCAGTTGAACCATTTGGAGCCATAGGCGACATGGCCCACTTCTTCGGCATAGATCACCTCCAGCGCGGCCACTGGCCCGGCCTCACCGGCTTTGCGGAACAGATCAATCATGCCCGGCGTCACGTCCAGCCCGCGCGCCTCCAGCACCATTGGCACCACGGCCAGACGGCCATGCAGGTCGCTGGCGGTGTCAGAGGCGGCACGCCACATGCCGGCATGGGCGGGCATGGCACCATAATGGCTGCCAAGGGCTTCAAGGCAGTCGCACATCAGGTTGAAATGCTTGGATTCCTCATCGGCGGCTTTCACCCAGTCGTCATAGAACCCGAGCGGCATCGGATGATCGGTAAAGCGGGCGATGATATCCCAGTGCAGATCGACCGCGTTCAGCTCGATATGCGCCACCGCATGCAACAGCGCGATCCGCCCGGTGGGCGATCCGGGGCGGCGGCGCGGCACGTCGCGCGGGTCCAGCAGTTCGGGCTGCTCCGGGCGGGCAGGGGAATCCGGCGGGGTGGCCTTGCCGATTGGCAGCGGGGTGCCTGCTGCGCGTGCCGCCATCCAGTCGGCGGCATGCGACCGCGACAGCGCGCATTTGGCGCGCCCGTCAGCGGTGGTCAGCACCTCGACCGCGCGTTCGGCAAGGCTTTGCATCACAGCGCCTGTGCTGCTGCCAGCACCTCATCGGCATGGCCCTTGACGCCGACCTTGGGCCAGACGCGGGCAATTTTTCCCTCAGCGTCGATCAGGAAAGTGGCGCGGGTGATGCCCATATAGGTCTTGCCATACATGCTTTTCTCGGCCCAGACGCCGTAATCCTCGCAGGTCTGGCCTTGCTCGTCGCTGGCCAGAATGATCTGCAGACCGTGCTTTTTGCAGAATTTGTCATGCGCTTTCACGCTGTCTTTACTGATGCCGATCACCGTGGTGCCGGCGGCGGCGAACTCTGCCGCGCGGGCGGTGAAATCCTGCGCTTCCAGTGTGCAGCCGGGGGTGTCATCCTTTGGGTAGAAGTACAGCACGACCTTGCCCGGGCGGAAAGATGACAGCGTAACCGTCTCGCCGCCATCGCGCGGCAGGGTGAAATCGGGGGCGATGGTTCCGGTTTCAGGGATCTGGGTGGTCATTTCAGCGGCTCCTTGCCTTTTGGGTCACGACCCTTTGCGTTTTAGTTGCCGATCCGCGTAGATAAAGGCAAGCCCAAGTGACAAATGGGCATAAGGGGCAGCGATTGGTCAAAAGGGCACAGGCGCGATGACGGATCTGTCAGCGCAGGGCAAACCCATGACGGGGGAGGAGCAGGGCGGCGACGGTCCCCGGCCCCCGAAGGCTGCTGCGCGCCGCCCGCGCCTGCGTCGCGCGGGCAAGGCCGGTCTGGTGCTGCTTTTGGTGCTGGTGGTGCTGGCCACAGTGTCGGTGCTGGGCGTGCTGGCGCTGACCGGCAAGCCGATCCGCCTGCCGGAATGGACCGTGGCCGAGGTGGAAACCCGCGCCAATGCCGCGTTGCAGGATGTGCTGCCGGGCGCTGCGGTGTCGGTGGGCGCGATTGAGGTCGCACTGGACCCGGACTGGACCCCGCGCCTGCGGCTTGAGGATCTGCGCCTGCTGCAAGGGCAGGGCAGCACCTTGCTGGCGCTGCCCGATCTGCGGATGAGCTTTGACGCCGGGGCCTTTGTCCGCGAGCGCAGTCTGCGCCCGGCCGCCTTGCGCATCACCGGCGGCGCCGTAACGCTGACCCGGCGCGAGGATGGCAGCTTTGACCTGAGCATCGGGGCCTCGGGCACCGCCCCGCCGATCAACGGGTTGAGTGATCTGTTTGCGCAGATCGACCGCGCGCTGGAGGCACCGCTGTTGTCGCGGCTGGACCGGATCGAGGCCGAAGCCGCCAGCCTGACGCTGATTGACCAGCGGCTGCGGCGGACCTGGACGGTGGGCGATGGCCGCATCACGCTGGAAAACCGCCCCGATGCGCTGGCCGCCGAAGTCGGGTTGTCGCTGGCCTCTGACACCGGCGAACCGGCGCAGGCGCTGGTCACGCTGATCCGGCCCAAGGGGCAGACGCTGGTGCGGGTGACGGCGGCGGTCGAGGGGGTGGCGGCGGCCGATATCGCGGCGCAGACCCCGGTGCTGGGCTGGCTGGGGGTGCTGGACGCGCCGATTTCGGGCCGGATTTCGGCCGAGCTGAACAATGACGGGCTGACCGCGCTGAATGCGCAGATGTCGCTGGGGGCGGGCGCACTGCAGCCTGATGCGGCCACCCCGCCGATCGGCTTTGACGGGGCGGCGGTATCGCTGAGCTATGATCCGGCGCGGGGCCGGGTGGTGCTGGGCGATCTGTCGGTCGAGGGGCCGACGCTGCGGCTGAAGGCGGCAGGCCATTCCTATCTGCTGGGCGATGCGGGCAAAATCCTGACCGGGCCTTTGGGCCGTCGTCTGCCTGCCGGGTTTCTGGGGCAGGTGCAGATTTCCGAGGCACAGATCGACCCCGAGGGGCTGTTCGACCAGCCTTTGCGCTTTTCCGGTGGCGCGATGGATGCGCGGCTGACGCTCGACCCGTTCCGGCTGGAAATCGGACAGGTCGCGCTGATCGAAGAGACCGGGCGGCGGCTGGCGCTGTCGGGCGCGGTAGAGGCGCTGACCACGGGCTGGCAGGTGGCGCTGGATCTGACGCTGGATGCGATTGCGCATGACCGGCTGTTGCAGATCTGGCCGAAAAGTGCGGTGCCGCGCACGCGTGAGTGGGTGGGTCAGAATGTGGCGCAGGGCCTGCTGACCAATGTGAAAGCCGCGCTGCGGGTGACACCGGGGCAGGATCCGCGATTGGCGCTTGGCTATGAATTCGACGGGGCCGAGGTGCGGTTCCTGCGCACCTTGCCGCCGATCCAGGGCGGGCGCGGGCGGTCGTCGGTCGAGGGCAGCGCCTATACGGTGGTGCTGGATGGCGGCACGGTCGAGGCCCCGCTGGGGGGGCAGAT
The DNA here is from genome assembly GCF_031457365.1 of Pseudotabrizicola sp. 4114. NCBI lineage: Bacteria > Pseudomonadati > Pseudomonadota > Alphaproteobacteria > Rhodobacterales > Paracoccaceae > Pseudotabrizicola > Pseudotabrizicola sp. 4114. The sequence goes on along the minus strand of NZ_JAVDWP010000008.1, from coordinate 101,464 downwards.
TGATGTGGCGGGTTCGGTGTTTTCGGTGCCCGACGTGTTGGCCAAACCTGCCCGCGCCGAGATCCGGTTGCGCACCGAAAGCTCGCTCACCGCCGCGCTGTCGCTGCTGGATCTGCCCCCCTTTGGCTTTATGACAAAGGCCGGACGCACGCCCGATCTGGGGCAGGGTCGCGCGGTGATGGATACCCGGCTGTCGCTGCCGCTGGCGCGGCGGGTGGAGCTGAAAGACGTGGCCTATGCGGTGCGCGGCCAGATCCTGGGCCTGTCATCGGACGCGCTGGTGCCGGGCAAGACCATCACTGCCGAGGGGCTGACCCTGACCGCCGACCCGACCGGTTTGCAGATCAGCGGGCCGGGGCGGATCGGCAAGGTGCCGTTTGACGTGGCCTTTACCCAAGGCTTCGGCGCGGATCAGCGTGGCAAAAGCCGGGTGGCAGGCTCTGTCACCCTGTCGCCCGACACGGTGGCCGAGTTCGGTCTGGGCCTGCCTGCGGGCATGGTCAGCGGCGCGGGGCAGGCTGAGGTCACGATTGATCTGGAGCAGGGATCGCCGGGCCAGCTGCGGCTGACCTCGGATCTGGGCGGCATCGGGCTGACCCTGTCAGCGGTCGGCTGGACCAAAGCCGCGCGCTCTGCCGGGCGGCTGGAGGTAGAGGCGGTGCTGGGTCCGGTGCCGCAGATCTCGCGGCTGGCGGTGCGCGGTGGCGGGCTGGAGGCAGAAGGCGCGATCACACTGGCGCAGGGCGGCGGGTTGCAGACGGCGCGCTTTGGCTCGGTCCGTCTGAACGGCTGGCTGACCGGCGGCGTGACCCTGACCGGGCGCGGCGCAGGGCGCGCGCCCGATGTGGCGGTGACCGGTGGCACGGTGGATCTGCGCCGTTTTGACCGCCCCGCCGGCGCGGACGGCGGCGGCCAGACCCAAGGTGCCCTGTCGCTGAGCCTTGACCGGCTGATTGTCAGTGATGGCATCGCGCTGACCGGGTTTCGCGGCGATTTTTCGCAGCGCGGCGGGCTGAACGGCAGCTTTCGCGCCAGCATCAACGGCGCGGCGGCGGTCAACGGCACCGCCGTTCCGTCGCGGCATGGCCTTGCGGTGCGGCTGCAATCGGCGGATGCCGGGGCGGCGCTGCGGGCGGCGGGGATCTTTGCCTCGGCCCGGGGCGGTGCGCTTGATCTGCGGCTGACGCCACGCGCGCAAAAGGGGGTCTATGACGGCCGGGCCGAGATGACGCGGCTGCGGGTGCGCGGGGCCAATGTGCTGGCCGAACTCTTGTCGGCGATTTCGGTCGTGGGGCTGCTGGAGCAATTGAACGGCGAGGGCATCTTTTTCAGCGAGGCCGAGGCGGATTTCATCATCACCCCCGATGCCATCGAGGTCACGCGCGGCTCGGCCATGGGGGCCAGTCTGGGGGTGTCGCTGGCGGGGCTCTACGGCACCAGAACCAAGCGGCTGGCCTTGCAGGGGGTTGTGTCGCCGATCTATCTGGTCAATGGCATCGGGGCCTTGCTGACGCGGCGGGGCGAGGGGCTGTTTGGCTTCAACTACGCGCTGCAAGGCACGGCCGATGCGCCGCAGGTGAGCGTCAACCCGCTGTCGATCCTGACGCCGGGCATGTTCCGCGAGATTTTCCGCCGCCCCGCGCCCGTGCTGCGCCAGGGCAACTGACGATAAGGCCCGAGATGAAACTGTCCGATTTCGATTTTGATCTGCCCGAGGCGCTGATCGCCACCCGCCCCGCGCGCCCCCGCACGGCGGCGCGGTTGCTGCTGGCCGAGGGGGAGGCGATTTCTGATCTGCACGTGCGCGATCTGCTGGGGCTGTTGCGGGCTGGCGACCGGCTGGTGCTGAACAACACCCGCGTCATTCCCGCCCGGCTGACCGGGCAGCGCCAGCGCGGCGAGGCGGTGGCAAAGATCGAGATCACGCTGATGGAGCCTGCGACGGAAGGCTGGCGCGCGATGGCAAAGCCGCTGCGCAAGGTGCTGGTCGGGGAGGAGATCGTGTTCTCGCCGGAGCTGTCGGCCTCGGTGGCGGAAAAATCCGACACCGACCTGCGGCTGGTGTTCAACTTGACCGGAGAGGATTTTGACGCCGCTCTGGCACAGGCCGGGGCGATGCCGCTGCCGCCCTATATCGCCGCCAAACGCGCGCCCGACGCGCAGGATGACGACGATTACCAGACCGTGTTTGCCCGCCACAAGGGCGCGGTCGCGGCCCCGACCGCCAGCCTGCATTTCGATGCCGCGTTGCTGGCCGCGCTGCGCGACAAGGGCGTGCAGTTCACCGAAGTGACGCTGCATGTCGGCGCGGGCACGTTCCTGCCGGTCAAGGTTGAGGATGTGGCGACCCACAGGATGCACGCCGAATGGGGGCAGGTGACGCCGGAGGCGGCGGCGCAGATCAACGCGACCAGGGCGGCAGGCGGGCGGGTGATCCCGGTCGGCACCACCGCGCTGCGCCTGATCGAGACGGCGGCGCGCTCGGGCCGGGTGGAGCCGTGGGAGGGGCCGACGGATATCTTCATCTATCCCGGGTTCACCTTTCACGCCACCGATGCGCTGATGACCAACTTTCATTTGCCGAAATCGACGCTGCTGATGCTGGTGTCGGCCCTGATGGGCAAGGACCGGATGGACCGGATCTATGCCCATGCCATCGCGCGGGAGTATCGGTTTTTCAGCTATGGCGACGCGTCTTTGCTGATCCCGTAGCGGCGGCGGGCGGCACCGCCCGCCACCCCATCCCTCCCCCACCAGGGGGGAGGGAGGCACACGGGATTGTCGCTTGCGTTCTGGCGGCTGGCGTCGCAAAGGCCGCGTTCCGGGCGGGGTGGCCGACTCCGACATGACTTTTTTACGCCGCGCGCCTAGAGTGACCGGACTGACCAAAGGATGCCTGCACCATGCTGACCGTTCTGCGCAATACCTGGGCGCTGCTGCTCGGACTTGGCCTGTTGATGCTGGGCAACGGCATGCAGGGCACTTTGCTGGGCATCCGGGGCGGGATCGAGAATTTCTCGACCTTTCAGATGTCGCTGGTGATGTCGGCCTATTTCGTGGGGTTTCTGTTCGGCAGCCGGCTGGCGCCGTCGATGATTCGCCGCGTCGGCCATGTGCGGGTGTTTGCGGCGCTGGGGTCGATGATCTCGGCGGTTCTGATCCTCTATGCGGCAGCCCCCGACTGGATGGTTTGGGCGGCGCTGCGGGTGGTGATCGGATTTTCGTTCTCGGGCGTGTATATTACCACCGAAAGCTGGCTGAACAACGCCTCCACCAATGAAAACCGGGGGCAGGCGCTGTCTTTGTATCTGATCGTGCAGATGATCGGGATCATCGCGGCGCAGCTGTTGCTGAATGTCGGCGATGCCTCGGGCTATATCCTGTTTGTCATCCCGTCGGTGCTGGTGTCGCTGGCCTTTACCCCGATCCTGTTGTCGGTCAGTCAGGCCCCGGCGTTTGAATCGACCAAGCCGCTGTCGTTCCGGCGGTTGTATGCGGCCTCGCCTCTGGGCTGTGTCGGCATGTTTCTGCTGGGCGGCGTGTTTTCGGCGCAATTCGGGATGGCGGCGGTCTGGGGCACGCAAGCGGGCCTGAGCATTGCCGATCTGACGATCTTTGTCGCGGCGATCTATGTTGGCGGGCTGGTGCTGCAATACCCCATAGGCTGGCTGTCGGACCGGATCGACCGGCGCATCGTGGTGCTGTGGCTGGCGGTGTTTGGTGCGGTGGTGCTGATGATTCCGGTGATCTTTGATCCGCCGTTCTGGGTGCTGGTCGGGATTGGCGCGGTCTGCGGCGGGGTGTCGAACCCGCTCTATTCGCTGCTGCTGGCCTATGTGAACGACTATCTGGACAAGACCGATATGGCCGCCGCCTCGGCCGGGCTGATGTTCATCAACGGGCTGGGGGCGATTTCCGGCCCGGTCATCACCGGCTGGATGATGGAGGAAATCGGCTCCTCGGGGTTCTTCCTGTTCATGGGCATTCTGTTCGCCGTTCTGGCGATTTACGCAGGCTGGCGAATGACCCAACGCCGCGAGACGCCGATGGTGACCTCGGGCTATACGCCGGTGTCACCGACCGCGTCGATCATCGCGGTCGAGACCGCCGCACTGGTCGAGGCCGAGGATGCGCGGCAGGGCAACGGGCGGAACTGATTTGCCTTTCGGGGCATCCCCTGTCAGGTTGAGACAATGGCAAAGGGGGCGGCATGTCTGATCCGATCGAGGTTCTGGATTTCTGGTTGGGCGAGATCGGCCCCGAGGGCTGGTATGCCGGCGGCGAAGAGATCGACGATGCCTGCGCCGTGCGGTTTGGCGCGTTGTGGGACGCGCTGCATGAGGGCGGGCTGGAGCATTGGGTCGATGGCGTGGTCGGCACGCTGGCCTATCTGATCGTGGCCGACCAGTTTTCGCGCAACATCCATCGCGGCAAGCCGGAGGCCTTTGCCAATGACATTCACGCCCGCGCTGCTGCGCGCCGCGCGCTGGACGAAGGCTGGGATCTGCTGGCCCCGGTGCCGGAGCGGCAGTTCTTTTACATGCCGCTGGAGCATTCCGAGGATATGGAAGATCAGGATGTGGCGGTGTCGCTGATGGCAACGCGGATGGAGGGCGATGCAGAGATTTTGCTGCATGCCCGCGCCCACCGTGAGATCATCGCGCGCTTCGGCCGCTTTCCGTTCCGCAACGCGGCTTTGGGGCGCGAAAGCACCCCTGAGGAAGCGGAATTTCTGGTCGAAGGCGGCTATATGGCGATCGTCAATCAGCTGCGCAGCAGCCATGCGTCTGGTGCATAGGGCCGAGGCGTCAGGTCCGTTGCTTGGTTTTCAGGAATAGTTTAAGGGTAAACCACTTTTTCCAGGGAGGGACGAATGGCAGCTCAGAGCTTTGACGTGATCGTGGTGGGCGCAGGCCCCGGTGGCTATGTGGCGGCGATCCGCGCCAGCCAGTTGGGCCAAAAGGTCGCGATTGTCGAACGCGAGCATCTGGGCGGCATCTGTCTGAACTGGGGCTGTATCCCGACCAAGGCCATGTTGCGCAGCGCCGAAGTGTTCCATTTGATGGAGCGCGCCAAGGAATTCGGCCTGAAAGCGGATGGCATCGGCTATGACCTGCCCGCCGTGGTGGCGCGGTCCCGCGCGGTGGCCAAGCAGCTCTCGGGCGGCATCGGCCATCTGATGAAAAAGAACAAGGTGACCGTGTTCATGGGCGCGGCGACGCTGCCCAAAGCCGGTGTGGTGTCGGTGAAGACCGACAAGGGTAGCGAAGAGCTGACGGCGAAGAACATCATCCTCGCCACCGGCGCGCGGGCCCGCGAATTGCCGGAGCTGGAGGCGGATGGCGATCTGGTCTGGTCGTACAAACACGCGCTGGTGGCGACCCGGATGCCGAAAAAGCTGCTGGTGATCGGATCGGGCGCGATCGGGATCGAGTTTGCGTCGTTCTTCAACACGCTGGGCGCTGACACCACGGTGGTCGAGGTGATGGACCGGATCCTGCCGGTCGAGGATGCCGAGATTTCGGCCTTTGCCAAGAAGAGCTTTGTCAAACAAGGCATGAAGATCATGGAAAAGGCGGCCGTCAAGAAGCTGGACCGCAAGCCGGGTGTCGGTGTCACCGCGCATATCGAGGTCGGCGGCAAGGTCGAAACCCATGAGTTTGACACGGTAATTTCGGCCGTGGGAATTGTCGGCAATGTCGAAAACCTTGGGCTGGAGGCTTTGGGGGTGAAGATCGACCGGACCCATGTGGTGACGGATGAATTCTGCCGCACCGGGGTGCCGGGCCTGTTCGCCATCGGCGATATCGCGGGCGCACCCTGGCTGGCGCACAAGGCCAGCCATGAGGGCGTGATGGTGGCCGAACTGATCGCGGGCGGCCATCCGCATGCCATCAAACCGGGCAGCATTGCCGGTTGCACCTATTGCCACCCGCAGATCGCATCGGTCGGCATGACCGAGGCCAAGGCGAAAGAGGCCGGGCATGAGATCAAGGTCGGGCGGTTCCCGTTCATCGGCAATGGCAAGGCGATTGCGCTTGGCGAGTCGGAAGGCATGATCAAGACGGTTTTTGACGCGAAAACCGGCGAATTGCTGGGCGCGCATATGATCGGCGCGGAAGTGACCGAGCTGATCCAGGGCTATGTGATCGGTCGCCAGCTGGAGACCACCGAGGAAGACCTGATGAACACGGTCTTCCCGCATCCGACCCTGTCGGAGATGATGCATGAGGCGGTGCTCGACGCTTACGGCCGCACACTGCATATGTAAGGCACGATTTTTCTGCGAAAAATCAGGGGGGCCTCGGCCCCCCAAGCCCCCAGAATATATGATAAGATGAAGGGCCGGTCATGCGGGCTGTTGTGACGGTGCTGGCCATCTGGTGTGCCGGGCTTGGGGCTGCGGCGCAGTTTGGCAAGATCTCGGTTCTGTTCGAGGTGCTGGGGGACCAGTATGCCGGGGCCTCTCCGGTGGCGCTGGGGCTGATCGTATCCATTGTCGGCATGGTGGGGCTGGTGTTTGGCACCACGGCGGGGCTGTTCGTCGCGCGGATCGGGCCGCGCCGGGCGATTGTGGCGGCGTTGCTGATGGGGGCTGCGATGAGTGCGCTGCAGTCGCTTGGCCTGTCCTACCCCGCGATGCTCGCCAGCCGGGTGGTTGAGGGTGTGTCGCATCTGGCCATTGTGGTGGTCGGGCCGACGGTGATTGCCGGACTGGCGGCGGCGCGGTTCCGGGCGCTGGCGATGACGCTGTGGTCAAGCTTTTTCGGGGTGACCTATGCGGTGCTGGCGCTGCTGGCGCCGCCCTTGCTGGCCGCCTATGGCGCGGCTGGGGTGTTTGTGGCGCATGCGCTCTGGATGGCGGGGATGGGGATCTGTCTGGCGCTGTTGCTGCCGCGCGATCCGCCCGCGCCGCAGATCGCCCGGCGGGGGGTGTTGCAACAGCATCTGTCGATCTATGCCTCGCCCCGGTTGTCTGCCCCGGCGCTGGGGTTCTTTTGCTATACATTCCTGTATGTTGCGATGCTGACGCTGGTGCCGCCCGATGTGCCGCTGGCGCAGCGGGCGCTGGCGGCGGCGGGGATGCCGCTGATCTCGATTGCGCTGTCGCTGACACTGGGGGTCTGGCTGTTGGGCCGGGTCTCGGCGGTGCGCGTGGTGCAGGGCGGCTATCTGGCGGCGGTGCCGGGGTTTGTGCTGCTGGCGCTGTTCTGGGGGCAGGGTACGGGGATGGTGCTGGGCGCGCTCTGGGTGTCGGCGGCGCTGGGGATCGTGCAGGGCGCGAGCTTTGCCGCGATCCCCGAGCTGAACGCCACGGCGGAAGACCGGGCGCAGGCGGCGGGGGCGATTGCGCAACTGGGCAATCTGGGGACCACCACAGGCACGCCGGTGCTGGCGGCGCTCTTGTTGGGGGCTGGCCCCTGGGGGTTGGCGCTGGTGGCCGGGCTGGCCTGCACGCTTGGCATAGTGCTGCATGCAGTGCAGGCCCGGCGGCGGGCGCGGCTGATCTGAGCGGCTTTTGCCTGTGTTCTTAATCTGTTCTTAATTTGATCTTGGAGACTCGCGCGAAAGCCCCTATCTGTGTCTCGGTATTGCGGGGTAGGTCATGGCTGAGCAGAAGTTCATCGAGGTGCGCGGCGCGCGCGAACACAATCTCAAGAACATTGATGTGGATATTCCGCGCGATCAGCTGGTGGTGATCACCGGGCTGTCAGGGTCGGGCAAATCCAGCCTCGCGTTTGACACGATCTATGCCGAAGGGCAGCGGCGCTATGTCGAGTCGCTGTCGGCCTATGCCCGGCAGTTTCTGGATATGATGGGCAAGCCCGATGTGGACCATATCTCGGGCCTGTCGCCTGCGATTTCCATCGAGCAGAAGACCACCAGCAAGAACCCGCGCTCCACCGTTGGCACGGTGACCGAGATTTACGACTACCTGCGCCTGTTGTTCGCCCGCGTCGGCACGCCCTATTCCCCCGCGACCGGGTTGCCGATCACGGCGATGCAGGTGCAGGATATGGTCGATGCGGTGATGGCGATGCCAGAGGGCAGCCGCGCCTATCTGCTGGCGCCGATCATCCGCGACCGCAAGGGGGAATATAAAAAGGAATTTCTGGACCTTAGAAAGCAGGGCTTTCAGCGGGTCAAGGTCAACGGCGCGTTCTACGAGCTGGAAGAGCCACCCACTCTGGACAAGAAGTTCCGCCACAACATCGACGTGGTGGTCGACCGCATCGTGGTGCGTGAGGGGCTGGAGACCCGGCTGGCCGATAGTTTCCGCACCGCGCTGAACCTGGCCGATGGCATTGCCGTGGTGGAAACCGCGCCGGCGGAAGAGGGGGCCGAGGGCGAGCGGACGACGTTTTCCGAGAAATTCGCCTGCCCGGTTTCCGGCTTTACCATTGCCGAAATTGAACCAAGGCTGTTTTCGTTCAACGCGCCGTTCGGGGCCTGCCCGGTCTGTGACGGGCTGGGGGTGGAGTTGTTCTTTGACGAGCGGCTCGTGGTGCCCGATCAGGGCCTGACCCTGATGCAGGGCGCGATTGCGCCATGGTCAAAGTCGAAAAGCCCTTATTTCACGCAGACCATTGACGCTTTGGCCCGGCATTACGAGTTTGATAAAAAGAAGAAATGGAAAGACCTGCCCGCGCATGTGCAGCAGCTGTTCCTGCACGGCTCGCATGGGGAGGAAATCGACTTTTCCTATGACGAGGGCGGCCGGGTCTACAAGGTGCGCCGGGTGTTCGAAGGCGTGATCCCGAATATGGAGCGTCGGTACAAGGAAACCGATTCTGCCTGGTCGCGTGAGGATATGGAGCGGTTTCAGAACAACCGCGATTGCGGCGCCTGTGGCGGCTACCGCCTGCGCCCCGAGGCTTTGGCGGTCAAGATCGGCGGGTTGCATGTGGGTCAGGTGGTCCGCATGTCGATCAGCGAGGCGCATGCCTGGATCTCGACCGTGCCGGAGGAGCTGACCGGGCAGAAGAACGAGATTGCGAAAGCGATCCTGAAGGAAATCCGCGAGCGTCTGGGATTCCTTGTCAATGTCGGGCTGAACTACCTGACCCTGTCGCGCAATGCGGGCACGCTGTCGGGCGGCGAGTCGCAGCGGATCCGGCTGGCAAGCCAGATCGGATCGGGGCTGACCGGCGTGCTCTATGTGCTGGACGAACCCAGCATCGGGCTGCATCAGCGCGACAATGACCGCCTGCTCACCACGCTGAAAAACCTGCGCGATCAGGGTAATACCGTGCTGGTGGTGGAGCATGACGAGGATGCGATCCGCGAGGCGGATTATGTGTTCGACATCGGGCCGGGGGCCGGGATTCATGGCGGCCGGGTGATCGCGCATGGCACCCCGGCGCAGGTTGCGGCCGATCCGGCCAGTCTGACCGGGCAATATCTGTCGGGCACGCGCGAGATTGCGGTGCCGAAAGTGCGGCGCAAGGGCAGCGGCAAAAAACTGACCGTGGTGGGCGCGACCGGCAACAACCTGCAAAATGTCACCGTGACCTTCCCCTTGGGGAAATTCGTTTGCGTGACCGGCGTGTCGGGCGGTGGCAAGTCGACGCTGACCATCGAGACGCTGTTCAAGACCGCTGCAGGCAAGCTGAACGGCGCGCGTGAAACGCCCGCACCCTGTGAGACGATCACCGGGTTTGAGCATCTGGACAAGGTGATCGACATCGACCAGCGCGCGATTGGCCGGACGCCACGCAGCAACCCCGCCACCTATACCGGGGCCTTTGGCCCGATCCGCGACTGGTTTGCCGGATTGCCGGAGTCGAAAGCGCGCGGCTATCAGCCGGGGCGGTTCTCGTTCAACGTCAAGGGCGGGCGCTGTGAGGCCTGTCAGGGCGATGGCGTGCTGAAGATCGAGATGAACTTTCTACCCGATGTTTACGTGACCTGCGAGACCTGCAAGGGCAAGCGCTATAACCGTGAAACTCTGGAAATAAAGTTCAAAGACAAGAGCATATCGGACGTTCTTGATCTGACATGTGAAGAGGCGCTTGGGTTTTTCCAGGCGGTGCCCAGCATCCGTGACAAGATGGATGCGCTGTGTCAGGTCGGACTTGGCTATATCAAGGTTGGCCAGCAGGCGACCACGCTGTCGGGCGGCGAGGCGCAGCGGGTAAAGCTGTCAAAGGAGCTCAGCCGCCGGGCGACCGGGCGGACGCTGTATATCCTGGACGAACCGACCACCGGCCTGCACTTTGAAGACGTGCGCAAGCTGTTGGAAGTGCTGCATGAACTGGTCGAACAGGGTAACACCGTGGTGGTGATTGAGCACAACCTTGATGTGATCAAAACCGCCGACTGGATCATCGACATCGGCCCCGAGGGCGGCGATGGCGGCGGTCTGATTGTGGCCGAAGGCACGCCGGAGGATGTGGCGCAGGTCGAGGCCAGTCACACCGGGCGCTACCTGAAAGACATGCTGAAACCCCGGCGTCACGCGGCTGAGTAGGGGTCTGATGTGAAAAAGGCGCTTCGGCTGTTCGGGCGCGGCTTTCAGCTGAAAGCTGCGGTCATGTTGCTGGTCTGGGTCTGGCTGGCGGTGTCCTTTCATGCGCATGGCGCGCTTGGTCTGGCGCTGCACGCCGCGCTTCTCGCGCTTGGTGCCGGGTTTGGCTGGGCCGCGTGGCAGCGACGCTGGGGGCTGCTGTGGTCGGGGATGGCAGTGTTGGCCGCGATGGCTGCGGTCTGGTGGGTGCTGCAAGACCCCCGCGATGACCGGATCTGGGCCAAGGATGTGCGCCACGGTGTGACGGCGGAATTTGACGGCGACCGTGTGACCTTGAGAAACGTGCGCAACTTTCGCTGGCAAGACCCTGATACGGCAGTGGAAAACTGGGAAACACGGGTGGTCGATGCAGGCCGCATCACCTCGCTCGATATGTTCACATCCGTATGGGACAGCCCGCTGATCGCGCATGTTCTGGTCAGTTTCGGCTTTGCGGATGGCCAGCGGATCGTGTTCTCTGGCGAGATCCGCCGCGAGGAAGGCGAGGTCTTCTCAGCCCTCGGGGGGTTTTTCCGACGCTATGAGCTGGTGATGATCGCCGCGGATGAGCGCGACATCGTTCATCTGCGCACCGATGCGCGCGGTGAGCAGGTGTCGCTGTTTCCAGTGACGCTGGACCCAGCTGCGCGCAAGCAGCTGTTTTTCAATTTCGTCAACCGCGCCAATGAATTGGCGGCGGAACCGGAGTGGTATCACACGCTGTTGGCCAATTGCACCACGGTGCCGTTCCGGCTGGTCAAGGGCATCGCCCCCGGTCTGGCGCTGGATTGGCGGGTGCTGGCCTCGGGCCATCTGCCGGGGTTCCTGCATGAGCTGGGCGTGGTGCAGCCCGATCTGCCGCTGGAGCAGGTGCTGGAGCGGGCAAAGCTGCCCAAGGCGGGCATGGATGCCCCCTCGGGTCAAAGCTATTCGGACTTGCTGCGCCGCGCCTGGACGCCCTGATCAGGTTTTCTTGACCGGGCAGGTGCTGACCCCGAGGATCGAATAGAGCGGGCAGGTCTGCATCAGCCCAGTGGCCAGCGGGATCACACCCAGCAGGAACAGCCAGCGATAACCTGCCCCCGGCATCAGGAAAAAGCCTGCGATCAGGGCCAGTCCGACGACGATGCGCAGAATTCGGTCGATGCCGCCAACATTGGTTTTGAGCATGGTGATCTCCTTTTGCTGCCCCTCAGGTCGGGCGTTTATGCTTTATACATCATATATACATATTCATCTATGTTAATTGATCTGGCGCAACGGATCATGCGCCAAGGTGTCGCAAGGCCTGCAAACGCAAACGGCGCCCCGGTGAGGGGGCGCCGCGATGGCCGTGCAGGCAGAATCAGTCCATCTGGCGGAAGTTGAGGCTCGCGCCCTCCTTGATCCCCGAGGGCCAGCGGGAGGTGATGGTCTTGGTCCGGGTGTAGAAGCGGAAGGCATCGGGCCCGTGCTGATTCAAGTCGCCGAAGGACGATTTCTTCCAGCCGCCAAAGGTGTGATAGGCCAGCGGCACCGGGATCGGCACGTTGATGCCGATCATGCCCACGTTGATCCGGTTGGCGAAATCGCGGGCGGTGTCGCCGTCGCGGGTGTAAAGCGCGATGCCGTTGCCGTATTCGTGGTCCATCGCGTAGCCGATGGCCTCCTCATACGACTTTGCGCGCACGGTTGACAGCACCGGACCAAAGATCTCCTTGCGGTAGATGTCCATGTCGGTGGTGACATGGTCAAACAGATGCGGGCCGACGAAGAAGCCGTTTTCATAGCCTTGCAGGTTGAAGTTGCGGCCATCGACCACCAGTTTCGCGCCTTGTGCGATGCCGGATTCGACCAGTTTCAGGATATTGGCCTTGGCGGCGGCGGTGACCACCGGGCCGTAATCCACATCATTGCCAGCGGTATAGGGGCCGACCTTGAGTTTTTCGATCCGGGGGATCAGCTTTTCGATCAGGCGGTCGGCGGTTTCATCGCCCACCGGCACCGCGACCGAAATCGCCATGCAGCGTTCACCTGCCGCGCCATAGCCAGCCCCGATCAGCGCATCGGCGGCCTGATCCAGATCGGCGTCGGGCATGATGATCATGTGGTTCTTGGCACCGCCAAAGCACTGCACCCGTTTGCCATTGGCGCAACCACGGCCATAGATGTATTCGGCAATCGGGGTCGAGCCGACAAAGCCCACGCCAGCGATTTCGGGGTTGTCGAGGATCGCATCAACCGCCGTCTTGTCGCCGTTGATGACCTGCAGCACGCCATCTGGCAGGCCCGCCTCCTGCATCAACTCGGCCAGCATCAGGGGCACTGACGGCGCGCGCTCGGAGGGTTTCAGGGTGAACGCGTTGCCGCAGGCCAAGGCGGGCCCCATTTTCCACATCGGGATCATGGCGGGGAAGTTGAACGGGGTGATTCCGGCAGCAACGCCAATGGGTTGGCGCATGGAATACATGTCGATGCCGGGGCCTGCGCTGTCGGTGAACTCCCCCTTCAGCAGGTGCGGTGCGCCGATGCAGAATTCCATCACCTCCAGCCCGCGCTGAATGTCGCCCTTGGCATCGGGGATGGTCTTGCCGTGTTCCGACGACAGCGCCTCGGCCAGCTTGTCCATGTCGCGGTTCAAGAGGTCGACGAACTTCATCATCACCCGCGCGCGACGCTGCGGGTTGGTGGCGCCCCATTTGACCTGCGCACGTGCGGCATCGGCGGTCGCGGCGTTCAGCTCTTCCGGGCTGGCAAGTGCCACGCGGGCCTGCACCTCGCCGATGGCGGGGTTGAACACATCGGCAAAGCGGCCTGACGTGCCGGCAACATGCTTGCCGTTGATCCAGTGACCGATCTCTTTCATAGGAACCTCCCTTTGGGTTGGCGTCACTATAGTCTTGCGGAAAAGTCGGATAAAGCGGCAATATCCCAAAAAGGTTTTGCAGGATTGCAAAGGTAGGGGCCCAAATCATGGATTGGGATGATCTGCGGGTGTTTCTGGCGGTCGCGCGCACCGAGACGCTGTCGGGGGCAGGCAAACGGCTGGGCCTGGACCCGGCGACGGTGGGACGGCGGGTGGCGCGGCTGGAGGAAGGGGCGGGGGCGCGGCTGTTCCTGAAATCGCCGCAGGGCTATGCGCTGACGGAGGAGGGCGCAAAGCTGGTGCCGCATGCCGAGGCAGCGGAGGCCGCGCTGACCGGCGCCGAGGAGGCGCTGCGGGGTGGTGGCGGCACCGGGCTGTCGGGGCAGATCCGCTTAGGCGCGCCGGATGGCTGCGCGAATTATATCCTGCCGCAGGTGATCCGGGCGATCTGTGACGAGAATCCGGCGCTGGAGGTTCAGATCGTGGCGCTGCCGCGCGTGTTCAACCTGTCGCGGCGCGAGGCGGATCTGGCGATCGGGGTCAGCCGTCCGCAGGCCGGGCGGCTCACGGTGCAGAAGCTGACCGATTACCGGCTGCATCTGGTGGCGCATCCGGAGTATCTGGCCGATGCCCCGCCACTGCGCGGACTGGCCGATCTGAAGGCGCATCGGGTGGTGGGCTATATCGCCGACATGATCTTTGACAAAGAGCTGGATTATCTGGGCCCGCTGGGCGCGAACACGCCAGCGATGGCGTCAAATTCGGTCTCGGTGCAGCTGAACCTGCTGCGCGCCGGTGCGGGGGTGGGGGTCGCGCATGATTTTGCGCTGCCCTTTGCGCCGGAGCTGGTCAAGGTGCTGACCGGGGCGCTGTCGCTGACCCGCGCGTTCTGGCTGATCCGGCATGAGGGGGACGCGCATTCGGCGCGGCTGTCGCGCTTTGCTGACCGGCTGGCGCAGGGCATCCGGCGTGAGGTGCAGCGTCTGGAATCCCGGACCACGGCCGCCGATGACCCACAGGACGCTTGACAGAATGTCGCAGCGGGCGGACGCTTGGCCTTGCCGGGTCAAGGGAGGACAAGGATGATTGTTCAGCAAATTCTGAAACTGAAAGCCAGCAATGATGTGATCACTGTACCGCCAGGCGCTGATGTGAGCCATGTGGCGGAGATTCTGGCCACGCGCAAGATCGGCACGGTTGTGGTGTCGAGCGATGGCAAGACCATTCTGGGGATCGTGTCAGAGCGCGATATCGTAGCGGAGGTGGCGCGCAACGGTAATGTTTGCCTGATTGCCCCGGTCGAGGCGATCATGACCAAGGCAGTGCAATGCTGCAAATGTGCGGAAAGCGCGGATTCGGTGCTGGAGCGGATGACCACGGGCCGGTTCCGTCACATGCCGGTGGTCGAGGGCGATGAGATGGTCGGCCTGATCTCGATCGGCGATGTGGTCAAGGCGCGGCTGATGCAGCTGGCTGCCGAAAAAGATGCGCTGGAAGGCATGATCAAAGGGTTCTGACCCGCGCCCGGCTGCCCTTCGGGCGGGGTCGCTGTCGGCGACGGTTGCCCGGAGGGGGCTAGGTGCGGCCAAGCCCCGTCACGCTTTCGTGCTTGCAATCCGCTGCCTAATATTGTTGCGTGCCCGGAGTTTGGAAACGGGGGATCTCATGCGCATCGGCCTTTATCCCGGCACATTCGATCCTGTCACCCTGGGGCATGTCGATATCATCCAGCGCGCGATGGCGCTGGTTGACCGGCTGGTGATTGGCGTTGCGATCAACCGTGACAAGGGGCCACTGTTCAGTCTTGAGGACCGGGTGTCGATGGTCGAGGCGGAATGCGCCGCCATCACCGCCCGCACTGGCGGCGAGATTGTGGTGCATCCGTTTGAAAACCTGCTGATTGATTGCGCCCGCGATGTGGGCGCCGGTGTGATCGTGCGCGGCCTGCGGGCGGTGGCGGATTTTGAATATGAATTTCAGATGGTTGGCATGAACCGTGCGCTGGACGCCAGCATCGAGACGGTGTTTCTGATGGCCGATGCCCGGCGGCAAGCGATTGCGTCAAAGCTGGTGAAAGAGATTGCGCGGCTGGGGGGGGATGTGTCGAAGTTCGTGACGCCCCCGGTCGATGCCGCGCTGCGCCGCAGGTTCGGCACCCGGTTGTAACGCACTGATCCGGCACGAAAAAGGGGGGCAGATGCCCCCCCTTTGCGATTGATCGGGCGAGATCGCCGGCTGATCCCTGCCCGAGGCCCAATACCCCCTCCCCAGAAGGGGTGGGCCTGTGCCAAATGCTTCAGGCGGCCTGACCGTAGACAGCGCTGCGCGCAATGCGCGGGGCATCGCCCGGGTAAATTCCAAGGTCGAGCGCCACATCCAGCGGCAGGTTTGCAATCTCGTTTCGGGTCTTGCGGTAGCGCGCATAGGTTGCAGCAGCGTCGCGGATCATTTCATAGACAGAGATCATCATGTCTCTCCTTTCACAAAGGCGGTGAATCGGATGTTCCTTGCCGCCTGTCCGTGAAATGGGGGCCATGGATAGCGCTAACAACCCGCAGAACTGGCGCGGCTCCATGCAACCTGTGCATGGCTACTTCGCGGCGCTCATCCCCCGACGCAGCCAGCTGGCTTTGACCGGAGCCGGTTCGCCACTTTGCGGCAGCTGGCTGGCATCCAGCGCCACACCACGCTTTTCGGCACTGGCCTGAACGGCGGTGCACAGCTGCGGCGCGCGGCGCAGCAGATCCAGAAACCGCGTTTCCTCCAGCGTGAGCAGGGTGGTGTGGCTGATCGCTGTCACCCGCGCCCGGCGCGAGCGGCGCAACAACAACGACAGCTGCCCGAACATCTCGCCCCGGCCCAGCAGAAAGCGGCTGCTGGCCTGCTCCGCCTCGACCGCGCCGCTTGCGATGAACCAGACCCGGTCGGGCTTGTCATCCTTGCGCATCAGAATGTCGCCGGGTTTGGCGTAAACCGTCTTCATCTGCTTGGCGAGTTGCGACAGCGACTCGGGGTCCAGATCCGAGAACAGCGGAAAGCTGCGCACGATGTCGCTGCGTTGCAGGCGCAGGTCCAGCCGGGGGCGGGCGGCAAGGGCCGCGCGCTCGCCTGCGGTCTGATCACGCAGCGACAGCCGCAGTTCGGGGCCGATCAAGCCGTCGGCGGTCATCTGGTCATACTCCGCCTCTTCGCGCTGCATCACCAGACGGCGGATCAGGCGGCGTTCCAGCTCTTCGGCATAGCCGGGGAACTGGGTGCGCAGCCCCTCCATCTCGCGGTTGGTGTCCTCGATCCGGCGTTTGATCAGATCGTGCAGCAGGCCCGCCACCCGGCGCGAGTGGATGCGCATGATCCGGCCCTCGATAAATCCGGTAAGCGCCCGCAGCATCTGACGATGCGCAACCAGCGCCTCGAACCGGTCTTCGGTCAGCCGGGCCAGCGGTTGTTTCAAGCGGAAGCGGTTGTGCAGCCATTCCGCCGCGCGCAGGGTGCGGCTGGCCATCAGCGACCGGCGCGCCTGCGCACGATAGCCGGAGCGGCCTTCGGTCAGGGTGGCCTCGATCAGGCGGTCGGCGTCGGCCAGCATCCGGTCGGCCAGACGCGGCGACATCAGGTTTTCCTGAAACGCCTCCAGGATCAGATCGCGCTCATGCCCGGCAAGCGCAAGCAGGCCCAGCGTCACCCGGTCTTTTTCCAGAATGTCGCGCGCCTCATCGGCGCGTTCCACGGCCAGGTTCAGCCGCTCGCCAAAGCGCACGGCCTCATCCCGGACGATGGCGGGGGTCAGGTCCATCTCACGCGCGGTTTCCGACACGGTTTCGCGCACCTCTTGCAAGGACACCGCCACCACCTGATCCGACAGCGCCCGGTCAAGGGGCGACAGGCGGTCAAGGCCAAGTCTGGAGATCACCCAGCGCAGCGTGGTCCCCTGAACCAGCAGCGTGAACAGGACAAAGCCGGTGGCGATGATGCCGACCTGACGTTTGGTTTCGACAAAGATGCCGGGGTTTTCGGTCACGGCAAGCGCCAGCGCCAGAGTGACGGCACCGCGCAGCCCGCCCCAGAGGATCGCGATCCGGTAGGGCGGATCGACCTGCGGCGACAGTCCCGTCGCGGTCAGCAGCGGCAGGATGCCGTACAGCACGATGGCGCGAGCCACAAACGCGGCGATGACCGTCACAAAGATCAGGCCGATATCGGTGGGGCGCAGGTCGGCCAGCACACGCGGCACCAAGAGGGCGGCCAACACAAAGATCAGCCCGCCGGCCCAATAGGCGATCAGCGCCCAGGCATCGCGCAGCTGCGCCAGGGCGGGCGGCGAGATCCGGCCCGGGGCGGAAAAGTTGACCGTCATCCCCGCCGCAACCACGGCCACCACGCCAGACGCGCCGATCACCTGATCGGTGAACAGAAAGGTGACAAAGGGGGTGGCAAAGCTGATCGACACCTGCGCCAGCGGCCAGAGGTTCATCCAGCCCATCACCTGAACCGCCAGCCTGCCGACCAGCCAGCCAACCGACGCCCCGGCGATGATCAGCCAGGGCAATTCCAGCAGCGCCAGACCGATGTTCGGCTCGGCATCACGGGCGGCAACGGCGACCAGAAACACCGAGGTCAGCGCGATGGCGGCCGCGTCGTTCAAGAGACTTTCGCCCTCCACGATCCGGGCCAGCCGTTGCGGCGCGGGGGTGGCGCGGAAGATGCTGACCACGGCAGACGGATCGGTGGTCGAGACAATCGCGCCGATCAGCAGACAGGCGATCAGCGGCAGCGGGGTAAAGGGTTTCAGCGCCATGCCGATCACAAAGGTCGCCACCACCACGGCCACCACTGCCAGCACCAGAACCGGCACCCAGTCGTCGAGCAACCGGCGCAGGTTCAGGGTCAGCGAGACCTGAAAGATCAGCACCGGCAGGAAGATATAGATGAACAGATCGGACGAGATCGGCAGCGTCAGAATCGCCAGCGCCAGCGGGTTCAGCGCATCGGTGACTTCGGTGCGGAAGAACCACGCCGCCGCCGCCCCGATGCCGATGCCGATGGCGGCCAGAATCACGGTGACAGGCAGGCGCAACCGGGCCGCCAGCGGCTCGGACAGGGCGATGGCCAAAAACAGGCCAGACAAAATGGCGAGGAAAACAATCAGGTCCATGCCGCGATGATAACCCTTTGGTCACCCGAGAAAAAGGAAGGGCCGGTCACGAAACGTGACCGGCCCGAAACATGTACGCGATGGCGCGATCCTCAGATCAGTTTGCCCATGGCGACAGCGGTATCGGCCATCCGGTTCGAGAACCCCCATTCATTGTCGTACCAGGTCAGGATCGAGCAGAACGTGCCGTCCATCACCTTGGTCTGGTCCATATGGAACACCGAAGAATGCGGGTCGTGGTTGAAGTCGGACGAGACATTCTTGAACTCGGTATAGCCCAGAATGCCCTTGAGCTTGCCATCCGCCGCCGATTGGATCGCGGCGTTAATCTCATCGACCGAAGTTTCGCGTTTGGCGATGAATTTCAGGTCCACCACGCTGACGTTCGGCGTGGGCACGCGGATGGCAAAGCCATCCATGCGGCCCTTCAGCTCTGGCAGGACCAGACCGACCGCCTTGGCCGCCCCGGTGCTGGTCGGGATCATCGACAGGGCGGCGGCGCGGCCCCGGTACAGATCCTTGTGCATGGTATCCAGCGTCGGCTGGTCGCCGGTGTAGCTGTGGATCGTGGTCATCATGCCTTTTTCAATGCCGATCACCTCGTTCAGCACATAGGCCACGGGCGACAGGCAGTTGGTGGTGCACGACGCGTTCGAGACGATCAGATCGTCTTTGGTCAGGGTGTCATGGTTCACGCCATACACGATGGTCTTGTCCGCGCCCTCACCGGGGGCCGAGATCAGCACGCGTTTGGCACCGTTTTCCAGATGCGCCTGGCACTTTTCCTTGGACGTGAAGATGCCGGTGCATTCCATCACCACATCCACATCCGACCACGGCAGATCGGCGGGATTGCGCAGGGCGGTGACGCGGATGCGGCCCCGGCCCGCGTCGATCCAGTCTTCGCCGGTGGTTACGGTGCCGGGAAAGCGGCCATGCACCGAGTCGAACCGCAACAGGTGCGCGTTGGTCTCAACCGGCCCCAGATCATTGATCGCAACGACCTCAATATCGGTGCGGCCCGATTCGATGATCGCGCGCAGCACATTGCGCCCGATGCGCCCGAATCCGTTGATGGCAACTTTGACCGTCATGGCAATCTCCTCTGATAGCGACTCGGATGTCACGTTTAGCGCTAACATCACCAGTCAGCGCCAGAAATCAACGGCAGACTGGCGCGATCAGCGCCAGAATGCCAGCCATTCGATCATATCGGCGAATTTCATCAGAAGAAACATCATCGCGCGGGACTCGTTCAACCCGATGTCAGCGGCTATCGCCGCCACGATGATCAGGCCAAGGCTCAGGGCAATCCGGTCGGTCACGTTGTCCCCATCCGGGGGCCAGCCCCGTTATTGCAGCAGCCGTCCCATCACCCCGGCCACATCGGCCATCCGGCAGGAAAAGCCCCATTCGTTGTCATACCATGCCAGAACGCGGACAGAACGGCCCACCACACGGGTCTGGTCAGGGGCAAAGATAGACGAATGCGGCGTGTGATTGAAGTCGATAGAGACCTTGGGTTCGGGATCATAGGACATGACCATGCCCATGTATCCGCCGCAGGCCTCGCGCACGATCTGGTTCACCTCGTCCACCGTCACAGACTTGGCGGCGATAAAGGTCAGATCCACGGCGCTCACATTCGGGGTCGGCACCCGCAGCGAGGTGCCATCCAGTTTGCCCGCCAGTTCCGGCAGCACCTCGCCCAGAGCTTTTGCCGCGCCGGTGGTGGTGGGGATCATCGCCATGGCGGCAGCGCGGGCGCGGTACAGATCCTTGTGGCGGCGGTCGAGCGTGGGCTGATCGCCGGTATAGCTGTGGATCGTGGTCATGATGCCGGATTCGATGCCGATGGCGTCATTCAGCACCTTGGCCAGCGGGGCAAGGCAATTGGTCGTGCAAGACCCGTTCGACACCACATGATGATCCGGGGTCAGGGCGCGATGGTTGACGCCGTATACCACCGTCATGTCGGCGCGTTTGGCCGGGGCGCTGACCAGCACCCGCTTGGCCCCGCGCGTCAGATGCACGGCGGCGCGGTCGCGGTCGTTGAACTTGCCGGTGCATTCCAGCACCACATCGACGCCGTCCCAGTCCAGTTCAGACGGCTCATAGGTGCTTTGCACCCGGATCGGGCCACGGCCCAGATCCAGCGTGGTGCCGCTGACCTTGATCACACCGGGATACCGGCCATGCACCGAGTCGTATTTCAGCAGATGGGCGTTGGTTTCAATCGGCCCGGTGGCGTTGATCGCCACCACCTGCACGTCATTGCGGTTCGATTCCGCGATATGCGCCAGCGTGCAGCGCCCGATACGGCCAAAGCCATTGATGCCGACGGTGATGGTCATGCGTCTCTCCTGCCTGAAGCTGGCTGTCGGATACAATCCGCGTCGGCGTCTGCCTAGATCAAAAGCGACACATTATCATGATGTTAGCGCAAACCTGCGCTGTTTGCGCTAACGATTTGCGGGCTTTGCCTTTGTCTTGGGCGTCAGCTAAAAGCAACCGAACGTCATGGGGTGACTGAATGAGCGGTTTGCTGGCCTTGCTGGATGATGTGGCCGCGATTGCCAAGGTGGCGGCGGCCTCGGTTGATGACATTGCGGCGGCGGCGGCCAAGGCCGGGGCAAAGGCAGCCGGGGTGGTGATCGACGATGCCGCCGTGACGCCGAAATATGTCACCGGCTTTTCCGCCGAGCGTGAATTGCCGATCATCTGGCGCATTTCGCTGGGGTCGCTGAAAAACAAGCTGGTGATCCTGTTGCCGGGCTTGCTGGCGCTGGACGCGTTCCTGCCACAGGCGATCACGCCGCTGTTGATGCTGGGCGGAGCCTATCTGTGCTTTGAGGGGGCGGAAAAGGTGTTTCACCTGCTGTTTCCGCATGCCGATGCCGTGGTGGCGGCGGATCTGTCCACTGGCGACCCGCTGCATCTGGAAGAAGAAAAGGTCGCAGGCGCGATCAAGACCGATTTCATCCTGTCCGCCGAGATCATGACCATCGCCCTTGCCGCGATCCCGCAAGGGGAATTGTGGATAGAGGCAATCACGCTGGCCATTGTGGGGGCGATGATTACGGTCGTGGTCTACGGCGCGGTGGCGCTGATCGTGAAGATGGATGATGTCGGCCTGCATATGGCGGCCACCGGCCGCACTGGCGCCGGTCGCAGCATTGGGCGCGGGCTGGTGGCCTTGATGCCAAAGCTGCTGGCGGTGCTGTCGGTCGTCGGCACGCTGGCGATGCTCTGGGTCGGCGGGTCAATCGTTATTCATGGCATGGAAGAGCTGGGCTTTGGCTGGCTGGGCCATCATATCCACGACTGGGCCGCTGTCGCAGGGCATCTGGTGCCGCAAGGGGTGGCGGCGGTGGAATGGATCGCCAAGGCGGTGATGGACGGCATCTTTGGTCTGGCCCTGGGGCTGGTGCTGATCCCGGTTGCCACCCGGGTGATCATGCCGCTGTGGTCGGCGGTCACCGGCAAGCGCTCTGCGCCCTGATCAGACCGCTCAGGCGACTTTCAGCAGGTGGTTCAGATCGGTGTTGTCGCGCATCAGATCGGCGACCGTCATCGTATCAAGTTTGCTGTAAAACGCATCCAGCGCAGAGGTCAGTGCCGGTTTCAGCCGACACGACCCAATGAGCGGGCAATTGCACTCTTCCCCCGCAAAGCACTCGGCAAACGGCAGTCCGGCTTCGAACTGGCGGAAGATCTCGCCCACCGAGATCCGTTCGGGGCTGCGGCCCAGCATCAGCCCCCCGGCACGTCCGCGCACGGTGCGCAGATAGCCCTGTTGGGCGAGCAGGTGAATCACCTGCGCCAGATGGTTTTCACTGGCGTTGCAGGCTGCGGCCACCTCGCGTTTGCGCACGATCTGGTCGGGATTTGCGGCGCAGAACATCAGGGTCCGCATCGCGAGATTGGTTCGGGTGGTCAGTCGCATTGCTGGGCCTCGGGTGTTTGGGTCTGTGGGCACCATGCTCAAGTTGGCTGGCCGCGAGGTTGATCCAGATCAGATTGCCGGGCTCTGAGGTAAAATAAACCTGTATCAGCGGTTCGTATTTCGCGGCCCGTGCCTGCTGATTGATCCAGATCAAGTTTCCCTGACGAAAATACATTCATTTATATGAATGGATTTAAAGGGGGAGTGACCATGTCCGAATCACTGTATTTACGCGCAGCGCTGCCATCGCGACGTGGCTTTCTGACGGCGGCAGCGGGGGGCGTGGCCCTTGCCAGCCTTGGCGCGCCCGCGCGGGCGCAGGCGGTGCGCACCAAGGCGCGGATCGTGATTGTCGGGGCAGGGGCGGGCGGCACCGGTATCGCCAATCGTCTGGCCGAACGGCTGGAGGGGGCCGAGATCACCATCGTCGATGGCCGCAAGGATCACTGGTATCAGCCGGGGTTTACGCTGATCGCGGCAGGGCTGAAACCGGCGGGGTATTCGGTATCCTCGACCGGCGACTGGCTGCCCCGGTCGGTCAAATGGGTCGAGGATTATGCCGCCAACATCGACCCGGTGGCGCAGACCGTGACCACAGCGGACGGCACCAGGCTGGATTACGACTACCTGATCGTCGCGGCGGGCCTGACGCTGAACTGGGCCGGGGTCGAAGGGTTCGATCTGGCGCAGGTCGGCCAGAACGGCATCGGCGCGGTTTATGCCGGGCCAGACCAGGCGGAAGCCACCTGGCGCGCGATGGATGCCTTTACCGACACCGGCGGCACCGCCCTGTTCAGCCGTCCGGCGACCGAGATGAAATGTGCGGGGGCACCGCTGAAATACGCCTTCCTCACGGACGATTATCTGCGCCGCAAAGGCACGCGCGACAAGAGCCAGATGATCTATGCCGCCCATAACAAGGCGCTGTTTTCAGTGCCGATCGTCAATGAAAAGCTCAAACTGCTGTTTCGCGACCGGGGCGTGGATGTGCGCTATGACCATGTGCTCAAGGCCATTGATGTGGCAGCGAAAACCGCGACCTTCACCACTCCGGCCTCTCAGGCGATCAAGGAGGGCGTGATCGTCGATACCGCTGCCACCGAGCAGACCATCGCCTTTGACTTCATCAACGTGATCCCGCCGATGACCGCGCCAAAGGTGGTGCAGGAGTCGGGCCTGTCCTGGGCTGACAAATGGGTGGGGCAGGGCTGGATCGAGGTGGATCAGGGCACGCTGCGCCATCTGCGCTATCCCAACGTTTTTGGCATCGGTGATATCAACGGCGTGCCCAAGGGCAAGACCGCGGCTTCGGTCAAATGGCACATTCCGGTGGTCGAAGATCACCTTGTGGCCGCGTTGCAGGGCAAAGAGGGCACGGCGGTGTTCAACGGCTATACCTCTTGCCCGATGATCACCCGGATCGGCCGCGCGATGCTGATCGAGTTTGACTATCAGGACAATCTGGTGCCGTCGTTCCCGGGCGTGATCGCGCCGCTGGAAGAGCTGTGGATCAGCTGGCTGATGAAGGAAACCGCATTGAAGCCAACCTATAACGCCATGCTGCGCGGCAAAGCCTGAGGAGGGGAAAACCATGAAGGATCTGACACTTCAGACGCTGATCGCGGTCTGGGAAGAGATGTTCGGGCGGGGGCTGTTCTGGCTTATGGCCGGTGTCGCTGTTGTGGTGACCGCGGCCTATCTGTTCGTGCTGTTGCGCGACCGGCAGATGTCGATGCGCAAGTTTCTGCTGGCGCAGTTGTCGATGCCGTTCGGGGCGATTGCCGCCGTGCTGTTCGTGCAGGGCATCACCTCGTCCGGGTTCCGCGATATTGGCGGGCCGGTTGATGTGCTGGTGCTGCTGGCGGTCGCGGCAGCCGGGGCAATCGGCCTTGCGATACTGGTCTACACCGCCCAGTCTTTGCTGCGCAAACAGGACTGATGCCTGCAGATTGGGCAGCACGCGCGCCGTGACGGTTCTGCCGTCGCGGCGCGTCTTGGGTTGCGACCGGAGCAAAGCCGGATCATTCAAAGCGCTTTGAAAGATTTAAGTACCCGATAAATAACAGATTTAATTCCGTGCGTTTGCGGGGCGATTGCGGTAACTGTTGGTTCAGGCTTCGTGACATGACGCCAAGGGGGAAGGCGTGGCAAAGGTGCGGGTGCTTGACCCTGCGCGCCACGCGACTAGCCTGAGGCGGATGTGCCGCAACCCCAAACCGTGGAACCCGATGTGAACGATCTCAGCCCCAATCCGACCACGTTGAAAGCGAATGTTCTGCGGCATCTGGCCTTTACGCTGGGCAAGGACGTTGATCACGCCAGCACCTATGACTGGCGCATGGCGCTGTCATTCGCGATCCGCGACCAGATCATGGAGCCGTGGTTCGCCTCGACCCGCAAGACCTGGGGCACCGATCACAAACGGGTTTACTACCTGTCGATGGAATTCCTGATCGGGCGTCTGCTGGAGGATGCGACCGTCAACCTTGGCCTGCGCGATCAGGCCGAAGAGGTGATGGCCGGCTTTGGCCAGGATTTCCGCACCCTTGTCGAAGATGAGCCGGATGCAGCCCTTGGCAACGGCGGGTTGGGGCGGTTGGCGGCCTGTTTCATGGAGTCGATGGCCACGCTGGGCTGCCCGGCCTATGGCTATGGCATCCGCTATGAACACGGGTTGTTCCGCCAGCGCTTTGAAGGCGGGCGTCAGGTCGAAACCCCCGAGGATTGGCTGAAGCAGGATCATCCGTGGGAGTTCGCGCGGCCCGAAGCGGCCTATGTGATCCCGTTCAAGGGCCATATCGAGCAACAGGGCGGCCGCGATGTCTGGGTGCCTGGGGAGACCTTAGTGGCCTCGGCGCATGACACGCCGGTGGTTGGCTGGCAGGGCAAATGGGCCAACACGCTGCGGCTGTGGGGGGCGCTGCCCACCACGATGTTCGACCTCGACCGGTTCAACCGGGGCGATTACGCCGCTGCCGCCGAGCCGGAGACGCTGGCGCGCACGCTGTCGCGCGTGCTTTACCCCGATGACACCACCTATCAGGGCAAGGAACTGCGCCTGAAGCAGGAGTTTTTCCTGACCTCTGCCGCCCTGCAAGACATTCTGCGCCGCTTTCTTACCTCGCATTCCGATCTGCGCAAACTGCCCGATCATGTTGCGATCCAGATGAACGACACCCACCCGGCGATTGCTGGGCCAGAGCTGATCCGGCTGCTGGTCGATGATCATGACATGCCGTTCGATCAGGCGCTGCCGGTGGCGCGGGCCTGCCTTGGCTATACCAACCACACCCTGCTGCCCGAGGCGCTGGAACGCTGGGCCACCTATACCTTTGGCAACGTGTTGCCGCGCCATATGCAGATCGTCGAGCAGATCGACCATTGGCACAAGACCGAGCACCGGGGTCGCCCGCATTACATCGGCATCGTCAAGCACCATGAGGTGCGGATGGGCGAGCTGGCGTTCATCATGGCGCACAAGGTCAACGGCGTCTCGGCGCTGCATTCCGACCTGATCAAGAAGAACCTGTTCCCGGAACTGCACGCGCTGCACCCCGACCGGATTGTGAACCAGACCAACGGCGTAACCCCGCGCCGCTGGCTGAAGATGTGCAACAAGCCGCTGTCGGGCCTGATCACCGATACCATCGGATCAGGCTGGGAGGCGGATCTGGATCTGCTCAAGGGTCTGGAAAAACCGATTGAAACCAAAGCCTTCCGCGCCGAATTTGATGCGGCCAAACGCGCGAACAAGGTGGCGCTGTCGGACTGGCTGGCCAGCCATGAGGGCATCATGGTGAACCCGGATGCGCTGTTTGACGTGCAGATCAAGCGGATCCACGAATACAAACGGCAACTTCTGAACATCCTGCAGACCATCGGCCATTGGGAAGCGATCAAGCAGAACCCGAATGCCAACTGGGTGCCACGCGTCAAGATCTTTGGCGGCAAGGCAGCACCGGGCTATGCAGTGGCCAAGGAAATCATCCGTCTTATCAATGATGTGGCCGAGGTTATCAACAACGACCCCATCAGCGGCGATCTGTTGAAAATCGTCTTTCCGGCCAATTACAACGTCTCGATGGCCGAACGGCTGATCCCGGCGGCGGATCTGTCGGAACAGATCTCGACCGCCGGCAAAGAGGCGTCGGGCACCGGAAACATGAAGTTCATGATCAATGGTGCTCCGACCATCGGCACACTGGACGGCGCGAATGTCGAGATTTTGCAAGAGGTTGGCGACGACAACTTCTTCCTGTTCGGCATGACCACCGCTGAGGCGATGGCGCGGCGGCAAGACCCCGACCACGCCCGCAAGGCGATCGAGGCCAGCCAGACGCTGCAGGATGTGTTGCAGATGATCGCCGAAGGCCGGTTCAGCCCCGATGACAAGGGCCGCTACCATGATCTGGTCCACCGGGTCTGGCATCACGATTATTTCCTCGTGGCCAGTGACTTCGACGCCTATGATCAGGCGCAGGCGCGGGTCGATACCGCCTATGCTGACCGCGACAACTGGGTGAAAATGGCGGCTCTGAACACGGCGCGGTCGGGGTTCTTTTCCTCGGACCGCACCATCCGCAGCTATATGAAAGACGTCTGGAACGTGACCTCGGCGCTGTAGCGCCGGGGCCGGACCGGGCGCGCTGACTTTGGGAGGAGCCAGCATGGCCGATATCACGATCGACGAAGACGTGGCCTGGGCCATTGCCGAGGGGCGTCACGGCGACCCGTTTTCGGTGCTGGGCCTGCACAAGCGCGGTGGCAAATGGGTGGTGACCGCCTTTGTGCCGGGGGCGGAACGGTTGTGGGTCCTGACCGGGAAATCAGGTCAGCAAACCGAGGCAAGCCATTGGGGGCAGGGGATTTTCATCGCAACCCTGCCGCGCAAGGCGGCGTATCGTCTGCGCGCGACCGGTCATGACACCACCTGGGAATTCGAAGATCCCTTCCGCTTTGGTCCGGTGCTGGGCGAGCTGGATGAATACCTGCTGGGCGAAGGCACGCACAAGCGGTTGTGGCAGGTGCTGGGCGCGCATGTGATCACGCATGAAGGGGTGTCGGGCACCCATTTCGCAGTCTGGGCTCCGAACGCCGAACGCGTCTCGGTGGTGGGGGATTTCAACATCTGGGACGGCCGCCGCCACCCGATGCGCCGTCGTGGTGCTACCGGCGTGTGGGAAACCTTTGTGCCCGGTCTGGGCGAAGGCGCGACCTATAAATACGAACTGCGCGGTCCGGGTGGCCAGACCCTGCCGCTCAAGGCCGATCCGGTTGGCTTCGGCTCTGAACATCCGCCTGCAAATGCCTCTGTTGTCAGGACAATCTCCGGCGACTTCCATGATGCTGACTGGATGGAAACCCGGCACACGCGGCAAAATGTCGATGCGCCAATCTCGGTCTATGAGGTGCATCTGGGCTCATGGCGGCGCGCGCCGGGCGACCGGATGCTATCCTACATTGAGCTCGCCGAGCAACTTGTTGATTATGCAGTCGATATGGGCTTTACCCATATCGAATTGCTGCCCGTCAGCGAATTTCCGTTTGATGGCTCCTGGGGTTATCAGCCGGTGGGCCTGTTTGCTCCCACCATCCGCCACGGCACCCCGCCGGAGTTTCGGGCGTTCATTGATGCCGCTCATAAAAGGGACCTGGGCGTTCTGCTCGACTGGGTGCCGGGGCATTTCCCGACCGATGCGCATGGGCTGGGCCAGTTTGACGGCACCCCGCTCTATGAGCATGCCGACCCGCGCGAGGGGTTTCACAACGACTGGAACACCCTGATCTACAATTACGGGCGCAATGAGGTGCAGAACTTTCTGGTCTCCAACGCGCTGTATTGGCTGGAGGAATTCCATATCGACGGGCTGCGCGTCGATGCAGTCGCCTCGATGCTCTACCGCGATTACAGCCGCAAGGCGGGCGAATGGGTGCCCAACCGCGACGGCGGACGCGAGAATTACGAAGCCATTGCCATGCTCAAACGCATGAACATCGTGGCCTATGGCGAGAGCCCCGGCGTGATGACGGTGGCCGAGGAGTCGACGGCCTTTCCGGGCGTCAGCCGTCCGGTGAACCATGGCGGGCTTGGGTTCGGGTTCAAATGGAACATGGGCTGGATGAACGACACCCTGTCCTACATGGAAAAAGACCCGATCCACCGCAAGTTTCACCACCACATGATGACCTTTGGCCTGCATTACGCGTGGTCGGAAAACTACATCCTGCCGATCAGCCATGATGAGGTGGTGCATGGCAAAGGCTCGATGCTGGGCAAGATGCCGGGCAATGGCGACGAGAAATTCGCCAACCTGCGCGCCTATTACGGCTTCATGTGGGCGCATCCGGGCAAGAAGCTGTTGTTCATGGGACAGGAGTTTGCCCAAGGGGCAGAGTGGAACCATAACCAGAGCCTCGACTGGCATCAGCTTGAAATCCCTGCGCATTCCGGCATTCAGGCGCTGGTGCGCGATCTGAACCGGGTGTACCGCGACACGCCCGCGCTGCATGTGAACGACACAAGGCCCGAGGGGTTCGAGTGGATCGAGAGCAATGACGCCGAGGCCAGCGTTTACGCCTGGGTCCGCAAGGGCAGACCGGGCGATGCGATGGTGGTGGCGCTGGTCAACATGACCCCGGTGGACCGGCGCTACCGCGTCGGGCTGCCTGCGGGCGGCGATTGGGCGGAACTTCTGAACACCGATGCGGTTGTTTATGGCGGGGGCAATCGCGGCAATCTGGGCGGGATCACGGCAGAGGAGGTGCAGTGCCACGGCCGGCCGTGGTCGGCGGTTGTCACAGTGCCGCCGCTGTCGGCGGTCTATCTGAAACAGGGGGGTCTTGCGTAACGCAAGAAGAGGGAGGGATCATGAAGGCAAAACCAAACACACGGCTCTCGTCACAGGCCATGGCTTTTGTTCTGGCAGGCGGACGGGGAAGCCGCCTGAAAGAACTGACCGACCGCCGCGCCAAACCGGCGGTCTATTTCGGCGGCAAGACCCGGATCATCGACTTTGCCCTGTCCAACGCGCTGAATTCGGGCATCCGCAAGATGGCGATTGCCACGCAGTACAAGGCGCACAGCCTGATCCGCCACATGCAGCGTGGCTGGGGGTTTTTCCGGGCCGAGCGGAATGAATATCTGGACATCCTGCCCGCCAGCCAGAGGGTGGACGAGACGAAATGGTATCTGGGCACCGCCGATGCGGTCACGCAAAACATTGATATCGTGGATGATTACAAGGTCAAATACGTCATCATCCTTGCGGGCGACCATATCTACAAGATGGATTACGAGATCATGCTGCAGCAGCATGTGTCGTCGGGGGCCGATGTGACCATCGGCTGTCTGACCGTGCCCCGGATGGAGGCTGTGGCCTTTGGCGTGATGCATGTCGATGCCGAAATGAACATCACCCAGTTTCTGGAAAAGCCCGCCGATCCGCCCGGCATTCCCGGCGATCCCGACAATGCTCTGGCCTCGATGGGGATCTATATCTTCAACTGGGATCTGCTCCGCGATCTGTTGATCCGCGATGCCGAAGACCCGAACTCCAGCCATGATTTCGGCAATGACATCATTCCGCAGATCGTGAAGAACGGCAAAGCGGTGGCGCACAAGTTTGCCGACAGCTGCGTGACGGCGGGGCTGGAGGATGAGCCGTATTGGCGAGATGTCGGCACGATTGATGCGTTCTGGCAGGCCAATATCGACCTGACCGAGTTTGTGCCCAAGCTGGACCTTTATGACAACAGCTGGCCGATCTGGACCTATGCCGAGATTCTGCCGCCGGCCAAGTTCATTCATGACACCGAAGGCCGGCGCGGCATGGCGGTGTCTTCGCTGGTGTCGGGCGATTGCATCGTCTCGGGGTCTGAGGTGCGCAATTCGCTGCTGTTCACCGGCTGCCGCACCCATTCCTGGAGCACGCTGGATCATGTGGTGGCGCTGCCGCAGGTCTGCGTCAACCGCAAGGTCGAGTTGCGCAATTGCGTGATTGACCGCGGGGTGATCATTCCCGAAGGGCTGGTGGTGGGGCAAGACCCGGAAGAAGATGCAAAGTGGTTCCGCCGCACCGAGGCGGGTATCGTATTGATCACGCAAGATATGCTGGATATGCGGGCGCGAAAGCTGGACTAGGGGATTTCGGGTGGAAACCCCGGGGGGCTGTCTGCCCCCCGGACCCCCCGAGGATATTTGAGCCAAGATAAAGGGGCTAAGATGACGGGTCGGGTTCTGTCTGTTGCGTCGGAATGTGTGCCCTTTGTCAAGACTGGCGGGCTGGCCGATGTTGTCGGCGCTTTACCCGCCGCGCTGGCCGCCGTCGGGTGGGACATGCGGGTGCTGATCCCGGCCTACCGCGCCTTGCGCCCGATGCTGGCGCAGATGACCCCGCTCTGGGAAGAGCCGGGGTTGTTTGGCGGCCATGGCACGGTTTATGCGGGGCAGGCCGAGGGGATAGCGCTGCTGCTGTTGGACGCGCCGCATCTCTATGACCGCGAGGGCGGGCCCTATAGCGGTCCGGGGGGCGACTGGTGGGACAATCCGCAACGCTTTGCCGCCCTGTCCTGGGTGGCCGCCCGGATCGCGCGTGAGGGGATTGCGGATTGGCGGCCGGATGTGCTGCACGCGCATGACTGGCAGGCCGGGTTTGCGCCGGCTTATCTTGCCTATCAGGGGGCGGGTGCGGTGAAATCGGTGATCACCATTCACAACATCGCCTTTCAGGGCTGGGCGCCGGTCAGCCTGATCAACGAGTTGCGGCTGCCGGGCGAGCAGTTTTATCCCGACGGGCTGGAGTATTACGGCGGGCTGTCGAGCCTGAAGGCCGGGCTGGTGACGGCGGACTGGATCACCACCGTCTCGCCCACCTATGCGGCCGAGTTGATGCGGCCCGAGTTCGGGATGGGGCTGCAAGGCGTGGTGGCGGCGCGTTCTGCTCGCGTGTCGGGCATTCTGAACGGGGTCGATACCGGGCTGTGGTCGCCCGAGGCCGGGCCGCGGCCCTACAGCGCCAAGGCGCCGGGGGGCAAGGCGCAGGCGCGGGCGGCGCTGTGCGCGGAATTCGGGGTCGAGGTGCCGGGGCCGCTGGCGATCGTGGTCAGCCGGTTGACGGATCAGAAGGGCATTGACCTGCTGCCGCAGGTGGTGCCCGGTTTTGTCGCGGCGGGCGGTGGTCTGATCGTGCTCGGCTCTGGCGATCCGGGGCTGGAGGCGGCGATGCGCGCTCTGGCGCAGGCGCATCCGGGCCGGGTGGCGGTGCGGATCGGGTATGACGAGGCGCTGAGCCACCGGCTGTTTGCCGGGGCCGATGCGGTGCTGGTGCCGTCGCGGTTCGAGCCCTGCGGGCTGACCCAGATGTATGGCTTACGCTTTGGCACCCTGCCGGTGGTGGCGGCGACGGGCGGGCTGGCGGATACGGTGATCGGCGTCTCACCGGCGACTCTGGCTGCGGGTGTCGCGACGGGGGTCGTGTTCCATCCGACCGATGCGCTGGCCTTTGGTCAGGCATTGACCAAGCTGGTGGAGGTCCATGCCCAGCCCAAGTTGTGGGCGCGGCTGCAAAGGAACGCGATGGCGCATCCGGTCGGCTGGGAAACCTCGGCTGCGGAATACGCCGCCCTGTACGAAAGCCTGCGCGCATGACACCGGGGCTGACGCCCTTGCCCGCGCGCTTGCCGGGCCATGCGGTCGGGCCGGGGCGGCCCTGGCCGATGGGGGCGAGCCTTGAGGGCGACGGCGTCAATTTCGCGGTGTTCTCGGCCCATGCCGAGCTGATCGAGCTGTGCCTGTTTTCGGCAGACGGGCGCAAGGAGATGGTGCGGCTGCCGTTCCGCGAGCGCGATGGCGACATCTGGCACATGCATGTCGGCGGGCTGACGCCCGGCACGGTCTACGGCTTTCGCGCGCATGGGCCTTATGCGCCCGAGCAGGGCCATCGGTTCAACCCGCACAAGTTGCTGCTGGACCCCTACGCCCGCGCGCTGGAGGGGCGGCTGCGCTGGTCCGATGCGGTGATGGGCTACAAGATCGGCTCCAGCCGGGGTGATCTGTCGTTTGACACGCGGGACAGCGCGTTCGCGGTGCCAAAGGCGGTGGTGACCGACACCTCGTTCACCTGGGGCAATGACGCCGCCCCGCGCATTCCGCGCTGCGAGACGGTGATCTATGAGACGCATGTCAAGGCGCTGACGCAACTGCACCCGGGCGTGGACAAGCCGCTGCGGGGCAGCTACCTCGCGCTGGCCTCTGACCCGGTGATCGCGCATCTGCAAAAGCTGGGGGTGACGGCGGTGGAGCTGTTGCCGGTGCAGGCCTTTCCTGATGACCGCTTTCTGGTGGCCAAGGGGTTGCGCAACCATTGGGGCTATAACACGCTGGCGTTTTTCGCGCCCGAGCCGCGCTATATGGCACGTGGCGCGCTGTGGGAGTTTCAGACCATGGTGCGCCGCCTGCATTCGGCGGGGATCGAGATCATTCTGGATGTGGTCTACAACCACACCGCCGAGGGCGATCAATGGGGGCCGACGCTGTGCTACCGCGGCCTTGATAACGCCAGCTATTACCGGCTGGCCGATGGCGGGCGGCATTATGTCAATGACACCGGCACCGGCAACACGCTGAACCTGACGCATCCGATGGTGCTGCGCATGGTGATGGATTCCCTGCGCTATTGGGTGGAGGTTTGTCACGTCGATGGCTTCCGATTTGATCTGGCGACCGTGCTGGGGCGGGAACTGCATGGTTTCGATCCCAACGGCGGATTCTTCGATGCTATAAGACAAGACCCGGTCCTGAGCCGGGTCAAGCTGATTGCGGAACCGTGGGACATTGGCCCTGGCGGCTATCAGCTGGGGCAGTATCCGCATCCGTTTCACGAATGGAACGACCAGTTCCGCGACGGGGTGCGCAGGTTCTGGCGCGGCGATGCCGGGATGACGCCGGATCTGGCCAAGCGCCTGCTTGGCAGCGCCGAGCGGTTTGACCATTCCGGGCGCTCTGCCACCAGTTCGGTGAATTTCCTGACCGCGCATGACGGCTTTACGCTGGAGGATCTGGTCAGCTTTACCGTCAAGCGCAACTGGGCCAATGGCGAGGACAACCGCGACGGCCATTCCGACAACCATGCCGACAATATGGGGGTGGAGGGGCCGAGCGATGACCCCGCCGTGCGGGCGGCGCGCGCGCTGCGCAAGCGCAACCTGCTGGCGACGCTGATGCTGAGCCAAGGCGTGCCGATGCTGCTGGCGGGCGATGAGCTGGGCCATTCTCAGGGCGGCAACAACAACGCCTATGCGCAGGACAATGCGGTGACCTGGCTCGACTGGTCAGACCCCGACCCCGCGCTGACCGATTTCATCGCACGGCTGACCGCGCTGCGCCGGGCGCATCTGGTGTTGCGGCAACGCCGCTTTCTGCACGCGCGCAAACGGGCCGCCGATGGTCTGCCGGATGTCAGCTGGCGCAAACCCGATGGCAGCGCGCCCACCCCGCAGGACTGGCACGACCCGGCGTTCCGCGCGCTGGGGGTCGAGCTGCGGATGGCTGCCGAAGGCGGGGATCCGTGCTGCGATGCGGTGCTGGCCTATTTCAACTGTGGTGGTGCTGTCCCGCTGACCTTGCCCGCCTCGGCCCGATGGGAGCTGGTGCTGGACACCACGCGCCCCGATCTGACCACCGGACCCGCGCCTGCCGAGTTGCCGGCGCAGTCTGTCTTGATGTTTCGCTCCGCCCCGGAGGAGGGGCGAGCCCAAGGAGAACACCCATGATCACCACCGTCGCCACCCAACCGATTGCCGGACAAAAACCGGGCACCTCTGGCCTGCGCAAGAAAACGCCGGTGTTCATGGGCCGGCACTATCTGGAAAACTTCACGCAGGCGATTTTCGATGTGGTGGGGGCAAAAGGCAAAACCTTTGTGCTGGGCGGTGACGGGCGCTATTTCAACGACCGCGCCGCGCAGGTCATCCTGCGGATGGCCGCCGCCAATGGCGCGGCGCGGGTGATCGTGGGGCAGGGTGCGATCCTGTCGACGCCCGCTGCCAGCCATCTGATCCGTCTGAACCAGACCGATGGCGGCATCATCATGAGCGCGTCGCACAACCCCGGCGGGCCGGAGGAGGATTTCGGCGTCAAGTTCAACATGCCCAATGGTGGCCCGGCCCCGGAGCAGGTGACCGAGGCGATGTTTCAGCGCACGACAGAGCTTACCGAGTACAAGATGCTGGAGGCGCAGGATGTTGATCTGAACACCATCGGGCGCTCTGACCTTGGCGGCATGATCGTCGATGTGGTCGATCCGGTCAGCGATTATGCAGCACTCATGGAAACCCTGTTCGATTTCCCCGCCCTGCGCGCGCTGTTCGCAGGCGGCTTTCGCATGCGGATGGATGCGATGTGCGCGGTGACCGGCCCCTATGCGGTGGACATTCTGGAACACCGTCTGGGCGCGCCCAAGGGCACCGTGACCCATGCGACCCCTTTGCCCGATTTCGGCGGCATGCACCCCGATCCGAACCCGACCTGGGCGCATGAGCTGATGGCCGAGATGATGGGGCCGGACGCCCCTGACTTTGGCGCGGCAAGCGACGGCGACGGCGACCGCAACATGGTGGTGGGTCGCGGGATCTATGTCTCGCCCTCCGACAGCCTTGCGGTGCTGGCCGCCAATGCGCATCTGGCCCCCGGCTATGCACGCGGCCTGGCCGGTGTGGCGCGTTCTATGCCGACCTCTGCCGCCGCCGACCGGGTGGCCGATGCGCTGGGGATCGCAAAGTTTGAAACGCCGACAGGCTGGAAATTCTTTGGCAACCTGCTCGACGCGGGCAAGGTCACCCTCTGCGGCGAGGAGAGCTTTGGCACCGGATCGGACCATGTGCGCGAGAAAGACGGGCTTTGGGCGGTGCTCTTGTGGCTCAACATTCTGGCCGCGCGCAAGCAGTCGGTGGCCGAAATTCTGGGCGACCATTGGGCCACCTATGGCCGCAACTACTACAGCCGCCATGATTTCGAGGCGATTGCAACCGACAAGGCCGATGCGATGATGGCGGCCCTCCGCGATCTGTTGCCCGGCCTGCCGGGGCGCGAGATCGAGGGCATGACCATCACCGCCGCCGATGATTTCGCCTACACCGACCCCATAGACGGGTCCGTCAGCGCGCAACAGGGCGTGCGTATCCTGTTCGCCGATGGCAGCCGCATTGTGATGCGCCTGTCCGGCACCGGCACCGAAGGGGCCACGCTGCGGGTCTATCTCGAACGCTACACGCCCGGCCCGGGCGGGCTGGACCATGACCCGCAACAGGCTCTGGCCCCGGTGATCCGCGCGGCCCATTCGCTTGCGCGGCTGGAGGAGTTTACCGGCCGCACCACGCCGGATGTGGTGACCTGAGCCAAAGGGCGGACGCCTCCGGCGGGAGTATTTCAGAAGCAGCAATGCAAAGGGCGCTTACCTGGTCATTGCTGCTTGCCAAATACTCCCGCCGGAGGCGTCCGCAGCTTTCGTCTGGCCGGAGCGGTGTCGTTCAGCGGAATTGCTTGGCCAGCTTCAGGCCTTGGCCCTGATAATTCGAGGCGATTTTCTCGCCATAAAGCGCGTCGGGACGTTCGGCCATGCGCTCGTAGACCAGACGGCCCACCACCTGCCCATGTTCCAGCACGAAAGGCGCTTCGTGGCAGCGCACCTCCAACACCCCGCGCGAGCCTGCGCCCCCTGCGGCAGCATGGCCGAAGCCGGGGTCGAAGAACCCGGCGTAATGCACGCGGAATTCGCCGACCATCGCCAGATAGGGGGCCATCTCAGCCGCGTAATCGGGCGGGATGGTCACCGCCTCGCGGCTGACCAGAATGTAGAACGCGCCGGGATCGAGGATGATGCGGCCGTCAAGCGTGCGGATTTCTTCCCAGAACTCGGCGGCGGGGTAATGGCCAATCCGGTCCAGATCGACCACGCCGGTATGCGGCTTGGCCCGGTAGCCGACCAGATCGCCGGTAGTGGGGCGCAGATCGACCGAAAAGCCAAGGCCTTCGGAGATCACCGGGGTGCCATCGACCAACGGCTCGACCGTGTGCAGCGCGGCCAGATCGGCATCGGACAGGACCGCTTGCCCATGGCGAAACCGGATCTGGTTCAGCCGCTGACCGGCGCGGACCAGCACCGAGAACGACCTGGGGCAGACCTCGGCATAAAGCGGGCCGTCGTAACCATCGGGAATCCGGTCAAATTCGGTGCCGCCATCGGTGATCAGCCGGGTCAGCAGATCCAGCCGCCCGGTCGAGGATTTGGCATTGGCCACCGCTGACAATCCGGCGGGCAGGGCCAGCCGCTCCATCAGCGGAATCACATAAACGCAGCCCTTTTCCAGCACCGTGCCATCGGTCATGTCCATCCGGTGCATCTCGAACTCGGCGAGACGCTCGGCCACCGGGCGGCCCTTGCCGGCCAGAAACGAGGCGCGCACGCGGTAGGCCATGGTGCCCAGCCGCAGGTCAAGGCTGGCGGGCTGGACCTGTTCGGGCAGGATCGCGGGGGTCGCATGAATCGCGCCCTGGGTGATCATCTGGCGCAGTTGTTGCGCGGCAAGAACCCCGGTCTTCGTCATGGCGCACCCCCCAAAGGCTGTAAATGAAAACCGCCCGCAAGGCGCAAAGCCAAGCGGGCGATTTTGGAAATGGTCGGGCCGGAGAGATTCGAACTCTCGACCTTCCGCCCCCCAGACGGACGCGCTAACCAGGCTGCGCTACGGCCCGAACATGCCGGGATACATACTGATATTCGCGGGCGGCACAAGCAGGAAAGCACCGGAGTCTCGTGACAAAACGACGGGCCCCACAAAACGTCAGGACTCAGCCTTGCGCCCGCGCCGGGCCGGACAGCCGGGCGCGCAGGGTCAGAGCCTGATCCCGGATGTCCGTCAGGCGCTGCCGGTCAGCCGGTGACAGATCTGCTGCTGGCACTGCACGCAGCCTTTGCGCGAGGGTCGGGCCAGTGATCACCACCGGGTGTTCGGTCATGGCTTGAGGGGGGGCCGGTTCGGGCTCAGCCGGTGCGGGCTCAGCTGGGGCAGGCTCAGCCTTTGCAGGTTCAGCCTTCGCAGGTTCTGGCACTGTTGGCCCAGACTCTGCTGCCTCAGCCGGGGCCGGAACGGGAGGCGCTCCTATCCGGGTGATGCGCAGCGCAAGGGGGGGCACGGACCCGCGCGATCCGCTGTCTGCCGATTCGTCCGGCGACAGATCTTGCGTCTCTGCCTCATCGGCCCAGACGGCCATCGGCGCCTCGGCCACCGGGGTTTCCGGCATGCTGGGCGGCGCGACGGGCGGCGGGGGGGGCGCGCGGGAAAACAGATCGGCCACAACGGGGGCGGAGGTCGGGGGCGCTGTGGGCCCAGACGCAGTCGGCACAGGTTCCGCCGTCACCGGAGGTGGCGGTTCGGCAATATGTGGTGGGTCGTCGTCGGGCAAGCTGACGCCCGCCTCTTCCGCCTCGCTGTCGTCTTGCCAACCGGCAGGACCATCGGCCTCGGGCTCGGGAAGCTCTGCCACAGGGGCGGGGGGCGTGACCACCGGCGCGCGCAGGGCGGCTTGCAGGGCGATGATCTGGGCGGTTTCAGCCTCTGCCGGCGGCAGGCTTTCGGACAGTTCGGGCGAGCCGGTGGCCTGAGCCAGCGCGGTTGCCAGATCGTCATCCTCGTCCATGTCGGTGCTGTCATCGGAAACGCCAGAGACATGGCGCACGCCTTGCTCGCGCAAGATTTTCTGCACGCCGCGAATCGTCAGACCCTCTTCGTGCAACAGCCGCTTAATGCCGGTCAGCAGGGCCACGTCGGCCGGGCGATAATAGCGCCGCCCCCCCGCGCGTTTGACCGGGCGGATCTGCGGAAACCGGCTTTCCCAGAACCGCAGCACATGGGCCGGGGTCTCGAGCAGGTCAGCAACTTCCGAAATGGTGCGGAAGGCGTCGGGCGATTTGTTCATGCGCCGCGCTCTCCTTGTGTCATGCGGTTACTTCTTTTTGCCGGCTGCCACGCGATCGCGCATCAGATGCGACGGGCGGAAGGTCAGCACCCGGCGCGGGCTGATCGGCACCTCATCCCCGGTCTTGGGGTTGCGGCCCACGCGCGCAGATTTGTCGCGGACCGAAAAGGTGCCAAAGGACGAGATCTTTACCTGCTCGCCCGAGGCAAAGGCATCAGACATATGTTGCAGAACCGCTTCGACCAGCTGGGCTGATTCATTCCGGCTCAATCCCACCTCGCGGAAAACGGCTTCCGACAGGTCCATACGGGTCAGTGTTTTTTCGCTCATTCGCAAATCCCCCCCGGGCTGGTTCAGCAAAGGATGCGCTGACACGATTTGCGAGTCAATATCAGACACTTGAAGGGCGTAGTTAAATCGCCCTCACCAGCGAAGAACCACCGATCCCCAGGCCAGACCACCGCCGATGGCTTCGGTCACGATCAGATCGCCCTGCTTGATCTGGCCGCGCGCCTTGCCGACCGACAGCGCCAGCGGGATCGACGCGGCCGAGGTGTTGCCGTGATCCTGCACGGTGACCACCACCTGATCCATCGACAGCTGCATCTTTTTGGCGGTGCCTTCGATGATGCGGATATTGGCCTGATGCGGCACGATCCAGTCGACATCGCCACTGGTCAGACCGGCCTTTTCCAGACAGGCATGCGCAGTTTCTGCAAGTTTTTCAACGGCATGGCGGAACACTTCCTTGCCCGCCATCCGCAGGTGCCCGGTGGTGCCGGTGCTGGTGCCGCCATCGACATACAACAGATCCTTGTAGCGGCCGTCGGAATGCAGGTCGCTGGCAAGGAGCCCCCGGTCTGACGACTCGCCGGTGCCGGTCTGCGCCTCCAGCATCAGCGCGCCCGCGCCGTCGCCGAACAGAACGCAGGTGGTGCGGTCGTTCCAGTCCATCAACCGGCTGAAGGTCTCGGCGCCGATCACCAGCACCCGCCTGGCCTGACCCGACAGGATCATGCCATTGGCGGTGGTGAGGGCAAAAACGAAT
This sequence comes from Pseudotabrizicola sp. 4114, assembly GCF_031457365.1. Classification (NCBI taxonomy): domain Bacteria; kingdom Pseudomonadati; phylum Pseudomonadota; class Alphaproteobacteria; order Rhodobacterales; family Paracoccaceae; genus Pseudotabrizicola; species Pseudotabrizicola sp. 4114. The sequence continues at coordinate 61,993 of NZ_JAVDWP010000008.1, read as the reverse complement.
CCGGCGCAGACTGCCTGCACGTCAAAGGCAAAGCCCTGGGTCATCCCCAGCTCGGCCTGAACCATGGTGGCGACCGAGGGAAAGGTCAGATCAGGGGTCGAGGTGGCAACGATGATCGCGTCGATGTCATCGGCAACCATGCCTGCATCGGCAAGGGCGGCGCGCGCGGCATGGGTGGCCAGATGCGAGGTCATCTCCCCTTCGGCGGCAAAGTGCCGCCGTTCGATCCCCGAGCGCGAGCGGATCCATTCATCACTGGTTTCCACCAGCGCTTCCAGATCGGCGTTGGCCACAACGCGCGCGGGCAGGTAATGGCCCACGCCCGCAACAACGGCGCGTAATGTCATGATCTTGCCCCGACTTCCCCGGCAGGTTCCTCTGCCACTTTCTTGACGGTCGATGCGATCCGTGCGGCCAGACGCTCGACAAAGCCGCTGCGGGCCAGCTGGATCGCCAGACCGATGGCGGCCGCCACGCCGGTTTCATCCGCCGAACCATGCGATTTGACCACTGTGCCGTTCAAACCCAGAAATACCCCGCCATTGACCCGTCTGGGATCAATGCGCTTTTGCAGGCGTTTCAACGAGTTGAGCGCCAACAGGGCCGCGAATTTCGACAACAGACCGGCCCCGAACGCTTCACGCAGGAAATCTGCGATCAGCTTGGCGGTGCCTTCGCCGGTTTTCAGTGCGATATTGCCGGTAAAGCCGTCGGTGACGATCACATCCGCGCGGTCGCCCGGAATATCCCCCCCCTCGACAAAGCCGACAAATTCAAACCCGCCTGCCTCGGCCGCCTCGACCATGCGGTCATGCGCGGTTTTCAGCTCGGCCCGGCCCTTGTGCTCTTCAGTGCCGACATTCAGCAGACCGACGCGCGGGCAGGACAGAGCAAGGCCATTGCGGGCATAAGAGGCACCCATGGCGGCAAATTGCAAAAGATCTTCGGCCTCGGCCTCGATTCCGGCCCCGACATCGAGCATCACGTTGAACCCGCCGGGGTTCCGGCTGGGCCACAGACAGGCAATGGCGGGACGGTTGACGCCGGCAATCTTGCGCAGGCGGACCATCGACACCGCCATCAAGGCACCGGTATTGCCGCAAGACACAGCGGCTTGTGCCGCACCGGATTTCACCGCGTCAATCGTGGACCACATCGACGTGCCCTCGCCATGGCGCATCACCTGGCTGGGCTTGTCACTCATGGTCACCACGCGGTCGGCATGCACGATTGTCACCCGGTCCGACAGACCGGGTTGCGCTGCGACCAGCGGGGTCAGCGTGGCACTGTCGCCATGCAGGATAAAGCGCACGTCACCGTGTTTGGCGGCACACAAGCCAAGACCGGCGACAACCACCGCCGGCCCACGGTCGCCGCCCATGGCGTCAACCGAAATGACTGTAAAAGCCCCGCCGTCAAGCTTGCCCGTCGCCGGATGTAGCAGTCCGCTTGTCATGGGCAGGGTGCGCCGTTCAGACGCGGCTTACGCCGCGTCCTCGTCCAGATCGACGTCTTTGGTGGTCGCCACGACTTCGCGGGCGTCATAGTGGCCGCAAGCGCCGCAGACGTGGTGCGGGCGTTTCAGCTCACCACAGTTGGGGCAATCAGCGGGGTTTCCAGCGACCAGGGCATCGTGAGCACGACGCATGTTACGCTTGGATTTGGTGACTCGGTTCTGCGGGACAGCCATGTCGCAACCTTTGGGTAGTGGGGACATGCCCCTGTTTTACTTGACGATTCTTCTAGCGGATAGCGCCGCCGGGGGCGCGTTTCCACACCCCGAATGAGGCGCGGAACATACATTTATCTGGGCGCGGTGCAAGCCCCATTCAGCAGATTGTGCATCAGCCTTCTGCACCACCCCCCATTTTGTCTTTCAATGCCGCGAGCGAGGCAAAAGGTTTCAGATCGGCATCACTTAACGGTTCCGCTCCCGGCGGGGTGGCCGCCACTTCGCCCAGTTCAGCCCCGGCCGCACGCGGGTACAGCGGCAAGGCCAGCACCAGCGCCTCCAGTGCGACGAGACCCACATCAATCACCTCGGGGATCGGTTCGGCCGTGTCGTCTTCGGGCATCTCTGCCTCGTCGCCGGTGGGCTCTTCCCAGTCAGAGACATAGCGCCGCAGCACTTTCTCGGTGATCTCGGCCCGGACCGGGGCCAGCGTCACGACACAGGGCTGATCGACCACTGTCTTCAGCTCGGCCTCCAGCACGAAATCGCGGTTCGGCGCCGGGCGGATTTCCCCCTTGAAGTGCAGGAACGGCACTGCCAGCAGACCCAGCTCGTCGGCAATCGCCCGGCGGGTTGCCGCATCGGGTTGCAGATCGAACCGCGTCGGCTTGCGCATCGACAAAGCACCGCTACGGAAGGTCTGGCTCAGGGCAGGTGGGGCGGCAGGGACCGACAGCTCGGGCGGGGAAACAGGGGCGCTTGGTTTTTTCATGGCGGGATCACCTTTGTATCACGTCGGGAAGGCACGAAGGGCACAAGGCCGGGATGAGACGCAGGCCACACGCGTTCCATTCTTGAACCGGCCCGCGTCCTTCTGTAAGCCTTTGTGTCAGGAGACGGGTCTTGATCCTGTGGCACCTAAGCGGCGATACCCCGCTTGGCAAGGCCGCAGGTGCAGTCATGGGCCGTGGTTGCACAGTAGACGATGGGTAGGGAATACAACGGATGGCATCGACGACAGCGCAGCGCGCCCGCAAGCCGGCGGCTTTTTCCCCACGCGGCATGCTGCGGGCCGTGGCCGTGCTGTGCCTTGCCGCAGCATTGACCGCCTGCGCCCCGATCTATCGCAATCACGGCTATGTTCCCGCCGAGGAAGATCTGGCAAAGCTGGAAATCGGTAAAGACACCCGTGAAACCGCCGCGCCAAAGGTCGGGCGGCCTTCAGCCTCGGGTCTGCTGAATGATACCGGCTGGTTCTACGTGCAAAGCCGCTGGGAACAGCGCGGCGCGATCGCGCCAAAGGAAATCGACCGTCAGGTGGTCACTCTGACCTTTACCGACGGCGGGGTGCTGCAGAATGTCGAACGCTTCGGGCTGGAGCGCGGCCAGATCGTGCCGCTGTCGCGCCGCGTGACCCAGAGCAGCGTCAAGAGCATGGGCGTGTTGCGCCAGTTGTTCTCCAGCTTTGGTCGCCTGAGTGCCGGGCAGCTTCTGGACAACTGAGGTTTTGTGCAGGCCCCCGGTCAACACGGGGGGCCTGAGCGGCCTGATCCTGGGGTTATTCCGACTCTGGCTCAAAGGTCAGCGCGACGCCGTTCATGCAATAGCGCAGGCCGGTCGGGGCCGGGCCGTCGTTGAAAACATGGCCCAGATGCGCGTCGCAGCGGTTACAATGCACTTCGGTCCGGCGCATGAACCAGCTGCTGTCTTCGGATTCGCCCACCAGCTCGCTGCTGATCGGCGCGAAAAAGCTGGGCCAGCCGGTGCCGGAGTCGAATTTCGTCGCCTGATCGAACAGGGGCGCGTCGCAGCAGACGCAGCGATAGGTGCCCGGCTCCTTTGGAAAATCATCATGGCTGAACGCACGTTCGGTGCCATGTTTGCGCGTGACCTTATAGGCAAGGTCTGACAGCGACTCGCGCCATTCGGAATCGGATTTGACAACCTTGTCCATAAACATCTCCTGTGGTTCTGTGCGGCTGACCTGCGCGCGGATGCGCCCGGTCACCGATGTATTTAGGGTGGGCCGGACGGTGTGCCAAGTGTCAGCGGAGGCGACATGACCCCATTGTCGCGAGGGCGGTATCAGGTTCGCCTCGCCCGCACCGGGGCCGAGATTGACGCAGCACAACGGCTGCGACACGTCGCCTTTTGGGCGGCACGGGGCAGGGCGCTGCAGGATGGCCGTGACGCCGATGCCTTTGACGCTGTTGCCCAACACATGCTGGTGCAGGACCGGGCGACCGGCGATCTGGTGGCGTGCTACCGCGTGCAGGTGTTCGACGGCGCGACGGTGGCGCAGTCCTATGCCGCGCAATACTACGATCTGTCACGGCTGGCGCAGTTTCCCGGTCCGATGCTGGAGCTGGGGCGGTTCTGTCTGCACCCCGCGCAGCATGACCCCGACATTCTGCGTCTGGCCTGGGCTGCGATGACGCGGATGGTGGATGAAATGGGCGTGGGGCTGCTGTTTGGCTGCTCCAGCTTTTCCGGGGCCGATCCGGCTGTTCATGCAGCGGCGCTTGGCGCGCTGATTCCCCGCATCGCGCCAGATCAGTGGCGTCCCGCACCACTTGCGCCCGAGCGTATCGCGCTGTCCGATCTGCCGCTGCCGGGTGCGGGGCAGATGGCGCCGATGCCACCCTTGCTGCGCACCTATCTGTCGATGGGGGGCTGGGTCAGCGATCACGCGGTCATTGACCGCGATATGGACACGCTGCATGTGCTGACCGGCGTGGAAATCGCCGCCATCCCCCCGGCGCGCGCCCGTGCCTTACGGTTGATTGCGGCCGGATAGCTGGGGTATCATAATACCACTTTTGCAAGCTGCTGTTTTTAAACAACTATATATTGTTCCCGCCGCTTGACGCTGCACGTCCTATGCGCGATAAGCCGCCATCCGAGTTACCGGGGGGCAACCCCTGCCTATCCTCCATGGGACACCACCGATGAAAACCTTTACCGCTACTCCGGCGGACATCGAGAAAAAGTGGATCCTGATCGATGCCGAAGGCATCGTTCTGGGCCGCCTTGCCACGATCGTCGCCAACATCCTGCGCGGCAAGAACAAGCCGACGTTTACGCCGCATATGGATATGGGTGACAATGTCATCATCATCAATGCGGACAAGATCCAGATGACCGGCAACAAGCGTGCCGACAAGATCTATTACTGGCACACCGGCCACCCGGGCGGCATCAAGCAGCGCACCGCGCGGCAGGTGCTTGAAGGCAATCACCCCGAGCGTGTGGTGATCAAGGCCGTCGAGCGTATGATCACCCGCAACCGTCTTGGCCGTCAGCAGATGACGAACCTGCGCGTCTATGCCGGTGCGGAACATCCGCATGAAGCTCAGCAGCCCACCGTCCTCGACGTTGGCGCGCTGAACCCCAAGAACACCCGGAGCGCGTGATCATGGCTGACATCAAATCTCTCGACGATCTGAAATCGGCCGTCTCCGGCACCACCGCAGATGCGCCCGGCACGCCGATGGCCGCGCCGCGTGTGGCTGTGCGTGATGCGCTGGGTCGGTCCTATGCGACCGGCAAGCGGAAGAACGCGGTTGCCCGCGTCTGGGTCAAGCCCGGCACCGGCAAGGTCACTGTGAACGGCAAGGAAATGGCGGCCTATTTCGCCCGTCCGGTTCTGCAGATGATCCTGAAGCAGCCCTTCACCATCGCAAACGTGGAAGGCCAGTTCGACGTGATGGCCACCGTGGTTGGCGGCGGTCTGTCGGGGCAGGCGGGTGCGGTGAAGCATGGCATCTCGAAAGCCCTGCAGCTGTACGAACCCGGCCTGCGTGGCGCGCTGAAAGCGGCAGGCTTCCTGACCCGCGACAGCCGCGTGGTGGAACGGAAGAAATACGGCAAGGCGAAAGCCCGGAAATCGTTCCAGTTCTCGAAGCGCTGAGCTTTCGACATTGGTTTTGGAAAGGCTCGCCATCTGGCGGGCCTTTTTGCTGTTCCCGCTGTGGTACAAGGTGGTATGGTGTTGTTTATCAATGCCTTGGGCTGCTTCCTTTAACCTTTTGGTCATTGTTTCAGCCTGACGGGCCATGGAATTCTCTTGGTTTTCCGGCGCTGTTCAGGCTTAATTCCGGCGCAGCCTGTTGGTCCCGGGCCCGGATATGAGAGTCGTCCTGATCACTCTGTTCGCGCTTTTGTCAGCCTGTACCGCCACGCCACCATCGACTTCTGATGGCGAAGCGCAAACCCATACCTGCACTACCGCGCCAAACGGCCTGGTCGAGTGCTTTGAGGAAGCTTGAAAGCGATGACTCAGCAGAGACGGCGATCAGCCTTCATCATCGGGTTGCGCGCCTTTAGTGCAGGGCTTGTCGCCGGAACCGTCCTGCCACTTGGCATCACCTTCGGCGCTTTATGGATGGCGCAACGCTCCGGCGGCTGTGGCGCGGGCAGTTCGGGGGGATGCGAGATGGGGGCGGGGGCGCTGGGGCTGGCCGCCATCCTGCCGTGTTTTGTGATTGCGGTTGTCGTGTCGCTGTGTGTGGACCTGACGCGCGGCAGCGGTTGAGCCGGCGCATAAAAAAACGGGCCGGAATAATCCGGCCCAGTCAGGGGAAACTTCGGGAGCAAATGGCGGGGTTTAGCCCTGCCAGAACGGGCGGTTCGCCTCGGCCTGCGCCGTCATCTGGTCGATGCCGATGTCGCGGAGCAAATGGGCGTCAAGCCGCCGCAGATCCTTTCGGGTGCGCTGACGGGTTTCCCACGCAAGAACGCGGACCGCAGCGGCCAACACCAGCCGCGACAGCGGAGGGAGGGAGGCAGGGCGGAAGACCAGCGTTTCAGCGGGAGACATGACAGGTTCCTTTTCAAGGTCAAAATTTGTATTGATACAATGGCACAATTGGCCATATGATAAAGGTACAAAGATTGAGTCTCTAATTCCAGAGGAACATTGTGGCTGATACAATATGGCTTCCCAAGCTGTCCGATGCGGATGGCCCCAAGTATCTGGCCCTGACCCGGGCATTGCGCGAGTCAATCCGGTCGGGAGAGCTTGAAACCGGCGCACAATTGCCGACCGTGCGGGAGCTGGCATGGCAGCTGAAGGTGACTCCGGGCACAGTGGCGCGGGCCTATAGTCTGGCCACGCAAGAGGGGATGCTGGCGGCGACGGTGGGCCGGGGCACCTTTGTTGCCGCGAGCGCGCCGCGTCTGGGACCGACCCAAGCCCTGTTTGTCGACCGTGATCCGGCGCGTCTGCAGGGAAAAGTCGATCTGCGCGCGCCGATCCTGCCCGATGTCGGGCAGAATGCGGCAATTGGGGCTGCGCTGCGCGCCATTGGCGATGATCCCGATACCAATTGGGTGGATTACCCCAGCCAGCAGGCCGAACTGCCGCTGCGCGAGGCGATCTGCGACTGGATCTCGGAGCGGGTGCTGGGAACCATGACCGCGGATGACATTGTTCTGACACATGGCGGGCAGAACGCCATCAACCTGATTTTCATGTGCTGTCTGCGCGGCGATCGCCCGGTGGTGTTGACCGAAGAGCTGGCCTATCCCGGTTTCCGCCATGCGGCGCGTCTGAGCCGGGCCGAAGTGGTGGCGGTGGAAATGGACGCCGAAGGTATCTTGCCCGAGGCACTGGAACAGGCCTGTCGGCGTTACGGGGCACAGGTGTTGTGCCTGACGGGTGAGGCGCAGAACCCGACCACCGGCTGCATGGGGTTGGCGCGACGGCAAGCGATTGTCGACATTGCCCGGCGCTATGATCTGCAGATCATCGACGATGACTGCTATTCGGTGGCATCGGGCAGCGTGCCTGCGCTGCGCGCCCTTGCGCCCGAGCGGGTGTGGCATGTCGGCAGCCTGTCCAAGAGCATTTCGGCGGGCCTGCGCTTTGGCTATATCGTGGCCCCGACCGGAATGGGGCCGACCGGACGGCTGACGGCGCAGCATTCGTTCTTTGCCCTGTCGCGGCCGGTCGAGGCGGTTGTGCTGCATCTGCTGCAGTCGGGTGAGGCGCGCCGCTTGCGCGGTCTGGTGCAGGCAGAGCTGGAGGAACGGCTGCAGTTTACGGTGAATGCGCTGGGGGCGTTCGATCTGGGCTGGCAACCGGGGTTGCAGTTCATTTTCCTGCGGCTGCCGTCAGGCTGGCGGGCGAGCAGCTTTTGTTCCCATGCCGAGGCGGCGGGGGTGATTGTGCGGTCTGCCGACGAATATGCGCTGATCCATGGCCGCGCGCCCAATGCGGTGCGGGTGGCACTGGCGGGCAATGTGCCGATGGCACGGTTCGAGGAGGGAATCATGCGGCTGGCGCGCCTGCTGGCGCAGCCACCGGCCGAGCTGATGGTCTGACCGGTGAATTGTGGCGCGATTGTGGCGGGCCTGTGGCGCAGGCGTGGCCGGATTGCGGTGGTGTTGCACGGATGACTCCCTTGGCCGGGAATCTGCGCCCCGGTCTGCATCGCGCGCGCGGGGCGCTTGACGGGTGCCGGGGCGTGCCACATCTTTGAGCGATAACGAGCAGACGCATGCAACGACATGCACAGATAAATGACAGGATGATCCTTATTATGGGACAGCAAACCACTTTCCATGCCCCGCATGGCGGGGCTGATTTTCTGGGCTATCGCAAACGTGCCGGGGCCACCGAGATTGTCTATGATGATGGCGTGGCCCGGCGCATGGTATGGCGCGTCTCCGGCACAGCCACCGAGGCCCGGTTGTCAGATGCGCTGCGCGCAGCAGTCGGGTCGGTGCGGGTGGTGCCGTCGCTGTATGACGAGCTGAAAAAGCGCGCGATTGCGATTGAACGTATCGCCGGCTAGGCACTTTGCCTTGATGTTGTGCAAAGCCGGGCCGGTGGTCCGGCTTTTTGCGTGGGCGGCATATGGGTACTTGCCAGCCTTATACGCTTGTGACTAAGTTTTGATCAAAGTCGCGGCACAGCGACAATCCGCCCGGCAGCAACCGGCACAACAGGGGGTGACATGGCGAAATCGAATTCCGTCCTTGGCCGGTCCGAGGCCCGGTCTGGCCTGCTGATGATCAGCCCCACGGCGGTGTATGCGGTGCTTCTGCTGGCGGCGCCGCTGGGGACGGTGGTGCTGTATTCGCTGCTGACCGGCGGGCGCGGGGTGATCACCTGGGATTTCACGCTGGCCAATTATATCGAGGTCTGGACCGGCCCGGTCTACCGCGCCATCATGCTGCGGTCCCTGATCGTGGCGCTGTCGGTGACCGTGGTGACGGTGGTGATCGCCTATCCGATTGCCTATTTCGTCAGCTTTCATGTGCATCCGTCGAAAAAGTCGCTGTGGCTGTTTCTGATCACCATTCCGTTCTGGACCAGCTATCTGATCCGGGTGTTTCTGTGGAAGGTGATCCTTGGCTATAACGGGGTGATCAATTCGGGGCTGATGGGGATCGGCATCACCGATGAGCCGCTGACCTGGATCAACTATAACGTCGGCGCGCTGGTGGTGACGCTGGCGCATGCCTATGCGCCGTTTGCCATTCTGCCGATTTTCGTGGCGCTGGAGAAAATCGACCGCAGCCTGCTGGAGGCGGGGCAGGATCTTGGCGAGTCGCGCCTTCGCACCTTCTGGCGGGTGACGTTGCCGCTGTCGATGGGCGGGGTGATTGCGGCGACGCTGATCGTGTTCATCCCCACCATCGGCGATTATGTGACGCCCGATCTGATCGGCGGAGGCAAATTGCCGATGATTGCCAATATGATGGAAGTGCAGATGCTCAAGATCAACAACAAGCCGCTGGGGTCAGCGATTGCGGTGTCGGCGATGGTGATCGTGGCGATTATCTCGGTGGCGTTCGTGATGGTGAACCGCCGCTTCCTTGGCCCGGCGAAATAGAGGGATGACCATGAAAGCTCCCGGCCTGCGCGCCTATGCCATCGGCTATCTGATTTTCCTGTACGCGCCGATTGCGCTCTTGCCGCTGTTTGCGTTCAACGACAGCCGCATCATTGCCTTTCCGTTGGGCGGGTTCACCACCAACTGGTTTTCCGAGATGTGGGCTGATGCGCAGTTGTGGCAGGCCCTGCGCAATTCGCTGGTCATTTCCAGCTCGACCGCGATCATTGCCACCATTCTCGGCGTGTTCGGGGCACGGGCCAGCACCCGCTACAGTTTTCCGGGCAAGGGGGGCTTGGTCGGGCTGATCATGCTGCCGCTGGTGCTGCCGGAAATGATCGTAGCGATGTCGCTGCTGGTCGTGCTGCTGGCGATTGCGGTGCCGTTGTCGCTGTACACCGTTATTCTTGGCCATGTGCTGATCACCACGCCGTTTGCGGTGGCGATCCTGTCTTCGGCGTTTCAGAGCCTTGATCAGTCGCTGGAAGAGGCGGCCTATGATCTGGGTGAGGGGCCGGTGTCAACCTTCCGGCTGATCATCCTGCCGCTGGTGGCGCCCGGCATCGTCTCATCCCTGCTGATCTGTTTCACCATCAGCCTGGATGAATTCATCATCGCCTATTTTCTGGCAGGCCGCGATACGGTGCTGTCGGCCTATATCTACGGCCAGTTCCGCTTTCCGGCCAAGGTTCCCGCCATGCTGGCGCTTGGCACCATTCTGGTGCTGGTGTCGGTTGTCCTTCTTTCCATCGCAGAATTTTTCCGCCGTCGCGGCATCGCGAAGACCGGCGGCAAGGATACCGGAGGCTTTTTGTGAGCGACACATCCACCATGATCGAATTCCGCGATGTCCATAAATATTATGGCGACTACCATGCGCTGCGCGGGATCAGCGGCTCGATCCGCGCGGGAGAGTTTTTCTCGCTGCTGGGGCCGTCGGGCTGTGGCAAGACCACGCTGTTGCGCACGATAGCCGGGTTTGAGGGGATCGACTCCGGTGCGGTTCTGATTGACGCCAAGGATATGGCCAAAGTGCCCGCGAACGAGCGACCCACCAATATGGTGTTCCAGTCCTACGCGATTTTCCCGCATATGAGTGTGGGCGAAAACGTGGGCTTTGGCTTGCGGCGCGACCCGCGGTCAAAGGCCGAGAAGGCGAAAGCCGTCGAGGAAGCGTTGGAGATGGTCGGGCTGAAAGGCTATGGCGCGCGGGCGGCCCATGCGCTGTCGGGCGGGCAGCGGCAACGCGTGGCTCTGGCGCGGGCGCTGATCCTGAAGCCGAAAGTTCTGTTGCTGGACGAGCCTTTGTCGGCGCTTGATAAGAAAATGCGCGAACATATGCAGGTGGAGCTGATCAAGCTGCAACGGCAGGTCGGCATCACCTTTGTGCTGGTGACGCATGATCAGGAAGAAGCGCTGGTGATGTCGGACCGCATTGCGGTGATGTTCGAGGGCGAGATCGCGCAGCTGGCCGACCCCGAGACGTTGTACCGGCGGCCCAATTCCAAGAAAGTGGCGGATTTCATCGGCACGATGAACTTTATCCCGGCCGAAGTGATCGGTGAGCAGAGCGGCCGGATCGAGGTGGAGGCCAAGGGCCTTGGCCGCGCGCTGCTGGAGGCCGACCAATGCCCGAGCGGGCGCGGTGATGCGCCGATGGTCGGCCTGCGGCCGGAAACGCTGACATTGATGTATCCGGGCCAGACCACGACCGAACGCACGGTGGACGGGATCATCGACGAGGTGATCTATTTCGGCGACATGACCTATTACGATGTCTACCTGGGCGGTACGGATGTCGAGGTGCGCCTGTCGATGCGCAACACGCCGGGGCGGCCCATTCTGGATGTGGGCACCAAGGTTGATGTGGCCTGGAGTCCGAGTGCTTTGGTGCTGTTCCGCTGAGCCTTGGCGACGAGATTGCGGGCTGTCGTTTGTGCGCAGACCGCTTTGCCGCGACCGCAACGGCGCATGCCCCGCGCCCGGTGGTATGGTTCCGGCCCAATGCGCGGCTCTTGATCGCGGGGCAGGCGCCGGGCGCGCGGGTGCATGCCTCGGGCCAGCCGTTTACCGACCCCTCGGGCGACCGGTTGCGCGATTGGTGCGGGCTGTCTTCGGAAGATTTTTACGATCTGGACCGGGTTGCGATTGTACCGATGGGGTTCTGCTTTCCGGGCTATGATGCGCGGGGATCGGACCTGCCTCCGCCTGCCATCTGTGCCGCAACATGGCGGGCGCGGGTGATGGCAGAGCTGCCAAAGGTGCGGCTGACGCTGCTGGTCGGCGGGGCGGCGATGCGCTGGCATCTGGGCACGCGTGACGTGACCGGCACGGTGGCGGATTGGCGCAGATATGCCGCGTGTGGCATCTTTCCCTTGCCCCACCCGTCCTGGCGCAATACCGGGTGGCTGAAACGCAACCCCTGGTTTGCGGCTGAGCTGCTGCCGGAATTGCAGCGCGCGGTGGCCGGGGTGATGGAGAATTGAGATGTCCGAGATCATAAGCCTGCTGGATGCCGCCCATGCCGCCGTGCATGCCGACCCCGAGAACGAGGCGCTGCGGCTGCGGTTCTTTGAGCGGCTGGCGGATGGCGAGATGTTTCTGCTGCTCGCGCGCGAGGCGCAGGGCGATACGCTGGACCCCAAGGTGTTCGATCTGGAAGACGGGCGTTTTGTGCTGGTGTTCGACCGTGAGGAGCGGCTGGCCGGGTTTACCGGCGGCATAGCACCCTATGCCGCGCTGCCGGGGCGGGTGATCGCCGGGCTGCTGAAAGGGCAGGGCATTGGCCTTGGGGTCAATCTGGGTGTCGGGCGGTCGGAAATGCTGTTGCCGCCAGAGGCGATGGACTGGCTGGCCGAGACCCTCGATGAGGGGCCGGAAGCGGTGGAGGCCCTGCCCGAGCAGTTTCATGCGCCTTCGGTGCCCGAGGCGCTGGTCACCGGGCTGGATGCCAAGCTGGCACGGGCGGCCGGTCTGGCCTCGGGCGCGCTGCTGGCCGGGGTGACCTATCGCGGCGGCCGGCGCGGGCATATGCTGGCGTTTCTCGATGTGGCGCCGGGGGCGGAACCGGCGCTGGCGCGGGCAGCGTCGGAGGCGCTGGTGTTCTCGGGGATTGAGGCCGGGGAGCTGGACGTGGCCTTTCTGCACAGCGCCGATCCGGCGGCGGTGGCGATGGCCCGGGTGGCGCTGCGCTTTGATCTGCCGGAGGTGGAAGAGCAAAAGGTGCCGGGGTCAGCGCCCGGTATGGACCCGAAGCGCCCGCCCCGGCTGGTATAGGCGCGGCATGGTGCGGGCAGCGCCCGACACCCACCCGCGAGCGGGGGCCAGCCCCCGCACCCCCGGAGTATTTTCGCCAAGATGAATGGCAAAGCAAGGCAGAGCCTATGCGGCGGCGGGCAAGTGGTGGCTTGACGCCGCGCAGCCGCGCGCATACCTGACGGCGCATGGCACGCGCACCCCTTCTCCAGATTTCCGATATCTCGCTGACCTTTGGCGGGAACCCTGTATTTGACACCCTGTCGCTGGTGATCCAGCCCGGTGACCGAGTGGCCCTTGTGGGCCGCAATGGCTCGGGCAAGTCCACCCTGATGAAGGTGATGGCCGGGCTGGTCGAGGTGGACCGTGGCACCCGTGTGGTGTCGCCGGGCGTCAGCGTGGGCTATATGGAGCAGGACCCGGATCTGTCGGGGTTCGAGACGCTGGGCGATTTTGCGGCCAGCCAGCTGGACGAGGGCGAGGAATACCGGGTGGCGATGGTGGCCGAAGGGTTGAAGTTCAACCCCGAGACGCCGGTGGCGACCGCGAGCGGTGGTGAGCGGCGGCGCGCGGCGCTGGCCAAGCTCTTGGCCGAAGCGCCGGAGCTGATGCTGCTGGACGAGCCGACCAACCATCTGGACATTCAGGCGATCGAATGGCTGGAAGCGGAGCTGACCAGCACGCGCACCGCCTTTGTGCTGATCTCGCACGACCGCACGTTTTTGCGCGCGCTGACCAAGGCCACGTTGTGGATCGACCGGGGCGAGGTGCGCAGGCGCGAGAGCGGGTTTGACGGGTTCGAGGAATGGCGCGAAACCGTCTGGGCCGAGGAAGACGAGGCGCGCCACAAGCTGGACCGCAAGATCAAGGCCGAGGCCAAATGGGCGGTCGAGGGCATCTCGGCGCGGCGCAAGCGCAATCAGGGCCGGGTGCGGGCGCTCGCCGCCTTGCGCGAAGAGCGCGGCAGCCAGATCCGCCGTCAGGGCACGGCGGCGCTGGAGATGGAAGCCGGGACCACCAGCGGCAAGCGGGTGATCGAGGCCAAGGGTATCGGCAAGTGGTTTGGCGACAAGACCATCCTGGAGGGGTTTGACCTGCGGGTGTTGCGCGGTGACCGGGTGGCGTTTGTCGGGCCGAACGGCGTGGGCAAGACCACGCTTTTGAAGATGCTGACCGGGGAAGTGGCGCCGGATGAAGGCTCGGTCATTCTGGGCACCAATCTGGAGATTGCGGTGTTTGACCAGACCCGCGCCCAGCTGGACCCGAATGCGACGCTGTGGGAAAACCTGACCGGCGATCCGCTGATGGCGGTGTCGGGGGCGTCGGATCAGGTGATGGTGCGCGGCAACCCAAAGCATGTGGTCGCTTACCTGAAGGATTTCCTGTTTGACGAGCGGCAGGTGCGGGCCCCGGTGCGCAGTCTGTCGGGGGGGGAGAAGGCGCGGCTCTTGTTGGCCAAGCTGATGGCGCGGCCGTCGAACCTGTTGATTTTGGACGAACCAACCAACGATCTGGATGTGGAAACCCTTGATCTGTTGCAGGATGTGCTGGGCGAGTATGACGGCACCGTGCTGTTGGTCAGCCACGACCGGGATTTCATCGACCGGATTGCCACCGCCACCGTGGCGATGGAGGGCAATGGCCGGGCCACCGCCTATCCCGGCGGCTGGTCGGATTACGCCGCCCAGCGCCCCGAGGCGATGGCGGCAGCCGCGAAAGCGGCAAGCAAGGCGGCTCCGGCGCGCGACCCTGTCAAACCGTCAAAGAACACCGGGCTGTCGTTTACCGAGCGCAAGCGGCTGGATGAGCTGCCCGCCATCATCGCGCGGCTGGAGGCCGAGATCGTGAAGCTGGAGGAGTTTCTGGCGGTGCCGGATCTTTACAGCAAAGACCCGGTGAAGTTCAAAAAGGGCACCGAGGCGCTGACCGAGCGGCAGATTGCCTTGCAAACCGCCGAGACCGAATGGCTGGCGCTGGAAGAGCGCGCCTGACGTTAACAGGCCTGAGTTACCAGCGGCCCGTGGCCCCGCCGCCGGAAGATGAGCCACCGCCGAAGCCGCCGGAGGAGCCTTTGCCGCTCGATCGTTGCGCGATGCTGTAAGGCTCTGACCTGTCCCAGCCGCACGCGCTGCACCGGGTGTGCATCATGCCATGGCCCGCGTGGGCGGTGGTGGCGCGGCTGAGGATGTCGCGGCGGCGGCTCAGACTGCGGCTGCCGCAGGTCGGGCATCTGCGCATCCGCACCAGCGCGTCGCCCAGCACGGTGCGGGCGGCGATGCCGACGATCATCGTGGCGAAAAGGCCGAAGATCGCGAAAGGCAAGATGTCCAGCCAGCTGGGGCCCGGATCGGGTGGTGGCGAATTCCCAGCCGCAAAAGGGGCGGCGATCAGATCAAAGGTGGCGGCGACCCCGGCCTCGATCCCGCCGGCATAATCATCGGTGCGGAAGGCGGGCAGGAAGGCGCGGTCGATCACGCGCTGTGCGGCATTGTCCCAGATCACCTCATACCCCGCGCCAAGGGCGATGCGCATTTCGCGGTCGTCGCGGGCAATCAGGATCAGGATGCCATCATCGCGGGTGGCGTCGCCGATGCCCCATTGATTGAACAGCCGCTTGGCGTAATCCTCGATCCGCTGACCGTCTCCTCCGTGATCGGCGATACGGTCCATGGTGACGAGCACGACATGGACACCGGTGTCTTCGCGACCCTTGATCAGGGCGTCTGTGACGCGGGCGGCGGTCTCGGGCGGCAGGAGGTTTGCGTAATCGCTGATGGTGTCGCTGAGCGGCTCGGGCAGGGGTTGTGCCGCGAGCGACAGTGGGGCGAGGAAGAGGAAGACGGCGAGGAGAAAGCGCATGCGGTATCCTGTGGCAGGGTCGGCGGAGTATGGCAGGCTTGCGCCGGGGTGTCTTGGGGGTTGTCTTGGAGCGGCGCGCGCAAAAAGGACTTGGCGCGCTCTGCGCGGGGCGCTACACGGGGTCCATGACACTGATGGGCATCATCTGCTGCTGCATTACCGGCTGACCTTTGGTCGCGCGGTGCTTGTCAACATTCCCGAACCGGAAGAACGTTGCCAGACCCCGCGCCGGGATGGTGTTGCGCATAGGGGATCTGCGACATGGCGACGATCAGGCTGACCAACTCCAAAACCCACCGCAAGGAGGATTTTGTGCCTCTGGATGCGGGCCATGTGCGGATGTATGTCTGCGGGCCGACGGTCTATGACCGGGCACACTTGGGCAATGCGCGGCCTGTGCTGGTGTTTGACGTGCTGTACCGGCTGCTGCGGCATGTCTACGGCGCGGATCATGTGACCTATGTGCGCAACTTCACCGATGTTGATGACAAGATCAACGCCGAGGCGTTGCGGCGGCAACAGGCCGGGGCCACCGGCACGCTGGAAGCGTTGATCCGCGAGCGGACCGAAGAAACGATCGCCTGGTATCACGCCGATATGGATGCGCTGGGGGCGCTGCGCCCGACGCATGAGCCGCGCGCGACCGAGTATATCGGCGAGATGATCACGATGATCGCGGGGCTGGTGGCCAAGGGCCATGCGTATGCCGCCAATGGCCATGTGCTGTTCCGGGTGCGGTCTTATGCGGCCTATGGCGCGCTGTCGGGGCGATCGGTCGATGACATGATCGCGGGCGCACGGGTTGAGGTGGCGCCGTTCAAGGAAGACCCGATGGATTTCGTGCTGTGGAAGCCATCCGACGCGGGCGTGCCGGGCTGGGACAGCCCCTGGGGCTTTGGGCGGCCGGGCTGGCATATCGAATGCTCGGCGATGGCGGACAAGCTGCTGTGGCAGGATGTGAGATCGGGGTTGTCGGCGGAGGCGCTGGCGCAGCCGCATACGTTTGACATCCATGGCGGCGGGCTGGACCTGCAGTTTCCGCACCATGAGAACGAGATCGCGCAAAGCTGCTGCGCCCATGATTGCGCGGAGCGAGGCGACGGCTTTGCCCGCTACTGGCTGCACAACGAGATGCTGCAGGTCGAGGGCAAGAAGATGTCCAAATCGCTTGGCAACTTCTTTACGGTGCGGGATCTGCTGGAACAGGGTTATCCGGGGGAAGTGATCCGGTTCGTGATGCTGAGCACGCATTACAGGAAGCCAATGGACTGGACGGCGGAGAAGGCGCGGGAGGCGGAGGCGACACTGAGGAAGTGGCGTAATCTGGTCAATTCTGCCCGCATTGGCGGAACACCCGTTGTGCGCGTGGTTGAAAGCCTGTCTGACGATCTGAACACTGCGGGCGCATTGGCCGAATTGCATTCCCTTGCAAAGTCTATCGGGAGCCGCCAGCGCGCAGAAGTTGATCAAACCGAGATTGATGATTTTGCCGCTTCTGCGCAGCTTTTGGGTCTGTTGGAAGACACTGCAGTCATGGGATCTTGGGTTTTTAACGGCGCGGTCGAAAGCACTGCTGCCCCGATGCTTTTGGATGATTTTGCTCGGAAGCTTTCTGTCTGCCGCGTGGAGGCCATGGCATCGAAGGATTTCGCAGGTCTTGATGCGCTCAAATCTGCGCTGATTGCTGCGGGCGTCGAGGTGCGGATGTCCAAGGACTCGGTGGAACTTGTGCCGGGCCCAGAGTTTGACCTCATAAAACTGGAGGCGCTGAAGTGAACGAATTTTCTGCGAAAATTCGGCAGGGGCGGATGCGGCGGTGCTGTCTGGTCGGCGGTGGCTCTGGCGGCCCTGCAGATGAGTATTTGGGCCAAGATGAAAGGCACAAGCATGCGTGAGCGGTTGTATCTCTATGACACCACCCTTCGCGACGGGCAGCAGACGCAAGGGGTGCAGTTCTCGGTCGCCGAGAAGCGGCAGATTGCGCAGGCGCTGGATGCGTTGGGGGTGGATTATATCGAGGGCGGCTGGCCCGGGGCCAATCCGACCGATTCCGAGTTTTTCGCTCATGCGCCTGCGACGCGGGCGGTGATGACTGCCTTTGGCATGACCAAGCGGGTCGGGCGCTCGGCTGAGAATGATGATGTGCTGGCCTTGGTGCTGGATGCGGGGACCAAGGCGGTGTGCCTTGTGGGCAAGACCCATGAGTTTCATGTGACCACGGCGCTTGGCTGCACGTTGGCCGAGAACCGGGCGGCCATTGGCGAATCTGTCGCGCATGTCGTGGCACGCGGGCGTGAGGCGCTGTTTGACGCCGAGCATTTCTTTGACGGCTACCGTGCGAACCCCGTCTATGCGCTGGACTGTCTGCGCGCGGCATATGAGGCGGGCGCGCGTTGGCTGGTGCTCTGTGACACCAACGGCGGCACCCTGCCGGCCGAGGTGGGCCGGGTGGTGGCGGAGGTGATTGCGTCCGGCATTCCGGGCGACCGGCTGGGCATTCACTGCCATGACGATTGCGGCACGGCGGTGGCCTGTTCGCTGGCGGCGATTGATGCGGGCGTGCGGCAGGTGCAGGGCACGCTCAACGGCTTGGGCGAGCGCTGTGGCAATGCCAATCTGGTCAGCCTGATCCCGACGCTGCTGCTGAAAGAGCCCTATGTCAGCCGCTATGAGACCGGGGTAAGCCGCGAGGCAGTGGCGGGGATCCTGAAGACCAGCCGGGTGCTGGATGACATTCTGAACCGGGTGCCGCTGCGGGCCGCACCTTATGTGGGGGCGAGCGCCTTTGCCCATAAGGCAGGGCTGCATGCGTCGGCCATTCTGAAAGACCCCGCCACCTATGAACACGTGCCACCGGAAACGGTCGGCAATGAGCGGGTGATCCCGATGAGCAATCAGGCCGGGCAGTCGAACCTGCGGGCGCGGCTGGCGCAGGCGGGGCTGGTGGTGGACCCCAGGGATGCGCGGCTGGGGCGGATTCTGGAGGTGGTGAAAGAGCGTGAGGATCAGGGCTATGCCTATGACGGCGCGCAGGCCAGCTTTGAGCTGTTGGCGCGGCGCGCGCTGGGGCAATGCCCGGAGTTCTTTGAGGTCAAGCGCTACCGGGTGACGGTAGAGCGCAGGAAGAACAAGTATGACCGGATGGTGAGCCTGTCCGAGGCGGTGGTCGTGGTCAAGATCGGCGACCGCAAGATGCTGTCGGTCAGCGAGTCGATGGATGAGACCGGAACCGATCGCGGGCCGGTCAATGCGCTGGCCAAAGCCCTCGCGAAAGATCTGGGGCCGTATCAGGCCTGTATCGACAGCATGAAGCTGGTCGATTTCAAGGTGCGGATCACCCAGGGCGGCACCGAGGCGGTGACGCGGGTGATCATCGACTCCGAGGATCTGGAGGGGCGGCGCTGGTCCACCGTGGGGGTCAGCGCAAACCTTGTCGACGCGTCCTTCGAGGCGCTGCTGGATGCGATCCAGTGGAAGCTGATCCGCGATCTGGGCCAGCCGGTGCGGGAGGCCGCCGAATGAAGGACGCGTTTTTCACGGTGCATTCCGGCCTGCCGCGCGAGGCTCCGGGCGATGCCGACTCGCTGGCCTGGGCGCTTGATGTCGCGCAAACTCCGGTGCGGGCGCGGATTCTGGATGCAGGCTGCGGACCGGGGGCGGATCTCGCGCTGTTGCGCGCCAAGCGCCCGGCGGCGCGGCTGGAGGGCCTTGATCTGCATGCGCCGTTCATCGACCGGATCCGGGCCGAGCAGCCGGAGGTAAAGGCGGAGGTCGGCGATATGCTGGTGCTGGACGGGGCCTATGATCTGATCTGGTCGGCCGGCGCGGCTTACGGCCCCGGTGTCACGGCAGCTTTGGCCGCGTGGCGGCCGCATCTGGCCCCCGGCGGCGTGGTCGCGTTTTCCGATTGCCTGTGGCGCACCGGCCGCCCGGCCCCGGCGGCCCGCGCGTTCTGGGACCGCGATTATCCCGGCATGATGGATCTGCCCGGCCATATCGCCCGGATCGAAGGCGCAGGCTACCGCATTCTGGGCGCGCGCTGGCTGGGGGCTGCGGCGTGGGAGGCCTATTACGGGCCACTGTCGGACCGGGTCGCCGCCCTGCGCCCCGGTGCCGATGCCGAGCTGACCGAGGTGCTGGATGCGACCCAGGCCGAGATCGAGCTGTGGCGCGCCCATGGCGGCGATTACGGCTATTACCTCAGCCTGGTGCGCCCGGAATGAGCCTGGATGCCTGTGCCGCGCTGGTGCAGCGCGGTGATCCTGACCGGTTCCTCGCGGTGATGGCAGCGCCGCTGGCCGCGCGGGCGCGGCTGTTGCCGCTCTATGCACTCAATCTGGAGGTGGCGCGCGCGCCTTGGGTCAGCAAAGAGCCGATGATTGCCGAGATGCGGCTGCAATGGTGGCGCGATGTGGTGGCGGAACCCCACCCTCGCGCGCATGAGGTGGCACGGCCCCTGCATGATCTGATCCGGACGGCGGACCTGCCGCTCCCGGTGCTTGATCAAATGATCGAAGCCCGGCGCTGGGATATTTACCGTGATCCGTTCGAGGATCAGGCGGCGATGGATGCCTATCTGGAGGATACTGGCGCAGGGCTGATGTGGCTGTCGGCCTGCGCTTTGGGGGCGACCGCCGCGGCAGAGCCTGCGGTGCGCGCTTATGGCTGGGCGGCGGCGCTGGCGCAGTATCTGCACGCGATCCCCGAACTTGCGGCGCGGGGCCGGGTGCCTTTGCTGGATGGGCGTCCGCAGGCGGTGGCGCAGCTGGCGGTGCGTGGGCTGATCCGGCTCAACACGGCCCGCAAGGCGACAGCATCGGTGCCGCGCGCCATCCGTCCGGCGCTGCTGGCGGGCTGGCAGGCGGAGGGGTGGCTGAAACAGGCATCGCGTGATCCTGCGGCGGTGGGCGAGGGCCGCTTGCAGCTGTCAGATTTCGCGCGCCGGGGCCGGTTGTTGTGGCAGGCGACGACAGGGCTTTTCTGACCCTCTGCCGCTTGCACCTTTCTGAAATACTCCCGCGCGGCGCGCGTCCCCAAACCGGCCACAAGCGCCGTCAGCTGCGCATCTCGCGCGGTCGCAGCGCGAGCCAGATCAGCGCACCGCCTGCCGCCACCAGAAACGGCAGCATCGCCATGTTGACCATCTGCCAGCCGGCCTGAACCGAGCCGCCCGAGCAGTTCATCAGCCCGCCGGAGGAGAAACTGGCGACAGAGACGCCGCCAAAGATGATCAGGTCGTTCAGCCCCTGCAACCGCCCGCGCTCTTCGGGGCGCTGTGCGCTGGTCAGCATGGTGGTGGCACCGATGAAGCCGAAATTCCAGCCCACGCCCAGCAGGATCAGGGCCACGAAGAAATTCTCCAGCTCCACCCCTGCCATTGCCACCGCACCGGCGCCGGCGAGGATGATCAGGCCAAGCGCGATCACCCGCTCAACGCCGAAGCGGGCGATGATGTGGCCGGTGATGAAGCTGGGGGCATACATCGCCAGCACATGCGCGGTGACCACGTCGGCGGCATCATTGGTCTCGAACCCGCAGCCGACCACGGCAAGGGGCGACGAGGTCATCACCAGATTCATCAGCGCATAGGACACGGTGGCGCAGATCATCGCGACGGCAATGGTGGGGTTGCGGATCAATTCCCCTCGCGTGCGGCCGATGGGGGCACCGGCGGCGGGGGGCTTGGGTTTCGGGATCTTCAGGCCAAGGAACAGGAACATGCCGGTCAGGTTCAGTCCGATCACCGCGAGATAGGTCGCAAGGAACGGCACCACCATGGCCTCGGCCGTGGCTTTGACCAGTTGCGGGCCAAGGACGGCGGACAACAGACCCCCGGCCATCACCCAGGAAATCGCCTTTGGCCGGAACGCCTCAGAGGCGGTGTCGGCGGCGGCGAAGCGGTAAAACCCTTGGGCGCTCATGTAGATGCCGGTGAACAGGCCACCGATGCAGAACAACAGGAAACTGCCGGTCATCAGGCCGTAGGCACCAATCGCCGCGCCGATGGCACCGCCAATGGCACCCGCGACAAAGCCTGCGCGGCGGCCATAGCGCTGCATGAAGGCCGAGATCGGCGTCGCGGTGAGCATCGAGCCGATCACCGTCAGGGTGATCGGCAGCGTGGCCCAGCAGGCGTTGGGGGCAAGGCTTTGCCCCGCCAATCCGGCGATGGTGAAGATCATCGGCATCTGCGCGCCCAGCACGGCCTGCGCCGCGACAAGGACAAACACGTTGCGTCTGGCGAGGGCATCCTGAGTCATGATGGGCATAGCGGTAGGCGGTTTGGCTGGGGCGGGCAAGAGGCGTTTTTGGCGCAAGGACCGGGTTGCCTGTGCGCGGACGGCGGGGCAGGGTGCGGGCATGGTGGGACGGATCATTCAGACTGACGCTTGCGTGTCGGAAGGCGCGCGATGGCTGGCGGCGCGCGATGCGCGGATGGCGCAGGCGGTCACCCTGTGCGGGCCGCTGCCGCTGCGGCGGCAGGCAGATGGCTTTGCCGCGCTGTTGTCGGCAATTGTGTCGCAACAGGTCTCGGTCGCCTCGGCCAATGCGATCTGGGCGCGGCTGCAGGCGGCGGGGCTGACGGACCCGGCGGTGATGGCGCAGGCCAGCGATGAGTCGTTGCGCGCGGTGGGGCTGTCGCGGCAAAAGGCGCGCTACGGGTTGGCGCTTGCGCGCGCGGGGATTGATTTTGAAGGCTTGCGCCGCCTGCCAGATGATCAGGTGATTGCCACGCTGGTCGCGGTGCCGGGCATCGGGGCCTGGACGGCCGAGATTTATGCAATGTTCGCACTTGGGCGGGCAGATGTGTTTGCCCCCGGCGATCTGGCCCTGCAAGAGGCGGCGCGGCTGCTCTATGGGCTGGAGGCGCGGCCCACGGAAAAGGCGTTTCGCGCGATGGCTCAGGTGTGGAGCCCGTGGCGGTCGGTTGCGGCACGGGTGCTTTGGGCCTATTACCGGGTCGCACGGCAACGCGAGGGGATACGGTAATGCGGGAATTGCAATCGGCACGGCGCGGGGTGGCAAATGGCCGGGCGAAAAGCGTGGTGGTCTTTGTGCATGGCTATGGGGCTGACGGCGCCGATCTCCTGGGGCTGGCCGATCCGCTGGCACCGCATCTGCCGGATACCGCGTTTTATGCCCCCGACGCGCCGGAGCCTAGTGCGGGCAATGGCTTTGGCCGGCAGTGGTTTTCGATCCCCTGGCTGGACGGGTCGGATGAGGCCGCCAGCCGCGCCGGGCTGTTGCGGGCGGCCGAGGATCTGAACGGGTTCCTCGATGGCGTGCTGAGTGCCGAGGGCCTGGGGCCGGAGGCGCTGGTGCTGGTCGGGTTTTCGCAAGGCGCGATGATCTGCCTGCACATCGCCCCGCGCCGCCCGTTGCCGGTGGCGGGGGTGATTGCAATCTCGGGCCGGTTGCTGGCACCGGAGTTGCTGGCGGCAGAGGCGATGGTGCAGCCGCCGGTGCTGCTGATCCATGGCGATCAGGACCCTGTGGTGCCCTTTGCCGATATGTCTCTGGCCGGGAATGCGCTGATGGCTGCGGGGTTTGAGGTGTTTGGCCATGTGATGCAGGGCACCGGACACGGAATCGCGCCGGACGGGCTGCGCGTCGCCTTGCAGTTTCTGCGCGAGCGGCTGCCGGGTTAGAACGATTTTTCTGCGAAAAATCGGGGGGCTGCCTGCCCCCCGTCGCCTGCGGCGACTCCCCCCGGGAGTATTTATGCCAAGATGAAACCGGCAGGTTTGGTCAGGCGGTCTGCTTTCTTCAGGCGGTCTGGGCCGCGAGATAGGCGGCGCAGCCGGTGAGGGCGGCGAAATCATCTTCGACCACGGTGATCGAGAAGTCGTGTTCCAGCAGATCAACCCGGCGGGGTTCGCGGAAGTGGCGGCTCAGGCCAAGACGGGCGAAATGCGGCGTCATGGCGCGGGCCATGCCGCCGATCAGGTAGATGCCGCCATAAGGCAGGTGGACCAGCGCGAGATCGGCCAGCGTTTGCGCCAGAATCCGGGTGTAAAGGCTGGCCGCGTGGGTGGCGACCGGATCGCCGTTGTCGAGAGCGGCGAAGACCTGTGCCGAGGTGGTCGCGGCGGGCTGCTGTGCCTGCGCGGCGGCGAAGGCGTGCAGGTTGATCAGGCCGCGGCCCGAGAGCACCTCTTCGACGCCGCAATGGGCGACCTCGTTGCGGGTGGCGAGCAGGGATTCGACAAAGCGCATCAGCGCCAGATCTTCCTCGGAGCGGATCGGCATGTTGACATGGCCACATTCCGAGGGGGGCACGATGCGCGCGGCACCGCTGCCATGCACCGGGGCTGCGTTGACGCCGGTGCCGAGGCCGACCACCAGCATGGTGCCGGGGGTTTGGGGGCCGTCGGTGACCGGGCGCAGGTTGGCGGCGGCAATATGGCCAAGGGCGTGGCCCTGCGCCTGCAGATCATTGAGGATGGCGGTGCGCGTGGCACCAGTGGCGGCACGCAGTTTATCCGCGTCGATCACCCAGTCGAGGTTGGTCATGTTGGCCACGCCCTCCTGCACCGGCCCGGCAGCGGCGACACAGGTGCCGGAGACGGTCTGGCCGCAGCCTTTCAGGTAATCACCGAGAATATCGGCGATGTCCTGCCCGCGCGCCTTGTACTCGGCATTGGCGAAGCGGGCGACGCTGTCAGGCAAAACGCGGGTGCCATCCGCCAGTGCAACGCGGGTGTTGGTGCCGCCGATGTCGGCGAGGAGGGCGAGAATCATGGGCGGCATCCTTGAGCTTCAGTCGTTGCGGGCCAAGGCCCGGGCGAGCGCGTGATACGAAGATTTTGGGGTCCTTGCCAAGCTGTCGAAATCGACATGCACGAGGCCAAAGCGCTTTTCGTACCCCTCAGCCCATTCGTAATTGTCCAGAATCGACCAATAGAAAAAGCCCTGCACATTGGCGCCATCGGCAATGGCGCGCTTGGTGGCGGCGAGGTGGGCGAACAGGAACTCTTCCCGGATCTGGTCGGTGACCGCGCCGTTTTGCACCAGATCGGCATTGGCCATGCCGTTTTCGGTGACATAAAGCGGCAGATCGCCGACGTCGTCGCGGGCCAGCCGGGTGAGGAAATGGTGCAGACCGTCGGGATAGATCTCCCACCCCATCTGGGTTTTCGGCAACGGCCCTTGCGCGTCGCGCAGGTGCGGCCAGGGCGCGGCGGGGTCATGTGCGTTGAGATGGCGGGTGTAGTAGTTGACGCCCAGCCAGTCGAGCTTTTGCCCGATCAGCGGCATGTCATCGTGCCAGTTCTGCGGCATGTGGGGGGCGAGGCCGTCGAGCACGATCTGCGGATAGCTCTGCTTTGTGATGCCCTCGATGAACCAGCGGTTGAAGATGCCGTCCCAGCGGGCGGCGGCGGTCTGGTCCTCGGGCGAGTCGCTCGCGGGTTGGGCGTAGTCGAAGTTCAGCACGATGCCAAGGTTGTGCTGGCCCATGTCGCGCAGACGCTCTACCGCCATGCCATGCGCCAGAAGGATGTGGTGCATGGCGCGGGCGGTGGCGCGGATGTCGCGCAGGCCGGGGGCGTGGGCGCCGATGAAATGCGACAGCCAGGCGACGCACCATGGCTCGTTGATGGTCGCGATGCTGGCCACGCGGTCGCCGAGGCGTTCGGTGATCGTTTCAGCAAAATCGGCAAAGCGGACACAGGTGTCGCGGTTGGTCCAGCCGCCCTGATCGGCGAGGGCCGAGGGCATTTCCCAGTGGTAAAGCGTCTGGAACGGTTTGAGGCCGCGCGCCAGCATGCCATCGACGAGGCGGTCGTAGAAATCGAGGCCTTCCGGGTTCACCGTCACACCATCGGGCATCACCCGCGCCCAGGAGGTGGAGAAGCGGTAGGCATCCATGTTCGCGGCCCGGAGCAGGTCGAGGTCGGCGGGCCACTGGTGGTAATGGTCGCAGGCTTTTGAGCCGTCTTCGGCCCGGATCACATTGCCGGGGGTGGCGGCGAAGCTGTCCCAGTGGCAGGGACCGCAGCCGCCAAAGCCTGCGCCTTCGATCTGATAGGCGGCGGTGGCGGCACCGAACAGGAATCCGGGCGGAAAATCATAGCGGGACAAGGACATGCGAGAGGTCTTTCAGGTAAGATCTGAGGGATCAGGGTCGCAGGCAGGGGCCGGTGGACTGGCCGATGATCAGCTCGGCCTCCAGCAGGCGTTGCTGTGGAACCGGGCCGGGATTGGCGATGAGATCGAGCAGCATTTCCGCCGCCAGCCGCCCGGCATCGCGGACCGACGAGCGGGTGGCGGTAAAGATCGGCACATCCTCGCCGTTCTTCATGTAGCTCAGGTCGTCGTCATGGATGATCACCGAGATGTCGCGGCCCATCTGCAACCCCGCCTCTTCGAGCGCGCGGCGCACCCCCATGCCAGAGATCATCGACGCCACCAGAAAGGCGGTGGGGCGACCCGGCAGGGCCAGCATGCGGCGCGCGGCGCGGTGGCCGGCGATTTCGGTCATCTCGTCCGACGCCATCAGGGCCGGGTCGGGGGCGATGCCGCGCGCCGACAGCGCCCCCTCATAGCCGGTGCGGCGGCGGATCGCAAAATCCATGAACTCCAGCCCGTTGACCAGCGCGATACGGGTGTGGCCCAGATCGAGCAGGAATTCGGCGGCGCGCTGAAAGGCGCGGCGGTTGTTCACATCGAGCCAGCTATAGGGCAGCGTGGTGCCGGTGGCGCGGCCATGCACCACAAACGGCAGGCCGATGTCGTGCAACAGCGCGATGCGCGGGTCGTTCATCTTGGGCGCGTGGACGATGACGCCATCGACATTGCCCTTGGATTTCAGGCTGCGATAGGCGGTTTCTTCCTGATCATCCGGCACCACCGACAGCACCATGTCGTAATCGTTGCGGCTGTAGGTTTCGCCCGCGCCGGCGATGAAGTCGGCAAACACCGGGTTGACGATTTCGTGCCGGGTGGCAATGGGGATCACGTGACCGATGGCCATGGCGCGTCCGGTCGCGAGGCGGATGGCGCGGGTGTTGGGGTGGTAATTGTGGCGTTTGGCGGCGGCCATGACCCGTTCGCGGGTGGCCTCGTTCACCTCGGGGTAGCCGTTCAGCGCGCGGCTGACGGTTGTGGGCGACAGGCCCAGACGTGAGGCGAGTTCCTTGAGGTTCATGGCGGGGGATTCATCGCGCGGCTGCGCCCAAAACGGTTTCAATCGGGGCCGACCTTAGCCATCCCGCGCCAAGAGGTCAAAGATAAAGCGCGCAGGGCGTAATCGTTACAGATCAATGCTGCGCCTGCAAAAACGGCGGTTTGCCAGTGTTGCAGGCGCTTTGGATTGACACATGCCGGGGCATCGGCAAAAGTGCGCCATCCAAAGCGGTTTGAAGGCGATTCTCATTTTGCGCCGGATAGCAGCTGTTGGCACAACGCCTCGCGCAGATGGCGGGGTCATCCGGGAGGACTGCACATGACATTGAAACTGACAGCCAGCGTTGCTGCGCTGGCGCTTATGGCAGGCGGCGCTGTGGCGCAGGACCTGAAATTTCCAGTCGGCGAGGGCGCTTTCAACTGGGCGTCGTATGAGGAATTCAAAGCCGCACATGGCGATCTGGCCGGGCAGGAACTGACCATCGCCGGGCCCTGGCTTGGCCCCGATCAGGAACTGGTCGAAGCGATGCTGGCCTATTTCGAAGCCGCAACCGGCGTGGATGTGAAATACGTCGGCTCTGACAGCTTTGAGACCCAGGTACGGATTGACGCCGAAGCCGGCTCTGCCGCCAATATCTCGGTGTTTCCGCAGCCCGGTCTGACCGCCGATCTGGCGCGTCTGGGGCAGGTGGCCCCGCTGACCGATGCCGATGCCGCCTGGTTGCAGGAAAATTATGCGGCCGGTCAGTCCTGGGTGGATCTGGCCTCGTTCCCCGGCCCGGATGGCAATGATGCGCTGTATGGCTTTTTCTACAAGGTCGATCTGAAATCTCTGGTCTGGTTTAGCCCTGAGAACTTCGAGGATGCCGGGTACGAAGTGCCCGAGACCATGGAAGATCTGAAAACACTGACCGAACAGATGGTTGCCGATGGCGTGACGCCGTGGTGCGTCGGTCTGGGCTCGGGCGGTGCGACCGGCTGGCCCGCGACCGACTGGGTGGAAGACATGATGCTGCGGGTCAACACCCCGGCCGATTATGACGCCTGGGTCAGCAACGAGCTGAAGTTCAACGATCCCAAAGTCGTGGCCGCGATCGAGGAATTCGGCTGGTTCATCGAAGAGGGCCGGGTTGCCGGGGGCCGGGGTGCTGTTGCCACCACCGATTTCCGCGACAGCCCCAAGGGTCTGTTCTCGTCGCCGCCGCAGTGCATGATGCACCGTCAGGCCTCGTTCATCCCGTCGTTCTTCCCGGATGGCACGCAGATGGGTGTGGATGCCGACTTCTTCTACTTCCCGGCCTATGCCGAAAAGGATCTGGGCAAGCCGGTATTGGGCGCAGGCACGCTGTTTGGCATCACCAAGGACAGCCTGGCCGCGCGCGCCTTTATCGACTGGCTGAAAGTGCCGGCCGCACATGAGGTGTGGATGGCGCAATCGGGCTTCCTCACGCCGTTCAAGGGTGTGAACATCGATCTTTATGGCGATGATACGCTGAAGAAAATGGGAGAAATCCTGCTGAGCGCCGACACCTTCCGCTTTGACGGGTCGGACCTGATGCCGGGTGGCATTGGTGCCGGGGCGTTCTGGACCGGCATGGTCGATTACGCTGGCGGCAAACCGGCGCAAGAGGTGGCAGACGCCATTCAGTCATCCTGGGATGGCCTGAAGTAAGCCTTGAAATTCCCCGGCGGCAGCAGATGCCGCCGGGGTTTTCTGTTCCGCAGATGCGGGCAAGCCAAAGAGAGCCGGGGTCGCTGGCCACAGACCGGGGAACCACTAAGGGGGAGGTTGAGGCGCCATGTCACCGGCACTTCAGGGATTGATCACCATCATCATCGGGGTCGGCGGTTGCGTCGCCTATTTCTATTTTTCCAACCTGTTTCTGGACAAGGTGCTGTATCCGCCTTCGGGTCCGAATGCAGGGCGCAACATCAACCGCGCCAACATGATCCGGCCCTGGCTGTTCCTTGCCCCCGCGCTGATCGCGCTGTCGGTGTATCTGGCCTATCCGGTGGTCGAGACCTTGCGGCTGTCGCTGACGCAGCGCACGCCGGGCGGCGGCTATGCATGGGTCGGGTTTGACAACTACATCAAGATGTCGGGCGAGCCGAAGTTCTGGGAAGCCTTGCGCAACAACATGCTGTGGCTGATCGTGGTGCCGGCGATGTCGACCGCATTCGGCCTGCTGGCGGCACAACTGTCGGACCGGATCCGCTGGGGCAATCTGGCCAAGTCGTTGATTTTCATGCCAATGGCGATCTCGTTTGTTGGCGCTGCGGTGATCTGGAAGCTGGTCTATGACACCCGCCCCGCCGATCAGGAGCAGATCGGCATCATGAATGCGGTCTGGCTGGCGTTTGAGGGCGGGCCAGCATCGGTGCTGTTTCTGAAGATCCTGCCGGCGCTGGGGCTGGTGGGGTTTGCGGTTGCGGTCGGCATGGTGGCCTGGGTGTTTGTGCGGCCGATGATCCGCCCCTCGGGGCCGGTCGGGGCGGGCACGGTTCCGCTGCGGCTGCTGGTCGGGGTGGCGGCGGTCTGGCTGATCTACATGTCGGTCCGCGCGGCCATCGGGCTGATCGGGGCGGATCTGCCCTATGGCGTGCCGCAGACCTGGCTGACGATTCCGTTCTGGAACAGCTTTTTCCTGATGATCGTGCTGGTCTGGATCCAGACCGGCTTTGCCATGGTGATCCTGTCGGCGGCGCTGCGCGGGGTGCCGGAAGACACCATCGAGGCGGCGATTGTCGATGGCGCGAACCCGTTCCAGATCTTCTTCAAGATCAAGTTGCCGCAGATCATGGGCACCATCGTCGTGGTCTGGACCACCATCACCATCGTCGTGCTCAAGGTGTTCGACATCGTGTTTGCGATGTCGAACGGCCAATGGGAGACGCAGGTGCTGGCCAATTACATGTATGACAAGCTGTTCCGCGCCAATGACTGGGGTGTGGGGTCGGCCGCGGCGATGGTGATCATGCTGCTGGTGACGCCGATCCTGATCTGGAACGTCTACAACGCCCGCAAGGAGATGCGCTGATGGCTGGCAACGTCTGTGTGATCCGCGACGGAGGAGTAAATCATGAATAACGTTGTGGGCACAAAATCCAGCCTGACCTGGGCGGTGCATATCTCGATGGCGGTGCTGGTGGCGCTGTGGCTGTTCCCGACGCTGGGGCTGTTTGTGTCGTCGTTCCGCACGGCGGATCAGATCGCCACCTCTGGCTGGTGGTCGGCGCTGTCAACCCAAGAGCGGCAGGCGCCGGCCATCCGGGTCGGCGGTGATGAGGTCGAGGTGGACGGGCGCTTTGTGATCGAGGGGCGGCTGTTCCGGGCCACCGATGCCAGGGTTTCGGCCTGGGGCACCACATCCACCCAGCCAGAGGCGAATGAGCCCGGCGCTGTGGCGGAACTGGCCGATGGCGTGACGCTGACCGTGGCCGAAGACGGCGCCTATGTGCTGTCGAGCCCGGTCAGCACCGAAGGCACCCGGCTGCCCCGGATTTTCAGCACGGCGGCGACCCCGCCGGAGTTTACCTTTGACAATTACCGCGCGATCCTGTTCGAGCCGAGCAACACCGATGGCATGTCGCGGGCGTTTTTCAACACGCTGACGGTGACAATTCCGGCGACGATCATTCCGATCGTGATCGCCGCTTTCGCGGCCTATGCCTTGGCCTGGATGGATTTTCCCGGACGGGCGCTGCTGATTGCCGCTGTGGTCGGGCTGTTGGTGGTGCCGCTGCAACTGGCGCTGATCCCGCTGCTGAAATTGCACAACGAGATCGGCATCGGCAAAGGCTATCTGGGCACCTGGCTGGCGCATACCGGGTTCGGCTTGCCGCTGGCGATCTATCTGTTGCGAAATTACATGGTCGGCCTGCCGCGTGACATCATCGAATGCGCCAAGGTCGATGGCGCGTCGGATTTTCAGATCTTTACCAAAATCATCCTGCCGCTGTCGTTTCCGGCGCTGGCCTCGTTTGCGATCTTTCAGTTCCTGTGGACCTGGAACGATCTGCTGGTGTCGCTGGTGTTCCTGATCGACTCGACCGGGCAGACCACGGTGATGACCAAGCAGATCGTGGAGTTGCTGGGCACGCGCGGCGGCAACTGGGAGATTTTGGCGACGGCGGCGTTCATCAGCATTGCAGTGCCGCTGCTCGTCTTCTTTGCAATGCAGAAATATCTGGTGCGCGGCCTGCTGGCCGGCTCGGTGAAGTGAGAGACTTATGGCCAAACAAGAACAAATCGTGATGGGTGTCGACGCCAACTGGTGGCGCGGGGCGGTGATTTATCAGATCTATCCGCGCAGCTATCAGGACAGCAACGGCGACGGCATCGGCGATCTGAAGGGCATCACCCAGCGGCTGGACCATATCGCCAGCCTTGGGGCCGATGCGATCTGGATCAGCCCGTTTTTCACCAGTCCGATGAAGGACTTCGGCTACGACGTGTCGGATTACTGCGATGTCGATCCGATGTTCGGCACGCTGTCGGATTTCGACGCGCTGATGGCGCGGGCGAATGAGCTGGGGCTGAAGGTGATGATTGATCTGGTGCTGTCGCATACCAGCGACCAGCATCCGTGGTTCAAGGAGTCGCGGAAAGACCGGACCAACCCCCGCGCCGACTGGTATGTCTGGGCCGAGCCAAAGCCCGATGGCACGCCGCCGAACAACTGGCTGGCGATCTTTGGCGGCTCCAGCTGGCATTGGGATGCGCGGCGCGAGCAGTATTATCTGCACAACTTTCTGACCAGCCAGCCCGACCTGAACCTGCACCATGAACCGGTGCAGGAGGCGCTGTTGGATGTGGTGCGGTTCTGGCTGGAACGCGGGGTGCATGGCTTTCGCCTCGACACCATCAATTTCTACTTTGCCGACAAATACTTGCGCGACAATCCTTCGCTGCCGAAAGAGCTGCGCAATGACTCGATTGCGCCGGGGGTGAACCCCTATAACCATCAGCTGCATCTGTTTGACAAGAACCAGCCGGAAAACCTTGAATTCCTGAAGAAATTCCGCGCGGTGCTCGACCCGTTCGGCGCGGCGGCGGTGGGCGAGGTCGGCGATGCGCAGCGCGGGCTGGAGATCATGGCCGAGTATACCTCGGGCGGGGACAAGGTGCAGATGTGCTACCCGTTCGAGATGCTGCAACCCAAGCGGCTGACGGCGGAACTGCTGCAAGACACCTTTGCGCGGATGAATGCGGTCGCCCCCGATGCCTGGCCGTGCTGGGCCTATTCCAACCACGACACCGTGCGCCACATCACGCGGTGGGAGCTATCTGACGCTGCAGCAAGGACTTACACGGTGCTGTTGATGTGCCTGCGTGGGTCATTGTGCCTGTATCAGGGCGAAGAGTTGGGCCTGCCAGAGGCGGATATCGACTTTGAAGAGCTGCAAGACCCCTATGGCATCGAGTTCTGGCCCGAGTTCAAGGGCCGCGACGGCGCCCGCACGCCGATGGCCTGGGTGACCGACAATGCCAATGGCGGGTTTTCCGAGGGCAACCCCTGGCTGCCAGTCAAGGCGCCGCATCTGAACCGGGCGGTCGGCGCGCAGGATGCTGACCCCGCGTCGATGCTGAACCATTATCGCCGCGCGCTGGCGTTTCGCCGCGCGCATGAGGCATTGCGTTATGGCGATCTGACCGCTTTGGTGGCGACGGGCGATCTGGCCTCGTTCCGCCGCATGGGTGAGGAGGAGATTTTCTGTGCCTTCAATCTGGGAACAGAGCAGGCACGGATCGGGCTGCCCGAGGGACCTTGGGAAGCCATAGGCGGGGAGCTTGGCGCGACGGCGGCCATCGGGAACGAGGTGACGCTCGGCCCTTGGGGCTTCTGTCTGATGCGCAAGGGATAAGGGAGGGGAACCCGGCATGGCCGAACTGAAACTGACAAATGTGGCTAAAGCTTATGGCGAGGTCACGGTTCTGTCGAACATCAACCTCGACATCAAGACCGGGGAGCTGATCGTTTTCGTCGGCCCGTCGGGCTGCGGGAAATCGACGCTGTTGCGGATGATCGCGGGTCTGGAAAAGATCTCGGGCGGTGAGTTCACCATCGACGGCGAGCGGATGAACGAGGTGCCGCCGGCGCAGCGCGGCATCGCGATGGTGTTCCAGTCCTACGCGCTCTATCCGCATATGACGGTGCGCGACAACATGAGCTTTGCGCTGAAGATCGCCAAGAAATCTCAGGCGGAAATTGACGCGGCAGTGGCCAAGGCGGCCAAGATCCTGCAGCTGGAACCTTATCTCGACCGTCTGCCAAAGGCGCTGTCGGGCGGGCAGCGGCAACGAGTGGCAATCGGGCGCAGCATTGTGCGCGACCCGAAGGTTTACCTGTTTGACGAGCCGCTGTCGAACCTCGACGCCGCCTTGCGGGTGGCGACGCGGCTGGAGATTGCCCAGCTCAAAGAGTCGATGCCGAATTCCACCATGATCTATGTGACCCATGATCAGGTCGAGGCGATGACCCTCGCAACCCGGATTGTGGTGCTGGCCGGTGGCGGGATTTCGCAGGTTGGCACGCCGCTGGAGCTGTATGAGCGGCCGCAGAACGAGTTCGTGGCGCAGTTCATCGGCAGCCCGGCGATGAACCTGATGGCGGGTGAAGTCATCGGAACCGGGGCGCAGACCCGGGTGCGGCTGGCCAATGGCAGTGAAGCGGTGTCATCAGTGCCGACGCTGGCTGCCGATATGGGGCTGAAGGTGAATATCGGGGTGCGCCCCGAAGATCTGCTGGCCACCACCGGCACCCCGATCTTCAAGGGCGAGGTCGAGATCACCGAGGCTTTGGGTGAGGTGACGCTGCTGTATTTCAAGCGTGCCGCAGGCGATGCACAGGTGGTGGCAAAGCTGCCCGGCATCCACACCGAGGTGCGCCGGACCACGGTGGCGTTGGGGGCAGACCCGGCCAAGGTGCATCTGTTCAGCAATGGGATCAGCCTGCTGTATCGCTGAGCGATCAGCCTGCTGTATTGCTGAGCGACCGGACCCGTCCAAGAAGGCCCCTGCGAAAGCGGGGGCCTTTGTCATGGCATCAGGGCCAGCACCGCCAGAAAGACCAGCCCCAGGGCCGAGGCGAGCAGGCTGGGCACCCAGAGCGTAAGGCGCGGGGTGGGGGCGAGGCGGGGGGTGATCTTTGGCTGTGTCATCCCGGTGTTAAACGATGATTCAGTTTCATATGCGTTAACGGTGCCATGAAATGGCATTGGGATTGCGTGGAGAACCCTGACACTGCCCGCCATGGCGCGCTGCAGCAAAGCGCGGCCTATGCGCAGGCGGTGCGGGCCTGTGGGGGCCGGATTGCGGTGGCAGAGTTGCGCGATAGCGAGCAGGTTCTGGCCCGGGTGCAGGTGATGCGCCGCACCGGGCTTGCCGTGGCACTGCGCGGCCCGGTCTGGGGCGTGGAGCTGGAGCCCGCGGCGCAACGGGCCGCGCTGCGCCGGTTGGCACGGATCGGGGCGGCGCTGGTGGTGATGCCGGAGCAGGCGGTACAGGGGTTGGGGATCATCCCCCTGATGACGCCGCGCCATGTGGCGCTGTGGGATCTGGCCGCTGACCCTGCCGATCTGCGTCGGGCGATGGCGGGCAAATGGCGCAATGCTCTGGCAGCGGCGGAGCGGCGTGGGGTGCGGGCGGGGCATGCCCCGTTGAGCGCCTTGCCCGCCCTGATCGCAGCCGAGGCCGCGCAGCGGCAGGCGCGCGGCTACCGGGCCTTGCCCGGCGCGTTCACCCATGCCCTGCCGGAACAGGCGCTGCGGCTGTGGCAGTGGCGGCAGGGCGGGCGCGCGCGGGCGATGATGTGCTTTGTGCGGCATGGCGACTGGGCGACCTATCATCTAGGCCATGCTGACGCGGCGGCGCGGGCGGCTGGCGCGCACCGGGTGCTGTTGTGGCAAGCAGCACTCGCGCTGCGGGCCGAGGGGGTGCGGGTGCTGGATCTGGGCGACATCAACACCGAAGCGGCTGCGGGCCTTGCGCGGTTCAAGCTGGGCACGGGCGCGGCCCTGCACCGGCTGGGGCCGACCGCGCTGGTGCTGCCGGGCTAGGGCTGCGGCACCGGGGCGCTTGCATCGGGGGGGCGGATGCGGTCTGTCTTTGCGCAAAGAGGATCCTTGCCATGACCAAAGCCCCCGCCCGCCCGAAGATGTTTCCGCCGCCAGAGTTTCCGCCGCGCAGGCTGCCGCTGTTTGCCCGGATGCCACCTGCGGTGTTTGCGGTGGCGCTGGGGCTGCTGGGCCTGTCGCTGGCGCTGAAACGGGCGCTGGCCGAGGCGCAACTGCCGCAGGGACTGGCCGATCTGGTGATGGGACTGGCGGTGGGGCTGTGGCTGTTCTGCGCGGTGGCTTACGGCATCAAGATCGCCCGCCGTCCGGCTGTGGTGATGGATGAGCTGCGGGTGCTGCCCGGACGGGCGGGGCTGGCGGCGGCCACGGTCGGGGCCTTTGCCTGCGCGGCGGTGCTGGGGTTTTTCCTGCCGGGGGTGGCGCGCGGGGTGCTGGCCTTTGGTCTTGGGTTGCAGACCGTGCTGGCGGGGCTGATGATCCGCACACTGCTGACGGCCCCGGCTGAGGGGCGGGTGGTGACGCCGGTCTGGCATCTGAGCTTTGTCGGCTTCATCGTCGGCGCATTGGCGGCGGTGCCGCTGGGCTGGGTCACGCTGGCGAGTGTGATCCTGTGGGCGACGATCCCGGTCGCGGTTGGCATCTGGGTGGTCAGCCTGTGGCAGCTGGTGCAGCGCGTGCCGCCCGCACCGCTGCGGCCGCTGCTGGCGATCCATCTGGCCCCGGCCAGCCTGTTTGCGAGCGTGGCGGGGCTGTTGGGGATGACGCTGCTGGCGCAGGGAATGGTGCTGCTGGGCTGCGGAATCGCGCTTGCCCTGTTGGTCACCGGGCGCTGGATCACCCAAGGCGGGTTTTCGCCGCTCTGGGGCGCGTTCACCTTTCCGCTGGCGGCCTTTGCCTCGGCGCTGTTGATCAACGGCTGGGGCGTGGCCGGGGTGCTGGTCACGGTGCTGGCGCTGGGGGCGGTGCCGGTGATCGCATGGCGGGTGCTGCGGATGTGGCCTGCGGGCACGCTGGCCACGAAGACCAACGCCGCAACGGCCTAGGGCGGCGTCAGCATCGTGCTGCCGACCGCCGCCGCGCGGGCGAGTTCGGGGTCAAGGCTCATCGGTACATAATCCCCGCGCCGCCAGCGTTCGCCCAGATCGTCGTAATGGCGTGACAGCGGGTGGCCGGACTGGCCGGTGGAGATCACGAAAACCGAGGAATCCGGGTCAGCAAAATCATAGACTCCGCGATAGCCCGCGCCATGCACGTTGAGGTAAGGGTTCGGCCCGGTGCCTTTGGTGCGGCCGCGCATCAGGGTGTGGTCGCCGCCGCTGGTCGATTGGCGGATGTTGACGAACCATTTCAGGAACGGCACCTCGCCCATCACCGGGTGATCATGCGTCGCCTCATGCGCCTGACCCCAGCGCCAGCTTTCGGGATTGGGGCCATAGGTCGCGGTGAGCGTGATCAGCGCCTCATCGAGCGCGATGCGGGCGAGGTCGGCACAGGTTTCCACCGCCGCCGACTGGATCACATCACACCACACCCCGGCGCCGCCCGTGTCGCGGAACACCCGGTCAAGAAACACCGGATCGGGATGGGTGATGCTGTCGGCCAGCGGCCCCAGCTCGTCGCGGATCAGCCGGTCATTGAGCGCGCGCAGCCAGGCCATGTAGATCAGCGGCTC
This sequence comes from Pseudotabrizicola sp. 4114, assembly GCF_031457365.1. Taxonomy (NCBI): domain Bacteria; kingdom Pseudomonadati; phylum Pseudomonadota; class Alphaproteobacteria; order Rhodobacterales; family Paracoccaceae; genus Pseudotabrizicola; species Pseudotabrizicola sp. 4114. The sequence goes on along the minus strand of NZ_JAVDWP010000008.1, from coordinate 25,491 downwards.
GGGCAAATGCTCGTTCATCTCGCCGTTCCATTCGGCCAGCAGCGTCAGCGCCCGCTGGCGCAGGCGTTCGGGCGTGTTGTCGGCAGCAGCCTCGCCGGTGAACCACAGATCGGCCCCGATCAGCGGCAAGATCGCGCGGGCGGTCGGCGAGACGGTATCGAGCTGCGCCTCGATAAAGCTTTCGCGGGTGTGCACCTCGCGCGTTTGCATCAGCGCCAGCCAGCGCTGGATGCGCTGGGTATCGCCCCAGAGAAAGGACAGATGGTCGGGGAAGGGGCGGTCAACGGTCTTGTTGTTGGTGTTGCCCAGGATGCCGCTGGTCGGGTTGACCACGCGCGGGTTGGACTCGTAGGGCAGGGTGCCCTGCCAGCGCGCGGCGGGATTGGTGCCCAGCGCGGGCATGCGGCCTTGGGTCGGATGGGCGGGATCACGCATCGGCAGCTGGCCGATCACCTGCAGTGCGATGCCGGAGTTGTCTGCCAGCATCAGGTTTTGTGCCGGGGCGACAAACAGCCGGCCCGCCTCGATGGCGTCGTCAACCGAGCGGGCCTGCATCACCCGCAGGGCTGCGGTCATCGTCGTATCGGCGCCCGAAAGCGCTGTCCAGGACAGGGCTGCCACATGGCCGGGCGGGGTGACCGAGGCCAGATCGTAATGCGAGCCGGGCAGCACCGGCCCGGCCTCGGACCAGCGCAGGGTGATGGTGACCGGAGCCTCATCCTTGACCTGAATGATCGAACGGCGGGTGGCGAAGGGTTTCATCCCCTCGGCGGTTTCATATTCTTCGGTATTGGCGGGGTTCAGCTTTTCCATGATCAGATCCTGATCATCGGCGTAAGATGAGGTCAGCCCCCAGCCCACCGCTGCCGAGCGCCCGATCAGGATGCTGGGCACACCGGGGATGGTCGCCCCGATCACGCCGCCCGATTGCAGCTCCAGCCGGGCCAGATACCAGATCGTCGGCGCGGTGAAGCCCAGATGCGGGTCATTGGCCAGAAGCGTGCCGCCGGCAGCCGACCGCTCCGGCACTGCGGCCCAGGCATTGGACGCGCCCGCCAGATCAAGCCGGGGAAACGGCGACAGCGGGTCATTGGTGGCCACGCGCAAGGGCGCGGTGGAGGGTGTGATCCCCGGCATCAGCTGCGCGTAATCGGGCAGGGCGGTGACAGCCTGCCCCGGATCATCGGGCAGAATGTCGCGCAGCCGGTCGGCGGGCAGCAGCATCGACATGCGGGCGCGCAGCACCTCTGCCTCAAGATGGCCGGAAAGCTGCAGCGCCATCAGCTTGAGGATGGCGATGGAATCGGCGGGGGCCCAGGCGGCGATTTCGTTGGAGAAAAAGAAGAACTCCGGCGCGCCGCGCCCCCGGGCACCGGAATTGATCTCGCCGATCCACGCATTGACGCCTGCGGCATAAGCCTCCAGCGCGGCGCGGGTGGGGTCATCCTGCGCTTCGACCGATTGCAGCGACAGGGTGTAAAGATCGTAGCGGCGCAGCAGCTCGTCCACCTTGAGCGTGCGGCGGCCAAACACCTCGGACAAGCGCCCCTGAGCCGTGCGGCGCAGCATGGTCATCTGCCACAGCCGGTCCTGCGCATGGGCAAACCCCAGCGCGAAATACACATCCGGGTCGGTCGCGCCAAAGATATGCGGCACGTTGTCATTGTTGCGCAAGATCTCGACCGGGGCCGAAACCCCCGGCATTGCAAAGGATTCGGTATAGTCGGGGATCGAGCGTTCCAGAAAGTAATAGACGCCGATCAGACACAGCAGACCCAGGGCCACAAGCCCGGTCAACAGTCGCAAGAGCCAACGGAAAACATTGAGCATAGGGGGCCTGTTCTTGACGGCAGGAGTGGGCCTGTTACCTAAGACATTGCAGACAAAAGAGCAATGCGAAGGGAGGATCGGTATGGCAAAGGTGGCATTCCTGGGGTTGGGCGTGATGGGATTTCCCATGGCGGGCCATCTGGCGGCCAAAGGGCATGAGGTGACGGTCTACAACCGCAGCCCGGCCAAGGCAGAGGCCTGGGTCGCAAAACACGGCGGCCGGGCAGCGGCGACCCCGCGCGAGGCAGCCTCGGGTCAGGATTTCGTGATGGCCTGTGTCGGCAATGACAGCGACCTGCGGGGCATCTGTACCGGGTCGGACGGGGCCTTTGCCGGGATGCAGGCCGGGGCGGTGTTTGTCGATCACACCACGGTATCGGCACAAGTGACGCGCGAGATGGCGCTGCAGGCCGAAAACATGGGCCTGGGCTTTGTCGATGCGCCGGTGTCGGGCGGGCAGGCGGGCGCAGAAAACGGCGCGCTGTCGGTGATGTGCGGCGGCGCCGAGGCGCAATATGCCCGCGCCGAGCCGGTGATCGCGGCCTATGCCCGGATCTGTCGCCGTCTGGGCGATTCCGGTGCCGGGCAGATCGCCAAGATGATGAACCAGATCTGCATTGCCGGGCTGGTTCAGGGTCTGGCCGAGGCACTCGCGTTTGGCGAAAAGGCGGGGCTTGACGGGGAGGCGGTGATCGAGGTGATCAGTCAGGGCGCGGCCGGATCGTGGCAAATGGCCAACCGGCACAAGACCATGCTGGAAGACCGCTTTGACCATGGTTTTGCGGTCGACTGGATGCGCAAGGATCTGGCGATCTGTCTGGCCACCGCGAATGACATCGGGGCCTCGCTGCCGGTGACGGCGCTGGTGGATCAGTTCTACAAGGACGTCCAGCGCATGGGCGGCGGGCGCAATGACACCAGCAGCCTGATCCGCCGGCTGCGCTGACGCGGCGCACGGATTTTCTGCGAAAATCCGGAAGGTCCGAATGTTCTGCGAACATTCGGGTTCTTTCTTCCGGAAGTTTCGCAGAAACTTCGTGCCGGCGATCTTTCGCAGAAAGATCGTGGGATCAGGGGATGATGCGGTTGTATTTCACCCCGGCCAGAGTCGCCCCGGCGATGAACCCCTGCTGACCGAATACCAGCGCGATCACCGGCTCCATCTCGGTCGTTTCCTTGCCCAAGGAGGCGCCCTGCGCCGGTGTGGCATAGCGCACATCGGCCCCGACCGCCCAGCCGGGGCTGCGCCGGAACTGGCCCAACGCGCCTTCGGTCATGAAGAACAGGGCATGGGCATATTGCTGTGCGCCGATCTGCAGACCAAAGGTGGCGCGGGTGGCGGAATAGTAATCCACCGTCACCCCGCCCACCCGCAGGGCCCCGCGGCCATATCCACCGCCATAGATCAGCCCGGCCTCGGTGATCAGCGGCATGATCAGCACGCCCGAGGCGCGGTTGGCCAGATCACGGGTTCCGGGGAAATTGTTGAAAAGATACTCTTCGGTCGAGTTCACCCGCGCGTCGATCTGGGCCGAGCCGGGGCTGCCGACGCCGTTGCCACAGGCCGCCAGAAATGCGGTGGCCCCGGTTGCGCCAAGAAATGCTCGTCTGGAAAGTCCGCTGAATACGGTCATCTGCTGTCGCCTCTCGCCTCATTTGGCCGCCCGGGGGCGGAACAGGGCTCTGCTGGCCCGTTGCTACCAGATATAGCGGCTTTGTGTGCCGTTGTCATGCGCAGATAGGGGGTCCGGCGGCAGATTGCCGAGACCGGGACGGGTCAGGCTTGCCCGGCGCGGATCGCGCGGGCGGCTTGCGGGGCGAAATAGGTCAGCACCCCGTCACATCCGGCCCGGCGAAACGCCATCAGGCTTTCCAGCATCACCCGGTCGCCGTCGATCCAGCCATTCAGCGCAGCGGCCCGGATCATCGCGTATTCGCCCGAGACCTGATAGGCATAGGTCGGCGCGCCAAAGGTGGTTTTCACCCGGTGGATGATGTCGAGATAGGGCATGCCCGGCTTGACCATCACCATGTCCGCGCCTTCGGTCAGATCGCGTTCGATCAGGCGCAGCGCCTCATCACTGTTGGCCGGGTTCATCTGATAGGTCTTCTTGTCGCCCTTCAGCGCACTGGAGGCCCCCACCGCATCGCGGAACGGGCCGTAATAGGCGCTCGCGTATTTCGCGGCATAGGACATGATCGCCACATCCTTGTACCCCGCACCCTCCAGCGCCGCGCGCATCGCGCCGATGCGGCCATCCATCATGTCGGACGGCCCCAGAATATCGGCCCCGGCCTCGGCCTGTGCCAGCGACATTTTCACCAGCGCCTCTACCGTCTCGTCGTTCAGGATGATGCCATCCTGCACCAGCCCGTCATGGCCATGCGCGTTATAGGGATCAAGCGCCACATCGGTCATCACCGCGATTTCCGGCACCGCCGCCTTGATCGCGCGGATGGCCCGGTTGGCAAGGTTGTCGGGGTTCCACGCCTCTTCGCAGCCGGCGGATTTTTTCGCGGGATCGGTATAGGGGAACAGGCAGAGCGCCGGAATGCCCAGACCCGCCGCCTCTTCCGCTGCTTTCACCACCTGATCGACGCTCAGCCGCTCAACCCCCGGCATCGAGGCGATGGGTTCGCGCAGGTTGGTGCCGTCGCGCACGAACACCGGCCAGATCAGGTCGTTCACCGACAGCGTATGTTCCTGCGCCAGTGCGCGCAGGGCAGCAGACTTGCGCAACCGGCGAAAGCGCGAAGTGGGTGTGGGGGCAACGGTCAGGCGCATGGCAGGGCTCGCATCTGGTCAGGGGCTTGCAGCTTTGCCTCTTGCCTGCCATGGAAAGGCGCGGCGCTGCAAGCCTTGCGCGCAACAACCGGCAAAAGGTGCGACCGTCTTGGAATGGTATTCGCTGATCTTCCTGTTGATCGACATGCGCTCGTTTTCCAGCCTGTGGTACTGGATTGCGCTGGCGGTGCTGTGGTCTTCGGTCAGCCATTGGGTGCTGGGCGTGCCGTTTGACCTGATCAACCGGGCCCGCAGGCAAGGCGAAGGCGTGGCCGAGGATCTGGCGGTGCTGGCGCGGATCAACGCCCGGCGGATGCTGTATATCTCCCGCAATGGCGGCTTGTGGCTGATTGGCATCGTGTTCTTTGTGCTGACCATTCTGACACTGTTATCAGTGCTGTATCAGGTAGAGTTCGCGCAGGCGGTGCTGTGCATGGTCGCGCCGATGGTGCTGGTCGGCTATCTGACCCTGCGGCTGGCCTTGCGGGTGGAGACGGATGCGCCCGAGGGGGCGGCGCTGGTGCGGCTGTTGATGCGGCACAGGTTCATGGTGCAACTGATCGGGATGATTGCGATTTTCGTGACCGCCCTGTTTGGCATGTATCACAACATCACGTGATGAGTCGCCGGGCCTGCCCTTGACGGGCGGGCTGCGGGGCGTAGGTAGGGCGCCATGAGCAAGACATCCTCTCCTGACCGTATCGTGCTGGGCGGCGCGCCCGAAGGCTATGACGCCCGTCTGCTGGCGCGGGAACTGGCGCGCGGTGCGCCGGTGATCCATGTCGCCCGCGATGACAAGCGGATGGAGGCGATGCGGGTGGCACTTACGGTGCTGGCGCCGCAGGCGGTGGTGCTGGATTTCCCGGCCTGGGATTGCCTGCCCTATGACCGGGTATCGCCCAATCCCGATATTGCCGCGCGGCGGATGGCGACGCTGGCGGCGCTTGCCGCCGGGGTTCCGGGGCCGTTTGTGCTGCTGACCACGGTGAATGCGGCAACCCAGCGGGTGCCAGCCCGCGCGACGGTGGCCGCCAGCAGCTTTACCGCCGTTGTCGGCAAGCGGGTGGATGAGGCACATCTGAAGGGGTTTTTGTCGCGCATGGGGTTTTCGCCGGTCTCGACCGTGGCGGAGGCTGGCGATTACGCGCTGCGTGGCGGGATCATCGATATTTATCCGCCGGGGCATCCCGGCCCGGTGCGGCTCGACTTCTTTGGCGATGTGCTGGATGGCTTGCGCCGCTTTGATCCGGTCACCCAGCGCACGGTGGAGAAATTGACCGCCGTTGATCTGTCGCCGGTGTCCGAGGTCATTCTGGACGAGGCCTCGATCACCCGGTTCCGGCAGGCGTACCGGATCGAATTCGGCGTCGGCGGCGCGGATGATCCGCTCTATGAGGCGGTGAGCGCGGGGCGCAAGCATCAGGGGATGGAGCATTGGCTGGGCCTGTTCCATGACCGGCTGGAGACGCTGTTCGACTACCTGCCGGATGCGGCGGTGATGCTGGATGATCAGGTCACGCCGATGCGGCTGTCGCGGTGGGAAGGCATTGATGATGCCTATGATTCCCGGCGCGAGGCGATGAGCGTGAAGGGGCGGTTGGACACGGTCTACAAGCCCGCCGCACCGGGCCTGTTGTATCTGGATGATGCGGCCTGGGAGGCGGCGGTTGCTGCGCATCGCGTGGTCCAGCTGTCGCCCTATCCGCAAAGCCCCGGTCCGGGTGTGCTGGATGCCGGTGGGCGGCAGGGGCGGAATTTTGCGCCAGAGCGGCAGATGGAATCTGTCAGCCTGTTCGGGGCCTTGGCCGATCATCTTCGGGTGTTGCGTCAAGACAATCAGGTGGTGATCGCCAGCTGGTCCGACGGCGCGCGCGAACGGCTGGAGGGGTTGCTGCAGGATCAGGGCGTGCGCGATGCCAAGCGCATAAAGGATTTCCGCGACCTGCCCGAGGGGCGTGGCGGGGTGTTCCTGCTGGTCTGGGCGCTCGAGTCGGGCTTTACCGCGCCCGGTCTGGCGGTGATTTCGGAACAGGATGTGCTGGGCGACCGGATGGTGGGCAAGCCGCGCCGCAAGCGCAAGGCCGACAATTTCCTGCGCGAGGTCGATACGCTGACGCCGGGCGATCTGGTGGTGCATGTCGAGCATGGTGTCGGCCGCTATCTGGGGCTGGAGACGATCACGGCGCTGGGGGCACCGCATGCCTGTGTGGCGCTGGAATATGCCGACAGCGCAAAGCTCTACCTTCCGGTCGAGAATATCGAACTGCTGTCGCGCTATGGCCATGAAGAAGGCTTGCTTGACCGTCTGGGCGGCGGGGCGTGGCAGGCGAAAAAGGCCAAGCTGAAAGAGCGGATCAAAGAGATCGCCGACCGGCTGATGCGGATCGCGGCAGAGCGCGCGCTGCGCCATGCGCCGATCCTGGAGGCCCCGCATTCGATCTGGGAGGCGTTTGCCGCGCGGTTCCCCTATACGGAGACCGATGACCAGCTGGCGGCGATTGCCGATGTGGTGGCCGACCTTGAGAAGGGCAGCCCGATGGACCGGCTGGTGGTCGGCGATGTCGGTTTCGGCAAGACCGAGGTGGCGATGCGCGCGGCCTTTGTCGCCGCCATGGCGGGGATGCAGGTCGCGGTGATCTGTCCGACCACCTTACTCGCGCGCCAGCATTACCGCAGCTTTGTCGAGCGGTTTCGCGGATTTCCGATCAACATCAAACCCTTGTCGCGCTTTGTTTCCACAAAGGATGCGAATGCCACCCGAACTGCCATGACCGATGGCACGGTGGATATCGTGGTCGGCACCCATGCGCTGTTGGCCAAGGGCGTGAAGTTCAAGAACCTCGGCCTGCTTGTCATTGATGAAGAACAACATTTCGGCGTGGGCCACAAGGAACGGCTGAAAGAGATGCGGTCCGAAATCCATGTGCTGACCCTGACCGCCACGCCGATTCCGCGCACCTTGCAGCTGTCGCTGACCGGCGTGCGTGACCTCTCGATCATTGCCACGCCGCCGGTGGACCGGCTGGCGATCCGCACCTATGTGTCCGAGTTTGACTCGGTCACCATCCGCGAGGCGCTGTTGCGGGAGCGGTTCCGGGGCGGGCAGTCATTCTATGTCGTGCCGCGCATTTCCGACCTGCCGGAGATTGAAGATTTCCTGAAAACCCATGTGCCGGAGGTGAGTTACGTGATCGCCCATGGCCAACTGGCGGCGGGCGATCTGGATGACCGGATGAACCAGTTCTACGACGGCAAATATGACGTGCTGCTGGCGACGACGATTGTGGAATCGGGCTTGGATATTCCGACCGCGAACACGATGATCATCCATCGCGGCGACATGTTCGGCCTGAGCCAGCTCTATCAGATCCGGGGCCGTGTCGGGCGCAGCAAAACGCGGGCCTATTGCTACCTGACCACCAAACCGCGCAGCCCGCTGACGCCGCAGGCACAAAAGCGGCTGAAGCTGTTGGGAAGTCTGGACAATCTGGGGGCAGGGTTCAACCTGGCCAGCCATGACCTCGATTTGCGCGGCGCGGGCAATCTGCTGGGCGAAGAGCAGTCGGGTCATATCAAGGAAGTCGGCTACGAGCTGTACCAGCAGATGCTGGAAGAGACGATTGCCAAGATAAAATCCGGCGAGATCAACGGGTTGGCACCGATTGATGATGCGTGGTCACCGCAGCTGAACCTTGGCCTGCCGGTGATGATCCCTGAGGATTACGTGGTCGATCTGGATGTGCGGCTTGGCCTTTATCGCCGGCTGTCGGGTCTGGCCACCAAGGTGGAGCTGGAGGGCTTTGCCGCCGAGCTGATCGACCGGTTCGGGCCGCTGCCGAAAGAGGTCAACACGCTGATGCTGATCGTGCGGATCAAGGCGATGGCGAAACGCGCCGGGATTTCGCGCATTGATGCCGGGCCGAAGGGGGCCACGATCCAGTTTCACAACGACAAATTCGCCAACCCGGCGGGGCTGGTCGATTTCATCAAGGCCGAAGGCGTGGGGGCAAAGGTGCAGGGCACCAAGATTGTGCTCTTGCGCGACTGGAAGTCAGAGGCTGACCGGATCAAGGGGGCTTTTGCCATCGCCCGCGATCTGGCCGAAAAACTTGTGCGGCCAAAGGGGTAGGGCGCGGCTGGCGACAGCGCCCCCCCACCCCAACCCTCCCCCACGAGGGGGGAGGGAGGCGCGTCTGGCTGGCGTTTGTCAGAGCCTGCGCACCACGGCGTAGGCCAACCCGGTGAACACCATCACGCCGATCATCAGCGGCAGCGGGGTGCCGTTGAAGGCCAGCCCCACAGGGGCAGCCAGAATCACTGAGAACACCGTTGAAAGCGCCCCGGTGACCGATGCCGCCATGCCTGCGATATGACCCACAGGCTCCAGCGCGATCGCGTTCAGGTTGCCGATGGTCATGCCGGTCATGAAAAACACACCGATGGTCCAGACCAGATAGGCGAAGAATTCCACCGGCAGCACCTCGGGCGCGGGCCAGAGGTCGAGCGTGAAGGCGATGACAAAGGCGGCGGAGACCAGCATCTGCGTGGCAAAAGACACCCGCACCAGTTTGCGCATGCCAAGCCGCATCACCAGCGAGGCGTTGAGCAGCGATGATGAGCCGGAGACAATTGCGATCATTGCGAAGTACAGCGGAAAGCTTTCGGCGCGGCCATAGGTCTGGTCAAACAGCTGCTGGGTGGATGACAGAGTGCCGAACAGCGCTGCAAACCCAAGGGTTTGTGCGACAATCGACAGACGGATGCTGCGCAACGCCATCACCTCTTTCAACGCGGCCCAGATCGGGGCGGCGCGGAACGGGCGGCGGTCGGCGGGCAGCAGGGTTTCCGGCTGACGGATCGTCAGCCACAGGACAGAAGCCACGGAAAACAACAGGAAGGCCAGAAAAATGCTGCGCCAGCCAAAGCCTGCCATGATGTATTGGCCAAACAACGGGGCCGCAGCCGGCACCAGCGTGAAGATCATCATCGCAAAGCTGACGATCCGCGCCATGCGCGGCCCGGAATGCACATCGCGCACCAGAGCGAGCGACACCACCCGCGGGCCCGCCGCGCCCAGCCCTTGCAGCACCCGTGCCAGCAGCATGGTTTCAAGCGTGGGCGCGATATAGGCGAGCAGTGCGCCGCCACAATACAACAGCGCTCCGCCAACAATCACCGTCTTGCGGCCAAAGCTGTCAGACAGCGGCCCGGCAAACAGCGTGCCGACCCCCATACCAAACACAAAGCTGGTCAGGATCAGTTGCGCGTTGTTCGGCGCATCAGGGGAAAGCTCGGCGGCGATTTCGGGCAGGGCTGGCAGCATCGCGTCGATGGAAAACGCGATGGTGGCAAACATCATCGCGATCAGCGCGATGAACTCGGTCTGGCCAAGCGCGCGCGGGTGGGGTTGGGCGTGAGACATCGGGGGTCTCCTTTCCGCGCTTCGCTAGCATGCGCGCAAAGGCGGGACCATGGCGCTAACGGCCTGTGGTCTGTGCGCTGCCGCGCAGTTCCGCCAGCACATCCGCCCAGACCTGCGGCGGCTGTGCGCCCGACACCACGTATTGATTGCCGATGATAAAGCAGGGCACCCCGGTGACACCCCGCTGGCGGGCGTGAATGTCGCGGGCTTTCAGCGCTTCGGTATCCTCATCGGTGGCAAGCAGACGCTCGGTCAGGGCGCGGTCCATCCCGGCAGCCTCGGCGATGTCGGTCAGGGTGGCGGCATCGCCGATGTCGCGCCCTTCGCGCCAATAGCCGCGGAACAGCGCCGAGACGATGGCGGTCTGCCGCCCCTCCAGCCCCGCCCAATGGATCAGGCGATGCGCGTTCAGGGTGTTAGGCATGCGGGGGATGGTGGAAAAGTCGATCTCCAGCCCGGCGTCGCGGGCGGCCTGTTCGACACGGGCGTAGATTTCCACCGCCTTTGCCTTGCCGCCGAATTTCGCCTCCAGATACTCGGCCCGGTCAACGCCCTCGGCAGGCATGCCGGGGTTGAGCTGGAACGGGTGCCATTCGATGTCAAAAGGGTGGTCGGGGGCGGATTCTAGCGCGCGGTCAAGGTTGGCCTTGCCGATATAGCACCACGGGCAGACCGGGTCGGAGAAGATGTCGAGCTTGATCATTCGGGCCTCAGAGCGCGCAGCGCGCGGCGGTTGAGTTTGGCATTGGCGCCGCGCGGCAGGGCGGGCAGGTGGCGAAACAGGCGCGGCTGTTTGTAGCGCGCCAGATGGGTTTCAGCATGGGATGCAAGCGCTGCATCATCCAGTGGCATGGCGGCGGTGTAGAAGCAGGCGATGACGGTGACGCCGGGTTTGACCTCGACCTCGATCACGGCGGCCTCGCCCAAGCCGGGGAAGCGCGCCATCGCCGCCTCGACCTCGACCGGGCTGACGCGGTAGCCGCCCGCGTTCATCTGGTCATCGTCGCGGCCCAGATAGGTGACGGCGCCCTGATCGTTGATCACAATGGAATCGCCGGTCAGGAACCACTCTGCGGTCATGCGGGCGGCGGTGGCCTCGGGCGCATCCAGATAGCCCAGCATCAGCCCGGGATCGCGGCGGTCGATGGCCAGCTGGCCTGGGATGCCGCATGGCACGGGCGCGAGGTCGGGGCCAAGCGCCGCAATCCGCCGCCCGGTCTGGGCAAAGCCGGTGGCCCCTTCCGGGGCGGGCCGGGACGGGGATTCGGAGATGAAGGTCGAGATTTCCGACATCCCCAACGCCTCGCACAGCGGCGTGCCGGTGGCTTCGGTCCAGCCCGCGCGCACCTCATGGCTCAGCTTTTCGCCCGCCGACAGGCCATGGCGCAGATGCGGCAGAGCGGGCAGGGGCGCGCGCAACATCTGGCGGAAGACACCGGGAGCGGCGGCGAAGATGGTGGCCCGATACTGCTGCAACAGGCTGGCTAGCTGCCCCGCCTGCACGCCCGCACCGGGGATCAGCGCAGTCGCGCCCACCGTCCACGGGTCCATCAACCCGGTGCCCAGCGTGTAGGTCCAGTTGAACGCGCCTGCATGCAGCAGGCGGTCGGCTGCGGTCAGCCCCTCCCACCCGCCATGCATCATGCCGCGCGCGATGATGGCGCGGTGCGCATGCATCACCGCCATCGGTGTGCCAGAGGTGCCGGAGGTAAAGATGATATAGCCGGGGCGGTCGGGGTCGCCCCTGTGGAACGGCGCGGGCGGCAGGTCTTCCATCGCGCGGATGTCGGCGGCATCCAGCACCGGACAGGACTGCCCTTCGGGCAGGGCCACGCCGGGGCTGGCGACGATCAGCCGGGGGGCGATGCGCGCGGCCATCGGGGTGATCTCGGCAGTGGTCAGCTGCGATGAGGTCGCGACCGGCACCATGCCTGCGGCCAGCGCCCCCAGAAACAGGATCGGAAACTCGACCTGACTGCCCAGCCGCATCAGGATGCGGTCGCCGGGGTGCAGCCCGCGCGCCTGCAGGCCGCTGGCACAGCCCAGCACCGCCGCCAGAAGCTGATCATAGCGCCAGGTCTCTGCCCCCGAGGGCGTGACGATCTGCAGGGCGGTCTTGTCAGACCAGCGCGCGGCAGAGCGCGCCAGCACATGCTGCGCCATGTTGAATGGCGCAGGCGCAATCGGGGCAGGGCCGGTTTCAAGAAGCGACAGCATGGGTCTTGCCTAATCCGCCGGACGCGCCGGTGCAATCTGAAACCCCGGGTCAGACCGGAACGGCGGCGCGGGAGACAGTGGCAGATGCCTCCGGCGGGAGTATTTTTGCCAAGATGAAACCATTTCGCGCAACGCCCTGGCTTTCATCTTGGAAAAATACTCATCTTGCGCCGGTGCAGCCCGCGCCCGGGTCGCAGGCCCTTGCGTCAGCCGACCCAGCCCGCGACACGGTTGGCCCCGCCGGAGATGTCGCGGCCGATGCCATCCACCGTGGCGCAGCCCGTCAGGGCGATCAGGGCGGCGGCGGCCGCCATCAGGGAAAGTTTACGCATGTGTCTGCCCGTTTTTTGTTTTTACTGCTCATACCACCAGAGCTCTGGTTGATAGCCGATCCAGTCGCCATAGAGCGGCGGGCGCGTGGGGAACTTGAGTTCCTTTCTGTGCGCCAGCCGCGAAACGTCAGAATACCACATCGGCACGACATATCTACCTGTGGTCAGCACGCGGTCAAGCGCCTGTGTTGCTGCGACAAGGGTTTCCTGGTCGGGGGCGTTCACCATGGTGTCGATCATCGCTTCGGCGGCGGGGCTGTCCATGCCCATCCAGTTGCGGGTGCCAGGTTCCGTCACGCCTGCCGATCCCCAGTACAGCGTCTGTTCGTTGCCGGGCGACAGTGTCAGGCTGCGGATGTAATGGGTCATGTCAAAGGCGTAGGCGTTGGTGCGCTCGATATATTGCGCGTTGTCCACCGTTGTCACCCGGGCGGTGATGCCAAGGCGTTTAAGGCTTTCGATGTAGATTTCGGCGGCCGAGATCATGTCGCGGGCGCCGTTGACCAGCAGGATCTCGAAGCTGACCGGCTGACCGCTGGGCGTTTTGAGCACACCAGCGTCAATCGTGTAGCCCGCTTCTTCCAGCAGGGCGGTCGCCGCGCGGATGTTGCGGCGGTTGGCGACGGTGCCGTCGCCGGTGGGGACGGCGTAGCCGTCGAGCGCGCCGGGGGGCAGGTCGGCGCGGAACGGCTCCAGCAGCTCCAGCACGCGGCCCGTCGCCGGAGTGCCGGGGGGGAAGCCGAGGGGAGAGTTGCCGAAATAGGACTGGATGCGCGGGGTGACCCCGCCGTTCAGGGTCTGGTTCACCAGCTCGAAGTTGAACGCGAGGATCATCGCCTCTCGCACGCGCCAGTCGGCAAACAGCTCACGGCGGGTGTTCATCACAAAGCCCTCGATCCCCGAGGGGCGCTGGTGCGGGATTTCGGATTTCACGATGGTGCCGGAGGCCACCTCGGGCCAGTCATAGCTGTTGGCCCATTTCGCCGGGTTGGTTTCGCGAAACGAGGTGATCAGCCCGCCCTTGAACGCCTCGAACACCACGCCGCCATCGCCGAAGTAGTCAAAGCGTACCTCGTCAAAGTTGTGCTGGCCCTTGTTGAAGGGCAGATCCTTGCCCCACCAGTCGGGGTTCTTCTTGAAGCTGACATAGCGCCCGGTATCGAACCCGCCCACGATATAGGGGCCGGAGCCGATCGGGGCGGTGAGTGTGCTTTCGTCAAACGCCTTCCCCTCCCATTGCGCCTTTTGCAGGATCGGGCGCAGGCCGAGGATCAGCGGCAATTCGCGGTCTTCGGTGTTGAAGGTGAAGCGGACCGTGCGCGGGCCGGTGATCTCGGATGTCGCGATCTTGTTCCAGGCGGTGTGATAGCGCGGGTTGCCCAGGGTGCCGAGGGTTTCGAACGACCAGAGCACGTCTTCGACGGTGACCGGGTTGCCGTCAGAGAATCGGGCCTCTTCACGCAGGGTAAATTCTGCGTAGGTCCGGGCGGCATCGGTGGTGATCGATTCGGCCAGAAGACCGTACATCGAGAAGGGTTCATCGTATGAGCGGCCCATCAATGTCTCGACCGTGAGGCTGGCCACAGCGGCCGGGGCGCGGCCCTTGAGGATGAACGGATTGAGCGAGTCAAAGCTGCCCGACTCGCCAAACACGATCCGTCCGCCCTTTGGCGCATCAGGGTTGGCATGGGGCAGAGACACAAAATCCGGGGGGAGGGCGGGGTCGCCATACATAGCTATGCCATGCGCCGGAGAATCACTGACTTGTGAAAGCGCGGGAGCAGCGGTGAGTGCAAGGAAAACGGCAACCGCAAATCCCTGTCTGATGTGGAAAAAATCACGTCCCATTCCGGCAACAATCCCCCGTGGCCTTGGTTTCTTGAGCCGCAGGCTACGGCGGCTTGTGAGCCTTTTCAAACTTTTAACTTGGCCATCGGCACAAGGCGGCGTATATAAGTCTTACTGCTCGATAGGTTTCTTGCCTGTATGAAACCTGCCTCAATAACTTAACGCCGGCTTCGTGCCGGCGTTTTTTTTGGCGTTTCGGGAACAGGCGCCCCTGTCATTCGCGCTTGCAGCATGTAACCTGTCGCAAATGCAGCAAAGGAGAAAACCATGATCCTGAAGGGCAAGACCGCCATCGTGACCGGCTCGAATTCCGGGATCGGGCTGGGTGTGGCCGAGGAACTGGCGCGGGCCGGTGCCGATGTCGTGATCAACAGTTTCACCGACCGCGACGAAGATCATGCGCTGGCCGCCGATCTGGCGGCGCGGCATGGCGTAACGGTGCGCTATATTGCTGCCGATATGTCAAAGGGCGATGACTGCCGCCGGTTGATCACGGACGCGGGCGCCTGCGATATTCTGGTCAACAATGCCGGTATTCAGCATGTCGCGGCGATCGAGGAGTTTCCGACCGAAAAGTGGAATGCGATTCTGGCGATCAACCTGAGCTCGGCGTTTCACACCACGGCCGTCGCCTTGCCGATGATGCGGGAAAAGGGGTGGGGCCGGGTGATCAACGTGGCCTCTGCCCATGGGTTGACCGCCAGCCCGTACAAGTCTGCCTATGTGGCGGCCAAGCATGGGGTGGTGGGCTTTACCAAGGTGACGGCGCTGGAATGTGCCGGGCAGGGGATTACCGCCAATGCGATCTGCCCCGGCTATGTGCTGACCCCGCTGGTCGAGGCGCAGATTCCCGATCAGATGAAAAAGCACAACATGGACCGCGAGACGGTGATCAAACAGGTGATGCTGGAGCGTCAGCCGAGCCGGGAGTTTGCCACGGTCGAACAGATCGGCGGAACAGCGGTGTTTCTGGCCTCAGACGCGGCGGCGCAGATCACGGGCACGACGATTTCGGTCGACGGCGGCTGGACGGCGCTGTAACGCCTCGCGCCGGAACACCAGCACCGGAGGGGCCGTGAGCGATATTCTGTGCATCGGATCGGTCCTGTGGGACATCATCGGCCGCGCGCCCGCGTCATTGCGGCTGGGGTCGGATGTGCCGGGGCGGATCACCCGGCTGCCGGGGGGTGTCGCGATGAACATCGCGATGACGCTGACCCGGTTTGGCCTGCGCCCCGCGCTGCTGACGGCGGTGGGGCGCGATGCCGAGGGCGACGAGCTGATCGCGGCCTGTCTGCGGATGGGGCTGGATTGCACCCATGTGTATCGGTCTGATGATCTGCCAACCGACCGCTATATGGCGATCGAGGGCGCGAACGGGCTGATTGCGGCGATTGCCGATGCGCATTCGCTGGAAATGGCGGGCGACAAGATCTTGCGCGCACTTGGCGACGGGTCTTTGGGGTCTGCGGCCAAGCCCTATGCCGGGCTGATCGCGCTGGATGGCAATCTGACCGAAGCGCTGATTTCCGACATCGCGCGCTCACCCTTGTTTGCAAAGGCTGATCTGCGGGTGGCCCCGGCCAGCCCCGGCAAGGCAGAACGCTTGTTGCCGCTGTTGGGGCATCCGAGTGCAACGCTGTATGTGAACCTTGAAGAGGCCGGGCTGATCGCCAAAGGCCGCTATGAGAGCGCGGCCGAGGCGGCGGAGGGCTTGCTGGCACGGGGGGCGGCGCGGGTGCTGGTGACGGATGGCGGGCGCGATGCGGCGATGGGCACGGCGGGGCAGGGTGTGATCACCGGACAGCCGCCAAAAGTGCTGGTGACCCGGGTGACGGGCGCGGGCGACACCTTTATGGCTGCGCATATCGTGGCCGAAGCGCGCGGAGAGCCGCGCGCGCAAGCCTTGGAGGCGGCGCTGCGCGCTGCTGCTGACTATGTTTCTGGAGATATCGGATCATGATGCTACCGCTGACATTCTCGCCCGAAGTGGCACAGGCGCGCGCCACAGGGGCGGCCATCGTGGCGCTGGAATCGACCATCATCACCCACGGCATGCCATTTCCGCAGAATGTGGAAACCGCGCGGGCGGTCGAGGATGAGATCCGCAAGCACGGCGCGGTGCCTGCGACCATCGCCATCATGGACGGGCAGATTCACATCGGTCTGACGGCAGACGAGCTGGACCGGCTGGGGCAGGCGCAGGATGTGGCGAAACTGAGCCGCGCTGACCTCGCGGCCTGCCTTGCCACGGGGGGCATCGGCGCGACCACGGTGGCGGCGACGATGATCTGCGCGCATCTGGCGGGGATTTCGGTCTTTGCCACTGGTGGCATCGGCGGGGTGCATCGCGGGGCGGAAACCACCTTTGATATTTCGGCCGATCTGATGGAGCTGGCGGCGACCCCGGTGACGGTGGTGGCGGCGGGGGCCAAGGCGATTCTGGACCTGCCCAAGACGCTGGAAGTGCTGGAAACCCATGGCGTGCCGGTGATCGCTTACGGCCAGGATGATTTCCCGGCGTTCTGGTCACGCTCCTCCGGGCTGAAAGCGCCGTTGCGGATGGATGCGGCGGGCGACATTGCCGCAGCACAACTCCTGCGCACCGCACTTGGTCTGCCGGGCGGGCAACTGGTGGCCAACCCGATCCCGCTCGATTCCGAGATTGCCAGCGCCGAGATCACCCCGGTGATCGAACGCGCGTTGCAGCAGGCCGAGGCCGACGGGATCAGCGCCAAGGCGGTGACGCCCTATCTGCTGGACCGCATGTATGAGATGACCGAAGGCCGCTCGCTGACGGCCAATATCGCCCTTGTTTTGAACAATGCGCGGCTGGGGGCGGCAATTGCGCGCGAGATCGCGGCAAGGTCCGGGACTGTCGCATAAATTTCGTATGGTCAAAGGGCTTGGTCCTGCAATTCCCATTGTCCCCGAACACGTCGATCCTTACCTATGGCTCGACCAGTGAGGGACCATGATCGAACCAACGCCGCATCCTAAGCGCAAAGGCCTGTTCAGCGGCCTGCGCTCATCCTTTCTGACCGGGCTTGTGGTGGTCTTGCCCATTGGCCTTACGATCTATCTGATCTGGACCGTGGTGGGCTGGATCGACGGCTGGATCCTGCCGCTGATCCCCGGCCCCTGGAAACCGGATGCGCTGGTGCGGCAGGTGTTTGGCCCCGAAGCCACGATCCCGGTGCGGGGCGTGGGCGTGGTGGTGTTCCTGATCTTCACCATCTTTGTCGGCTGGCTGGGCAAAGGCTTTATCGGACGCAAGTTCCTGACCTGGGCCGAAGGTCTGGTCGACCGGATGCCGGTGGTCCGTTCGATCTACAACGGGTTGAAGCAGATTGCCGAAACCGTGTTTTCCCAGAACGAGTCCAGCTTTGAGCGCGCTTGTCTGGTGCAATATCCAAAGGAACATATCTGGGCCATCGGTTTTGTCTCGACCCGCGCCAAAGGCGAATTGCAGGCCAAGCTGAACCATGAAGGCTATCTGGATGTGATTTCGGTGTTTTTGCCGACCACGCCGAACCCGACCTCGGGGTTTCTGCTTTATGTGCCGGAAAAGGATGTGGTCTATCTGGACATGAAGGTCGAAGACGCGGCCAAGCTGATCATCTCCGCCGGGCTGGTTTACCCCAACGGCAAGGACGCCGCCGGGGTGCTGGTGCAGAACCCGTCAGCCAAATAGCGCGCCAAGGTCAAAGCTGGCCTCGTGCCCCAGTTTGGGGCGGTGCGCCGCCAGAAATCCATCTGCCGCCGCATGGCCCGCCGTCCGCAGCCGCGCGATCAGCGTGGGCGAGGGCGACATTTTGGTGGCCCCGGTCATTTCTGTCATCAGCGCATCATCGCTGACCAGATGGGTGCGGATCGCCTTCATCGTGCCGCTTTCCAGCCGCCCGTCGCGCAGCAGGCGGCGCACGAAATGGACGGCGCGCAACTCGCCCAGCAGCGCCGAATTGAAGCTGATTTCATTGACCCGGTTCTGAATGTCGATCGGCGTTCTCGGCACGCCTTCGCGCAGCATGGGGTTGATCGACACGATCAGCACATCATCGGGCAGATCGGGCTGATACAGCGGGAACATCGCCGGATTGCCGGCATAGCCGCCATCCCAATAGGCGTGGCCGTCGATTTCCACCGCCTGAAACACCGTCGGCAGACAGGCCGAGGCCATCAGCGCCTTTGGGGTGATTTCGTCGCCGGAAAAGATGCGGATGCGCCCGGTATCAACCCGTGTGGCCCCGATGAACAGGCGCGGGCCCTCATTGGCGCAGACCTGGCTGAAATCCAGCCGCCGCACGATCCGCTCCAGCGGGTTGCGCCACATCGGCCCCCAAGCATAGGGGGTATAGACCTGCGCGGCCATGCCCGCCGGTGAAAACGGCGACATCGACAGGGCAATCTGCCCCAGCGCCTGAAAGCCGGGGGCCATCGGCTGCATCCATTCGGGGATGCGCAGGTCGGACACCCGCGCCACATCGCGCCACAGCTTGGCCAGGGATGCCTTTGCGCCCTTGCGCCCGCCGCTGATCATGCCAGCCTTGAGGGCTGCCGCGTTCAGCGCCCCCGCCGAGGTGCCGGAAATCGCGGCAATCTCGATGCTGTCTTCCTCCAGCAAGCGGTCGAGCACGCCCCAGGTAAAGGCCCCATGCGCGCCGCCGCCTTGCAGGGCCAGGTTGATCCGGGTGGGCTGGGCTTTGGACACGTGCGCTCTCCTTGTTGCCGTCCAAACTAGTGTTTCTGCGGTGCAGCGCAAGGTTCACGCTTGCCATTCCCCGGGGATAGGCGTAACGACACGCCACTTCACAGGCAGGTGCGGGCCATGGCGGGGAGAAATCCTGTCTGGTCCACCGGTTGGGGGAAACCCTGAGAACACTTGCCGAGGCGCAAACCGGAAAAGGATATATGGACATGGCGCTCCCAGAATTTACCATGCGTCAGCTGCTTGAAGCTGGCGTTCACTACGGTCACCAGACGCAACGCTGGAACCCGAAGATGGGCGAATACATCTACGGCGACCGCAACGGGATTCACATTCTCGACCTGACGCAGACTGTTCCGATGCTGGATCAGGCGCTGAAAGTCGTGCGTGACACGGTTGCCAAAGGCGGCCGCATCCTGTTCGTCGGCACCAAGCGTCAGGCCCAAAAGCCGATCGCCGAAGCCGCAGAGCGTTGTGCGCAGTTCTACATGAACCACCGCTGGCTCGGTGGCACGCTGACCAACTGGAAAACCATTTCCATGTCGATCCAGCGTCTGAAGCAGATCGACGAGCAGCTGGCTGCCGGCGCCGAAGGTCTGACCAAGAAAGAACGTCTTGGCATGGAACGCGACCAGTCCAAGCTGCAGGCCAGCTTGGGCGGTATCCGCGAAATGGGCGGCACGCCCGACCTGATCTTCATCATCGACGTGGGCAAAGAAGACCTGGCGATTCTGGAAGCCAAAAAGCTGGGCATCCCGGTTGTGGCCGTGGTTGACACCAACTGCTCGCCACGCGGCGTGGATTATGTGATCCCCGGCAACGACGACGCGGCCCGTGCCATTGCGCTTTATTGTGAGCTGATCGCCCGTGCAGCCCTCGACGGTATGTCGGCTCAGATGGGTGCTGCCGGCGTTGACCTCGGCGCGCTGGAAGAAGCGCCTGCGGAAGAAGCCCTTGAAGAAGCAGCTGCCGAAGCCTGATTGGCTGTCGTCAATGTGTGACATGGCGGGGGGATAACCCCCGCCAACCCCATTTTATGGAATTCGGGAGACTGACCATGACAATCACCGCTGCAATGGTGAAAGAACTGCGCGAATCCACCGGCGCAGGCATGATGGACGTGAAAAAAGCCCTGACCGAAAGCAACGGCGACATGGACGCCGCTGTGGACTGGCTGCGCACCAAGGGCCTGGCGAAAGCCGCCAAAAAGGCCGACCGTGTGGCTGCCGAAGGTCTGGTCGGCGTGGCGGTGACCGATGGCCGCGGTGTGGCTGTCGAGATCAACTCGGAAACCGACTTTGTGGCCAAGAACGCCGATTTCCAGGCGCTGGTGCGTGATGTGGCCAATGTGGCCCTGACCACCGGCGACTCGGTCGAGGTGGTGAAAGCCGCGCATCTGAACGGCAAGACCGTGGATGAGGTGATTCAGGAATCGATCGCCCGGATCGGTGAGAACATGACCTTCCGCCGCATGCACCTGCTCGAAGGCAGCACGGTTGTGTCCTATGTCCATAACGCGGCTGCGGATGGCATGGGCAAGATCGGCGTGCTGGTTGCGCTGAATGGCCCGGCTGACAAGGCACAGGCCATCGGCAAGCAATTCGCGATGCACATCGCCGCGACCGCACCGCTGTCGCTGTCCGAAGCCACGATGGACCCGGCGCTGATCGAGCGGGAACTGACCGTGCAGACCGCCAAGGCACTCGAAGAAAACGCGACCTCGGCCAAGCCGAAGCCGGAACAGGTGATCACCAACAACATCATTCCGGGCCGGATGAAGAAGTACCTGGCAGAGAACACGCTGCTGGGTCAGGCCTTTGTCATCAACCCGGATCTGACGGTCGAACAGGCCGCCAAGGACGCTGGCGTTGAAATCACTGGCTATGCCCGTGTGGCGGTCGGCGAAGGCATCGAGAAGAAAGAAGAAGATTTCGCTGCCGAAGTGGCGAAAATGGTTCAGGGCTGATTTCAGCCGGAACTTGCGGAAACGGGGCGGCCTTTCGGGGCCGCCCTTTTTCGTGGCGCGGTGCCGGATCGAGCGGACATAAAAAAAACGGTGCATCCCCAAGGGACGCACCGTTCATTGCAAGCACCACACCTTCTGGGGATGAGGACAGGGCGCCAGCGTCACCAACTGCGGATCGGGCCCGAAATTTGCCCAGGCCGCAGACTTAAACACCGGAGGGCAGGGGATTCCCACCGGACGATACTGAAACAGGCATCAGGCCGATGAAAATACACCGTCTGCCGCCTGCCGTTCCATTGCCCGAAAGCGACCACTCATGGAACAAGGTGACAATGCACCTGAACATGACGCAGCGTAAGTCAGGATTTCCCTACCATCGGAGCTTTGGGAATACGCTGGAAAATCATGTTCAAAAGTGAAGCTTTTGCAACAGCTTGCGTGGTGGTCTCGACCTGCAGCGCCTCACGCGCCAGCCGCAGATGCTTTTCGACCATCGCGGCAGAGACTTCCATCAGCATGGCGACATCCTGAGTGGTCTTGCCATCGGCGACCCATTCCAGCGCCTGACGCTGACGATCGGTCAGGCTGCGCTTGGCTTTTGGCTGGGGCAGGGTGATGATCTTGAGGTGCATGAGGTGGGCAACGGCCAGAATCTCGTCGCGGTGCCTCTCCCAGATCGCCTCGACCTGATCCGGGCTGATACCGGGGTCGGCGATCAGCCCCAGCGCACCCTTTGACCGGGTGGTGGTCTCGGGAAAGCTGACCGAAACCCCGGCGACGACACCAATGGCAAAGTTCTGCCGCACGGCATCCATCTCTTCGGGGGTCAGTTGCCCGGCCTCGAACGCGTCTTTCACCCATTTCCACGTACAGGCCCCGACGTTTGACACCGCCCAGCGATAGACCGGGGTACGGGCGTAGAAGCCGTTCTGAAAATAGAACCGCGCGTAATCGGCATTGCCGGTGGTCAGAAAGATCGCATCATCGGGGTCACCGACGTTGCGCATGTACAAGAACCGGGTGAAGCCGTAATTGGCGCGGCCAAAGCCCAGACTGCCGAAAAACCCCGAAGCCAGATCCCAGACCTCTTCGACCGTACCAGCCTCGGCCATACGCGAAATCAGCGGCAGAACTGCCGTCATAATGTTCCCCATCGTTGTGCCATTGATGGCGTCTTGTCCTTATCCCTGACTGTGTTCTAACCCCGGATGGCCGTTTGGTCAAACTTCCGTGATTCTGAAAAGGGCAAGTGATGCGGGCAGATGTGGTGGTGATCGGCGGGGCGGTGATGGGGTCTTCGGTGGCCTATTGGCTGACCCTGATGCAGCCCGGTCTGGAGGTGCTGGTGGTGGAGCAGGACCCCAGCTTTGCCCGCGCCTCGACCGCGCTGTCGGTGGCCTCGATCCGGCAGCAATTCACCACGGCGGTCAATGTCGAAATCTCGCGCTTTGGCCTGCAGTTCATCCGCGAATTCAAGGCGCGGATGGGCCTCGATCTGGGGCTGAAGGAACAGGGCTATCTGTTTCTGGCGCAAAGCACCGAGGGTGCGGCCACGCTGTACGACGTGGCGCAGATGCAGCGCGCGCATGGGGCCGCGACCGAAGTCTGGACGCCCGGGCAGATCAAGGCGCGCTTTCCCTGGCTGGAGGTGGACGATCTGAGCGCGGGCAGCTTTGGCCCGAGCGGTGAAGGCTGGTTTGACAACATGGGCCTGATGTCGGGGTTTCGCGCGATGGCAAAGGCGCAAGGCGCGCGCTTTGTCACCGACCGGGTGACGGGGTTGCGGATGGCGGGCGGGCAGGTGGCCGGCGTGGTGCTGGAGCGTGGCGGAGAAGTGGCCTGCACGCATGCCGTGAACGCCGCCGGCACCCGCGCGGCTCAGGTATGCCGGATGGCGGGCCTTGATCTGGCGGTGGAGCCGCGCAAGCGCACGGTGTTTGTGATCGACGCGCCCAATGCGCGCCACCCGGATGCGCCCTTGCTGGTCGATGCCGGGTTCTATCTGCGGCCCGAGCAAAACCACTGGATCACCGCCACCGTGCCGCAGAATGACGGCCCCTGTGCCGCCGATGATTTCGAGCCGGATCTGCACCTGTTTGAAGAGGTGATCTGGGAACAGCTCTATGCCCGCGCGCCGGGGTTTGACGCGGTAAAGGTCGTGCGGCACTGGGTCGGGCATTACGCCTATAACACGCTGGATCAGAACGCCATTCTGGGCCCGCACCCCGAGGTGGCGAACCTGCACCTGTGCAACGGGTTTTCCGGCCACGGCTTGCAGCAATCGCCCGCCGTCGGGCGCGGCATCGCCGAACAGATCCTGACCGGCGGCTGGCAGACGCTGGATCTGAGCGATCTGTCGGTGGCCCGCATGGTCGAGGGCCGCGCGTTTCGAGAGCGTGCCGTGGTCTAGGGCTTGGCGGTCTCGCAGCGGGGCAGGGCCCGGCAATCTCGCGCGGCCTGCGGGGCCAGCGCGAGCATGGCGTCATACATCGTCAGATGCACCGCGCCAGTCAGGTCGTGCAGCAGATGGGTGCGCAACAGCCGGTCCATCACCGGCCCCTTGACCTCGGCCAGATGCAATTGCACCCCGGCGTCGTGCAGGCGGGCGTTGATCGCCTCCAGACTCTCGACCGCGCTGCTGTCGATGTCATTGACGGCGACACAGTTCAGCACGATGTGGCGGATCGCCTTGTCTTCGGCAACCGCGCCCAGCAGGGTATCTTCCAGAAAGCGGGCATTGGGGAAATACAGCGCCTCGTCGATCCGCAGGGCCAGCACATCGGGCACCGTGGTCACGGTGTGGCGGCGCACGTTGCGGAAATGCTCGGTGCCCTGCACCTGACCGATCACCGCCACATGCGGCTGCGACGTTCGGTACAGATGCAGCAGGATCGACAACGCCACACCAGCAGCGATGCCCGCCTCGACACCCACCAGCAGCGTCAGCAGGATCGTCGCCGCCATCGCGGCAAAATCGGCGCGGTTTGACGCCCAGACCCGCCGGATTGCGGCCAGATCGACCAGCCCCAGCACCGCGACGATGATGGTGGCCGCCAGCGTGGCCTTTGGCAGATGGCTGAGCAGGGGGGTCAGAAACAGCGTCGCCAGCGCCATGGCAAGGGCGGTAAACGCACCCGCCGCCGGAGTCTGCGCCCCGGCATCAAAATTCACCACCGACCGCGCAAATCCTCCCGTCACCGGAAAGCCGCCCGACAGCCCGGCACCGATATTGGCGGCACCGAGCGCCACCAGTTCCTGATCCGGATCAATCCTTTGCCGCCGTTTGGCGGCGAGGGTCTGCGCCACCGACACGGTTTCCACATAGCCCACCAAGGAGATCAGCGCGGCGGGCAGCAGGATCGCCTGCCACAGGGCCGGATCCAGCGGCGGCAGCGCGGGCATCGGCAGGCCGGTCGGAATGTCGCCCACCACCGCCACGCCATGCGCGGCCAGCCCGAAACCCCAGGTGGCCAGCGTGGTCAGCGCCACCGCCAGCACCGGCGCGGCACGCACGATCACCCCGGCCAGACCCGGCCTGACGCCCGCGCGCAGCAGCGCCGCTTTCAGCCGAGTGCGCGCCCACCACAGAAACCCCAGCGCAAAGCCGCCGATCAGCAGCGTCACCGGGTTCAGCCCGCTGATGCCGGTCAGGATACCGGTCGCCACCGCCACCAGCGTATGGCCCGGCGCGGCAATGCCAAGGATGCCCGGCAGCTGGCCAACGGCGATCAGCACCGCCGACGCGCTGATGAACCCCGAGATCACCGGATGGCTGAGGAAATTGGCGATGAAGCCCAACCGCAGCAGGCCCATGCAAAGCAGTATCAGTCCCGACAGCACCGCCATGGCAATGGCAGCGCCCAGATACTCCGCGGTGCCTTGCGCTGCGATCTGGCCGACCGCCGCCGCCGTCATCAGGCTGACCACCGCCACCGGCCCAACCGCCAGCGTGCGCGAGGTGCCAAAAACCGCGTAAACCAGCAGCGGCGCGATCGAGGCGTAAAGCCCGACCTCGGCCGGCAGACCAGCCAGCAGCGCATAGGCCAGCGATTGCGGGATCAGCATGATGGTCACGATCAGCGCCGCCATCAGATCAGCGCCAAAGGTCGGCTTGTCATAGACCGCCAGCCAGTCAAGGATCGGAAAATATCGTCTCATCACATACTCCGCGTTACCGCTTGCATAGGGAAGCCGTCAACATATGGCAAGTTGTGAATATGTATGGTGTCGCACCTGGAGTTCGAGAGGCTGCGCCTCTCTGCATTACATAATATGGATTATAGGATTCAGAAATGTAAGCGGGCACATTCTATCTTCAGTTGCGACAAATGAGTAACTTCAGAGGGTTAGATGGAGGTTTCCATGCCCTGCTCACATGTTGAA